>NZ_JAVDSG010000001.1:1855000-2472500 GCF_031455225.1 Saccharothrix longispora
CCGCGACCGGGCCGGTCACCAGCAGCGGAAGGCCGGACGACAGCAGCAGGAGACCGAGGCCGGCGGGCCCGGCCAGGTCGAGCACCAGCCACGACAGGGCGACGGCGGTGAACGCGCCACCGCACCGGGACGCCGCCGTGCCGAGCCAGAAGCGGCGGAAAGCGGGAATGCGGAGAACACGCCGGTAACCCCAGGGAGGTGAACAGCATGAATTCACGCTAACGCAATGATTAATCGAACGTTATATCGAGTTCTGCGGATTATTAAATGGATTCCCGGTTGTCGGCGGGACGTGCGGGTGCGCGCGGTCGACCGACGGGATCGCACCGCCGGAGATGTTCGCCCTCGCCGTCGCGGAACTCGCCGGTCGGCGACCGTCGCCGGACGTGCGCCGCGCGCACCGGTGCCGGCCTCGGCAGCGGCGTGTGCGGCTCGGCGTCGGCGGGCCACCCGGTGGGCACGACTGCGGTCGTCGCGGGACCACCGGGGTTCGTCGCAGGAGGACGTGCGGGCGGTGGTCCTCCACGATGCCCACCGTCGTGGCGACTGCGGCGGTTCGCCGTGTGGATCTCCCCGGGAACGGGGAAGATGCTGAGGTGCCGGACAGAGAGCCACACGACGCCGAACTGCTGTTCCCGGGCGGCAGCGAGATGGCGGCGCGGATGCGCGCGCACCGCTGGCCGGACGGCGCGGACCCCGGCACGTGGCCCGCCGCCCTGCGCACCGCCGTGCGGATCTGCCTCACCTCGCGGTTCCCGATGATCGTCTGGTGGGGCGAGGAACTGCTGTTCCTCCACAACGACGCCTACCGCCCGATGCTCGGGGACAAGCACCCCGCCCTGGGCAAGCCGGGCGAGCAGGTGTGGCCGGAGATCTGGCACACCATCGGCCCGATGCTGCGGTCCGTGATGGACTCCGGTGAGGCGACCTGGTCGGAGGACCTCCCGCTGTCGATGGCGCGCCACGGCTACTGGGAGGAGACCTACTGGACGTACTCCTACAGCCCCCTGCACGACGACGACGGCGTGGTGCGCGGCGTGTTCACCGCCGTCAGCGAGACCACCGAGCGGGTCGTCGGCGAACGGCGGCTCGCCGTGCTCCAGGACCTGGGCGCGCTGGCGGGCAAGGCGCGCAGCGCCGTCGAGGCGTGCGGCATGGTGGCGCGGGTGCTGGGCAGGTCGGGCCGGGACGTGCCGTTCGCCGCGCTGCACCTCGTCCGGGACGGCGAGCCGGAGCAGGTGGCGACGAGCCCCGCCGGCGTGCACGTCGACCAGCCGTGGCCGATCCGGGAGGTGCTGGCCACCGGCAGGTCGGTCGTGCTGCGCGACCTGCCGGGCGACCTGCCGAGCGGTGACTGGCGCAGCCCGCCGACCGAGGCCGTCGTGCTGCCGCTGCCGGGCGACGCGGGGGGTGGGCCGGTCGGCGCGATCGTGCTGGCGGCGGGTGCCGCGCGAGCGCTGGACGAGCCGTACGAGTCGTTCCTCCAGCTCGTGGCGCGGCAGACCGCGTCCCTGGTCAACGGGGCGCTCGCCTACGAGGCGCAGCAGCGGCGGGCCGAGGAGCTGGCCGAGCTGGACCGGGCCAAGACCGCGTTCTTCTCCAACATCAGCCACGAGTTCCGCACCCCGCTCACCCTGATCATGGGTCCGGTGCAGGACATGCGCGAGCGGCTGCCCGCCGACGACCCGGCCCGCGCGGAACTGGACGCCGTGCACCGCAACGGCCTGCGCCTGGGCAAGCTCGTCAACACCCTGCTCGACTTCTCCCGCATCGAGGCCGGCCGGATGAGGGCCCGGTACGAGCCGGTCGACCTGGCCGCCTTCACCACCGAGCTGGCCAGCGTCTTCCGGTCCGCCGTGGAACGCGCCGGCCTGCGGTTCGAGGTGGACTGCGCCCCGCTGGACGGCCCGGTGCACGTCGACCGGGAGCTGTGGGAGAAGGTGGTGCTGAACCTGCTCAGCAACGCCCTCAAGTTCACCTTCGAGGGCTCGGTGCGCGTCGCGCTGCGCCAGGACGGCGACCACGCCGTGCTGACCGTCGCCGACACGGGCGTGGGCATCCCCGAGGCGGAGATGCCGCGGCTGTTCGAGCGCTTCCACCGCATCGGCAACGCCCGCGCCCGCTCCTACGAGGGCAGCGGCATCGGCCTGGCCCTGGTCCGCGAGCTGGTCGGCCTGCACGGCGGCACCATCGGCGCGACCGGCGCCGAGGGCGAGGGCACGACGTTCACCGTGCGGCTGCCGCTCGGCCAGGAGCACCTGCCCGCCGACGACCTGGCGCACCGGGCCGGCCCCGCCGTCGTCTCCGCCACGGCCGAGCCGTTCGTGCAGGAGGCCATGCGCTGGCTGCCCGCCGACGACACGGGGGGCGCGACGGCCGAGGTGGACGGCGCGGTGCTGCACCACACCCCGGCCGGCGGCGACGAGGCGCCCGCCCACGTCCTGGTCGTCGACGACAACGCCGACATGCGCGACTACCTGCGCAGGCTCCTCGCGCCCGGCTACCGCGTCACCACCGCCGCGGACGGCGAGGAGGCCTTGGACGCGGTGCGCGCGGCCCCGCCCGACCTCGTGGTCAGCGACGTCATGATGCCCCGCCTGGACGGGCTCGGGCTGGTCGCCGCGCTGCGCGCCGACCCCCGCACGGCCGGTGTGCCGGTGCTGCTGCTGTCCGCCCGCGCCGGGCAGGAGGCGTCCATCGAGGGTCTGGACGCGGGCGCGGACGACTACCTGGTCAAGCCGTTCTCGGCGGCCGGGCTGCTGGCCCGCGTGCGGGCGACCGTGCAGCTGGCGCGGCTGCGCAACCACCACGCGGCGTGGCGCGCGGCGTTGATCGACTCGTTGCAGGAGGGCTTCTTCGTCTGCGACGAGCGGGGCGCGGTCGTCGAGATCAACGCCGCGTTCACCGACATCCTCGGCTACGGGCCCGACGGGCTGCCGTACCCGCCGCCCCACCCGTGGTGGCTGGAGGAGGGCGCGGAGACCGAGGCGCTGGCCCGCGCCGACGCCGCCGTCGACCGGATGATGGAGGGCGGGCGGGGCATCGCGACCATCCCGGTGACCCACCGCGACGGCCACCGGCTGTGGGTGGCCGCCGCGTTCAGCCGGGTCAAGGACCCGGACACGGGCCGGCAGATGATCGTCGGCACGTTCCGCGACGTCACCGCCCAGCACTACGCCGTGCAGCGCGACCTGGCGCTGGCGGCGCTCAGCATGCGCCTGGCCGGGGCGGACAGCGTGGGCGAGGCGGTGCGCGGTGCGGTGGAGGAGCTGGCGTCGCTGTGGGGCGCCCGGCGCGTCCTGGCGGTCGCGGTGGCCGCCGACCCGCCCGAGGTGGTGGCCTCCGACGGCCCCGCCGACTGGGACGACCTGCCGCCGGAGCTGCGCCGGGCGATCCTCGACCTGGGCGCGGGACCCGCGCTGACCGTCGGCGGCGCCAGGGCGGCCGGCATCGCGCTGGACCACCCGGGCGGCGCGCTGGTGCTGTGGGTGGACCTGGGCGGGAACCGGCCGTGCTCCGCCGAGGACCGGACGCTGCTGGCGCTGCTGGCCGGCCACCTCGCACAGGGCCTGCGCCGGGTGCACCGGATCGACCAGCAGCGCGAGACGGCGCTGGCCCTCCAGCGGGCGATCCTCGGCCCGTCGCACCTGCCCGAGGGCTTCGCGGTGCGCTACGAGCCCGCGACGCGCCCGCTGAAGGTCGGCGGCGACTGGTACGACACGATCGGGCTGCCCGACGGGCGGATCGGCATCGTCGTCGGCGACTGCGTCGGCCACGGCCTGGAGGCGGCCACCGTGATGGGTCAGCTGCGCAGCGCGTGCCGGGCGCTGCTGCTGCGCGACCCGGCGCCGGCGCAGGCGCTCAGCGCCCTGGACGTGTTCGCCGCGACGCTGCCCGGCGCGCTGTCCACGACCGTGTTCTGCGCGGTCCTCGACCCGGCCACGGGTGAACTGGTGTACTCGGCGGCCGGTCACCCGCCGGGCGTGCTCGTGCACCGCGACGGCGGCACCGACCTGCTGGAGGGCGGCCGGTCCATCCCGCTGGCCGTGCGCCCCGACCGGCCGCGCACCGAGGCGCGGACCGTCGTGCGGGGACGGTCGACCCTCGTGCTCTACACCGACGGCCTGGTCGAGCGCCGCCGCCGCGGTCTGGACGACGGCATCGACGACGTGTGCTCCGCCGTGCGGGCCGCCCGGACCGCGCCGGTGGACGACCTGGCCACCCGCCTGATGACCGACCTGGCCCCGCCCGGCGGGTTCGAGGACGACGTGGCCCTGCTCGTCTACCGCCACCCCGCGCCGCTGGCCGTGGACTTCCCCGCGGACACCGCGCGGCTCGCCCCCGTCCGCCACGCCCTGCGCGCCTGGCTGCGCGGCTGCGAGCTGACCGAGGACGAGGTGCAGAACGTGCTCATCGCGGCCGGCGAGGCGTGCGCGAACGCCGTGGAGCACGCCTACCCGGGGCCCGGCGGCGGCGTGGTCCGGCTGCGGGTGGCCCTCACCGGTGACGGGCTGCGCCTCACCGTGACGGACGGCGGCCGGTGGCGGGCGCCCCGCGAGAACACCTACCGGGGGCGGGGCATCCCGCTCATCCGGGCGCTGATGCAGGACGTCGCCATCCACCACGGTGCCGACGGCACCACCGTCGAGATGCACACGAGGATCTCATGACCGATCTGACCGTGACCAACTCCCGGGCCGCCGACGGAACGCCGACGCTCACCGCGACCGGCGAGATCGACCTGTCCAACGTGGCCGAGTTCGCCGGGGCGCTGGCCGAGGGCGTCGGCGCGGGCACCCCGCTCACCGTCGACCTGACCGGGGTCGCCTACCTCGACAGCGCGGCCCTCAACGCCCTGTTCACGCACGCCGGGCAGATCCGCATCGTGGCCGGCCGCCTGCTGCTGCCGGTGCTGCGCATCTGCGGGCTGACCGAGCTGACCACCGTCGTGCAGCGCTGACCGGCCCGGCCGGCGTCGGCGGCTTGTCGGCGTCAGTGGCTCCCCGGCGTCAGTGGCTCCCCGGCATCAGCGGTCCACCGCGACCCGCAGGCCGCGCAGCTCGTAGCCCGCGATGTCCTCCTTGAACGACACGGCCGGTCGGCCGACCATGCGGAGGCCGTCGACCGCGAACAGGCGGCGCAGGAAGACGTCCGTCTCCAGCACGGCGATGTGCGACCCCGGGCACCGGTGCGCGCCGTCGCCGAACGACAGGCCGGTCGCCGCGCCGCCGTCGGCCAGAGGGCGGGCCGGGCGGAGCGACAGCGGGTCGTCGCCGACCACGGCCGGGTCGAGGTTGGCGACGTCCACGTGGACGTGCACCTCCGCGCCCGGCGGCACGGTGACGCCGGCGACGGTGACCGGCGCGGTCGTGCGGCGGCGCACCTGGCCGATCACGGGTTCCAGCCGCAGCACCTCGTGCAGCACGGCCAGCCGACCGGGTTCGCCGGCGGTCAGGTAGGTCGCGCGCAGGGCGTCGTCGGTGAACAGGTGCCAGGCGGCCACGACGATGAACTCGCGCGTGGTGACCATGCCGGCGGCGGCGAACGTCACGCACTCGCCGAGCACGTCACCGGCCGTGCAGCCCTCGTCGAGCAGGTGGGACACCAGGTCGTCGCGCCGCCGGGCGCGGCGGTCGCGCACAGCCGGGCGCACGTCGGCCCGGTACACCGCCAGCATGCTCGTGAGGTGCCGGACGAACGTGCGGACGCCGGTCAGGCTGGTGAAGCCCGGCGTGTCGAACTTCTCGGGGAAGAACCGCTCCAGCCGGGCCTGGATGCCGGGCTTGCCGCCGGTGAGCCCGAGAACGGCCGAGGTGACGTCGATCGCCACCCGGAACGCCAGGTCGGACAGGTCCAGCTCGCCCGCCGCGCGCAGCCGCGCGACCTGTTCGTCGGCGACCCGCTCCATGATCGGCCGGTAGGTCTCGTCGACGCGGCGGGGCGTGAAGAACCGGGCGGTCTGCCTGCGGTCCTCGCGGTGCTCGGGGCCGTCGCGGTACAGCACGGGGCGGCGGATGCGGGGCGGCATCCTCGCGACGGTCTGCACGCCCAGCCCGGCCTGCACGGTGTCGCCCGCGCGCAGGAACGCGCGGCCCGCCGCGTAACCGGTGATCCGCCAGACGCCGTCCGGGTCGTGCCGGACCGGGCAGCCGACCGCGGTGGGGCCGCGGTCGACCTTGCGCGCCACGTCCTCGGCCACGGGCCCTCCCTCCACGCGGGAACACCGCCGAGCCTAGGGCGCACGACGGCGCCGCACAGGCGCCGATGGGGGGTCGGGCGTCACGCGTCAGGAGGACAGCGGCTCCTGGAACAGCAGGGCGGGCGCGGCCACCGCCTGGCGCGGCGCGGCGGGGGCCGGCAGCGAGATCTCCGCGGTCGGCTCGTCGTCGTCCCGCGCCTCGTCCCGCGCGGGCACGGCCGCGGGCGCGGTGGCCGGGACGGCCAGCTGCTGCTGCACCTGGTTCACCCACAGCAACCACATGGATTCGTCCCGGTGACCGCGGTACTCGGCCTTGAGGCCCGCCAACGACCCGCGCACGCGGGCGGCGAGCACGGCGTCCTCGCGCACCGCG
The DNA here is from genome assembly GCF_031455225.1 of Saccharothrix longispora. Taxonomy (GTDB): domain Bacteria; phylum Actinomycetota; class Actinomycetes; order Mycobacteriales; family Pseudonocardiaceae; genus Actinosynnema; species Actinosynnema longispora. The sequence continues at coordinate 1,861,573 of NZ_JAVDSG010000001.1, forward strand.
GCCCAGATGGCCCGGGCGCCGGCGTCGCGCGTCTGCACGAGGTGCTTCACCTCGTCGCTCAAATCGGCGGCGGGCAGGCCCGACCACGCCGCCGCGATCTTCTGTGCCTTGGTCACCCTGCCATCCTCGCTGACCGAGAGGTCCGGACAATGCATTGACGCGGTGTAATCAACATCTCGTTTTATCGGGTGAGTGCTCAGGCAACCGGCTCATCGGGCCACGCGTCGTGACCGTCGTGTCCCAGGTGGACGGCCGCCTCACTGCTCCACGTGCTGCGTCACGGTGCCCCGCACGAAGTACCGCTGCGCCACCAGGAACAGCAGGATCATCGGCACGGTCGCGATCGTGCTCGCCGCCAGCACCAGCTCCCACTGCTCCTCGCCACCCTCCCCGAAGCGGTCCAGCACGGCCTTCAACCCGCGCGGCACCGTGTACAGCTCGGTCTCGCGCAGGTAGATGAGCGGCTTGACCAGGTCGGTCCACGCCGCCTTCAGCTCGAACACGAAGACCACGATCAGCCCCGGCCGGGCCAGCGGCAGGGCCATGCCGGTGAACAGCCGCCACGCGCCCGCGCCGTCCACCTTGGCCGCGTCGAACACCTCGCGCGGCAGACCGAGGAAGAACTGGCGCAGCAGGAAGATGTAGAACGCCGAGCCGAACAGGTTCTGCGCCCACAGCGGCACCTGCGTGGTCGCCAGGCCGAGCGCGTGCCACTCCAGGTACACCGGCACCATGGTGACCGCGGCGGGCAGCATCATGGTCGCCAGCACGACGCCGAACAGCGCGTCGCGGCCGGGGAAGCGGAACATCGCGAAGCCGAACGCCACCAGCGCGCTCGCCGCCGTGGCCGACGCGGCGGCGGCCAGCCCGATCGCGACGCTGTTGCCGATCCACGTCGTCAGCGGCACCGCCTGCCACACCTCGACGTAGTTCTGCGGCGAGAAGGGCCGGGGGAGCAGCGCGTTGTCGAAGACGTGCGCCCGGTCCTTGAGCGACGCGCTCACCAACCACCAGAACGGGTAGCCGAACGCCAGCGTGACGACCAGCAGCCCCGCGAGAACCCCGACGCGCCTCACGGCCGCTCACCTTCGTTGTGGACGTACCGACGCGACATCCGCACCTGCACGAACGTCACCACCGCGATGACGGCGAACAGGAACCACGCCAGCGCGGAGGCGTAGCCCATCCGCAGCGACCCGAACGCCTCCTGGAACAGGTGGATGACGTAGAACAGCGCCGCGTCGCCCTCGGCGGACTGCTTGGCCCGCGCCCCGAAGTACATCGCGTACGCCTCGGTGAACACCTGGAGCGAGGCGATCGTGTTCACCACCACCGTGAAGTAGACCGTGCCGCTGATGCCCGGCAGCGTCACGTGCCAGAACTGCCGCCACGGGGACGCGCCGTCCAGGCGGGCCGCTTCGTAGCGCTCCAGCGGCACGCGGGTGAGCGCGGCCAGGTAGAGCACCGCCGTGCTGCCGACCGTCCACAGGCCCATCACCACCAGGCCGGGCTTGATCCACGCCGGGTCGGTCGTCCAGTTCGGCCCGGTGAACCCGAACCAGGACAGGAACTCGTTGACCGCGCCGTTCTGCCCGTTGAGCAGCAGCAGGAACAGCGCGGCCAGCGCCACCGGCGGCGTCATCACCGGCAGGTACACGATCGTGCGGAAGAACCCGGCCGTCCGGCCCGCGCGGCGCAGCAGGGAGGCCAGGCCCAGGGCGAGCGCGATCTGCGCGGGCACGTGCAGGACGGTGAAGAACACCGTGTTCCACATCGCCGTGCCGACCCGCTCGTCGGCGACCGCCTCGCGGTAGTTCTCCAGCCCGACGTAGGTGGGCGGCTTGAGCATGTCGTAGTGGGTGAGCGACAGCCACAGGCTGTAGAGCATCGGCCCTGCGGTGAACGCCAGGAAACCGACGATCCAGGGCAGCAGGAACAACCACCCGGCCCGCGCCTCGCGCGAGGTCACCGATCGCGCGGCCACCGCGTCACCGCCCGCCCGCGCGCTTGAGCGCGCGTTCGGCTTCCCGCTGGGCCTGGGCCATCGCCTCGTCCGGGTCCTGCCCCCCGGTGAGCACCCGGTTCACCGCGCCCTCCCAGGCGCGCACGAGGTCGCTCGCCGCCGGGCTCGGCGGCACCGCGAACGCCACGTCCTGCAACGCCAGCACGGCGGGCACCCCGCGTTCGAGGATGCGGTTCCCCTTCGGGTCGAACACCTCGCGGAAGATCCGCTCGTCGGCGGCCCGGTTCGCGGTGAACGTGCCGCCGTAGGGCTTGCCGGCCGCGGCCAGGGCGTCGCGGCGGGCCGTCGCCGCGGTCACCCACGTCTCCGTCGCGGTCATCGTGGCGATGAAGCGGCACGCCGCGTCGGGGTGCCGCGACCCCTTGGGGATCGCCCACGCCTGCCCGCCCAGCTCGGTCACCGGCCGGCCCTCCCGGTCGGTGAACGGCGCGACGCCGATGTCCGCCTCCGGCGAGTTCGCGGCCAGCGTGCTGAGGTACCAGGAGTCCATCGGCATCGCGGCGAGCTGACCGGTCGCGTACTGGTTGGCCGCGCCGAACTGGTCGAACGTGTCGCGGAACGCCTTGAACGACGCCCAGCCGCCCTGCCGCTCGACCAGGTCCGCGGTGAACCGGACCGCCTCCACCACGCGCGGGTCGTCCAGTCGCACGTCCAGGCCGTCGTCACCGACCAGGTGCACGCCGTTGGCGGCGGCCCACATCGGCAGGAACTCGGGCATCCTCGGGTCGAACCCGATGCGCTGGAGCTTCGAGCCGTCCCGGCGCGCGAGCCGGTCGGTGAGCGCGGTCAGCGCGTCCCAGTCCGCCGTGGACACGGACGCCGGGTCCACGCCCGCCTCGCGCAGCACGGGGTTGTTGAGCAGGAGCAGGCGGACGCCGGCGAAGTCGGGCAGCCCGTACACCCGCCCCTGGTAGGTGACCTGCCGGACGGCGGCCTCGCGGAACTGCCCGACGTCCACGCCCTGCTCCCGGACGCAGTCCTCCAGGCTCTCCACCGCGCCGCGCGCGGCGTAGCCGCCGAGCTTGCGGCGTTCGGCGTAGACGAGATCGGGCGGTTCGCCCGCCGCCACCGCGGAGAGGAACTGCTGCTCGTCGAACGCGCCCTCGACGATCCTCAGGTCCACCTCGGGGTTGGCCTCGCGGAACAGCGCCACGCGCGCCGTCGCGTGCTCGTCGGGCAGGCCGAACCCCATGGTGACCAGGGCGTTGGGCGCGTCGCCCGGTGAGGCGCCCACACCGCCGCACCCGGCGGCGACCAGACCCAGGACCGCGGCTAAGGCAACCAACTCTCCGCGCACAACCGCCTCCCCAGGGTGCACAACCACCCGGCCGGGTTCCCATTGCGACGCGTCGTACACAAGATTCACTCGAAGAGCCCAATCGGGCGATCACGGGCTCACCTGGTCGTGGTGCGTAGTGGCTGGTCACGGCGGGAAAACAGGCACGGTGGAACTCCTGGGCATCGACCCCGCACGCGTGACCAAGGGCCTGCTCGGGTGGGCGCTCGCCCCCGTGGAGCAGGTGACGCGGCGGGACCGGCGGCACGTGTGGTCCTGCCCGGGGCGGCTGCACATCGAGGCGCACGGCGTGCACGGCCCGCGCGGGCAGCGGGTGGCGCGGCGCGTGGAACGCGTGCTCGAAGCGCACCCCGGCGTCCGCTGGGCGCGCGTCAACGCGCCCTCCGCGCGGGTGGTCGTCGCGGTGGACGACCCGCCTCCCGCCACCGCCGAGCTGGTCGCGCTGGTCCGGCGCGCCGAGGCCGGACCGGCGACCGGGGAGGAGCGGCTGGTCGAGGACGAGCTGCACCACCCGGCCGACGGGCTGAAGGGCACCAGGCTGCTGTCCGCGCTGGCCGCCGACGCCGCCGGCCTGGCGCTGGCCGCGGTCACCAGGGTGGCCCCGTGGGCGCCGCTGCCCGCCGAGCTGACCGCGCTGACGTCGGCGATCGAGCTGCACCCGGCGCTGCGCGAGGTGGTCGCGAACCGCTTCCAGGGGCGCGAGCGCGCGGACACGGCCAGGTCGGTGGTCGCCGCGCTCGTGCACGGGCTGGCGTCGCGCGGCGAGGGCACCCTCCTCGACGTGGCGCAGCGCGTGCAGCAGTGGCGCGAGGTGCGGGCGCACGAGAGGGCGTGGTGCGCGGCCGAGGCGGACCTGATCCGGGGTCCCGAGGACGCCGGGGCCGAGCCGGTCACCGTGGAACGCCCGGCGCCGTTCCCGGAGGGGCCGGTCGAGCGGTACGCGCGCCGGGCCATCGCGGCGGGTGCGGTGGCGGCGGTGGCGGCGGCGCCGTTCACCGGCCCGCGGCGCGCGGCGGCACTGGGGATGGCGAGCCTGCCCAAGGCGCCCTCGGTGGGGCGCGCCGCGTTCGCGGCCCGACTCGGGCGGGTGCTCGCGGGGCGGGGCGCGCTCGTGATGGACCGCGCCGTGCTGCGCAGGCTGGCCGGGGTCGACGTCCTGGTGCTGGACGAGGCCGCACTCGGGTCGGGCCGGTCGGCGCTGACCGACCTGGTGCCCCTGCCGACCGGGGGCACCACCGGAAACCGCTCCGGCGGTCCCGACACCGGCGTGCTCGCCGAACGGGCGTTCGCCCTGTTCGACCCCGCCGACCCGGCCGCGGTCCGGCGCGCCGGCGAGTGGGCGCTGGGGCCCGTCGACCGGCTCGACGTCACCGGCCCCCGGGGCACGGCCGAACGCGCGGCGCTCGCCGCGCGCGCCGCGGTGCTCGGGCTGGCCGAGGGCCCGCGACTGCGGGCGGTGCTCTCGGTGGACGTGGAGAGCACCCCCGCCGTCGACGCGCTCGCCGCCGCCGCGCGGGACGCCGGCCTGCGGGTCGTGGTGGCCACCGACCGCGACCGCTGCCCGGTCCGGCACGCCGACGACGTGGTGCCGTCCGGACGCGGCCTGGTGGGGGCGGTGCGGGCGCTCCAGGCGGACGGGCACGTCGTCCTCGCGGTGTCCGACAACCGCCAGGCGCTCGGCTCGGCGGACTGCGGCGTCGGCGTCCACCGCAACGGCACGCCGCCGCCGTGGGGCGCGCACGTCGTGGTCCGCGACCCCGACACCGCGGTGCTGCTGGTCGAGGCGGTGCCCACCGCGCGGCGGGTGGACCGCGACGCGCTCCTGCTGGCCAAGGCGGCCACCGGCATCGGCGCGGTCGGGGCGTTGGGCGCGCGCGGGGGAGTGCCCGCCCGGCGTGCCTCCCGCGCGGTCGACGGCGCGTCGGCCCTGGCGTTCGTCGACGGCGTGTGGCGGGCGCGCGGACTGGACGGGCGCGGCGCCGACCGGGACGTCCCGGTCGGCCGACCGTGGCACCTGATGCCGGTGGCGGCCGTCCTGGAGCGGGTGGGGTCCGGGCCGGACGGGCTCACCGCGCGGGAAGCGCAGCGCAGGCTGCGCACGTCCACCGGCCGGCAGGCGGTCGGCACGAGCCTCGGCAGCGCGTTCCTCGCCGAACTGGCCAACCCCCTCACGCCGGTGCTGGCGGGCGGCGCGGCGCTCTCCGCGGCCGTGGGCTCACCGGTCGACGCGGCGCTCGTGGCGGGCGTCGTGGGGGTGTCCGCGCTGATCGGCGGCGTGCAGCAGGTCGTGACGGACCGCGCGCTGGCCGGCCTGCTGGCGCGGTCGGCGGTCCGGGCCACGGTGGTCCGCGACGGGCACGACCGGGAGATCACCTCCGACGGGCTCGTCGTGGGCGACGTGGTGCGGCTGGTCGCGGGCGACGTGGTGCCCGCCGACTGCCGGCTCCTGGAGGCCGACGGCGTGGAGGCCGACGAGTCGCCCGTGACCGGCGAGTCCCTGCCGGCGGCCAAGGGCGTCGCGCCGGTGGTCGCCGCCGACCTGGCCGACCGGACGTCGATGCTCTACGAGGGCACCACGATCGCGGCCGGGCAGGCGTCGGCCGTGGTCGTCGCCACCGGGGACGCCACCGAGGTGGGGCGCGGCATGGCCGCCGCGCGACGGGCCGGGCCGGCCACGGGCGTCGAGGCGCGGCTCGCCGAGCTGACCCGCCGCACGATGCCGGTCGCGCTCGGGTCGGCGGTCGCGGTGACCGGCCTGGGGCTGCTGCGCGGCGTGCCGCTGCGGCAGAGCATGGGCGCGGCGGTGAACCTCGCCGTCGCCTCGGTGCCGGAGGGCCTGCCGTTCCTGGTCAACGCCGCCCAGTTGGCCGCCGCGCGCAGGCTCGCCGAGCACGGTGCGCTGGTCCGCAACCCCCGCACCATCGAGGCGCTGGGGCGCGTGGACGTGCTGTGCTTCGACAAGACCGGCACCCTCACCGAGGGCAGGCTCGCCGTCTGCCTCGTCGACGACGGCCGCCGCGGGGCCGCGCCCGGAGCCCTGACCGACGGGGCGCGCGAGGTGCTGGCCGCGGCCGTGCGGGCCACGCCGCCCGCCGACGACCCGGCGGACCTGGCCCACCAGACCGACCGGGCCGTGCTGGAGGGCGCCCGCTCGGCGCGGGTCGGGCCGGGAGCGGGGTGGGTGCCGATCGACGCGCTGCCGTTCGAACCGTCGCGCGGCTACCACGCCGTGCTCGGCGCGTCCGGGGTGCTCAGCGCCAAGGGGGCGCCCGAGGTGGTCCTGCCGCGCTGCGACCTCGACGCCCGCGCCCGCAGGCGGCTCGACGCCCGCGTGCACCGGCTCGCCGCCCGCGGCCACCGCGTGCTCGCCGTCGCCGAGCGGGCCGGGTTCACCCGCGACTCGGTGACCGACGAGGACGTGCGCCGACTGCGGCTGGTCGGGTTCGTCGCGCTCGCCGACCCGGTCCGCGACGGCGCGCCGCCGGCCGCCGCCGCCCTGCGCGCGGCGGGCGTGCGGATCGTCATGATCACCGGCGACCACCCGGCGACCGGCGAGGCCATCGCGACCGAGGTCAACGGCGACGCCCCGGTCACCGTCGTCACCGGCGCGCAGGTCGACGCCCTGGACGACGAGGCGCTGGACGCCGTGCTGGGCGACGCCGACGTCGTCGCCCGCTGCACGCCCGCGCAGAAGGTCCGCATCATCGAGGCCTACCAGCGGATGGGGCGCGTGGTCGCGATGACCGGCGACGGCGCGAACGACGCGCCCGCGATCCGGCTGGCCGACGTGGGCATCGCCCTGGGCGGTCGCGGCACCCCGGCCGCTCGCGCCGCCGCCGACCTGGTCGTCACCGACGACCGGCTGGAGACGATCGTGGCCGCGCTGGTCGAGGGCCGCGCGATGTGGGCCTCGGTGCGGGAGGCGCTGGCGATCCTGCTCGGCGGCAACCTCGGCGAGATCGCGTTCAGCGTGGTCGGGGCGGCGCTGACCGGCCGCTCGCCGCTGACCGCCCGGCAGTTGCTGCTGGTGAACCTGCTGACCGACCTGGCGCCCGCCATGGCGATCGCGCTGAGCCGGCCGGCCGGCGAGTCGGTGCCGGAGCTGCTGCGGGAGGGCCCCACCTCGTCGCTGGGTTCGGCGCTGACCCGGGACGTGTCCGCGCGGGCGGTCACGACCGCGCTCGGCGCGACCGCCGCGTGGACGGCGGCCAGGTTCACCGGCCGGGCCCGCCGGGCGAGCACCGTGGCCCTGGTGGCGCTGGTCGGCACGCAGCTGGGCCAGACCCTGCTGACCGGTGGCGCGGACCGCGCCGTGCCGGCCGCGAGCCTGGGCTCGGCCGCCGTGCTGGCCGGGGTGGTCCAGACGCCGGGGGTGAGCCGGTTCTTCGGCTGCACGCCGCTGGGGCCGGTCGGCTGGACCATCGCCCTGTCGAGCGCCGTCGCCGCCAACGTCGTGGGCGTGGCCATCGCGCCGCTGGTGCGCGGTCGCGGTGGGGAGCCGCCGGCCGGGTAGCACCCGCCCGTGCGCTGCGACGACGACGCCGCGGACGACCCGGCTCAGGGGAGCGAGGCGGGCAGGCCCAGCAGCGCGAAGTGCTCCAGCCCGATGAACGACACCACCTCCGAGACCCGGTCGCCGCGCAGCCCCAGCACGTTCACCGTCCACGCCTCGTACGGCCCGGACGACCCCGGCCTGCGCAGGTAGCACCCCACGGCGGGTTGCCCGTTCGCGCTCGTCGGCAGGTGCCGCCACGACCCGCAGCCGGTCATCGGGACCCGGACGACGAAGTCCATCACCGCGTCCACGCCCCGGTACCAGTTCGGCAGCGGCGGCATGGACCAGGTGACGTCCTCGGTGAGCAGCGCGACCATCGCGTCCGCGTCACCGCGCTCCAGCGCCGTGCAGAAGCCGGTGACGACCTCCCGCAGCCGCACGTCGCCGACGCGGTGCAGCGACCGCTGCTCGCCGACCGAGGGCGCCTTCTCCGCCACCACCCGGCGGGCGCGGGCCAGCGCCGAGTTCACCGACGTCGTGGTCGTGCCGAGGGCCTCGGCGATCTCGGCCGCCGAGAACCCCAGGACGTCGAACAGCAGCAGCGCCGCCCGCTGGTTGCCCGGCAGGTGCTGGAGCGCCGCCACGAATGCCAGCTCCACCGCCTCGCGGCGCGTCACCGCGCCGTCCGGCCCGACCGGGTCCGGGTAGGGCCCCAGCCACGCCACGTCGGTGCGCGGCTCGTCGGGCAGCACCAGGCGCTCGGCGGCCGGCCCCAGGTCGACGGGCAGCGCGCGCCGACCCCGGCTCGCCACCACGTCCAGGCAGGCGTGGGTGGCCACGGTGTAGAGCCACGTGCGCAGCGAACTCCGCCCCTCGAACCGGGAGAAGCCGCGCCACGCGCGCAGCAGCGCGTCCTGGAGGGCGTCGTCGGCGTCGTGCGCGGAGCCGAGCACGCGGTAGCAGTGCGCGTGCAGCTCGCGCCGCAGCGGCCGCACCAGGCGGGTGAACGCGGCGTCGTCACCGCCCCGCGCGAGGTCCACGTCGGGGTCCTCCGGGGCGGGTGCCGAAAAAACTTCGCTCACGACCGACGATTCTGCCCGATGGACGGAGTCCAGTACCCCGAACGGGCTTGCCGCCCCCCGCTACCAGGAGGAACCGGATGACCACCACCCACACCCTGCGCGTCCCGGACGCGTCCCTGCACTACGAGCTGCGCGGCACGGGGCCGCTCGTCGTGCTCGTCGGCGCGCCGATGGACGCCCGGTCGTTCGAACCGCTGGCCGACCTGCTGGCCGCCGACCACACCGTGCTCACCACCGACCCGCGCGGCATCAACCGCAGCGCGGTGGACGACCGGGACCGCGACGCGACGCCGGAGCTGCGCGCCGACGACCTCGCCCGGCTCGTCGAGCACGTCCACGCCGGTCCGGCCGTCGTGCTCGGCTCCAGCGGCGGCGCGGTCAGCGCGCTCGCCCTCGTGCAGGCCCGCCCGGACCTCGTGGACACCGTCATCGCCCACGAGCCGCCGCTGAACGAGCTGCTCGACGAGCGCGCGGAGCTGCGGGCGCGGACCGCGGGCATCGCGGCCACGCACCTCGCGGGCGACCACGAGGGCGCGTTCCGCGAGTTCCTCGCGCTCGCGGACATCGACCTGCCCGAGGAGGTGTTCCGGCACATGGTCGGCGGCGAGCGGTCCGCGCAGGACGTCGCGGACGCCGACTACCAGCACTCGGCCATGCTGGTCCCGACCACCCGGTGGGTGCCCGACCTGGAGGTGCTGCGCGCCGCGCCGACCCGGATCGTGGTCGGCATCGGCGAGGAGTCCGCGGGCCAGCTGTGCGACCGCACGTCGCGGGCCCTGGCCGCCGCGCTCGGCGTGGCGCCGACGATGTTCCCGGGCGACCACGTCGGGTTCGCCGGCGACCCGGAGGGCTTCGCCACCCGGCTGCGCGAGGTGATCAAGGGCTGAGCGGGGGGAGGGCGGGACCGGGCGGTCCCGCCCGCGCCCGTCAGCCGCGGAACTCCGGTTGCACGAAGTAGTGGCTGTCCCGGTAGCTGTCCGTCGGGAAGCCGCCGCCCACGCCGTAGTGGTACACGCCGGCGCCGTGGACGCCGTCGTGCGGCGCGGTGAACGGCGCGTCCACGACCGTCCCGGTGAGGTGGTCCTCGGCCACCAGGTACCCGCCCTGCGGCGTGTAGTACGACACCACGTAGTCCTGGCCGGGCACGACCGGCACCGGGGTCGCGAAGTCGATCTCGGCCATCCGGCCCGGGTGGTCCCACGGCTGCTCGGCCAGCAGCACGCCGTCGGACCACAGGCGCAGCAGGATCGGCCCCCGGTACGCGCCGCGGCCCAGCGAGGCGCCCAGGACCAGGCCGGGCCGGTCGACCCGGACCCTGATCCCCACCTCGACCGGCAGGGTGTCGTGGTCCTGGACCTCCGCCGCGTACGGCGTGTACATCTCGCAGCGCACGGCGCAGTCCACCGGCTGCGGCACGGTCTCGCCGCCGACGTGCAGGACCAGCGCCTCGCCCGCCGCGCCGGGGCCCGCCGCGGTGACCGCGCGCCCGGCGACCACCGCGTCGGCGACGGCGTCCGGCGTCCACAGGTAGGTCCAGTCGACGCGGAGGCCGCGAGCACCCGCACCGGTGTCGCCCGGACCCAGGTGGCGCCGCCGTCGAACGTCAGCTCGGTGGCCGCGACCGAGGCGGTGTCCGGGGTGACCGTGGCGCCGGTGACGAGGACGGGCACGCCGACCTCCAGCCCGACCTGCGTGCTGGGGCTGAAGAACACGACGGCGGGATCGGCGACCTGCGCGACCGCCGTGCCGGACAGGGCCAGCGTCGCGGCGGCGACCGCCGCGAGCAGCCTGGTTGAGCGGGGCATGCGCACTCCTCGGGCGTAGTGGGGATCTCCTCCCGCAGTGGGGATCGTCCGCCGCGAGCGCCCCGCTACGAGAGGGGTTCGTGTTTCCGCCGTGGACACCTGTCACCTGGACGGGTGCATTCGTCGCCGATGGACGGTTCCAACCGATGGGGTGAACCTCCGCGTGTTGCACTCGAAGGGCAAGAGCTCCAACCGGAACGACGCTGAACGAGGAGGTACGCGATGGCTGTTCGATCATTGGTCCGTCCGGTCGCGACACCGGAGGACGTGGCCGAGTTGATGTCGGCGGTGGCCGAGCCGGAGACCGCGGTGACCGATCCGCCGCTGCCCGTGCCGTCGGCGGCGGGAGCCCTGTTGCTCGGGCTGCTGCTGGTCGCCTCCCCCAGCGTGCCGAAGGAACCGGGGAAGTAGTGACCGCTGAAGGTCGGGTGGGCCGTGCGTCCTGCGTGGACACGGCCGCCGCGCTGGCCGGCCACGTCGTCGGCGCGTTCGGGGAAGTCGGTCCGACAGGTGTCGCCGACTTCCTCGACACGTGCTCCGACGTCGTGGCCGGCCTGGGGGCCGTGCGCCTCGTGGGAGCCGACGTCTTCGCCCCGCACCTGCTGTCGGGGCGACCCCTGGACGTCCGGGACGCCGGCGCCGTCGCCGACGCCTTCGAGGCGTTCCCCGCCGTCCACCAACCGGTGACGCACCAGCAGCGCGTGCTGGCGTGGCGGGACTGGGGCACGGTCGAACTGCTGGCCCGGCTCACCTCCGCCCGGTCCGCGCCGCCCGGCACCGCCGAGGCGTGGCGGGACTGGGCGACCACCCGGCTGGCCGCGACGCGCCTGGGCAGGCCGCCCGGCGACGCCGCCGCCGTGCTCGGCGATCCGGGGGACTGGCCGCGCTGGTCGGTGGCCGTCGCCCAGCTGTCGTCACTGGCCCTGCCGGGTCTGGGCGGACCGGTGCACGACGCGGTGGCCGCCGAGCCGCTCGCCCTGGCCAGGGGCGCCACCCGCGCCCTCCTGCGCCGGGACCACACCACGGCGGCCAGGCTGGCCCGCTGGGTGGCGCTGCTCGCGGACCGGGTCCCGCTCGACGCCCCGCTGCTGCTGGAGCACCTGGGGCTGCACGCGGGCGCCGACGCCCGGCTGCTGCTCGACCTGACCGTCGCCGGACGCGTCCTCGGGGCGGTGGGCCGTTGACGACGACCGCGCTGGTCCACGACGTCGCGGCCCGGGCGCTGGCCTGGCTGCACGAGAACCGCGGGTTCGGCGCTTTCACCGACAGCGCCACCGCCGACCTCAACGACCCCGATGGCGTCTACAAACCCCTGTGCGAGGTGGCCCTGGCGACCTCGCTCGTGCTGCGCGAGGGCGTCGCCGGCAGCACGCAGCTGCGGCACGCCCGGGAGGTGCTCGACTTCGCCTGGGAGCAGATGCGCCACGGGGACCTGCTCTACGAGCGCCAGCTCCGGCACGCGCTGCTCACCGACCCGCTGGAGATCTACGCGCCGTTCGCCCGCGCCGGCCACCGGCACGCCGGGCTGGACGCGGTGCTCGCGCACACCTCGGCGGCCGACTCGATGACCGAGGTCCTGCCCAACCGGCGGCTCGCCGTGGCCAACGCCCACCGCGTCGTCGGCATACCCCGGGACGACGACTGGGCCGCCCTCACCCGCGCCACCTGGCTCGGCCGCACGCCCCCGCCCTGGGCGATCGACTGGTACACCGCCTACCAGGCCACCCACACCGCCTTCCACGTCACCGACTGGGGCGGCCGCCCGGACGGCCTGCCGCCCGACGTGGCCCGCTACCTCGCCGAGTGGCTGCCGGTGTGGATCGACGTGTGGACCGAGGCCCGGCAGTGGGACCTGGTCGGCGAACTGCTCATCGTGAGCGCGTCCCTGCCCGAGCCGCGCGTGGTGGCCGCCGAGTGGGAGCCGTTCGCCGCCGCCCAGCACGAGGACGGCCTGATGCCCCGCGACGGCGAACCGGTGGTGGGGGACGCGCGCCTGCGCTTCCTCAACCACCAGCACACCGCCGTGGTCGCCGTCGTGGCCGGCACCGTCGCCCTGTCGCGCCTGCTCGGCGGGGCCCCGTGACGACGGTCGGGGTCGACGTGCTGACCCCGCTGCTCGACCCGGCGACCTCGGCGGTGGCCGTCGCCGCCCGGCAGGGCGACCACGAGGTGCTGCTGGTCGCGGGCGACGCGGCACCGGGCGAACCGGCCACGGAGGGCACCCGCTTCGAGGTCGGGTCGCTCACCAAGACGTTCACCGCGCTGCTGCTGGCCGACGCGGTGGCCCGCGGCGAGGTGCGGCACGACGACCCGGTGGACCGCTACCTGGCGACGGCACTGGGGGAGGGCGTGACCCTGGAAGGGCTGGCCACGCACACCTCGGGACTGCCGAGGCTGCCGCCGGGGCTGCTGCGCGCCGCCGTGCCCGCGTGGCGCACCAACCCGTACCGCGACTTCGGCCCGGAGGAGATGGCGGCGGCGCTGCGGCGCACCCGCGTCCGGCGCGACCACCGCGTGCGCTACTCCAACTTCGGCGGCGCCGTGCTGGGCCTGGCCCTGGCCGCCGCCGCGGGCCGCCCGTACGAGGACCTGCTCGCCGAGCGCGTGTGCCGCCCGCTCGACCTGCGCGACACCGGCCTCGCCACCGCCCCGCAGGCGACGGGCCACCTGCGGGGCCGCCCGCGCCCGCCGTGGGAGATGCCCGGCATGACCGCCGCGGGCGCGCTGCGCTCGTCGGCGCGGGACCTGCTCGCCTACCTGACCGCGCTGCTCGACCGACGCACCGCCGCGGCGGTCGACGTCGCCACGCCCCGCGTCGCCCTGTCCGGGACCGACCACCTGTGCCTCGTGTGGAACCTGCGCCGCCGACCGGGCCACGACCTGGTGTTCCACTCGGGGGCCACGCGCGGGTTCACCGCGTTCGCCGGGTTCAGCCCGCAGCGGCGCACCGCGCTGGCCACCCTGACCAACGCGGGCGCGACCGTGCGCGGCACGTTCGTGCAGCGCTCCTACGAGGCCCTGCGCACCCTCGCCGCCACCGCCGGGTGACCGCTCTCAGGCGCGCAGCGGCGTGTGGTCGGGGTCGACGCGCTCACCCTCGCGCACCGGGCCCGGCGGGGTGCCGTCGCCGAACGGCCTGCCGCCCAGCGCCTCGCGGCCGTGCGGCGTGACCCAGTCCGAGAGGTCCGGCCCCTTCGGCACGATCCCCGACGGGTTGATGTCCTCGTGCACCACGTAGTAGTGCTTCTTGATCTGGTCGAAGTCGACCGTGTCGCCGAAGCCCGGCGTCTGGAACAGGTCGCGCGCGTAGCCCCACAGGTTGGGCATCTCGGCGAGCTTGTTCCGGTTGCACTTGAAGTGCCCGTGGTAGACCGGGTCGAAGCGGACGAGCGTGGTGAACAGCCGCACGTCGGCCTCGGTGATGGTGTCGCCGACCAGGTAGCGCCGGTCGGCCAGCCGCTCCTCCAGCCAGTCCAACGCCGTCCACAACCGGTCGTACGCGTCGTCGTAGGCCTCCTGGCCGCCCGCGAAACCACACCGGTAGACGCCGTTGTTCACCTCGGTGAACACCCGCCGCACCACCGCGTCCAACTCCTCGCGGTGCTCGGCGGGCAGCAGGTCGGGCGCGCCCTCCCGGTGGTGCTCGCGCCACTCGGTGGACAGGTCCAGGGTGATCTGCGCGAAGTCGTTGGTGACCACCGCGCCGGTCGTGGTGTCCACGAGGGCGGGCACCGTGATGCCGCGCGGGTACTCGGGGTCTCGCGCGAAGTACGCCTCCTGGAGGCGTTCGATGCCGAGCACCGGGTCCCGGCCGCCGGGGTCGAGGTCGAACGTCCACGAGCGGGCGTCGTGGGTCGGGCCGGGCAGGCCGAGCGAGAGCGCGTCCTCCAGGCCGAGCAGCCTGCGCACGATGATCGCCCGGTTCGCCCACGGGCAGGCCCGCGCGGCGACCAGCCGGTAGCGGCCCGGTTCGACGGCGAACCCGTCGCGCCCGTCCGCGGTGATCCGGGTCGTGATGTACCGGGTGTCCCGGGTGAACTCCTTGCCCTTGACCGAGTACGTCCCGCCCTGGCTGTGCTCGGGGTGTTCGTTCTGCTCGCTCACGGCTGCGAGCCTACGTGGTTCCGGCCGCCCCGCAGCACGACCGCGCGGGCGCGGGGCGCGGGGTCACGGCAGGCGTCGCCGCCCGGCGAAACCGAGGTCGGCCCGGTGGTACCAGTCCACGCCCTCGTCGCCCTCCAGCCAGCACAGCAGCACCGGCACGCCGTCGAGGTCGGCGGGGAAGTCGACCAGCAGCGGCGCGAAGCCCTTCAGCTCGGCGCCGGTCCGCTGCACCACCGTCATCAGCTCGTCGAGCCGCGCCTGGGCCGCCTTCAGCTCCGGCAGCCCGCCGAGCGAGGTGCGGTCGCCCGAGTGCACCGCGGCGGCCAGTTCCGCGGCGTCCGCCCGGACGGCGACGATCTCGTCGAGCACCGGCCGCAGCCGGGCCAGTTCCTCCCGTGCCCCGGGCACGCTGAACAGTCCCACCCCGCCACCCTACGGTCCGCCCGCGGGGGCCGCGGTACCGGTACCGCGGCGCGGCTATACCGGGCCGCGGGGAAACATCGCCGCTCGTCGGGCGGACGTCGTGGCCGGGCACCATCGTGGGTGTCATGGGAAGCCGGTCGGATGACGCGAGACGGTTGCTGCTGTGGGACGGGATCCTCCGCAGGGCGGAGGTGGAGGGGGCGGACGCCGGCGTGCGGCACGCCTGCGAGGTGGCGCGCGACGTGCTGGCCGCCGACGGCGTCGTGCTGTACGAGGCGGTCGACCCGGTGACGGCCGAGCCGGTCGCGACGGTGGGCGACGGCGCGGCGCGGCTCGCCGAGGCGGAGATCACGGTCGGCGAGGGACCCGCGCTCGACGCGATCGCCGAGGAGTACCCGGTGCTCGTCCACGACGTGGACGCGGTGGAGCGCTTCGTGCGCTGGCCGGCGTTCGCGCCGCAGGCGCTCGTCGGCGGTGTGCGCGCGGTCTCCGCGTTCCCGGTCGTGATGGGCGCGGTCGTGGTCGGCTGCCTGGAGGTGCACCACCGCGCCCCGGTCGACCTGGGCGCCGACCGGATCGTGGACGGGCTGCTGCTGGCCGACGCCGCGCTGGCGCTGATGCTGCACGGCGCTCCCCGCGCGCCCGGCGCGGACCCGGTGCTGGCCCGGTGGGTGACGGTGCGCCAGGCGGCCGACGCGGTGGCCGTGCAGTTGGGCTGCGACCCGGCCACCGGGCTGCTGCGCCTGCGGGCCCACGCCTACAGCACCGACCGCCGGCTCGGCGACGTCGCGGAGGACGTCGCCGCCTGGCGGCTGCTGTTCGCCCCGGAAGCGGACGCCCAGTCCGAGCGCGGCCCGGGCTGACCCGGTTCCCCTCGCGCCACCCCGCCACCCCGCCACGGTGGAAAGCGGCCCCTTGCCTGCCTCCGGGGACCGGTGCGCACAATGCGCCGTGCGGTGGCGTGCGGCTGGAGGGGACGGTGTGGTCGTGACTGCCGCGGAGGTCCCGCTCCGACCACCGCGCGGCGCCCGGAACCGCTGTGCCGCAACGGCCCACCTCGCCGGCCGTGCGCGGCGGCGCGTCGGCCCACCGGGGCCCCGACCCCCGGTGGGAGTCCCGTCCCGGCCGCCGGGCGGGACACCGACCGCCGGCGCCGCTCGAACGGCCGCCCGCCGAGCGGGTGATCCGCGGTTCCTCACCCGGCCGGGTCCCCACCGCCGTCACCGAGGGGGGCGACCGCCGGGGGCGTGGTCGACCGGTTGGAGGGTGCGACGTGGACGAAGACCTGCTGCACGTGCGGGTGTTCGGGCAGGAGAGCGTGTCGATCCTGCACCTGTCGGGGTTGCTGGTGCCGGGGAACTACGCGTCGCTGCGCGACGTGCTGCTGATGACCGCGCTCGCCGAGCCCGCGGCGATCGTGGCGGACCTGACCGGACTGCGCGTCGCGCCGCCGCTCGCGTCCAGCGTGTTCCGGGTGGTGCGCGACCAGGTCGCGTCGTGGCCGGGGGTGCCGATCCTGCTGACCGGCGCGGAGCCGGGCGCGGTGTGGGACCTGCCGTGCTTCGACACGGTGGAGGAAGCGGTGGCGTCCGTCGGGCCGCCGCCGCGGCGCTGGGTGGTGCGGGTGCCGCTGCCCCGCGCGGGCGCCCCGGTGTTCGCCCGGCTCGCCGCCGAGGAGGCGTGCCGGGTGTGGAGCCTGGAGCGGATCGGCGAACCCGCGGCCGGGGTCGCGGCCGGGCTGGTCGACCTGGTGGACCGCGGCCTGCCCCGGCGGCCCACCATCGCCTTCGAGTGGTGGCGGGACCTCTTCGTGATCGCGGTGGGCGACGACGTGCCGGTGCGGTGCGACTCGTGGGACCTGCGCCGCGCCGTCGCCGCCGCGCCGGACCGGACGGAGCGCTGCGGCTGGTCCACGACGTGGACCGACGGCACGCTGATCTGGGCCGTGCTCAGGGCGTGAGGCGCGGGCCGCGGGCGCCCGCGCCGGACGACAGACCACTCGCAGGACAGGGGGACGACCGTGGTTCCGCACGACACCGGACCGGCCGGGCGCACGCGCCCCGCGCGCACCGACCTCAGCCCCGACGACCTCGACGTCTACCGGGCCCTGCTGGACGGCTCCGGCACGGCGGCCGAACTCGGCCACCGGCTCGGCGTCGGCGCGCGGCGGCTCGGCCCGGTGCTGCGCAAACTCGTCGACCTGGAGCTGGCCACCCGCGTCGAGGGCCGGCCGGTGCGGTTCGGCGCGGTCGCGCCCGAGGTCGCGTTCGGCGGCCTGCTCGTGCGCAAGCAGCGCGAGCTGGAGGAGGTGCGCCTGCTGCGCGCCGAGTTGCGGGAGCGCCACCGGCGCGCGGTGGGCGGCGCGGACCCGGATCGGCTGCTGGAGGTGGTGCGCGGCGCGGACGCGATCGCCCGTCGCGCGAGCCGGTTGGTGCGCTCGGCGCGCCACGAGGTGCGGTTCGTCGACAAACCGCCCCACGACCGGCCGCCCGGCGTGCCGCGGACCGCGTCACGGGAGCTGCTGGACCGCGGCGTGCGCTTCCGCGGCGTCTACGACCGCGCGTGCCTGGAGCGGTACGCGCCGGACGGCGTGCCGGGACCGGTCCTGCCGCCGGGCGAGGAGGCGCGGGTCGTGCCCGACGCGCCGCTGAAGATGATCCTGGTCGACCGCCACCTCGGCCTCGTCCCACTGGATTCGACGGCGCCCGAGCCGGTCACCGCGCTCGTCGTGCGCCCCTGCGCGCTGCTCGACGCGCTGGGCGCGCTGTTCGAGGGCCTGTGGTCGCAGGCGCTGCCGCTCTCCGCGCACGACCACGGGTCGCTGTCCGCGCAGGACGCCCGGCTGCTCGCGCTGCTCGCCACCGGCATGCCGGACCGCGGCATCGCCAAGCAGCTGGGGTTGAGCTACCGCACGTTCCAGCGCCGCCTGCACGACCTGATGCGCGCACTGGGCGCGCAGACCCGCTTCCAGGCGGGGGTGCGGGCCGCGGCGAAGGGCTGGGTGCGGGTGGCGCCGCCCGACGACGCCCCGGGGTGACCCACCCACCCGGAGGGCTGTCACCGCGGATCGGCCAGCTCGATCAGGCGCAGCACCAGCACGGCCACCGGGAGGAGCAGCAGGACCTTGCCGAACGCCACGAGCATCCCGGTGTTGACGCGGGTCACCAGACCGCGCCGGCGCACCCCGACCGACTCCAGCGCCGCCCGCAGGGCACGGGCCACGTGGTGCGCGGGCGATCCCGGCGGTGACCCGGCGGGCACGACGGGCGACACGTGCGGCGCCCAGTCGGCGTCGAACGCGACCACGGCGGCGGTCCAGCGGTCGGCGGAGGACGGCACGAGCAGGTCGAGCCGGGCCGGGGTCGGCAGGTGCCCGTCGAGCCGGCGGTGCAGGTCGTCGCGGTCGCCGGGGACGAGCAGCACGAGCTTGTCCGGCGGCTGGGTGGCGCGCGCCCGCTCCAACTCCCACCACAGGCCCTCGCCGGGGCCGAGCCGCAGCACGACCAACCGGCTCAGCTCCATCAGCCGGAGCACCCCCGGCCGCCAGTCGTCGGGCGGCAGGTAGAAGCGGGCCGCGCCCAGGTGCGGCAGCGGTTCCCCCGGCCTGCCGACCGCGATCACCGGTCCGAACGCCCGCAGCACCGAGGCCAGCTGCTCCTCGCGCGAGTGGACCGGGAGGAGGAAGCCGCTCAGCCCCACGGTCACGTTGTCCACGGCGGCCGAGGTGTGGTCGTCGACGAAGGCGCGCAGGTACAGCACGGGCCGTCGGCCGTCGGCCTCCAGCGCCCGCACCGCGTCGCGCGCCGAGCGCCGGCGCGAGTGGCGCAGCACCGGTGAAGCCAGGGCGACCGCCACCACGGCCCCGACCAGCACCCACGACCGGGCACCCCACGGCAGCCCCTCGACGCGCAGCGACAGCGTGCCACCGAGGAAACCGCCGACCAGCAGCACGTACCCGACGCCGGTCAGCGCCAGGAACACCGGTCGCCGCCACCGGGGGCGGTGCGGGACGTAGCGGCTCACCAGCTCCACCACGTCGGCGGCGGCCTCCCGACGCCGGCGCCGCAGCCACAGCGCCGCACCGGCGAGCAGCGCCGCGATCCCCGTCCACCACAGCGCCCGGTCGGCCGACCCGTCCAGGGCCGCGTCCAGCGCCACCCGGTCGGCCGCCACCTCCTCGGCCAGGTCGTCCAGGTACAGCACGGCGGTGTCGCGGCCGTCCCCGGCGCCGTCCGCGGCCAGGGAGACCAGCGTGCGGCTGCCGAACGGCGGGGCGTTGTCCCGGAACCACGCGTCGCCCGCCCGGACCCCGTCGCACGACCCGGGCACGCCCGCGGCGCAACCGCGCACCGCGTCGGCGAACACCGCGGCACGGGCCGGCGCGTCGGCGAAGCGCTCCCGGTCCCGCAGGTCGAGGCCCGCGGTGGTCAGCAGGTGCGCGGCGACGTAGGCGATCGCGACGGCCAGTGCCGTGACCAGGCGCGAAGTTCGGAGCACGTCGAAGGACTACCACGGCGGGGCCGCCGAGCGGGCGATATTCGATCGCCGCGCTCCGGTCGACTGCGGCAGCATGGGAGGGCCGAGGTGACCCGGAAGGAGTCGGATGGTCTTACCGGGTTCTGGAGAGAAGCCCACCGGAAAACCCGTCGACGACAACCGCAGGAGGGCGGTCCTGCTCGTCCTGCGCCTCTACGGCCGGGAACTGCGCAGGCACCGCCTCACCGGCGCACTCGCGCTCGTGCTGCCCGCGCTGGGCAACACCTGCCTGCTCTACCTCGCGCCGCTCACGGTCGGCGCCCTCGCGGGCCACCTCGCGGAGGGGGGCGGCAGCGGCCTCGCCACCGTGCTGCCGTACGTGTTCGCGTTCGCCGGCCTCATGCTGTTCGCCGAACTGCTGTGGCGCGTCGGCGTCCACTGCCTCAACCGCACGGACGCCCGCGGCATCGAGAACCTGTCCGTGTACGCGATGGACGCCCTGCTCGCCAAGGACGCGGCGTTCTTCCACGACAACTTCGCCGGGTCGCTCACCAAGAGGGTGCTCGGCTTCGCGTCCCGCTTCGAGGAGTTCGTGGACACGGTGGCGTTCAAGGTCGTCGCCAACCTGGTGCCGCTGACCTTCGCGTGCGTGGTGCTGTGGTCCTACGACCCGCTGCTGGTCGCGGTGCTGCTCGGCCTGATCCTCGTCACCGGGTTCGTGATCACGCCGCTCATCCGCCGCCGGCAGCGGCTGGTCGCGGAGCGCGAGGCGTCGTTCGCCCTGGTGTCCGGCCGCGTCGCCGACACGCTCGTGAACATGGAGACGGTGCGGGCGTTCGCCGCCGAGCGGCGCGAGGGCGTCGAGCACCGCGACCGCGCCGCCGGGCACCGGGTGCTGGCGCTGCGGTCGTGGGACTACGGCAACCTGCGCATCGACACCGTCGTCGCGCCGCTGTCCGTGCTCACCAACGCGCTGGGACTCGCCGTCGCGGTGGGCGTCAGCGGCGGGCTCGGCGTGGAGGCGATCGTGGTGACGTTCGCCTACTACACCAACGCCACGCGGATCATGTTCGAGTTCAACCAGATCTACCGGCGCTTCGAGAGCGCCCTGACCGAGGCCGCCCAGTTCACCGAACTGCTGCTCGACCCGCCCACCGTGCTGGACCCGGAGCACCCGGAACCGTTGCGCGTCAAGGACTCCGGTGTCCGGTTCGAGCACGTGGTGTTCGCGCACGAAGGGGGCCGGCCGCTGTTCACCGGGCTGGACCTGGACGTCCCGGCGGGGACGCGGATCGGGTTGGTGGGGCGCTCCGGCGGCGGCAAGACGACGTTGGGGCGGCTGCTGCTGCGGTTGATGGACCTCGACTCCGGGCGCATCCTCGTCGGCGGTCAGGACATCGCGCGGCTGCGCCAAGCCGACCTGCGGAGCCTGATCGCGTACGTGCCGCAGGACCCCGCCATGTTCCACCGGACGCTGCGCGAGAACATCGCCTTCGCCCGGCCGGGCGCGACCGAGGCCGAGATCCGCCGCGCCGCCGAGGCCGCCCACGTGACGGAGTTCGCCGACGCGCTGCCGCTCGGGTTCGACACGATGGTCGGCGAACGCGGCGTCAAGCTGTCCGGCGGGCAGCGGCAACGGGTCGCGCTGGCCCGCGCGATCCTGCGCGACGCGCCGATCCTGCTGCTCGACGAGGCGACGAGCGCACTGGACTCGGAGAGCGAGGTGCTGGTCCAGGAGGCGTTGTGGCGGCTGATGGAGGGGCGGACCGCGCTCGTCGCCGCACACCGGCTGAGCACCGTGGTGCGGATGGACCGGCTGGTCGTCCTCGACCGGGGCCGCATCGCCGAGCAGGGCACGCACGCCGAGCTGCTCGACGCGGACGGGGCGTACGCGAGGCTGTGGCACCACCAGTCCGGGGGCTTCCTCGACGACGTGACGCCCCGCGGTGACGCGGTCGCCCCCGAGGGCGCGAGGACCTTCCGGGCGTGAGCGCCGCACCACGCGGTCGCCGACGTGAACGGGGGCGGGTGCCGCCCACGCCGCGCGCCGGGTCGCGCGCCGCCCGCCCTCGTGCGACGGTGGCCGCGTGCCGCGCGACGAACCCCCGCCCCGCACGCCTGACGGCCGGTACGTCGTCATCGACGGCAGGCGCTGGCGGGCGAGCGACCCGGACCTGCCCGAGGACGTGTCGACCAGGCTGCGCGGCGCCCTGATGGCCGCCCGCCGCGACGTCGGCCGCGCCCTGCGCGCCGGTGACCCGGACGCCGAACGGCGTGCCCGCGACCGCGTCCAGGAGGCCAAGGTGGCGCTGGGCGAGCGGGGCACGCCGTGGTGGGAGCAGACCGACGAGGAGCGGCGGCGGCGGTGGGAGGCCGGCCTCGCCCGGCTCGGGGTCTGACTCCCCGCGACAGGGGTCAGCCGGGCGGCGCCACGACCTCGGGCGGCACCGCGAACGCGCCGTCGAACCCGTCCCACCTCGCCGTCGACGTGCGCACCGCACTCGGCCTGCCCGGTTCGTCCGCAGTGGAGGAAACGGGACGCCTACCCCCACGGGGGTAGCGCGACGTCCCCCCGCGGGTGGGCGACGCCGGTCGTCGCGCCGGCCTAGGTTGACGTCGTGCGGTTCTCGCTGACCCCGATCCGGCTCGACGTCCTGCTGGCCCTGGTGCTGACCTGGCTCACCCTCGACACGGTGGTCAGCCGGGCGGACGGGCAGGCGCAGTTCTGGGAGTACGTGCTGGCGGCCCTCACGGCGGCGCCGATCGCGCTGCGCCAGCGCGCGCCCGTGGCGACGGTGGTGGTGATGCTCGCCGCGTTCGCCGCCTTCAACCGGCTCGGCAGCGACCTGATCCCCAACTCGGGCATCGGACTGCTGGTGGGCGTGTTCACGGTGGCCACGCTGCGGTCCAGGGTGGTGACGGCGGCGGTGGTCGCGGCGACGCTGTGCATCGTCGTGGCGGCGGTGCTGGGCATCGACGACATCGCCTGGTCGGAGGCGGCGCAGACGGTGATGGTGGTGCTCGGCGTGTGGGTGCTGGGCGAGGGCACGCGCCGGTGGGCCGAGCGGGCCGAGCGGGCGGCCGAGTCGGCGGCGCGGGCGGTGGCCGAGGAACGGGTGCGGATCGCGCGCGAGCTGCACGACGTGGTCGCCCACCACATGTCGGTGATCTCGCTCCAGGCCGGTCTGGCCTCCTACGTGCTGGACACCGACCTGGCGACCGCGCGCAAGGCCATCGACACGGTCGGCCGGACGAGCCGCGAGGCGCTCACCGAGATGCGCCGGCTGCTCGACGTGCTGCGGGTCGACCAGGACGGGGACTACCGACCCCAACCGGGTCTGTCCGACCTGGACGAACTGGTCGACCGGGCCCGCGACGCCGGACTGACCGTCGAGGTGCGGGTCACCGGCGACACGCGCCCGCTGCCACCGGGACCGGACCTGTGCGCGTACCGGGTGGCCCAGGAGTCGCTGACGAACGTGCTCAAGCACGCCGCCGCGGCCCGCGCCCTGGTCGAGCTGGACTACGGGCAGCAGACCCTGACGCTGAAGGTGACGGACGACGGCGCGACCGCCGCGCCGCACCGGGTGCCGGTGACCTCGCACGGCATTCGGGGCATGCGCGAGCGCGCCGAGCTGTACGGTGGGGTGCTCACCGCCGGACCGCGCGCCGGGGGCGGGTTCGGCGTCGTGCTGCGGCTCCCCCTGGAGGACTCGCAGTCGGAGGATTCGCAGCTGGAGGACGCCCGGCCGGAGCAAGCCCAGCCGGAGCAAGCCCAGCCGGAGGAGTTCCGCCCGGGAGGTGACCGGTGACCGTCCGCGTGCTCGTCGCCGACGACCAGGCGCTGATCAGGGCCGGCCTGGTCGCGCTGTTCACCGCCGCGCCCGGGTTCGAGGTCGTGGGCGAGGCCGCCGACGGCGCGCAGGCCGTGGCGCTGACCGCGGCCACCTCCCCGGACGTGGTGCTGATGGACATCCGGATGCCGGTGCTGGACGGCATCGCCGCCACCCGCCGCATCCTGGCCGACGCGGGGGAGGACCCGCCGCGCGTGGTGGTGCTGACCACGTTCGACCTGCCCGAGTACGTCTACACCGCGCTCGGCGAGGGCGCGGCGGGCTTCCTGGTCAAGGACACCCCGCCCGAGCGGATCATCTCGGCGGTCCGCACCGTCGCGGCGGGGGACATCCTCATCGCGCCGCACATCACGCACCGCCTCATCGAGACCTACGCCCAGCACCACCGGGCCACGTCCGTCGGCGCGCCGCAGCTCGCCCGGCTCACCGCGCGGGAGACCGAGGTGCTGCGCCTGGTCGGCAACGGCCTGACCAACGCCCAGATCGCGCAGCGCCTCGTGCTCAGCGAGGCCACGGTGAAGACGCACGTCAAGCGGATGATGGGCAAGCTGGCCCTGTCCAGCCGCGCGCAGGCCGTCGTGGTCGCCTACGAGACCGGCCTGATCGTGCCCGGGCCGGGGAGACCCGGGTCCGGCGGGTGACCGGCACACCGGTGATCGTCAGGCTATCGTCAGGTTGAGTCACCTCGCGGTGCGGCAGGATGGGTGTCCTGTTGGGACACCGTGCTCTCGGAGTCGGGGGATTGCCGAGCAAAGGGGTAACCGATTTCACGGACACGCACGTCGACGACCGTCCCGGGTGGACCGGAGGCGGGGTCGTGAACTTCTGGGAGTTCCTGGTCGACCGGTGGAACCGGTTGCTGGTCGAAGCTCTGCTGCACGTCAGCGCGGTGGTGCAGTGCGCCCTGCTGGCCGCGCTGATAGGCGTGGCGATCGGGGTGGCGGTGTACCGCAGCCCGCTCGGCTCGGCCGCCGCGACGGCGCTCACCAGCGCGATCCTCACCATCCCGTCGTTCGCCCTGCTGGGCCTGCTGATCCCGGTGCTGGGCCTCGGCGTGAAGCCGACCGTGGTGGCGCTCGTGCTGTACGGGCTGCTGCCCGTGGTGCGGAACACCATCGTCGGCCTGGGAGGCGTGGACCACGCGGTGCGCGACGCGGCGCGGGGCATCGGGATGAGCCGGTTCGGCGTGCTGACCAGGGTCGAGCTGCGGCTGGCGTGGCCCGCGATCCTCACCGGGACGCGGGTCGCCACGCAGATGCTGATGGGCATCGCCGCCATCGCCGCCTACGCCCGCGGGCCGGGTCTGGGCGTGGAGATCTTCGCCGGCCTGACCAGGGCGGGCAGCGCGAACGCGACCAACCAGGCGATCGCCGGGACCCTCGGGATCGTCGTCCTGGCGCTGGTCCTGGACGGGATCTTCGCGCTGATCGGCCGTTACACCGTCTCCAGGGGGATTCGTGGCCAGTGAGATCGAGCTCGTCGACGTGACGAAGCGCTACCCCGATGTGAAGGCGCCCGCGGTGGAGTCGTTCAGCCTGACCGTCCCGGCGGGCGAGACCGTGGTGTTCGTCGGGCCGTCCGGGTGCGGCAAGACCACCACCATGCGCATGATCAACCGGTTGATCGAGCCGACGTCCGGCCGGATCACCATCGACGGTCGGGACACGCTGTCGCTGGACCCGGACGAGCTGCGCCGCGGCATCGGGTACGCCATCCAGCAGGCCGGGCTGTTCCCGCACCTGACCGTCGGCCAGAACGTCGGCACGGTGCCGGGCCTGCTGGGCTGGAGCCGGTCGAGGGTGTCGGAGCGGGTGGACGAGATGCTCGACCTGGTCGGGCTCGACCCGGCCGACTACCGCGACCGCTACCCGCGTCAGCTCTCGGGCGGTCAGCAGCAGCGCGTCGGGGTGGCCCGCGCGCTGGCCGCCGACCCGCCCGTGCTGCTGATGGACGAGCCGTTCGGCGCCGTGGACCCGATCACCCGGGGCAACCTCCAGGACGAGCTGATGCGGCTCCAGGCCGAGCTGCGCAAGACGATCGTCTTCGTCACGCACGACTTCGACGAGGCGGTGAAGCTCGGCGACCGGATCGCGGTGCTCGGGCCGCGCTCGACGGTGCTCCAGTACGACACGCCGGAGGCGATCCTGGCGAACCCGGCCGACGACACGGTCGCCGGGTTCGTCGGCGCGGGCGCGTCGCTCAAGCAGTTGCGGCTGCGGCGGGTCCGCGAGCTGGAGCTGAGCCAGGCGGTGACGGCGTCGGTGCACGACGAGCCGGCCGAGGTGGGCCGCAGGCTGGCCGGGTCGCCGAACCGGTACGCGCTGCTGCTGGACGGCCGCAACCGGCCGGTGAGCTGGGTGCACGCGGGCAACCCGGGGCAGCCGCAGCCGGTGGGCGCCTCCGTGTCGTTGCAGTCGACGTTGCAGGACGCGCTGGAGGCCATCCTGATCGAGGGCGGCGCGGCGGTCGTCACGGGCGCGCGCGGCGAGTACGTCGGGCTGGTGGAGATGGACGCCGTGATCGGCACCGTGCAGAAGCTGCGCGACGAGCACGCCGTCGACGGCGAGGCGGCCGACCGCGTGGGGGTGGAGACGTGACGACCGCGGTCGCCTCGCGGCAGCGGGCCGAGCGGCTCCGCCTGCTGATCCAGCCGCTGGCCGTCGTCGCGCTCGTCGGCGGTGTGCTGACCTGGGCGTTCACCCGCGACCTCGACTCGATCGAGCAGGCGAGCATCAACGTGCCGACGCTGGCGTCCGCGACCTGGGACCACCTGGTGATCAGCGTCGTGGTGACCGCGCTGGTGCTGGTGGTGGCCGTGCCGCTGGGCGTCGTGCTGACCCGGCGGTGGGCGCGGCGCGCGGCGCCGGTGTTCCTGGGCGTCGCCACGATCGGCCAGGCGTCACCCGCCATCGGCATCCTCGTGCTGTTCTTCCTGGTCTCGGGCCTGGAGGGGTTGTGGGCGGCGGTGCTGCCGATCGCCTTCTACACGCTGTTGCCCGTGCTGCGGAACACGATGGTCGGCCTCCAGGGCGTGGACCCGGCGCTGGTGGACGCGGGGCGCGGCATCGGCATGTCCGCCGGCGCGGTGCTGCGGCGGATCGAGCTGCCGCTGGCCGTGCCGCTGATCCTGGCCGGCCTGCGCACCGCGCTGGTGCACGCCGTCGGCGTCGCCACGCTGGCGGTGTTCGTCAACGGCGGCGGCCTCGGCCTGCTGATCGACACCGGTTACAAGCTCTCGCGGGTGACCGTGCTGGTCACCGGGGCGGTGCTGGCCGTCGGGCTCGCGCTGCTGGTGGACTGGCTCGGCGCGGTCGCCGAGACCTACCTGGGACCGAAGGGATTGCGATGAGGGCGCGGTTCGCCGGGGTCGCGCTCGTCGCGACGACCCTGCTGGCCTCGGGCTGCGGCCTGGAGTCGTCGTTCGCGCTGCCGTTCGAGGTGGCGCCCGGATCGATCCGGCCGGTGCCGGAACTGGCCGGGGTGGAGGTGGCGGTGGGGTCGAAGGACTTCACCGAGAACCAGGTCCTCGGCTACCTCGCCGAGGTGGCCCTGGTCGCCGCCGGGGCCGAGGTGCGGGACATGACCAACATCCAGGGCTCCAACAGCGCGCGCCAGGCCTTGATCACCGGCGACGTCGACCTGTCGTGGGACTACACCGGGACGGGGTGGATCAGCTACCTGGGCAACACCGAGCCGATCCCCGACGAACGGGGCCAGTACGAGGCGGTGCGCGACGCCGACCTGGAGCGCAACGGCCTGCGCTGGCTGGAGTACTCCGAGGTCAACAACACGTACGCGTTCGCCGTCACCGAGGAGTTCGCCCGCACCCACGGGCTGCGCACCACCTCCGACATGGCCGCGCTGATCGCCCGTGAACCGGACAAGGGCGTGTTCTGCCTGGAGACGGAGTTCGTCAGCCGCAACGACGGGTTCCCGGGCGTGGCGGCGGCCTACGGCTTCGACCCGGGAGCGGTGGAGGTCAAGACGTTCGGCACCGGCACGATCTACTCCGCCACGTCGACCGGCCTGTGCAACTTCGGCGAGGTGTTCACCACCGACGGCCGCATCGTGGCGCTGAACCTGGTCGCCCTGGAGGACGACAAGAAGTTCTTCCCCCAGTACAACGCGGCGATCGTGCTGCGCGAGGAGTTCCACCGGGCGCACCCGCAGGTCGCGGAGGTGATGGCGCCGATCGTCGGGAAGCTCGACAACGAGACGGTCCTCGCGCTCAACGCCGAGGTGGACGTCGACGGCCGCGACCCGGCGATCGTCGCCCGCGACTGGCTGGTGCGCGAGGGGTTCGTGACGCTGCCGACGTCGTGACGGGGGCCGGAGGCGGTGCCGACCGGCGTCGGTCACCTCTCCACCCCCCGTGACGTGGTGCGCGGTGGCAGGAGCCACGGGCGCGGGGTCCGGTCCGCCGCCGGGCTACCTCGCCAGCAGGTCCCGCAACGCCTTCACCACGTCCGCCGGGGCCTCCTCGGCCATGAAGTGCCCGCACGTCACGGTCCGGTGGTCGAGGTCCGGCGCCCACGCCCGCCACCGGGCGGCGGCGTCGAAACCGAGGGCCGTGCCCCAGTCCTGCT
This sequence comes from Saccharothrix longispora, assembly GCF_031455225.1. Classification (GTDB taxonomy): domain Bacteria; phylum Actinomycetota; class Actinomycetes; order Mycobacteriales; family Pseudonocardiaceae; genus Actinosynnema; species Actinosynnema longispora. The sequence continues at coordinate 1,889,718 of NZ_JAVDSG010000001.1, forward strand.
GGAGCACGGTCACCGGCATCCGCAGCACCGCGCCCGACTCCAGGTCCGCCCGGTCGTGCGCCACGTCGACGCCCGCCGACGCGCGGTAGTCCGCCACGATCGACGGGATCGCCTCGCGCGAGGCCCGCAGGTACTCGGCCCGCACGTCCGCCGGGATCGCGTCCGGGTCGGTGGCCCAGACGTCGAGGAAGTGGCCGAAGAACTCGTCCGCCGCGCCGGCGATCATCGCCTCCGGCAGGCCGGGCGGCTGCGCCATCAGGTAGAGGTGGAAGCCGACCGCCGCGCTCGTGCCGCGCATCACGTCCCACGTGTCCAGCGTCGGCAGCACGTCCAGCGACGCCAGGTGGGTGACCGCCTCCGGGTGGTCGAGGCCGGTCCGGATCGCGACCAGCGCGCCACGGTCGTGCCCGGCCAGCGCGAACCGCTCGTGCCCGAGCGCACGGGCCAGCGCCACCACGTCCCGGCCCATCGTGCGCTTCGAGTACGCGTGGCCGTCCGGGTCGGCGGGCTTGTCGCTCGCCCCGTAACCGCGCAGGTCGGGAACGATCACGGTGTGGTCGGCGGCCAGGTCTGCGGCGACGTGCCGCCACATCAGGTGGGTCTGCGGGAAGCCGTGCAGCAGCACGACGGGACTGCCCGAGCCGCCGACGGCGACGTGCAGCGACACGTCGTCGGCGACGGTGACGCGCTGCTCGGTGAACCCGGTGGTCATGGGGGGCATGGGGACTCCTTCGTGGTCGTGGACCCAGCCTGCGGGCCGCCGATCAGCACCCGGTCAGTGTCGGATCAGCACGGCCCGGCGGCCCGGTGGACGGCCACGTAGGTTGGTGCCCGCGATGGTGGAGTTCCGGGTGTTGGGGCCGGTGGTGGCCGAGGACGTGCGCGGGCCGGTCGACCTCAAGGGGCCGCGGCACCGCGCCGTGCTGGCGCGCCTGCTGGTCGCGCGGGGACGGGTGGTGCCGGTCGCGCGGCTGGTCGACGACCTGTGGGAGGACGACGCACCGGGCGGTGCGGTCGGCGCCGTGCAGACGTTCGTCGGCGCGCTGCGCAAAGCCCTGGAACCGGATCGACCGCCCCGGACGCCCGCGCGCCTGCTCGTCACCGCCGCGCCCGGTTACGCGTTGCGGGCCGAGGTCCGGGCGGTGGACGCGTGGCGCTTCGAGGCGGTGGTCACGTCGGCGGCGCGGCTGGTGGAGGACGAGCCGGGAGAGGCCCGGGCGCTGCTGGACGAGGCGCTCGCGCTGTGGCGGGGACCGGCGTACGCGGAATTCGCCGACCGGGCGTGGGCGCGCGGTGAGGTGGAGCGGCTGGCCGAACTGCGGTTGTCGGGGGTGGAGCTGAGGGCGTCGGCCGCCCTGGCCCTGGGGGCGGCGGCCGAGTCGGTGCCGGACCTGCGGGCGCACGTCGCGGCGAACCCGCTGCGCGAGGACGGGCGCGGACTGCTGGCCCTGGCGCTCTACCGGGCGGGCCGGCAGGGCGAGGCGCTGGCCGAGCTGCGGTCGGCGCGCGAGGTGCTGCGGGCCGAGCTGGGGGTGGACCCGGGACCGGCGTTGCGCCGACTGGAGGCGGACGTGCTCGCCCAGGCCCCGCACCTCGCACCGCCGGGGTCGCCGACCGGTGGTGCGCGGACGGCCGGCTCCCGCACCTGGTCCGGTTCCGGGCAGCCGTTCGTGGGCCGGGCGGAGGAGCTGGCCGAACTGGAGCGCGCGGCGGGGGAGGGACGGCGGCTGGCGCTGCTCTCCGGCGCGGCCGGTGCGGGCAAGACCGCGCTGGCCAGGGCCTTCGCGGAACGCCTGGCGGCCTCCGGCCGGCGGGTCGCCTGGGGCACGTGCCCGGAACTGCCCGGCGCGCCCGCCGCCTGGCCGTGGACGCAGGTGCGCGAAGCGCTCGGGTCGGACGACGTGCCCGCCGGGTCGCGGTTCGAACGCCACCGGGCCGCCGCCGCGGCCGTCGCCGGGCTCGGGCCGGCGCTGCTGGTGCTCGACGACCTGCACTGGGCCGACGAGGAGACGCTGGCCCTGCTGACCACCCTGGTCACCGACCCGGCCGCCGGGCAGGCGCTGGTCGTCGGCACCTACCGCTCCACCGACCTCTCACCGGCGCTGACCGAGGCGCTGGGCAGGCTCGCCCGCGCCGAACCCGTCCGCGTCTACCTGGGCGGGCTGACCGGACCGCAGGTGCGGGAGCTGGTGCGCGCCACCGCCGACCGGGAGCCGACGCCCGTCGAGGCCCGCGCGATCCACCGGCGCAGCGGCGGCAACCCGTTCTTCGTGCGCGAGCTGACCCGGCTGTGGCGGACCGGGGGCGACGCCGTGCTGCACGCCGTGCCGACCGGCGTCCGCGACGTGATCCGGCACCGCCTGGCGGCACTCCCCGAAACGGCCCGCACCCACCTGCGACGGGCCGCGGTCCTCGGCCAGGACGTCGACCTGGACGTCCTGGTGCGACTCGCGGGCGACGAGGAGGGCGTGCTGACCTCGGTGGAGACCGCGCTGGCCGCGGGCTTCCTGGTGGAGCGGGACGCCGACCACGTGCGGTTCGCGCACGCGCTGGTGCGGGAAGTGCTCTACGAGGACACCTCGCTCGCCCGTTGCGCCCGGCTGCACCTCGCCGTCGCCGACGTCCTCGAAGCGATCCGGCCCGACGAGGTCGAGGCCATCGCGCACCACCTGCTGCGCGCGGGCGGCAGGGCCGCGCCGGACCGCACCGCCCGTCACGTCCGCGCCGCCGCCGAACGCGCCGAGCACCGCTTCGCCCCGCACGAGGCGGCCCGCCTGTGGCGCGCGGTCCTGGACCTGGCGAACGGCGTCCACACGGACGGCGACCACACCGGCGGCAGGGACCGCCTCGACGCCCTCGTGGGCCTGGTCCGGACGCTTTCCGTCGCCGGTGACCTGCCGGCCGCCCGCCGGTACCGCGCCGAAGCCGTCACCGCGGCCGAGGCGCTGGGCGACCCGGTGCGCACGGCCGCCGTGATCGGGACGTCCGACGTGCCCGCGATCTGGACCACCAACGACGACGAGGCCCTGTCCGCCCGCCTCGTCGCGGCAGCCGGGCGCACCCTCGCCGCCCTCCCCGCCGGGCACGACGGCGACCGCGCCCGCCTGCTCGCCACCATCGCGCTGGAGAGCCGGGCCGACACCACGCGCCGCGGGGCCGACGCCGCCGGGGAAGCCGAGCGGATCGCCCGGGACCTGGACGACCCGCTCCTCCTCGCCACGGCCCTCAACGGCCGCTTCCTCCACACGTGCCACCGCGCGGGCCTGGCGCCGGAACGCGCCCGGATCGGCGCCGAACTGGAAGCCCTGGCCGCCCGCCACCACCTGGTCGCCCACGAGGTCCTGGCCCACCTGGTGCTGCTCCAGGCCCACGCCGCACGGGCCGACCTGCCCACCGCCGACCACCACGCCGCCGCGGCCGACGCCCTGGCCGCCCGCCACGACCTCCCGCTGGTCGCCGTCTTCACCGAGTGGTACGCCGCCCTGCGCCTGGCGATCACCGGCCACCACGACGAGGCCGCGGCCGCCTACCGGGCCGCCGCCGCGCGCCTGCCGTCCACCGGCATGCCCGGCCTGTCCGCGGGACTGCTCCCGCTGGCCCTGCTGACGCTGGACATCCGGCAGCCGGACGCCGACTGGGGCCCGTACGAACCGTGGACCCGACCGGCGGCCGACATCCCCGACCCGCCGCACGACCTGCTGCTGGAAGCCAGGCTCTGCCTCCACGCCCGAGCCGCCGTCGCCGCCGACGACCACCCGGCCATGACCCGCCTGCACGCCGCCCTGCTCCCGGCGCGGGACGAACTGGCGGGCGCGGGCAGCGGCCTGCTCACCTTCGGACCGGTCGCCCGGTACCTCGGCGACCTGGCCGGGGCGCTGGGCGACCAGGACCAGGCCGCCGCCCACTACCGCCGAGCCGAGGAGGTGGCCCGCGAGGCGGGTGCCCCGCACTGGGCCGCCGCCGTCCGGGACCGCTAGCGGAAGCGCGTGACGAACCGCTTCTGCCAGGGCGTTTCCACCGCGCGCCGCGCGTAGTGGGTCCGCACGTACGCGACCGCCTCAGCGGCGGGCACGCCGTCGAGCACCGCCAGGCACGCCAGCGCGGTGCCCGTGCGGCCCATGCCCCCGCCGCACGCGACCTCGACGCGTTCGGTCCCGGCCCTCGACAGCACGTCACGCAGCGCCGTCGCGAGCGCGGCCGGGTCGGACGGAAGCCGGAAGTCCGGCCACCGCACCCACGTGCGCCGCCAGGTCGTCTCCGGCGGCTCGGACCCCAGCAGGTACAGGCCGAACTGCGGTTCCGGGCCGCCCGGCAGCGGTCGGCGCAGTCCGCGGCCGCGCACGAGCTTCCCGGACGGCAGGCGCAGCACTCCCGGTGCGGTCGCATCCCACATCGCATCCCCCGTTCGCCGTTGGTGCGGGAGCACGATTCTGGACCACCGCGTCCGGCGCTCCGACAGGGGGACGCGCCCGGTGCCGGAGCGGACCCCGAAGTCGTGACAGGACACCCGGACGGCACGTCGTCGCAGGTAGACGCCCTGGAATGGAATATTTCGGCTGCTCCGTGCGGGTGCACGTGCAGATGCACGGCAACCGGTTCGGTGTCCCGGCCTTACCCTCGTCACGTGAACAGCGAGCCGCTGCCCGTCGCGGTGCCGCAGCAGACGCGTGCCGGGTCGAGCACCGCCCACGACCGGGGGCCTGCGCCGGACCCGGTCGCGGTGCTGGCGTCCGCCGTGGACTCCGCCATCGCCGCCCTGTCCCCGCGCGTCCTGCGCGACGCGGAAGCGGGGCCGGTCCTCGAATCGATGCTGGCCGCCTTCGCCGAGGCGGTGGCGCCGGTGCAGGCCGGGCTGGTCGTCAGATCCCCGGCCGACCCGCTCACCCTGGTCCAGGGCTACCTGGGCAACGCCTTCACGCACGCCGCCGGCGGCGACCCGGACGCCACGCGCGCCGCCCTCATCGCCGCCCGCGCCGCCTTGGCCCACCTGGTGGACGACGACCGGGACGACGAGGGCGGGAACTGGCGGTTCTGACCTACAGACCGCCCGGGCCGTTCCACGGGGAGCGCCCCGGGGGAGGGGGATCGGGCTCGTCGATGTCCGGGGTGGGCGGGTCGGGTTTGTCGATCTCCGGGGTGGGAGGATCGGCCGGCGGGGAGAGGTCGGTCGGCAGCGGCGCGTTCCGCAAGAAGTCCAACAACCCCACGCGAGCCGGTTCGGGCACACCGGTGGCCACGTCGAGGGCCTCCGTCAGCTTCCAGGTCACCATGGGACCGACGAGGTCCTTGCCGAGCATCTCGCGCGCGGCCTGACACTCCCCGAGACGGTTGTCCAGCGCGCAGGACACGACACCGATGAGGCGCACGCCTTGCGCGAGCAGGGTCAGGGGCACCGCGTCGAGCATCAGACGGCCCACCACCTCGCCGATGAGGTGGGCCACGGACTCCGGCAGCCCGACGATGCCGGTGGCGCACCAGGCGATGCCCTTCCGCACCGATTCCGGCGCGAAGGCGAGCCCGTTCGCGATCTCGCACAGCGTGCCGCACCGGGGCGCGCCGCCGAGGCAACAACTCACGTTCGTCCCGATCTCGCGGCCGATCGCCGTGGGCACACCCTGCTCGACCCCCAGGGTGAACACGTCGCCACCCAGCTTGGCGCCGATCTCCAGCCGCCTCTCCCGGTCGTCCGGGAGGTCCAGCGCGGCCGGTGGGGCACGGCGGACCGAGGGGGCGGAAGCGCCGGTGCACGGCGACGTCTCCGTCACCTCGCGCAACCGGTCCGCCGTGACATCACCGCACGACGCGCAGCCGGAACCGATGCCGCGCACCTCCAGCGCCCCGTCGGGGCGCCCGCTCAACAGCCACAGCGACACGCAGTCCACGCAGCAGAACAGGTCCGATGTCGTCCCGTCGTCCGCCTCGTCCGACTCGGAGAGGCGTGTGGCTACGTGGGGCTCCGGCTCGGTGGCGGCCAGTACCTCCTGGAGGACCATCAGGAGCAGCCGCTCGACCAGGACCTCGTGGGACTGCTCGGGTTTCGCCAGGTCGTGGGCGCACCGGCACGACGGGAGCCCTTCTTCGCCGGCGCAGGCGAGGACACCGATCACGCGCAGGGCCTGTGCGAGCGGTAGGGGGGCCTGCGCCGCCACCGCGAAGACCGCGCGGGCCAGGGGCTCCGGTGGTCCGGTGAGGTCGGTGGCGCACCAGGCGATGTCACCTGCGGCCGGGGCGCGCACCCGGGTGAGTCCGTCCGCCATCGCGGCGAACGCGGGGCACGACCGGCCGCTCGCGGAGCCGGCGTTCCGGTCCGCGACCGCGTGGACGGCGACCGCGTCCACCCCCGCCAGGCGGGCCACGAACGCCACGACGTTGTCCGGCGGCAACCGGCGCGATGGCCACTCCGACGGTGGGGCGGACGGACGGGCCGGCTCGTTGCCGGGGGCCACCGGGGCCGTCTTCGCGCGCCACAAGCGGGTCAGGGTGTCCTCGCCGCACGAGGCGCACCCGTCCGGGCCGCACAGGTGGCGCACCCGGCTGGTCCGGTCCGGGTGCGTGCTCAGCAACCACGACGAGCCGCACGCCGTGCAGCGGAACAGGTCCGATGTTGTCGCGTCGTCCTGCGCGGCCTCGGCCGCCGCCTGCTCCGCCGAGCGGCGCTCCAGCTCCGCGAGCGCCGCCTGCGACTCGGCCGCCCGGCGATGGGCGTCGGCGTTGTCGGCGCGCAGGCCGGCGACGACGGCCTCCAACTCGTCCACCCGCCGGCGCGGGCCGTCGAGCCGCTCGTCGCACTCGCGGAGCAGCCGCCGCCACCTTTCCTCGAAGATCTCCCGGTCGACGCGCGACTTCTCGGCCACGGCGAGGGACACCGCGCGCTCCACGCCCCGCCGGAACGGGCCGAACCTGATGAGGAGGGCCCACAGCCATCCGTCCATCCGGCCACCGTACCGAGGGGCGCAACGCACGACGGCGGTCTCAGCCCCGCCGGGCCACCCGGATGACGTGCCACGACACCGGGGGCAGGGTCGCGCGCAGGACGCCGTCCACCACGGCGGCGGACGACGGGGTCGGGATGACGCGGTCCGGTTCGGTCACGCTGTTGGTCGCGGTCGTGTCCTCGTCGTGCAGGCCCCACGCCTCGACCACCTCCACCTCGCCCAGCGCGGCCAGCGGCACGGTCAGCTCGACCGGTTCGGACAGGTGCCGGTTCACGACGAACAGCACCGTGCCGCCGTCGGCGGAGTGCGTGGCGACCGCGTCCACCGCGGGCACGTCGCCGTAGCGCGCGGTGGGCACGGTGGGGGAGTCCACGGCCACCCGCAGCACGTCGCCGGCCGCCAGGCGCGAGGTCAGCGCGAACGGGTGGAACGTCGTCTGCCGCCACGCCGGTCCGCCGGGTTCGGCGCGGATCGGCGCGATCACGTTCACCAGCTGCGCCTGGCACGCCACGGCCACCCGGTCGCTGTGGCGCAGCAGCGAGATCAGCAGGCTGCCGACGACCACCGCGTCGGTCACGTCGTAGACGTCCTCCAGCAGCGGCGGCGCGACCCGCCACTCGGTGGGCGGGTCCGCCTGGAACCGGCTCAGGTACCAGACGTTCCACTCGTCGAACGACAGGGTGATCCGCTTGTCGCTCTTGAGCCGCGCGCCCACCGCGTCCGCCGTCGCCGCCACCCGCTCGATGAAGTAGTCCATGTCCACGGCCGACGCGAGGAAGCTCGCCACGTCTCCGTCCAGCGGCTCGTAGTAGGCGTGCAGGGAGATGTGGTCCACCTGGTCGTAGGTCAGCGCCAGGACGGTGTCCTCCCACGCGCCGAACGTCGGCATCGCCGAGTTGGAGCTGCCGCAGGCCACCAGCTCCAGGTCGGGTTCGGCCTGGCGCAGCGCCCGCGCCGTCTCCGCGGCCAGGCGGCCGTACTCGTGCGCGGTCTTGTGCCCGGTCTGCCACGGGCCGTCCATCTCGTTGCCCAGGCACCACAGCCGCACCCCGTGCGGCTCGGGCGAGCCGTTGGCGCGCCGCAGTTCCGACAGGTGCGTGCCGCCCTCGTGGTTGGCGTACTCGTGCACGTCGAGCGCCTCGGCCACGCCGCGCGTGCCGAGGTTCACCGCGTACATCACCTCGACGTCGGCCTTGCGCGCCCAGCGCGCGAACTCGTCCAGGCCCACCGCGTTGTCCTCGATGGAGCGCCACGCCAGGTCGCGTCGCGTCGGTCGGGAGGCGACCGGGCCGACACCGTCCTCCCAGCGGTAGCCGGAGACGAAGTTGCCGCCCGGGTAGCGGACCACGGACACGCCCAGCTCGCGGGTCAGCTCCAGGACGTCGCCGCGGAAGCCGTCCTCGTCGGCGGTCGGGTGGCCGGGTTCGTGGATGCCCGTGCGGACGCACCGGCCGAGGTGCTCGACGAACGACCCGAACAGCCGGCGGCGCACGGGCCCGACCACGTGGTCGGGGCTCAGGGCGAGGGAAGCGGTGAGCATGGTCCTCCTACTTGAGTGCTCCCGCGCCGGCGCCGCTGCGCCAGAAGCGCTGGAGCAGGACGAAGGCGACGACCAGTGGGACGATCGCCAGCAGCGAGCCGGTGACGACCAGGTTGAACAGCACGCGCGTGCCGGCCTCCTGCTGCGCGGTGTTGAACCAGGTGGTCAACCCCACGGTGAGCGGGTACAGGTCGGCGTCGCTGAGCATGACCAGCGGCAGGAAGTAGTTGTTCCACGTCGCCACCAGGGTGAACAGGAAGACGGTGACGAGGGCGGGCCGCATCATCGGCAGCACGATCCGCCAGAAGATCCGCAGCTCGCCCGCGCGGTCGATGCGCGCCGCTTCGAGCAGCTCCACCGGCACGCTCTCCGCGACGTACACCCTGATCAGGTAGGTGCCGAACGGGCTCAGCAGCGAGGGCAGGATGACCGCCCACGCGGTGTCCACGACCTCCAGCTCGGACAGGATCAGGTACGTGGGCAGCACGAGCGCGGTCGCCGGCACCATGATCATGCCCAGCAGCGCGGTCTCGAACAGGCGCTTGCCCGGGAACGAGAACCGGGCCAGGCCGTAGCCGGCGAGCGCGGCGAGCGACGTCGCGCCCAGCGCGCTCACCCCGGAGTACAGCGCGGTGTTGGCGATCCAGCGGCCGTACGCGCCGTCGTCCTCGCGGAACAGCTGCCGCACGTTGTCCACCAGGCTGAACTCGTCGGCGAACCACAGCGCCGGGCTCGACAGCAGCCCCGGCTGGCTCTTGGTGGCCGCGACCACCACCCACAGCAGCGGGACCACGAAGTACACGATCCCCGCGAACATCAGCAGGTGCGGCAGCCTCGTGCGCGCGGTCACGGTCGGACTCCCCGGCGTCGGACGAACACCACGGCGTAGGCGACCACGAACACCAGGAACCCGAGCGCGAACGAGATGGCCGCCGAGTAGTGGAAGTCGGAGTAGGCGAACGCCTGGTTGTAGGCGTAGAGGTTCGGCGTGTAGCCGCTGGAGATCTGCGGCGCGAACCGGGCCATCACGTGCGGCTCGGTGAAGAACTGCATGGTGCCGATGACGGCGAAGATCGAGGCCAGGCCGATCGCCGACCGGATCGCCGGCACCTTCACCCGCAGCGCGAGCTGCACCTGCGACGCGCCGTCGATGACCGCCGCCTCGTACGTCTCGCGCGGCACGCCCTGGAGGGCCGAGTACAGGATGATCATGTTGTAGCCGGTCCAGGCCCAGGTGACGATGTTGCCCAGCGACAGCAGCAGCCACGACGTGCCGAAGAAGTCGACCGGTTCGCCGCCGAACCACGTGGGCGCGTCCGCGAACGGCCCGAACGTGCGGCTGTAGAGGAAGCCCCACATGAGCGCGCCGATCACCGCGGGCACGGCGTACGGCATGAACGCCACCAGCCGGAACACCGCGGCGAACCGGGTCTTCACGGCGTCCAGCGCGAGCGCGCCGGCCAGCGCCACGCCCAGCATGACGGGGATCTGCACCGCCCCGAACAAGGCCACCCGCACCAGCCCGTCGAGCAGCACGGGGTCGGTGAACGCGCGGGCGTAGTTCTCCAGGCCGGTGAACCGCGTGCCCAGGGCGAGGCTGCGGCTGGACAGGCTCAGCCAGAAAGCGTACCCCAGCGGCACCACCAGGAACGCGACGACCACGAGGAAGAACGGCAGCACGAACAACGCCCCGGCGACGGGGTGCGCGGTGACGCGCCGACGGCCCCCCACCCGCGCCCCGGTCACCGGTCGACCTTGAAGCCCTGCTGCTCGGCGTAGGCGACGACGTTCTCCTGCGTCGCCTCCAGCACCGTGCCCCACGGCCTGCTGCCCGCCACCGCCTCGGCCGCCCGGTCGTTCAGCTCGCCGAACACGAAGTCCTGGAACGGCGTGTACTGGAACTCGTCGAGCTTCTCCGACACCGGCACGAAGATCTCGTTCACCTTCTGGCCCGCGAAGAACTCGTAGGGCTTGCCGGTGAACGCCGGGTCGGCCGCGACCTCCTTGACCAGCGGGTAGAGGAACGCCTTGTGCAACCCGACGTCCCACGCCTCCTCCGACCTCCCGAACAGTTCGCGCGCCACCTTCGTGGCCGCCTCCGGGTTCTTCGCCTGCTTGGTGACGGTGAACGTCGAGCCGCCCCAGTCGCCCTGCTCGTCCGCGCCCGCCGTCCACTGCGGCATCGGCGCGACCGCCCACTTGCCCGCCGTGTTCTTCAGCGACCCGGCGACGTAGCCGGGCGTCCAGCCCGCCGCGGCCCACGTCCAGTACTTGCCGGAGTCGAGCGCGGCGGTGGCGTCGGCGGTGAAGAACGGGTCGGTGGCCATGAGCCCCCGGCTGACCAGGTCGCCGTAGAAGTCGAACACCTTGCGGCACTCCGGCGCGGTCAGCGCGATCCGGACCCGGTCGCGCGCCTCGGCCTGCGAGTAGCCGTAGGGGCGGCACCCGGCCTGCCACATCAGGCCGTTGATCCAGCCGCCGTCGCTGCCGAAGCTCGCGACGAACGCGCCCGGGTCGACGGCCTTGACGCGCTCGGCGGCGACGCGGTACTCGTCCCAGGTGGTCGGCACCGGGATGCCGTGCCGGTCGAACAGGTCCTTGCGGTACATCAGCGCCATCGGGCCGCCGTCCACCGGGATCGCGTACACCCGGTCCCCGTCCGTGGCCTGGCTCCACGCCCACTCGGCGTACAGGGGCTCGTCGTCGTTCGCGCCGTACTGCCCCATGTCGACCAGGGCGTCGAGGATGACGAACGTGGGGATCTGCTGGAACTCCACCATCGCCACGTCCGGCGCGCCCTTGCCCGCGGTGAACGCGGTCTTCAGCTTGGCGTACTGGTCGGGTCCGGTGCCGACGTTGGTCCACTCGACCTGGACGTCGGTGTGGGAGGCGTTGAACGCCTCGACCACGCTCTTGAACTCGGGGTACCAGGCCCACACGGACACGCGCACCGGGCCGTCGTCGCTCGACGCGCCTCCGCAGCCGGCGACCGCGAGCAGACCGCCCGCGGCGAGCACGCGCACGAGCCTTCCCAACCGCTTGAGCATGGACAGCGCCTTTCCGCCGCGAACGGGCACACGGCTGTTCGTCACGGCACGTGACCGCGACGGGAAGAGGGGAGGTGCTGCGGTGGTTCCGCGCGAGGGTGGCGGAACCGGTCGGGTGTTGCACCACGACCGCCGGGCTCGGTGGTCCACCGACCCTGGATGCCGCCGTGGCACCGGATTTTGCTGCGCTGCAAAGCACTATCCACCCCGTTTTGCCGCGCTGCAAGACCCGATCCGTACGCCATTCGCACCAACCGCGCGTCCTGCTTGTCGTGGGCGGCGGCCGGCGTGCACACTTCCGGCAACGACCGGGGCCCGTCCGGGCCGGGCGGAGGAGGACCATGCGCGACGCCACGCTGCGTGACGTTGCCTTGCTCGCGGGGGTGTCCCCGCGGACGGTGTCGAACGTGGTCAACGGCTACGCCCGCGTCACCGACCACACCCGCGCCAAGGTCGAGCGCGCCATCGCCGAACTGGGCTACCGGCCCAACGTGCTCGCCCGCAACCTCGTCTACGGCCGGTCCGGGCAGCTCGCGGTCGTCGTGCCCTACCTGGACACGCCGTACTTCGCCGAACTGCTCCAGGCGATCATCCCGCGCGCCAGAGACCGCGGCTACAACGTGCTGATCGACCAGACCGACGGCGACCCGGAGCACGAGCGGGACCTGGTGCGCCGCGCCGGGCGCGCCCTGCTGTTCGACGGGATGATCTTCAGCCCGCTCGGCCTGTCCCAGGACGACCTGACCGCGGTGGACCCGTCGCTGCCGCTGGTGGTGCTCGGCGAACGCGTGTCGAACGGCGTGTTCGACCACGTCGGCATCGACGACGTGGCCGCCTCCCGCGAGGCGACCGCCCACCTGATCGGCCTGGGTAGGCGGCGCATCGCCGCCATCGGGGACCAGCCGTACCCGACGGGCGAGGCCGCGCAGCTGCGCACCCGCGGCTACCGGCAGGCGCACGCCGACGCCGGGCTGCCGGTGGACGAGTCGCTGGTCATCCCGACACCGAGGTTCAACCGCGCGGACGGTTCGGGCGCCATGCGGCGACTGCTCGACCGCCCCGACCCGCCGGACGCCGTGTTCTGCTACAGCGACCTGGTGGCGCTCGGCGCCCTGCACGTGGCGCTGGAACACGGCCTGCGCGTGCCCGAGGACCTGGCCCTCATCGGGTACGACGACATCGAGGAGGGTCGCTACTCCAACCCGCCGATCAGCACGATCTCGCCCGACAAGGCGGCCATCGCCGCGACCGCGGTGGACCGCGTCCTGGACCGCATCGGCAGCGCCGAGCCGCTGCCGGGGGTGGAGGTGCGCGCCGCCCACCGGCTGGTCCCCAGGCGCAGCACGGTGGGGCGGGGCTGAACCTCGGCCCGGGTGGGTGGTGTCGCCGAGGCGGACCAGCCGCCGCGTCCGCCGTCGTGGCGGCCGCGACGGTCCGACCCCGGTGCGCGTCGGCCGGGTGGTCGAGGTGTCGCGGACGCGCGAGCCGAAGCCGTGCCGGTCTCGCCACAGGTGCAGACCCGCTCGGAAAGTCATCGCCGGAAGGTGATCCGACCCGGCGAATTCGTGTCGCAGCACCGGTCGACCGGCGAGTTGGAAAGATCAGGTGCGGCAGGTGGGTGCTGTTGTCAGCACCGGGAGCCGTCGCCGCCGACGAACACGAGTCGCGTCCCGTCGGGGAATGGGCCGGGCAGGTTGGTCGTGGGGTTCAGACAGCGAACACGCTCACCGGTGTTGGCGTTGTAGAAACCGACGGCGCGATTTCCGAACCGGTTCTTCGCGGAACGAATGGGGAAGTTCGCCTCCCACCACCCCTGGTCGCCCGGCGAGAGGGCGATCTTCGCACCCCCGTAGTCGCGGTGCTCCCAGACGCACAGTCGATAGTCCGCACAGGTGGTGTCGAGTACGCCGACTGCCGAACCGGCCGCCCCCGGTCGGGCGGAGACGTCGACCGACACGGGAATGCGATCGGCGGCCGCATGGGCAGGCCCGGCAGCGCTCGCCGGCGCGGACGGCAGGCCGAATGCGAACAAAAAGGCTAAACCGATCGGCATGACGGTTGTGCGTTTGAAATTCAAATCAAACTCCCGGTCCGGTTTCGGTATGTCCCGGTCAGGGTAAACGCAAATTTACAAGAATGTCAACCCTCCGAATCGGATCGGAGGGTCTGCTCGAATGGGCTAATACCGGGTCCTTCGAGTGGGTAAAGAGCTTGGATCGAAGCGCGTCCGGTCGTTGTCGTCTACCGGTCGGGTAGGTCGTGCGGCGCTGGTGGGTGGTCGGTGCGAGCAGCGCCACGCCGTCGAGTGCGGCACGAGTCCGCGTCGGGCTGTGCCACGTCCGGAGCGCGACCTAGCCCGGGTCGCCGCGCCGCTTGCGGTGCACGACCCAGGCGAAGTCGACCACCAGCACGACGACCAGCACGACGAGCAACCAGCCCAGCCAGCCCAGGTCCGCGCGGAAGCACAACCAGGCCGCCACGCCGTTGAACACGATGCCGAACCCGGCCACCCACAGCCGCAGGGTGAGCGCGCTGCGCGGCGGTGCGGGCGGCGGCAGTTCCTCGCCCGTGCGGTGGGCTTCCCCGTCGGTCACGGCTCACTCCCCGTGCACGACGGCGACCGTGCAGGGCGCGTGGTAGACGACCGCGTGGCTCACCGAACCCAGCAGGGCCCGCCGCACCGCGCTGCGACCGCGACTGCCGACGACGAGCAGTGCCGCGCCGCGCGCCTGCTCCAGCAGGGCGTGCGCGGGGCTGTCGAACGCCACCGCCAGTTCGGCCCCCACCCGCGGGTACCGCTGCCGCCGCACGGCCAGTTCGCGCTCGACGACCTCGCCCGCCGCGACCCGCACCGCGTCCCAGTCGTGGTTCCAGCCCAGTTCGGGCACCGCCACCGGCATCACCGCGTCCGCCCACGCGTGCACCGCCACGACGCGGAGGCCGTGGCGGTCGGCAAAGTCGAACGCGAAGTCCGCGGCCCGGCCGCTCGACGGCGACCCGTCCACCCCGACCACGACCGCCTGCCCGAGCGCGCCGGAGTCCCGGACCACGACCGTCGGGCGGTCGCCCTGGTGCGCGAGGTCGGCGGCCGTCGAGCCGAGCAGTGCCTTGGCCAGGCCCGTCCGCCCCGACCAGCCGACCACGACCAGCTCGGCGTCCGCGCCGACCTCCCGCAGCACCTCGGCGGGGCGTCCTGGCAGCAGGTGCGCCTCGACGTCGGGCACGACCTCCCGGCACTCGTCGGCGATCTCCTTCAGGTGGCTCTCGGCGAACGCGCGCACCGAGTCCTCGTTGACCACCTCGGGCAGCGGCGCGGCCCCGGCGGTGAACACCAGCTCGGGGAACGGCCCGTGCACCGCGGACACGACGACCAGCCGCAGCCCCCTGTCCGTCGCCTCCCGCGCCGCCCACAACGCCGCTGTTCGCGACTGCTCGGAGCCGTCCACCCCGACCACGACCGCCTGCCGACCGTCCACCGCCATGCGCACGTCCTCCTCCGGAGTCGCCACCCGGTTACCCCGGAGCGCGGAGCGGCAACCGCCTCGACCCTCGGCCGTGCATCGACATCGCCGCAACTGCGGAGTTACAGTGCTCAGCGTGCCGAATCTGCGGATCAGCGAGGCCGCCGCGCTGCTGGGCGTCAGCGACGACACGGTGCGCCGGTGGGTCGACCAGGGCCGGTTGGGCGCCGTGCAGCTCGACAGCGGCCGGATGGGCGTCGACGGGCGTGAGCTGGCCGCGTTCGCGCAGCGCGTCGCCGAGGCCGCCGAGCCGGGCGTCACGGTGGCCGCGTCCGCCCGCAACCGGATGCGCGGCATCGTCACCAGGGTCGTCAAGGACGGCGTGATGGCGCAGGTCGAGATGCAGGCCGGGCCGTTCCGGGTGGTGTCGCTGATGAGCCGCGAGTCGGCCGACGAGCTGGGCCTGGAGATCGGCACCGTCGCGGTCGCCTCGATCAAGAGCACCCACGTCGTCGTCGAGATCCCGGAGGGCTGACCCGGTGCGACTCCTCGCCGCGTCCGTCCTGGTGGCCGCGTCCGTCCTGGTGGCCTGCGGGAACGCCGAGCCCCCCGACCGGGGAGGGGGCCGGGTCACCGTGTTCGCCGCCGCGTCGCTGAGCGGGGTGTTCACGAAGTTGGGGGAGGAGTTCGAGGCCGCCAACCCCGGCGTCGAGGTCGTCTTCAACTTCGGCGGCAGCTCGTCGCTGGCGCAGCAGATCGCGCAGGGCGCGCCGGTCGACGTGTTCGCCCCGGCCGCGCCGGCGAACATGCGCCAGGTGGTGGAGTCGGGCGACGTCACCGCGACGCCCGTGACGTTCGCGCGCAACGCGCTCCGGATCGCGGTGCCCCGGGGCAACCCGGCCGGGATCACCGGGCTGGCCGACTTCGCCGACGCCGACGCGGCCATCGCGCTGTGCGCCGAGCAGGTGCCGTGCGGCGCGGCGGCGAAGGCGGTGTTCGAGGCGGCGGGCGTGACGCCCCGGCCGGACACGCTGGAGCAGGACGTGAAGGCCGTGCTCGCCAAGGTGCGGCTGGGCGAGGTCGACGCCGCCCTCGTCTACCTCACCGACGTGCGGTCGGCGGGCGACGCCGTCGAGGGCATCGACTTCCCCGAGGCCGGGCGGGCCGTCAACGACTACCCGATCGCACCGCTGGCCGACGCGCCCGACGCGGCCGGCGCGCGGGCGTTCGTCGACTTCGTGCTGTCGGACGCGGGCCGGGCCGCGCTCACCGACGCAGGGTTCCTCGCGCCGTGAGCCGGGTGCGGGGACGGGCGAGGCCGCCCGTCGTGCTCGTGCTGCCCGCCGCGTTGGGCCTGGCGTTCCTGCTGGTCCCGCTCGTCGGGCTGCTCGTCCGCACGCCGTGGGCCGAGCTGCCGCGGCGGCTGGTGAGCGCGGAGGTCGGCGAGGCGCTGCGGCTGTCGCTGGTGTGCGCGTCGCTGGCGACGGTCGTGTGCCTGCTGCTCGGCGTGCCGCTGGCGTGGGTGCTGGCGCGCGCCGACCTGCCCGGCCGGGGGTTCCTGCGGGCGTTGGTGACGGTGCCGCTCGTGCTGCCGCCCGTGGTCGGCGGGGTGGCGCTGCTGTTCGTGCTGGGGCGGCGAGGGCTGGTCGGCGAACACCTCGACGCCTGGTTCGGCGTCTCGCTGCCGTTCACCACGGCCGGCGTGGTGGTGGCGGAGGCGTTCGTCGCGATGCCGTTCCTGGTCATCTCGGTGGAGGGCGCGCTGCGCGCCGCCGATCCCCGCTACGAGGAGGCCGCCGCGACCCTCGGCGCGTCGCGACTGGTGGTGTTCCGGCGGGTCACCCTGCCGTCGATCCTGCCCGGCCTGGTCGCGGGCACGGTGCTGTGCTGGGCGCGGGCGCTCGGCGAGTTCGGCGCGACCATCACGTTCGCGGGCAACTTCCCCGGTGAGACCACGACCATGCCGCTCGCCGTGTACCTGGCGCTGGAGACCGACCCGGACGCGGCGATCGTGCTCAGCGTCGTGCTGCTGCTCGTCTCGGTCGCGGTGCTCGCCGGGCTGCGCGACCGCTGGCTGCGGGGTGTCGCGTGACCCTGGACGCCCACCTCCGCCTCACCCGCGGGACGTTCGAGCTCGACCTCCCGCTGACCGTCGGCCGCGGCGAGGTCGTGGCACTGCTCGGCCCGAACGGCGCGGGCAAGACGACCGCGCTGCGCGCCCTTGCCGGGTTGCTGCCGCTGACCGGCGGCCACCTGCGCCTGGACGGGCGGTCGTGGGACGAGCCGCCGGGGGTGTTCGTGCCGCCGGAGCGGCGGCCGATCGGCGTGGTGTTCCAGGACTACCTGCTGTTCGCGCACCTGTCGGCGCTGGAGAACGTCGCGTTCGGCCCACGTGCCCGCGGCGCCCGCAAGGCCGACGCCCGTGCCACGGCGCTGGGGTGGCTGGACCGCGTGGGCCTGGCCGAGCACGCCGCCGCCAAGCCCCGCGCCCTGTCCGGCGGCCAGGCGCAGCGCGTCGCCCTGGCCCGCGCCCTGGCGACCGACCCCGGGCTGCTCCTGCTCGACGAACCGCTGGCCGCGCTGGACGCCGCCACCCGCCTGCACGTCCGCACCGAACTGGGCCGCCACCTCGACCGGTTCCCCGGTGGCGCGGTGCTCGTCACGCACGACCCGCTCGACGCGATGGTCCTGGCCGACCGCCTGGTGATCCTCGAACGCGGGCGGGTCGTGCAGGAGGGCACGCCGACCGACGTGGCACGCCACCCGCGCACCCCGTACGTGGCCGACCTGGTGGGCCTGAACCTCTACCGCGGCACCGCGGACGGCACGGTGGTCGACCTGGCCGCCGGTGGGCGCCTCACCACCGCCGAACCCGCGTCGGGGCCGGTCCTGGTCGCGTTCGCGCCGGCCGCCGTGAGCCTGCACCCCGAGCGCCCCACCGGCAGTCCCCGCAACACCTGGCGGGTGACCGTGGCCGGCGTGGAGCAGCACGCCCACACCACCAGGGTCCGCCTGGACGGCTCCCCGCCCGTGCTGGCCGACATCACCACGGCCACGGTCGCCGAACTGCGCCTGCGCCCGGGCGACCACCTGTGGGCGGCGGTGAAAGCCACCGAGACGCGCACCTACTCGGCCTGACCGCTCCCCAGGAGGGTCAGGAGCGGGAGGGTCAGGAGCGGACTTCGGCCCACACGGTCTTGCCGTCGTGGTCGCACTCGAAGCCCCAGTGCGAGGACAACCGGTTCACCATCACCAGCCCGCTGCCCTGCGCCGGGACGTCGGGTCTGCCCAGGACGGGCAGGGTGCTCGGGCTCCGGTCCACGACCTGCACGCGCAGCGCGTCGCAGTCGTCCACCCGCCACAACCGCACCCGGTACGGGCCGTCCGCGTGCCGGTGGGCGTTGTCGATCAGCTCCGCGGCGATCCGCACGAAGTCGTCACCGGGGCGGATGCCCACGCAACCGGCCACCTGGCGGACCCAGACGTCCACCTCGGGCGGGGTCGGCACCGCGTCGAGCACGAGGTCGAGGCCTTGGTCGAGCGGCCCCGCCATCTTCATCACACGCACACCTCCGACACCTCGTCGACTGCAAGGTGTTGCCCCCAGGTATCCCCTGGTCGGGTGTCTCAAACCCGCGACCGGGTGAAGGGCATCACCCATGTGGTTCGCGCCCGGACGCCACGTCGGGTGGAATTCGACGGTGACCGGATGACCGATGTCCGCGGTGCCCGGTCCCGGTACTCCCCGGTCCGGAGTCGGGTCCGTGACACAAAGCACAGTCGCTTCGTCCCCATCAGGCCTTTGGGGCGTTTTATCGATCTTCTGCTTCCCGCCGGGCCGGGTGGAGGATCGTGCGGTCCCGCCGGGTGGGTCGATCCCGCCCGGGCCGCGCGTCCCGAAGGGCTGCACCCACCGTGGCCGGAAGAGGCATCGTCGCCATCGCCGTTCCCGTCGTCCTCGGCGCGCTCCTGACCGCCGGCGTGGCCCCGGCCCGGTCCGGGGTGCCGCTGCAGAGCCCGATCGACCTCTCGCCCGCCGCGATCCGGTTCACCCCGGACCTGCCGGCCCTGGAGGTCTCCTACGGCCACTCCGACCTGGACCTGCACTACGTCCGCAAGGACGAGGCCGCCGCCCGGGGCTGCGCCGCGCGCGACCACGAGGAGACCGAGGAGGCGGAGGTCGAGCCGGGCGCGGCGCACGTGACGCTGTCCGGGATCCGCTACGACCTCGTCCAGTTCCACTTCCACACGCCGTCCGAGCACCGGTTCGCCGGGCACGCCGACCCGCTGGAGATGCACCTGGTGCACCGCAGCGCGGCGGGCGGGCTGCTGGTGGTCGGCGTTCCGCTGCGCGTCGGCGTCCCCTCCACGGTGGACCGGGTGCTGGCACGCCTCGCGCCCGAGTGCGGCGAGGAGGTGCACATCGCCGACGTGGACCTGGACACCCTGCTGCCGGCGGACCGCGCCACGGCCCGCTACACCGGCTCGCTGACCACCGCCCCCTTCACCGAGGGGGTGCGGTGGTTCCTGACGCACGAGAAGACGGTCACCCAGGCCACCGTTTCCCGCTTCCGGCACCTGTTCCACGACGGCAACGCCCGCGCGCCCCAGCCGCTCAACGGTCGGACCGTCCAGGTCGACGTCCCGCACGTCTGACGGGACGCCGGGACGGGGCACCGCCCCGGCGACGCGGCGGCCGGTCGCCGCGGTCGCGTCACCCCGTGGCGCGGAGGCGGAGCAGCGCGAGCAACCGCCCCGGGTCGACGTCGAAGCGGGCGAGCAACCGCCCCGGGTCGACGTCGAAGCGGGCGAGGAAGCCGGCCCGGTCGGTGGCGCGCGTCGACAGGTGCTCGACGAGCGTGCCCAACTCGTGGGCGGGGTCCGAGGCGCCCGCGTCCTCGAAGTCGACCAGGCGGACCCGCGCGCCGTCCCACAGGTGGATGGCCAAGTTCGGGTCGCCGTGCCCCACCCCGGTCGACGGCGCTTCGGGCGCGGGTTCGGCGAACAGCCCGCGCGCGGCGTCGAACGCCTCACCCGCCAACCCCGGCGGCCGCACCGCCGAGGCGAACCGCGCGCCGACGACCTCCCACACCTCGGGCACGGCGAACCGGCGCGGTGGCAGGGCGTCGGCGGGCACGTCCCACAGCGTGCGCAGGGCGGTCTCCAGGGCGTCCAGCCGGTCGCCGGTCACCTCGCCGCGCAACGGCTCGCCCGGCACCCGGCTCATCCGCACCCGCGGCGGCGTCGCGCCGAGGTCCGCGCCCAGCGGCGCCGGTGCGAGATCCGGCGCCCGGTCGCAGGCGGAGGCGCTGTGGCGACCGGGGGGTGCGCCGCCTAGATTGACGCGCATGATCTTCGGGATCGCCGCGATCGTGCCGGCGCTGTTCTTCGTCGTCGGCGTCGTGCGCGACCGGCGGCGGGTGCGCAACGCGGTGTGGCTCGGCGTGACGCTCCTGCTCCTGCTGCTGTGGCTGCTGTTCCGGGCCGTCGAGACCGAGGGGTGGCCGGGGGTCGCGGTCGGGTACGCGTTCGTGGCGCTGCTGCTGGGACTGGGGTTCGTGCTGCCGGTCGCGCTGATCGCCAACGGCGTGCTGGTGCTGCGCCGCGAGGGGTTCGGCCTGGCCAACCTGCTGTCGCTGCTGGCCGGGCTGGCGATCTTCGGCGTGGTGGCCGCGTTCGGCTTCCTCACCACGCGCACCGGCCCGGTGGTGGACGCGGTCATCGGGTCGCTGCTGGTGGTGGCGGCCTACGTGGCGTTCCTGTTCGTGAGCCTCCTGCTGTACTCGGTCGTCTACGGCAGCCTGGGCCGCCGCAGCGGTTTCGACGCGGTCGTGGTGCTCGGCGCGGGCCTGAACGGCGACCGGGTGCCGCCGCTGCTGGCGAGCAGGCTCGACCGCGCGATCCGGGTGTACGAGCGCGGGGTCGGGGCGGGCCGGCCGCCGCTCGTGGTCGTCTCCGGTGGACAGGGGCCGGACGAGGACGTGTCCGAGGCGGCGGCGATGCGCGACTACCTGGTGCGCCGCGGCGTGCCCGACGACCGCGTCCTGGTGGAGGACCGCTCCACCACCACCGAGCAGAACCTCGCCTACAGCGCGCGGGTGCTGGCCGAGCACGGCTGGCAGGGGCGCGCGGTGGGCGTCACCAACAACTTCCACGTGTTCCGCGCGGCCGTCACGGCCCGCCGGCTCAGGTTGCGGATGCAGATCATCGGCGCGCCCACCGCCGCGTACTTCCTGCCGAGCGCCTTCCTGCGCGAGTTCGCCGCGCTGCTGGTGCAGAACAAGGTCGGGCACACCGTGGCGTGTGGCCTGCTGGTGGGCCTCTACCTGTTCCTGGTCCTCTGAGGGCTCCACCCCGGCTCACCGCTGCGCGAGGTGCTCCTCGAACCACGACGCCATCAGGTCCACGGTCCTGGCGAACGAGCCCCGGTCGACCTCGTGCCCGACACCGGGGTGCAGCACCAGTTCCGCCGGCTTGCCCAGCTCGCGCAGCCGCCGGTACATCCGCTCGGACTCCTCGGGGTCCACCCTCGTGTCGTTCTCGCCGTGCATGATCAGCACCGGGGCGGTCACCCGGTCCGCGTTCGCCAGTGGGCTGCGCGCGGTGAGCCGGGCGGCGTCGGCCGGGTCGTCGGGGTCGCCGATCCACTCGACGGCCCGCTTGCGCCACGTCGGCGGGAACGACCGGATGTCGCTGATCAGGTCCGACGACCCGCACTCGCTCACCCCCGCCCGCCACAGGTCCGGCAGCAGCGCCAGGCAGGCGAACACGGCGAACCCGCCGTACGACGCGCCGTGCACGCCGAGCCGGTCGCCGTCCACCCAGTCGAGCCCGCGGACGTGCCGCACGACCGCCGCGAGGTCCGCCAGGTCGCCGCCGCCCCAGTCGCGGTAGATCAACCGCTGGTAGCGCATCCCGTACCCGGAGGACCCGCGGATGTTGGGCGCCGCCACCGCGATGCCGCGCGCGAGCAGTTCCTGCACCCACGGGTCGAACGTCGGCCGCGCCTGGAACTCCGGCCCGCCGTGCACGGTCACCACCAGCGGCACCGGGCCGTCCGCGGTCGGCGGCCGGTACAGCAGGACCGGCACGCTCTCGCCGTCGTCGCCCGTCACGCGCACGACCTCCGGCACCACCATCCCGCCGGGCAGCCCCGCGCCCGCGTCGGTGAGCCGGCGCGCCCGGCCGGCCGGCAGGTCGACCAGGAACAGGTCGGTCGCCGCGTCCGGCCGCGAGAGCT
Organism: Saccharothrix longispora; assembly: GCF_031455225.1. Lineage (GTDB taxonomy): Bacteria > Actinomycetota > Actinomycetes > Mycobacteriales > Pseudonocardiaceae > Actinosynnema > Actinosynnema longispora. The sequence continues at coordinate 1,911,941 of NZ_JAVDSG010000001.1, forward strand.
GGACCAGCAGCTCACCGCCCGGCGTGAACCGCAGGACCTGCCCGCCGAGCCCGAACTCCGTCACCGCGGCCCCGGCCGGCAGGCCCTCGACGTCCCGCGCCGCGCCGCCGACCTCGGCCCACCGCAGCCGCGTGTACCCGTCCTCGTTCACACCCCACGCCAGCCGGGTGCCGTCCGGGGACAGCGCCGCGCCGTCCACATCGGACTCCGGCGTGGCGGTCCAGGTCAGCTCGCCGGTCAGGGACAGCACGGCCAACCCGAGGAAGTCCCGGCCCCGCGTGGTGCACAGGTGGAAGCCGGACGAGTCGGGCAGCCAGGCGACCGGCTGGTTCTTCGTCGGAACCCCGTCGTGGGTCAGCCGGCGGGTCGTGCCGGCGGCCAGGTCGCACACGAACAGGTCCTGCTCGGTGTTCTGGTGCAGCCGCAGCACGAGCAGCAGCCCGGAGTCGGGGGAGAAGCCCATCGGCACGTACCGGTCGTCACCCTCCAGCACGATCCGGTCGTCACCCGTGCGCAGGTCCCGCACCCGCACGTCGAACACCTCGCGGTCGCGGGCGTTGCTCGCGTACGCCAGGAGCGCGCCGTCCGCGCTGTAGGGCCGGCCGGTGTGCCCGTGCGGGGGACCGACCTCGCAGCGCACGCCGTCCTCGGCCGCCAGCCACTCGACGGTGCCGGTGACCGGGTCCACCTCGGCCAGCCGGTGGTCCTCGCCGCCGTCGGGGTCGGAGACGACCAGCAGTCGCGCGCCGTCCGGCCGCCACAGGCACCGGCGGATCGAACCGGGCACCTCGACGAGCCGCGCCGGCCCGCCGTCCAGCGGCAGCACCCACGGCTGGGGTCTGCCGGACGCGTCGCCCACGTACGCGACGGACGTGCCGTCCGGGCTCGGGTCCGCGCCCTCCAGCCACTCGAAGTCGGTCCAGCCCATCGCGGCCCCCTCAGTGATTTCACTTTGTGCAATCGGTGGCAGTCAAGCAAATCGCTCCGGGGCGCGGCGAGGCGGGGTGTCCGCCGGGCTGGCGTGACCGCGGGCACCCCTCGACCGCGTGACCCTGGGGTTAGCCTCTGTGCGTGCCATCCGAGCCGGACCGCGACCCGCAGGACGGGCGGCGTCTCCCACCCGACCACCCGCCGCGCGACGCCACGGTCGCCGAGTTGAAGGCCCTGGCGCACCCGCTGCGCTGGCGCGTCCTGCGGCTGTGCTGGGACCGGCCGTTGACCAACAAGGAGCTGTCGCAACGGCTGGGCGTGGCGCCGGCGACCATGCTGCGGCACGTCCGCGCGCTGGTGCGCACTGAGTTCCTGGTCGCCGAACCGGTGCGCAGCGGAACGCGGGGCGCGCTGGAACGCCCCTACCGCTCGACCGGCCGGACGAGGCGCCTGGGCCTGATCGGCGACCCCGGCGACGGCCTGGCGGTCCAGGCCGACCTGGCCCTCCTCGACGCCCACCGCGCCGAGGTCCGGGAAGCCGGCCCGGACGCCGACCGCGAGATCGCGCGCGGCGTGCTCAGGCTGGGGCCCGAGTCCCGGGAGGAGTTGGTGGAGCGGGTGCGGGCGCTGCTCGACGAGTTCGTCGAGCGCGACGAGCCGGACGGCGAGGACCTGGGCTACCTGTGGTCGCTCGTCACCCGGCGGGAGCCCGGCGCGGCCTCCTGACCGCACCACCACCCGGTCCGACGATCCCGCCCGACGCCTTCGACGGGAGCGGCACGTCCGGACCGGCCGCACCACTCGGGCGGCCGCGCCGGACGACCTGCCCCAGCGCCACCCCGAGCAGCACGAGCCCGAGGCCCAGCCCTTGGTGGGCGGTGAGCGGTTCGCCCGCGACCAGGCGGCCGAGCAGCACGCCGGTCACCGGGTTGAGCAGCCCGATCAGGCCGACCGCGCCCGCCTCCAGGTGCCGCAGGCCGGTGAACCAGGCGGCGAACGCCACCGCCGTCGCCACCACGGACACGAACGCGAACCCGGCCAGCGCGGTGGCGGACAGCGGCGGGGGAGCGCCCTCCACGGCGACGGCGGGCACGACGAGCACCAGACCGCCCGCGACGAGCTGCCACGAGGTCACCGACAGCACGTCCGCACCCGCGCCCCACCGCTTCGTCAGCACGTGGCCGAACGCGGACATCGCCATCGCCGCGACCGACACCGCGACGCCGACCGGGTCCACCCGGTCCACCCCGGCGGACAGCATGAGCACGACGCCGCCGATGCCGACGAGCGCGCCCAGCACCGCGCGGGCGCGGGGCCGTTCGCCGAGCAGCGGCCAGGCCAGGGCGATCATGGCCGCCGGGGACGTGGCCATGATCGTGGCCGCCAGGCTCGTCGGCAGCAGTTGCGCGGCCAGGTACACCAGCGCGAAGAACGCGCCCATGTTCAGCGTGCCCAGCACGAGCGACCGCCGCCACCACCGGCCGCGCGGCAACCGGCGGCGCACCAGGAGCAGCAGCAACCCCGCCGGCAGGGCGCGCAGGACCGAACCCCACAGCGGGTTCCCGGCGGGCAGGAAGTGCTGCGTCACGTAGTAGGTCGAGCCCCAGGCGATCGGCGCGACGGCGGTGACCAGGCCCCACTTGAAAGCTTCCACGGAAGAGACTTTAGCTTCCAGGGAAGCTATTATGTCCACCCATGAGCGGACACCTCGACCGCGTCGCCCGCATCCAGGCCGAGTGGGCGCGCGAACGACCCGACCTCGACGTCACGCCGCAGGGCGTCATCGGCCGGCTGCACCGGCTGGCGGCCGTGCTGACCGAGCAGCTCACCGTCGTCTACCGGCGGCACGGCCTGGGGGAGGGCGAGTTCGACGTGCTCGCCGCGCTGCGCCGCGCGGGCGCGCCCCACGAGCGGGCGCCGGGCGAACTGGCGCAGCACACCATGGTCACCACCGGCGCGATCACCAAGCGCATCGACCGCCTGGAGCGCGACGGCCTGGTGGCCCGCCGCCCGGCGCGGGACGACGGCAGGCGGCGCGTGGTCGCGCTGACCGAGGCGGGCAAGCGCGTGATCGACCAGGCGTTCACCGAGCACATGGCCAACGAGCGCCGGCTGCTCGACGCGCTGGACGCGGACGAGGCCGCCCGGCTGGAGCAGTTGCTGACCGCGTGGCTGGCCCGCGTCGAGCCGCCGCGGCCGGGATGACGCCCGCTTCCGCGCCCACCGGGGCATCCGCCATGATCAGGTGGACCAGGCTCGTCCGCCCGAGCCGCCGCGCGACCCGGTGGAGGAACGGCGTGAGCGTTGACCGGTCGGAGGTCCCGGGCGACCTGCGGATGGCGCGCGCCCTCGGCCCCGTGCTCGTCGCGTCGGCCGTGCTGCTGCTGCCGTTCACCGTGTTCAGCACCTTCCTGGTGCCCATCGCGGAGACCACCGGCGGCGGCGTGGCGGTGGTCGGCGGGCTGCGCGGGCTCGGCGGACTGGCCGCGCTGGTGGTGGGCGCCGCGCTGGCGCCGCTGCTCGACCGGGTGCCCCGGCTGCGGGCGGCGGCGGGTGGTCTCGTGCTGCTCGCGGTCGGCTCGCTGATCGGCGCGATCGCCGAGTTCGCCGCCGTGGTGGTCTTCTGCCTGGTGATCGGGGCGGCCATGGCGGTGCTCGGTCCCGCGCTCGGCGCGGCGGCGGCCGACCGGTTCGACGGACCGGCCGCCGGGCGGGCCGCGACGCTGGTCACCGCCACCCAGTCGCTGACCGCGATGCTCGCCGCGCCCGTCGTGGCGCTGCCCGCCCTGCTGTGGGGGTGGCGCGGCGACCTGGTGGCCATCGCGGTCGTCGCCGTCGTGCTCGCCGCCGTCCTGGCCCGCCTGCCCGCCGCGCCGGCGCCGGCCCCCGAACGGGTGGGCTACCTGGCCGCGTTCCGGGCGCTGGCCCACGTGCGCCCGCTGCTCGCCGCCGCGCTGCTGCGCACCGCCGCGTTCATGGGCTACCTGTCCTACCTGGCCGCGTTCTACGACGAGCGGTTCGACCTGGCGCCGGGACCGTTCGCGCTGGTGTGGACGCTCAGCGGCACGTCCTTCTTCCTCGGCAACCTGCTGTCGGGCCGGTACGTCGGCGCGGGCCGCGTGGGGGCACGACCGGTGCTGCTGTCCGCGCTGGCGTGCGCCCTGGTCGCGGTGGTGGCGATCTTCCACGTCCACGCCCTGGTGCTCGCGCTCGTGCTCACCGCCGTCCTCGGCGCGAGCCACGCCACCGCCGCCGCGTGCCTCGTCACGCTGCTCGTCGACCGCGCGGGCACGTCGCGCGGCGCGGCCCTCGGGGTGCACGGCGCGGCCATGAGCGTCGGCACGTTCGCGGGCGCGGCGGCCGGCGGCGTCGGGCTCGGCGTCGCCGGGTTCACCGGCGCGGCGGTGGCGTTCGGCGTGCTCACGGCGGCGGCGGTGGTCGTCGCGCTGCGGCTCAGCTGAGCCGCTGCCCGCCCATCCCGCGCAGCCGGTCCCGGCGCAGGACCGGGCTGCCGCCCTCCGCGCCGTCGGCCAGCCCGCGCAGCTGCTCGCGGGCGGCGTCGGTGCCGCTGACCCGTGGTTCCCACCCGAGTTCGTCGAGGGCGCGCGTGCTGTCCACGACGGGGGAGCGCATGCCGACGTCGAACCAGCCCGGCGACGCGCGGAGCAGCCGCAGCCGCCACAGGGCACCCACGGCCGCCCGGACGAGCGAGGGCGGCACGGGCAGCGCCCGTGCCCCGACGAGGGCGGCGAGGTCGGCGGCGGTGACGGTCGGCCCGGCGGCCAGGTTGAACGCGCCGCTCGCCCGCGTCCGCAGCACGCGCACCACCGCGTCGCCCACGTCGTCGGCGTGCACGAACCGCACCCGCAGGCCGGCCGGCAGCGGCAGCACGGGCAGCGCGCCGCGCTCCACCAGCCGGATCAGCCACCGCGGTACGAGCGGGTCGAAGAACAGCGCGCGGAAGCTCTCCGACGCGTCGCGCTGCGCCACCAGCGTCGGCCGCAGCACCGCGACCGCCATCTGGGGGTTCTCGGCGGCGAACCGGCGCAGCTCCGCCTCCACCTCCGCCTTGCCCTGGCCGTACACGGAACCGGGCACGCCGGTCGCGGGCCACCGCTCGTCCACCGGCTCCTCGCCCGCCGGGCCGTACACGGCGATCGACGACGTGTGCACCACGTGCGGCACGCCCGCCCGCCGCGCCGCGTCGAACACGCCCAGCGTGCCCGCGTAGTTGGTGCGGTGCAGCAACCCGGCGTCGCGCAGCGGCTGGAACGCCCACACCGTGTGCACGACCGCGTCCGCGCCCGGCAGCACCTCGTCGAGCACCGCCCGCGACCGGCTGTCGGCCAGGTCGCAGCGGTGCCAGACGACACCGTCGTACGGTGGCACGGGGTCCGGTGGGCGACGGCACAGCCCCACCACCTCGTGCCCGCCCTCGGCGGCCAGGGCGCGCAGCACGCCCGTCCCGACGTTGCCCGATGCCCCGGTGATCACGATCCTCACGGCGGCGGATTACCCCGTCCGGACGCGCCCACCCTCAACTCACCGGATCGAGGACGACCACGCCCCGGCGGCGGCCACCGCCGGAGGGCACTTCCACCACCTCGGAGTGCCGCACCAGCTGCTCGCCGGCCCGTCGGTAGAACCGCAGCTGCGTGCTCCGGCCGACCCACCGCCAGCCGAACCGCATCCACCACGGCGCGCGCGGGTGCAGCTGGGAGTAGCCGCGCGCCACGAACTCCACCTCGCCCGACCCGTGGTGCTTGACCAGCTCGTAGTCGACGCGACCGCGTTCCAGGTGCCCGCGCAGCGTCTCGTAGCTCCAGCCCCACGTCGTCCGCGCGTCGTCCGCGTCGTCCCGCACGGCCGTGATCCGCACTCCCATCAGGAACCGCAGCCCCGGCAGGCGGGCCTCCAGCAGCACGTCGCGCCCGAGCAGCGCCGAACCGCGCGCGTAGTGGCCGCGAACCACCTCCGGGGGCGTGAACCCGTACTCCTCGACCACCTCGCGGGCGCGCGACCACAGCCCGCCGTCCTCCGGCGGCCCCGCCGCCTCGTGCCCCAGCACCCGCCGGTGCACGTCGAACACCCACCCGTCCGGACCCACCTCGGCCGGCTCGTAGTTCAGCTCCCGCCCGCGCAACGACCGCAGCGCGGCCACCACGTCCGACCTCCCGGCCCACCCCACCCGCACGGCGCCACCTCCGCCTCGCGGGGTTGCCGGGGAAGTTGCTCCGAAACCGCGTTTGACGCCGGGGAACGCGGGTAGTCGGCGAGACGAGGAGGTGGGCGACGTGCGCGAACAGGAATCCGACTTCGACGACGCGTCCGTGCACGGCCTCCAGCGGTACGTGCGGGCCGTGGCCGCCGAACTGGGCGTCACGGGCGAGTGCTCGTACGTCGAACCCGGTCCGCCGGCGAGCGCCTACCTCGCGGTGGAGGGGCACGCCCCGACGTTCCCCGGCCGCGACATCGCGCTGGTGTGGGACGAGGAGCGCGGCTGGGCGGTGGCCGTGGAGACGCGGGCCGGCGACGACCTCGCCGTGCTCTCCCACATCGGCGGCGAGGTGCTGCCGAGGCCGGCCGCCGTGCGCGAGTTCGTGGCGTCGGTGCTGCGCGGCGAGCACCCCGGCGACCCGCGCCCGATCCGGCTGCGCACGGTGGGGGCCGACGACGACCTGCTGATCCGCCTGAGCGGTTACCCGGCCTGAACCGGCCTACCCGTCCTGGCCGGGCGTGTCGAGCACGCTGTCCGACCTCCCGGCCGCCCGGAAGTACGCGCGGACCGTCTCGCGGGCGATCCGGTGCACGTCGTAGCGCGACCCGGCCCGGTCGGTGCCCGCCGTGCCGTGGGCGTCCCGGCGCGCCGCGTCGGCCAGCAACGGACGCAGGGTGCGGACCAGGGCCTTCACGTCGCGCGGCGGCACGAGGACCCCGGTGACGCCGTCCACGACCACGTCCGTCAGACCGCCGACGGAGGCGGCGACCACGGGCAGCCCGCACGCCATCGCCTCCAGGGGCAGCGCGCGGGTCGCGCAGTCCCACGCGGTGCACAGCGCCAGGTCGGCGGAGCGCAGCAGCGCGGGCAGCGCGGCCCTCGACACCCGGCCGACGAGCCGCACGCGGTCGGACACGTCCACCTCGCGGGCGTGCTCGCGCAACCGGTGCACCTCGTCGGGGCTGCCGCCCAGGACGACCAGTTCGGCGTCCCACACCGAGTGCAGGGCGCTGATCGGCTCCTCCGCGCCGGTCGAGGGCGCGATGATCCGGTGCGAGGACCCCCGGGACAGCCGCGGGCCGTCCGGGGTGAACCGCCGCACGTCCACGGCCGGCGGCACCACCGTGATCCGGGACCGCGACACACCCAGGCGCACGAGCTCGAGGACCTCGGCGCAGGACGCCGCCAGCACGCCCGCCGCCTCGCGGCCTATCAGTCGTTCGGCAGTCACCCGTTGGGATGACACGGTGGTCGAGCCGCCGCGCCGCTCGACCCCGCCCAGGTCGTAGAAGGTCTGCACGACCGGCACGTCCAGCCGGCGCGCCGCGAGCACCCCGGCCAGGCCGGACGTCCACGAGTGGCAGTGCACCACGTCCGGCGGGTCGGCCCGCCACCACCCGCGCAGCACCCGGGTGAAGTCCTCCAGGTGCGGCAGCAGCTCGTCCTCCGGGGTGGCGGACGGCGGACCGGCCGGGACGGTGTGCACGACGAACCCCTGCTCGGTGCGCACCACCTCGGGCTGCCGGGCCGAGTCGCGCCGGGTGTGCACCACCACCTCGTCGCCGCGCGCCGCGAGCGCGCCGGCCAGCTCGGTCACGTGCACGTCCTGCCCACCCGCTTCGGCGTCCGCCAGCACGGCCAGCGGGTTGGCGTGCGCCGACACCATGGCGATCTTCACGAGCTCGGCCTCCAGCCGCACGACGACGAGCGTCAGGCCGGCTGTGGTCTCAACCCCTGCCCAGCACCGTACAAGCAACCGGCGGGCACGACGGGGTGAAATCCCGGCGCGGTGAACGGGTTACGGTTGGGCCATGCGTGTCGTCGTGCTGTCGGACACCCACGCGCCGAGGCGGTGGAAGTCCTGCCCGCCCGCCGTGGCGGAACACCTGCGCCACGCGGACGCGATCCTGCACGCGGGCGACGTCTGCGTGGCCCCCGTGCTGGACGAGCTGGCGCAGTACGCGCCGGTCACCGCCGTGCGCGGCAACAACGACGGCCCGGACGTGGCCGCCTGGGGCGCGCCGGACACCGTCGAGCTCGACCTGGCCGGGCTGCGGGTGGCGATGGTCCACGACAGCGGGCAGGCGACCGGGCGCACCGCGCGGATGCGCCGCCGGTTCCCGGACGCGGACCTCGTGGTCTTCGGCCACTCGCACATCCCCCTGGACCTCACCGGCGACGGCGTGCGGGTGTTCAACCCCGGTTCCCCCACGGACCGCCGCCGCCAACCGCACGGCACGATCGGGCTGCTCGACGTCGCGGACGGCGTGCTCCGCGACGCGCGCATCGTCGACGTCACCTGAGCCGGGACGCCCGGTCGGGAGGGGAACGCACGTGACGAGGGTCGGCCTGGGCACGATCGCCCGGGAGTGGGGTCGCATCGGGTGCGTCGGCTTCGGCGGACCGCCCGCGCACATCGCGCTGCTGCGCGACCTGTGCGTCACCCGGCGCGGGTGGCTCACCGAGCGGGAGTTCGAGGACGGCGTCGCGGTGACCAACCTGCTGCCCGGACCGGCCTCCACGCAGCTCGCGATCCTGTGCGCGTGGCGGCTGCGCGGCGTGACCGGCGCGGTGCTCGGCGGGGTGTGCTTCATCGTGCCGGGGCTGGTGCTGATCCTCGCGCTCGCCGCGCTGTTCCTGGCCGACGACGCGCCGGCGTGGGTGCTCGGCGCCGCGGCCGGCGCGGGCGCGGCGGTGCCCGCGGTCGCGGTGCACGCGGCGTGGGGACTCGTCCCGGGCAGTCGGCGGCGGGTCGGCGCGCGTCGGTCGGCCCGCCTGCGCTGGGCTCTCCACCTGGTGGTCGGCGGGGTGGCGGCGGCGATCACCGGGCCGTGGCTGGTGCTGGTGCTCCTGGTGGCGGGGGCGGTGGAGGTCGGTGCCCGGACATCGGGCGGGGACCGGCGCACGGCGTGGCCCGTCGTGCTCGCGCTGCCCGCGGTCGGCGGCGGGCTCGGCGCGGTGGCCTGGGTGGCGGCGAAGGTGGGCGCGCTCTCGTACGGCGGCGGCTTCGTGATCATCCCGATGATGCGCCAGGACGCCGTGCACACCTACGGGTGGATGACGGACGCCCAGTTCCTCAACGCGGTGGCACTGGGCCAGATCACACCGGGTCCGGTCGTGCAGACCGTCGCGGTCGTCGGCTACGCCGCCGCCGGGCTCGGCGGCGGGCTGCTGGCCGCGTTCGTCGCGTTCGCGCCGTCGTTCGCGATGGTCGTCGCGGTCGGGCCGAGGCTGGAGCGGCTGCGGGACGACGCGCGGGCGCAGGCGTTCCTGACCGGCGCCGGCGCCGCCGCGATCGGGGCGATCGGCGGCTCGACCGTCCCGCTGGCCTGGTCGCTGCACCAGCCGTGGCAGTTCGCGGTGCTGGGCGCGGCCCTGCTGTGGCTGCTCGCGCTCAAGCGGGGCGTGGTGAGCGCCCTGCTGGTCTCCGGGGCGGTGGGCGTGCTGGTCGCCGTCCTCTGACGACGACCGGCACGCCCACGTCCGGATCGGCGTCCGGTCAGCCCATCGCGGCGCGCAGCGAGGCCGGGCGCATGTCCGTCCACACCCGGTCCACGTGCGCCGAGCACTCGTCCTTGGTGCCCTTGGTGCCCTCGAAGCGCCACCCGGCGGGCACGTCGTGGTGCGCGGGCCACAGCGAGTACTGGCCCTCGTCGTTCACGAGCACCTGATAGCTGATGTCGTCCCTCATGCGTCCTTCTCCTCCGTGACTGGAACCGCTCCGTACTCGCGCAAGGTCGGGTTGACCGTGACGACCACGGTGATCAACAAGATGCCCGCCGCGCACACCGCGACCGCGGTGCGCGCCGACAGGACTTCGGTCAGCAGGCCGCCGACCAGGGGACCCAGCGTCCCCGCCAACCCGATGACGACCGCCATCACGCCGCTCAGCCGTCCGCGCAGCGCGTCCGGGGTGAGCAGCAGCTGGTGCGTGCCGATCGTCGTGTTGGCGGTGGGCGCCAGGAACGTCATCAGGGCGAACAGGCCGCCCAGCAGGAAGGGCGAGTCGACCAGCAGGGCCACCGGGGTGAGCAGGGTCAGCACCCAGAACACCGAGGCGATCGACCGGAACGGCCCGAGCGCCCGGTGCAGCCACGGCGCGGCCAGCGCGCCCAGCACGCCCCCGACGCCGAGCATCGCGGCCATCACCCCGATCGCGGCCGGCGACGCGCCGCCGCGCTGCACCAGGACGATCACCACCAGGTAGAACGCGGTGAAGAACAGGTTCAGCACCACCGCGCACAGCGCCGTCACCCGGATCTCGGCGCGCGACCACACCCACTTCAGGCCCTCGCCGATCTCCCGCACCATGTGCGGCCGCGCCGCGACCCGCTCGCTCGGGGGCACCCGCATGAACAGCAGCGCCACGAACGCCACCACGTGCGTCACCATGTCCACCAGGAAGGGCAGCCACCGCGTGACCGCGAACAGCAGGCCGCCCAGCGCGGTGCCGGACATCTGGCCGAGCGAGGAGCGCGCGGTGTTGAGCGCCACCGCCGTCCCGAGCTGCGACTCCGGCACGAGCCGCGCCAGGCTGGCGTCCTCGGCGGGCTCGAACAGCGCCCGGCACACGCCGAGCACCACGGCCACGGCGATCATGTGCGCCACCGTGACCGTGCCCGTCCACACGCTCGCCACGAGCCCGCCGAGCGCCAGCACCCGTGCCGCCTCGCAGCACAGCATGATCCTCCGCCGGTCCCACCGGTCGGCCAGCGCGCCCGCCGGCAGCCCGGCGACGAGCTGCGCGGCGGCGTCCGCGGCCAGCACCAGGCCGGACATGGCGGGCGACCCGGTGACCGCGAGCACCAGCAGGGGGAACGCGATCATCGAGGCGCTGAACCCCACCTCGGCCAGCGCCTGACCGCCCCACAGCAGGGTGAAGTTCCGGTTGCGCGCCAACGACGTCGTCACAGCGCACCCCGGCAGTCCGCCGCGATGGCCCGCAGCGCCTCGGCGAAGTCGGCCAGGACCGCCCCGATCTCCTCCGCCGGGTGCACCTCCGGGTGGTAGTAGAAGGTGAAGGCCAGCGTGCGCCCCGCCTCGCCCACCACGTCCACCAGGTGCTCGCCGACGTCCGCCGGGTCGTGCTCCTGTCCGATGGACGGCAGCACCGACCGGTACAGCCCGGTCGCCTCGTCCGACCCGCCGTCGAACTGCCCGAGGTAGTTGAACGACACCGCGGGCCGCCCGGCGTCCGGCACCCGGCCGTGCTGGCGCAGCGCGCCGTAGCCCAGACCGTTGCCCGGCACCGACCGCAGCTGTCGCCGCACCGCCTTCACGCGGTCGCGCCAGCTGCCGTCCGGCAGGTCCAGCGCCACCGGGAACACCGTGGTGAACCAGCCGACCGTGCGCGACAGGTCCACGTCGAGCACGTCCTCGCGCCCGTGGCCCTCCAGGTCGACCGCGACGCGCGACGAACCCGTCCACCGGGCCAGCGCGTGCGCCAGCGCCGCCAGCAGCACGTCGTTGATCCGGGTCCGGTAGGCGACCGGGGCGCCGCGCAGCAGGGCGTCGGTGTCCTCCTCGGACAGCTCCACGTCGACCGAGTCGGTGCCGCCCACCGGCGGGGGAGAGGCCGGGAACGGCGTGCTCCAGTGCTCGACCTCGCCGTCCAGCCCGCCGCCGAGGACGTGGGCCTCCAGCCGCCGCGCCCACTCCTGGTAGGACGTGGTCTTCGCGCCGAGGTCGCCGCCCGAGTAGGCGGTCTCCAGGTCGTCCACCAGCACCCGCCACGACACGCCGTCCACCACCAGGTGGTGCGCGACGAGCAGCAGCCGTGGCCGGTCACCGGTGAACAGCACGGCCCGGAACAGCGGACCGGCCGCCAGGTCGAGCGAGGCGTGCACCTCGTCCGCGACCTCCTCCGCCCGGTCGTCGCCCGCCACGACGGTGAGCACGTCGGTCACCGCGGACAGGTCCTCGTTGCGCTGCCGCCACACGCCGTCCACGGCGGTGAACCGCAGCCGCAGCGCGTCGTGGTGCGCCACCAGCGCCCGCAGCGCCCGGCGCAGCGCCTCCACGTCGACCGCCGGGTCCAGCTCCACCAGGTGCGACTGGTTGAAGTGGTGCGGGCTGCGCCGCCCCGAGTGCAGGAACCAGTGCTGGATGGGCGTCAGCGGCACGTCGCCGACGACCGGCGCGCGGTCCGCGTCGGAGGCGACCTCCACCTCCACGTGCGGCGCGAGCGAGGCCACCGTCTGGTGCACGAACAGGTCGCGGGTGGCGAACCGGTAGCCGGCCTGCCGGGACCGCGCCACGACCTGCATGCTCAGGATCGAGTCGCCGCCCAGGGAGAAGAAGTTGTCCTCCACGCCCACCTCCGGCACGTTGAGCACGTCCGCCCACACCCGCGCCAGCGCCTCCTCGACGGGACCGGTCGGCGCGACGTACCCGACGCCGACGGCCGCCCCGAAGTCCGGCTCGGGCAGCTTCGCCCGGTCCACCTTGCCGTTCGCGCTCATCGGCAGCGCGTCCAGCGGCACGAACGCCGACGGCACGAGGTAGTCGGGCAGCGACTCGCCCAGGAACTCCCGCAGCCCGCCGACCGCGTCGGCCCCGGCTTCGGCCACGACGTACGCCACGAGCCGCTTGTGCCCGCCCGCGTCGGCCCGCGCCACCACGACCGCCTCGCGCACGTCGGGGTGCCGCAGCAGGGCCGTCCCGATCTCGCCCAGCTCCACCCGGAACCCGCGGATCTTGACCTGCTCGTCGGCGCGGCCCAGGTACTCCAGCTCGCCGTCGGCGTTCCAGCGCACCACGTCACCCGTGCGGTACGCGCGCGACCCCGGCTCGCCGAACGGGTCGGCGACGAACCGCTGCGCGGTCAGCCCCGGCCGGTCCAGGTAGCCGCGCGCCAGGCCGACGCCGGACACGTACAGCTCACCGGCCACGCCGACCGGCACCGGTTGCAGCGCGCCGTCCAGGACGCGCACCCGCGTGCCGGGGATCGGCCGCCCGATCGGCGGCGCGTCGTCACCGGGCTCCAGCGGCCCGCTCCACGAGGTGACCACGGTGGACTCGGTCGGCCCGTAGGCGTTGATCAACCGGCGGCCGGGCGCCCAGCGGCGCACCAGTTCGGCCGAGCTGGCGTCGCCGCCCACGACCACGGTGCGGAACGTCGGCAGCTCCACGTCCGGCACGGTGGCCAGCGCGACCGGCGGGATCAGCGCGTGCGTCACGCCGAACTGCCCGACCACCTCCGCCAGCTGGTCGCCCAGCAGCGGACCGGGCGGCGGCACCACCATCGCCGCGCCCGCGGGCCACGCCATGCACAGCTCCAGCACCGACGCGTCGAAGCTGGGGGAGGAGAACTCCAGCACCCGGTCGCCCGGCCGCACGTCGAAGTGCGCCACCTCGGCCGCGGAGAACGTCGCCAGGCCCGCGTGGGACACCACGACGCCCTTCGGCCGCCCGGTCGAGCCGGACGTGTAGATCACGTACGCCGGGTGCTCCGGCCGCACCGCAACACCGGGGTCCGTGTCCGGTCCGGTCACGTCGACAGGGCCGTCCAGCACCACCAGCGGGCGGGCGTCGTCGAGCATGAACGCGATCCGCTCGGCCGGGTAGTCCGGGTCCACCGGCAGGAACGCGGCGCCGGACTTGAGCACCGCCAGCTCGGCCACCAGCAGGTCCGCCGAGCGCGGCATCCGCAGCGCGACGACCTGCTCCGGACCGGCGCCCAGGCCGATCAGGTGGTGCGCCAGCCGGTTGGCCCGCGCGTTCAGCTCGGCGAACGTCACGTCCGCCGCGCCGGTCAGCGCCAGGGCGTCCGGCGTCCGCGCCACCTGCGCCTCGACCAGCTCCACCAGCCCCGGCCCGGCGATGGCGGGGCCGCCGTCGCCCCACGCGTCGAGCAGCGCGCGCTCGGCGTCGGGCAGCACGGGCAGCGCCCACACCGGGCGGTCCGCGTCCTCGGCGATCCCGGCGAGCAGCACCGTCAGGTGCTCGGCCAGGCGGGTCGCCGTGGCCCGGTCGAACAAGTCGGTGTTGTACTCGACCGACCCGTCCAACCCGCCGTCGGGCAGCTCGCTGAACTCGACCGTCACGTCGAACCCGGTGCTGGTCACCTCCTGGCCGACGTCCTCGGCGACCAGGTCGGCGAAGCCCTGCGCCCGCGGCGCGTTCTGCAGCGCCACCACGGCCTGGAACAGCGGCGTGCGGCTGGTGTCCCGGTCGGGCTGCACGGCGTCGACCACCCGCTCGAAGGGCACGTCCTGGTGCTCGAACGCGTCCAGCGCGGTCCGCCGAGTGCGGGCCAGCAGGTCGCGGAAGCCCTCCGCCGGGTCGATCCGCGCCCGCAGGGCCAGGGTGTTGACGAAGAACCCGACCAGGTCCTGCGTCTCCGGCCGCTCCCGGCCGGACGCCACCGTGCCGATCGCGAAGTCGTCCTGCCCCGACCACCGGTGGAACAGCACCTGGCAGGCCGCGACGAGCGCCGTGAACAGCGTCCCGTCGGCCGATCGGCCCACCTCGCGCAACCGCCGGGCCACGTCGGCGGGCACCGCGAACTCCAGCCGGGCACCGGCCGTCGTCTGCACCGGCGGCCGGGGCCGGTCGGTGGGCAGCTCCAGCGCGGGCACACCGGCCAGCTCGTCCCGCCAGAAGTCGAGCTGCGCGTCCAGCGGCTGCTCGCGCTGCCACGCGGCGAAGTCGGCGTACCGGATGGGCAGCGGCGGCAGGTCCTCACCGGCGTAGAGCGCCGCCAGGTCGGACACCATCACGCCCGCCGACCAGCCGTCGGTGACGATGTGGTGCATCGTCAGCGCCAGCACGTGGTCGTCCGGCGCGTGCCGCACCACCACCGGCCGGAACAGCGGTCCGGCCGCCAGGTCGAACGGCTCCAGCGCGGGCATCGCGTCCAGCACCGGCAGCTCGACCGGCGCGGCCGGGCGTACCTCGCGCACCGGCAACCCGTCCACCGCCGGGAACGTCGTGCGCAGCTCCTCGTGCCGCTCGACCAGCGCGGTCAGCGCCCGCGTCAACCTCGGCACGTCCAGCTCGCCCCGCAGCCGCACCGCCAGCGGCGTCGCGTACTCCGTGCCGCCGGGCGCGAACTGGTCGAGGAACCACAGCCGCTGCTGCGCGAAGGACAGCGGCGGCTCGCCCGCCGCCCGCCCGATGGCCGTGCCGGTCGGCGCGGTCAGCCGGCCCGCGAGCGCGGCCACCGTCGGGTGGTCGAACAGGTCGCGCGGTGACAGGTCGAACGCCGACCGCAGCCGCGACACCACGCGGATGCTGGAGATGGAGTCGCCGCCGAGGGCGAAGAAGTTGTCCTCCGCGCCCACCGCGTCGAGCCCCAGCACCTCGGCCCACACGTCCGCGACCCGCCGCTCGGCCTCGGTGCGCGGCGCGACGTACCCGCCGGCCACCGAGGCGTCGCGCTCGGGCGCGGGCAGCGCGGCCCTGTCCAGCTTGCCGTTGTTGTTGAGCGGCAACCCCTCCAGCGCCACGTACGCGGCGGGCACCATGTAGTCGGGCAGCGACCGCGCCGCGTGGCCCCGCAGGACGGCGGCGTCGACCTCCGCGCCCTCGGCGGGCACGTAGTAGGCGACCAGCCGGTCCTCCCGCACGACCACCGCGACCCGCGCCACGGCGGGGTGCGAGGTCAGCACGGCGTCGATCTCGCCGAGTTCGATGCGGAAGCCGCGGATCTTGACCTGGTGGTCGGCTCGGCCGAGGTAGTGCAGGACGCCGTTGTTCCAGTGGGCGAGGTCGCCGCTGCGGTACATGCGGGTGCCGGGTGCGCCGAAGGGGTCGGCGAGGAACCGCGAGGCGGTGAGGCCGGGGCGTTGGAAGTAGCCGCGGGCCAGGCCGGGGCCGGCGACGTACATCTCGCCGGGTACGCCGGGCGGCACCGGGTTGAGGTCCTCGTCGAGGACGTAGATGCGCAGGTCGGGCATGGCGACGCCGATGCTGCCGTCGGCGTGGGTGTAGGTGACGTGGACGGTGGTTTCGGTGATGCCGTACATGTTGATCAGTGCGCCGGGGCCGTTCCAGCCTTCGAGCTTGTGCATGTCGAGCGCTTCGCCGGCGAAGATGATGCAGCGGAGTCGCAACCCCGCTGTCTCCTCCGGGATGAGCTGGTAGAACGCCGAAGGTGTCTGGCTGAGGATGGTGACGCCCTCGTCGACGAGCAGCTTCGCGAAGTCGCGCGGTGACCTCGACACCGCGTGGGGGACGACGACGAGTCGGCCGCCGTGCAGCAGGGCGGCCCAGAGTTCGAAGACGGAGACGTCGAAGGCGTAGCTGTGGAACAGCGACACCACGTCGTCGGGTCCGAGGTTGAACCAGTGGTCGGTGGCGGTGAACAGGCGCACGACGTTGCCGTGCGGGATGACCACGCCCTTGGGCCGACCGGTCGAACCCGAGGTGTAGATGACGTAGGCGGCGTTGTCCGGGCGGGGGGTGACCGCGGGTGCGGTGCTCGGGTAGTGGTCCAGGTCGGGCAGTTCGGACAGGGTGGCCACCGGCTGGGCGTCGGTGATGGTGGCGGTGATCCGCTCGGGTGGGTAGACGGGATCGATCGGCAGGTAGGCGGCTCCGGACTTGAGGACGCCCAGCACTGCGACGACGAGGTCGAGGGAGCGCGGGAACAGCAGCGCCACCATCTCCTCGGGCCCCGCGCCCAGGGAGACGAGGTGGTGTGCGAGCCGGTTGGCGCGTTCGTCGAGTTCGCGGTAGGTGAGCGAGGCGCCCTCGCAGCTCACCGCGACGGCGTCGGGCGTGCGGGCGGCCTGCGCGGTGAACAGCTCGGGGATCGTGGTGTCCGGCTCGCTGACCATGGTGCCGTTCCAGTCGAACAGCACCTGCCGCACCTCGGCCTGCGACAGCCACGGCAGTTCGCGCACGCGCTGCCGGGGGTCCGTGCCGAGCGCGTCGAGCACCCTGGTCAACCGATCGCCGAGGGACGTGATGGTGCCCTCGTCGAACAGCCGCGGGTCGTAGGTCAGCTCCACGTGCAGCGACTCGTCCGCGTACGCCCGCACCGTCAGCGGGTAGGTGGTGGTGTCGAGCGCCTCGACCGGGTGCACCCCGGGCGAACCGTCCGGCACGTCGGAGTCCACCGGGTAGTTCTCGAACGCGAGCAGGCTGTCGAACAGCCGGGTGCCCGCCCACTGCTGCACCTGCGCCAGCGAGACGAAGTCGAACCGGCGAGACTCGGTCTGCTCTTCCTGGAGGCGGCGCAACCAGTCCACCGCGACCGCGTCGGGCTCCACCACCACGCGCGTGGGCACCGTGTTGATGAACATGCCCACGATCGACTCGACGCCGGGCAACTCGGCCGGACGGCCGGACACCGTGCTGCCGAACACCACGTCCCGCTGCCCGGCGGTGCGCGCCAGCGTCAACGCCCACGCGCCCTGCACCAGGGTGTTGACCGTCAGGCCGTGTCCGCGCGCCACCGCGTCGAGCCGGTCCGAGGGCAGGTCCAGCACCACCCGGGCGGACGACTCGGCGCGGTGCGCCTCCTCGGGCGCGCGGTCGAACGGCAGCGGCGTGCGCGCCTCGACACCCGCCAGCACGCGTCGCCAGTGCTCCTCGGCGGCGGTCTGGTCCTGCTCGCCCAGCCACGCCAGGTAGTCGCGGAACGGTCGGCGCGCGGCGGGCTCGGTGCCCGCGTACTCGGCCAGGACGTCGCCGAACACCTGCGGGGTGCTCCAGCCGTCCAGGATCAGGTGGTGCGAGCTCCACAGCAGGTCGACCTCGGTGTCGGACACGCGCCCGATCACCAGCCGCATCAACGTCGGCGCCGAGAGGTCCACACCGGCCGAGGCGTCGGCGGCGACCAGTTCGTCCGTCACGTCCGCGTAGGTGATCGGCACCCGCACGTCGCGCCGCACGACCTGCACCGGCTCGTCCAAGCCCTCCCAGACGACACCGGAGCGCAGCACGGGGGTGCGGTCCACGACCCGCTGCCACGCCTCGCCCAGCCGCCGCGGGTCGGTCACCCCGGTCAGCCGCACGCGCGTCTGGTTGAAGTACGCCGTGCCCTCGTCCACGAGGTCGTGGAAGAGCATGCCGGCCTGGAGCGGCGTGAGCGGGTAGACGTCCTCCACGTCCTGGTCGACGATCCGGTCGACCTGGTCCTGGGTCAGCCGCGCCAGCGGGAAGTCCGACGGGGTGCGGCCCCACGCGCCCGGTCGGGCGCAGAACTCCGCGATGGCGCGCAGCGCGTCGAGCATGCGGTCGGCCAGGGCGCGCACCCCGGCTTCGTCGTGCGCTTCGGTGGAGTAGTCCCACTCCACCACCAGCTCGCCCGCCGACACCGCGGCGGTGATGTCGAGCAGGTGGGAGCGGACCAGGTCGGCGGGCCACTCCCGGCCGTGCTCGGCGTCGGCGATCTCGCCGTCCCACTGGCCCAGGTAGTTGAAGCACACGCGCGGCAACGCGCCGGTCAGACCGCGGTCGTCGTACCGCAGGGCCTCGTAGCTCAACCCCTTGTCCGGCACCGCCCGCAGCTGTTCCTTGACCGACTTGAGCGCCGTGCCCCAGTCCGCGGAGCCCCCGCCGGCGGAGTCCTGACCGGAGGAGGCCGGGTCACCGGCGGGAAGGGTCAGCGCCACCGGGAACTGCGCGGTGAACCAGCCCACCGTGCGGGACAGGTCCACGCCGTCGAACAGCTCCTCGCGGCCGTGGCCCTCCAGCGCCACGAGCGCACGACCGCCGAGCGCCGACGCCAGCGCCGTCAGCAGCAGGTCGTTGACCTGCGTGCGGTACGCCTCGGGCACGGCGGTCAGCAGCGCACCGGTCTCCGCCCGGCCCAGCCGCACCGACACGGTGCGCGCGGTGTCCGCCCTCGTGGGCACCGGCTCCTCGGTCGGGACGGCCGCCCAGTGCGGCAGGGCGGCGTCGAACCGGCCGGCGCGCACGTGCTCGTCGAGGCGGCGCGCCCACTCGGCGAACGCCGTGGTGCGCGGGGCCAACCGACCGCCGGCGAGCAGGGTCTCCAAATCCGACAGCAGGATGCGCCACGAGACGGAGTCCACCACCAGGTGGTGCGCGGTGACGAAGAGCCGCCCGTCGTCGAACAGCACCGCGCGCAGCAGCGGGCCGGTGCGCAGGTCCAGGCTCGTCTTCGCCCGCGCGGCCTCGGTCGGCAGGTCGTCCGCGGCCACCCGGAACACCTCGCCGGTCTCGACCTCGGCGACCTGCTGCCGCCACACGCCGTCCACCGAGGTGAAGCGGGTGCGCAGCGCGTCGTGGTGGGCGACCAGCGCCCCCACGGCGGTGCGCACCGCGTCCGGGTCGACGTCGCCCAGCTCCACGACCACCGACATGGTGAACTGCGCCAGGGGGCCGTGCTCGGTGAAGAACCACCGCTGCACCGGGGTGAGCGGCACGGGGCCGGTGACGACCTCGTGGGTCCGGCCGGTGTCGTCGGTGACCGCGAGCGCGAGGTCCGAGACGGTCTGCCGGAGGAAGATGTCCTTGGAGGTCAGCCTCAACCCGGCCCGCCGCGCCCGGGACACCACCTGCATGCTCAGGATCGAGTCACCGCCCAGCGCGAAGAAGTTGTCCCGCGCGCCGACCCGTTCGACCCCCAGCACCTCGGCCCAGATCTCCGCGAGCCGCGCGGGCACGCCCGGCTCCGGCGCCACGTACCCGGTGTCGTCGGTGAACGTCGGCGCGGGCAGCGCCCGCCGGTCCACCTTGCCGCTGGGCGTGGTCGGCAGCGCGTCCAGCGCCACGAACGCCGACGGCACCAGGTAGTCCGGCAGCCGGTCCTTGAGCCAGCCGGCCAGGCCGGTCGCCGTGCCCGTGGTGTAGGCGACGAGCCGCTTGTGGCCGTTGTGCTCGTGCGCCACCACCGCGGCCTGGGTGACGTCGGGGTGGTGCAGCAGAGCCGCCTCCACCTCGGCCGGCTCGATGCGGAAGCCGCGGATCTTGACCTGGTCGTCGTTGCGGCCCAGGTACTCCAGCTGGGCCTCCGCTCGATCACCTGCCCCGCCGGGGTACACCCAGCGGACCCGGTCGCCCGTGCGGTACATGCGGGAGCCGGGTTCGCCGTGCGGGTCGGCGGGGAACCGGTCGGCGGTCAGGCCGGGCCGGTTGAGGTAGCCGCGGGCCACCTGGGGCCCGGCGATGAACAGCTCGCCGGGCACGCCGACCGGCACCGGCCGCAGGTCCTCGTCCAGCACGCGCGCGACGAGGTTGCGCAGCGGCCGGCCGATCAGCGCCCGGTCGCCGGCGACCGGGGTGGCCACCGCGTCGACCGCGGTCTCGGTGGGGCCGTAGTAGTTGTAGGCGTTCGTGCGCGCCCCGGCCAGCTCGCGCCACAGCGCGGTCGGCAGCGCCTCGCCGCCGAGCGACAGGACCGTCGGCACGTGCCCGCCGGCGAGCAGCCCGGCGGGGATGAGCTGCTGGACGTAGGACGGGGTCAGGTCGAGGAAGTCGATCCGGTGCTCGCGGACGTAGGCGACCAGGGCCTCCGGCTCCAGCCGCACGTCGTCGGTGATGACGTGCAGCTCGTGGCCGCCCGCCATGAGCAGCGGCCCCTCCCAGGACGTGTCGAACGAGAACACCGCGGTCAGCGCGGCCCGCAGGTGCCCGTGCGCGCCGAACGCGCCGTTGTTGTTGTGGAACAGGTTGGCCAGCTGCCGGTGCTCGACCACCACGCCCTTGGGCAGGCCGGTCGACCCGGAGGTGTAGATGACGTACGCCGCCTGGTCGGGGCGGACCTCCACGTCCGGCCGGGTGGCCGGGAGGCCGGTGAGGTCCGGCCAGGTGTCCAGCACCAGCACCGGTCGGGCGTCGCCCAGCAGGTGGTCGACGCGGTCCCGGGGCAGGTCCCGGTCGACCGGCAGGTAGACCGCGCCCGCCTTGTGCACGGCCAGGATCGCCACCACGGAGTCCGCGGAGCGCGGCAGCGACACCGCCACCACCCGCTCCGGTCCGGCGCCCCGCGCGACCAGGTGGTGCGCCAGCCGGTTGGCCCGCGCGTCCACCTCGGCGAAGGTGAGCCGGGTCGGACCGCACACCAGGGCGGTGGCGTCCGGGGTGCGCGCCGCCTGCTCCTCGAACAGCACGGGGAACGGGGTGGCGGGGACGTCCAGCGGCCCGCCGCGGCCGTCGGGCTCGTCGCCGAGCAGCAGGGAGATCTCGGCGAGGGGCCGGTGCGGCTCGGCGGTGACCCCGGCCAGCAGGGCCAGCAGGTGCCGGGACATCCGGTCGACCGTGTCGGCGTCGAACAGGTCGGTGCTGTACTCGACCGCGCCGCGCAGCTCGCCGTCGTGCTCGTCGAACTCGAACGTCAGGTCGCACGTCGCGGTCAGCAGCGGCAGCGGCACCTCCTCGGCCCGCAGGCCGGGCAGCTCCGGCAGCGCGCCGCCGGTGTTCTGGAGCAGCACCATCGCGTCGAACAGGGCGTTGCGGCTCGGGTCGCGGTCCGGCCGCACGGCGTCGACCACCCGCTCGAACGGCACGTCCTGGTGGGCGAACCCGTCGCGCACGGTGGTCCGCACCCCGGTCAGGAGTTCGTCGAACGACCGGCGCCGGTCCACGGTGGACCGCAGCACGACGGTGTTGACGAACAGGCCGACCACGTCGTCCAGTTCGGCCCGGCCGCGCCCCGAGACCGCGGTGCCGACCGCGATGTCGTCCTGGCCGGTGTAGCGGGCCAGCAGCGCCTGCGTGGCGGCCACGAGCGCGGTGAACAGGGTGTCGCCGCGCCGCGCGGCCAGGGACCGCAGCGCCTCGGCGACCGGCGCGGGCACGGTGAACGCGTGCATCGCGCCCGCCCCGCTGCGGACCGCGGGGCGCGGCCGGTCGGTGGGCAGCTCCAGCGGCGGGACCTCGGCCAGCTGCCCGGCCCAGTAGTCCACCGGCGGCGCCTCGTGCCAGGCCGCGTAGTCGACGTACTGGACGGGCAGCGGCGGCAGTTCCCGGCCCGCGTACAGCGCGCCCAGGTCGCGGGCCAGCACGCCGCCGGACCAGCCGTCGGTGACGATGTGGTGCAGGGTCAGCACCAGCACGTGCTCCTCGGGCGACACGCGCACCAGCCGCGTCCGCAGCAGGGGGCCGCGCCGCAGGTCGAACGGGGTGCCGACCTCCTCGCGCAGCACGTCCTCCCAGGAGCCCTCCTCGACGTCCAGCGGCACCGGGCGCGGCTCGTGCACGACCTGCACACCGTCGTCGAACGTGGTGCGCAGCGACTCGTGCCGGGCCACCAGGCCGTCGAGCGCGCGGCGCAGCGCGTCGACGTCCAGCGGGCCGTGCAGGCGCATCGCCATCGGGGTGAGGTACTCGGTGCTGTCGGGCTCGAACTGGTCCAGGAACCACAGCCGCCGCTGGGCGGGGGACTGGAGGTGGACGCCACCGCGCGGGATCACCGGGATGGCGTCCACCGCCGTCGTCCCGGAGATCGCGGTGGCGAGCCCGGAAACCGTGGGGTGTTCGAACAGGGCGCGCGGCGACAGCTGCACGCCGAAGGCGGCGCGCAACCGGGAGGTCACGCGGATGCTGAGGATCGAGTCGCCGCCGAGGGTGAAGAAGTCGTCCTCCGCGCCGACCTCGTCCACGCCCAGCACGTCGGCCCAGACGCGGGCGACGACGCGCTCGGCGTCGGTGCGCGGCGCGACGTGCTCCCGCGCGCGGATCGGCTCGGGGTCGGGCAGCGCCCGGCGGTCCACCTTGCCGTTGCGGCTCAGCGGCAGCTCGTCGAGCACCACGAACGCCGCCGGGACCATGTAGTCGGGCAGTTCGCGCCCCGCCAGCCCGCGCAGCTCCGCCACGTCGGGGACGCCGGTGTCCGCCCGCGCGGGCACGACGTAGGCGACCAGCCGCTTGGCGCCCCGCTCGTCGTGGCGGGGGACCACCACGGCCTCGGCGACCGCCGGGTGCCCGGCCAGCACGGCCTCGACCTCGCCCAGCTCCACGCGGAAGCCGCGGATCTTGACCTGGTCGTCGGCGCGGCCGACGAACTCCAGCTCGCCCCGCGCGGTCCAGCGCACCAGGTCGCCGGTGCGGTACATGCGCCCGCCCGCCGGGGAGCCGAACGGGTCGGCGACGAACCGGGACGCGGTCAGGCCGGGCCGGTCGAGGTAGCCGCGGGCCAGGCCGGTGCCCGCGACGAACAGCTCGCCGACGACGCCCGGCGGCACGGGCCGCAGGTCCTCGTCGAGCACGTAGGCGCGCATGCCGTCCAGCGGCGTGCCGATCGGCACCGGCTCCGGCACCGGCGCGGCCGCGGTGAGCACCCGCCGGGAGGCGAACGTGGTGGTCTCGGTGGGGCCGTAGCCGTCCACCACGGTGATCCCCGGGCAGGCGTCCAGCACCCGCCGGACCGCCGCGGCGGGCACCACGTCACCGCCGGTCCACACCTGGCGCAGGCCCGCCAGGCAGTCCGGCGCCTCCTGGGCCACGGCGCGGAACAGACCGGCGGTCAGCCACAGGGAGGTGACACCGCCGTCGGCCACGACCCGGCGCAGCGCGTCGGCGTCGAGGTCGTCGGGCGGGGCCACCACCACCGCGCCGCCGCGCAGCAGCGGCACCCACAGCTCGTAGGTGGAGGCGTCGAACGCCTGCGGCGAGTGCAGCAGGACCCGTTCGTGGTCGTGGTCGAAGGCCCGGTCGAACGCCAGGCCGACGACGTCGCGGTGCCGCACCGCCACGCCCTTCGGCGTGCCGGTGGAGCCGGACGTGTGCATGACGTAGGCGAGGTTCTCCGGGTGCACCTCGACGCCGGGGTCGGTGTCCGGCTCGTCGGGGGTCCCGCCGAGCGGCACCACGGGCCCGTCGTGGACCTCCCGCGCCGCGGCGGCCCAGCCGGTGTCCGCCAGCAGCACCGAGGCCGAGGTGTCGGCCAGCAGCAGGCGGAGCCGGTCGCGCGGCGCGCGGGTGTCCAGCGGCACGCAGGCGCCGCCCGCCTTGGCGACCGCGAGCACGCCCACGACCAGCTCGACCGACCTGGTCGCGAGCAGGCCGACCCGGTCGTCCGGGCGCACGCCCAGCCGCACCAGCGCGTGCGCCAGCCGGTTGGCCCGCGCGTCCAGCTCGGCGTAGTCGAGGGTCGTGTCCCCGCACACCACCGCCGGGGCGTGCGGTGCGCTCCGGACCCGCGCGGCGAACGCGGCGGGGATGCTCGTCACCGGGCCGCCCGCGCCGGTGTCGTTCCAGTCGACGAGGACCGCGCGCAGTTCCTCCCCGGTGGCCATCGGCAGGGCGCGGACCGGCCGGTCGGCGTCCTCGGCGACCCCGCGCAGCAGCACCCCGAGGTGGGTGGCGAACCGGCGCGCGGTGGTCTCGTCGAACAGGGCGGGGTCGTAGAGCAGCCGGGCGTCGAGGCGGTCGGTCAGGTGCGCCACGAGGGTCAGGGCGAAGTTGGCGCCCTCCTCGGCGGTCACCTCGCCCACCCGCACGCCGGTGGCCTCGGTGACCTCGCTGAGCGGGTAGTTCTCGAAGACCACCGCGCTGTCGAACAGCCGCGTGCCCACCCACTGCCGCACCTGCGCCAGCGACACGAAGTCGAACCGCCGCGACTCGCTCTGCGCGGTCTGGAGCTCCCGCAGCCAGGCGGACGTGCGGGCGTCGCCGTCCACGACGACCCTGGTGGGCACGGTGTTGATCAGCATGCCGATCATCGACTCGACGCCGGGCAGCTCGGCGGGCCTGCCGGACACCGTGCTGCCGAACACGACGTCCCGCTCGCCCGAGTGCCGGGACAGCAGCAGCGCCCACAGGCCCTGCACCACGGTGTTGACGGTCAGCCCGTGGCGCCGCGCCGTGTCGTGCAGCGCCGCCGACTCCGCGGTGGACAGCGACAGCCGGACCACGCCGGTCCGGTCGCGGGCATCGGCGGTGCTCCGGTCGTGGTGCCCCTCGACGGGCACCCGGTCGAACGGCAGCGGCGTCGCACCCTCCACACCGGACAGCAGCGACCGCCAGTGCGCCTCGGCCTCGGCCGGGTCCTGCTCGGCCAACCAGCCCAGGTAGTCGCGGAACGGCCTGCGCAGGGGCAGCGCGGGGGCGTCACCGCCGGTGATCGCGCAGTAGTGCTCCAGCACCTCGGCGAACACCTGGGCGGTGCTCCAGCCGTCCAGCAGGACGTGGTGCGAGACCCACACGACCTCCACGCGGTCCTCGGCCTGCGGGGTGATCCCCACCCGCATCAACGGCGCGGCCGAGAGGTCCAGCTCCGCCGGGTCGAACCGGTCGGACAGCTCGTCGGCGCCGCCCACGGCCAGTTCGACGTGGCGGTGCACCACCTGCACGGGCTCGTCCACGCCCTCCCACACCACGCTGGAGCGCAGCACGGGCGTGCGGTCCACGACCCGCTGCCACGCCTCGCGCAGCGCGGCCGGGTCGGTCACGCCGTCGAGCACGATCCGCATCCGGTCCACGTACGCGCCGGGCTCGACCAGGCTGTGGAACACCATGCCCGCCTGGAGCGGGGTCAGCGGGTAGACGTCCTCCACGTCGGGACCGGCCAGCGCGTCCACCTGGTCCTGGGTGAGGCGGGCCAGCGGGAAGTCGGACGGCGTGCGCCCGCCGGCGCCGGGCTCGGCGCAGTGCGCCACGATCTCGCGCAGCGCCTCGACGACCCGGTCGGCGAGCCGCCGCACGGTCTCCCCGTCGTGCACCAGCTCGGAGTACTCCCAGGTCAGCTCCAACTCGCCGCCCTCGACGAGGCCGGTCACGTCGAGCAGGTGGCTGCGCCGCCCGGTGGTCGGCACGTCCTCGCCGACCGAACCGGCGCGCGCCCGGTAGAAGCCGCCGTCGGCCACGTCGAAGCGGCCGTGGTAGTTGAACGACACCTCGGGCAACGCCCGGTACCCCAGGGCCTCGTAGCTCAGGCCGCGGTGCGGGACGGCGCGCAGCGCCTCCTTGACGGACTTGAGCGTGCGGTCCCACCCGTCGTGCACGGGCAGCACCACCGGGAACTGCGTGGTGAACCAGCCGACCGTGCGGGACAGGTCGACGCCGTCGACCAGTTCCTCGCGGCCGTGGCCCTCCAGCGCGACGGCGACCGCGTCGTGCCCGGTCCACTCGGCCAGCGCCCGGCCGACCGCGCTCAGCAGCACGTCGTTGACCTGCGTCCGGTACACCGGCGGCACGGCGGTCAGCAGCGCGTCGGTGGTGTCCCGGTCCAGCCGCACCGACACCGTGCGGGCCGACCCGGCGGTGTTCTCGCCGTCGTGGTCGCGCGGCAGCGGCGGGGTGGCGGGCACGGCGTCCCAGTGCGCGCGGGCGCCGTCGAGCGCGCCGGACCGGACGTGCTCGTCCAGGCGGTGCGCCCACTGCGTGAACGGCGTGCCGACGGGCTCCAGCGGCGCGCCCCGGTAGGCGCGCTCCAGGTCGTCGAGCAGGATGCGCCAGGACACGCCGTCCATCGCCAGGTGGTGCGCGGTGAGCAGCAGCCGCGGCTTCTCGCCGGGGAACAGCACGGCCCGCAGCAGCGGCCCGTCGCCGATGTCCAGGCTCCGCTGGGCGCCGCGCGCCACGGCCTCGACCACGGCGTGCGGCCCGACGCGGAACACGTCGTCCCGGGCGTCCCCGACCTCCTGCACCCACCGGCCGTCGACCTCGCGGAACCGCAGCCGCAGCGCCTCGTGGTGCGCGACCACCGTGCGCAGCGCCGCCCGCAGCCCTTCGGCCTCCACCACCGGGTCCAGCTCGACCAGCAGCGACATCGTGAAGTGGGCCAGCGGGCCGTGCTCGGCGAAGAACCACCGCTGGATCGGGGTGAGCGGCGCGGGACCGGTGAACACCCGCACCGGCTCCGCCTCGGCCTGCACCGACGCGACCAGCGCCAGCTCCGCCACGGTCTGGTGCCGGAACACGTCGCGCGAGGTCAGGTGCAGACCGGCCTGCCGCGCCCGGGACACCAGCTGGATGGACAGGATCGAGTCGCCGCCCACCGCGAAGAAGTTGTCCTCGACGCCGATCCGCTCCGCGCCCAGCACCTCGGCCCAGATCCGGGCCAGCTCGACCTCGACGGGCGTGCGGGGCGCGACGAACTCGCCGTCGCCGACCGCCTTCGGGGCGGGCAGGGCGGCCTTGTCGAGCTTGCCGTTGGGCGTGAGCGGGATGCGGTCCAGCTCCACGAACGCCGACGGCACCTGGTACTCGGGAAGCGACCGGCGCAGGTGCTCCCGCAGGTTCACCGGTCCGGTGGTCACGGCGTACCCGACCAGCCGGGTGTGCCCGTGGTCGGTGCGGGCGACGACGGCCGCCTCGCGCACCTCGGGGTGGCTCAGCATCGCGGCCTCGACCTCGCCGGGTTCGATGCGGAAGCCGCGGATCTTGACCTGGTCGTCGTTGCGGCCCAGGTACTCCAGCGTGCCGTCGGCCAGCCGGCGGACCCGGTCGCCCGTGCGGTACATGCGGGAGCCGGGTTCGCCGTGCGGGTCGGCGAGGAACCGGTCGGCGGTCAGGCCCGGCCGGTTGAGGTAGCCGCGGGCCACCTGCGGTCCGGCGATGAACAGCTCGCCGGGCACGCCCACCGGCAGCGGGTGCAGGCCCTCGTCCAGCACGCGCGCCGTCAGGTTGGCCAGCGGTCGGCCGATCACCGGCCGGTCGCCCACCACGGGCGTGGACACCGCGTCCACGGTCGTCTCGGTGGGGCCGTAGAAGTTGTACGCGGTGGTGCCCCGCGTCCGGGCCAGCTCCTGCCACAGCGCGGTGCCCAGCGCCTCGCCGCCGAGCATCAGCACGCGGGGCTTGTGCTCGCCGGCGAGCAGCCCGGCGGGGATGAGCTGCTGCACGTAGGACGGGGTGAGGTCGAGGAAGTCGATGCGGTGGCGCCGCACGTACTCGACGAGGGCGGTGGGTTCGAGCCTGACCTCGTCGGGCAGGACGTGCAGCTCGTGGCCGTCGGCCATGAGCAGCGGGCCCTCCCACGAGGTGTCGAAGGAGAACACGGCGGACAGGGCCACGCGCATGTGGTCGGTCGCGAAGTCCGCGCGGTGGTTGTGCAGCAGGTTGACGAGCTGCCGGTGCTCGACCACGACGCCCTTGGGCAGACCGGTGGAGCCGGACGTGTAGATCACGTACGCCGCGTTGTCCGGCCGCACGTCGACGGCGGGCGGTCCGACCGGACCGCCGTCGAGCGCGGGCAGGGCGTCGAGCACCAGCACCGCGCCGGAGTCCTCCAGCACGTGCCGCCGCCGCGCCTCGGGCAGGCCCGGGTCGACCGGCAGGTGCACGGCGCCCGCCTTGAGCACGCCGAGGATGCCGATCACCGCGTCCACGCCGCGCGGCAGAGACAGCGCGACCACCTGCTCCGGGCGCACGCCCTCGCGCACCAGGTGGTGGGCGAGGCGGTTGGCGCGGGCCTCGACCTCGGCGAAGGTGAGCCGGTCGTCGCCGCAGACCAGGGCGGTCGCGTCGGGCGTCCGGGCGACCTGCGCCTCGAACAGGGCGGGATAGGTGGTGTCGGGCACGTCCAGCGCCCGACCCCGGCCGTCGGGCTCGTCGCCCAGCAGCAGCGACACCTCGGCCATCGGCCGGTCCGGGTGCGCGGTGACACCGGACATCAGGACCAGCAGGTGGCGCACCATCCGGTCCACGGTCGCCGCGTCGAACAGCTCGGTGCTGTACTCCACCAGCCCGTGCAGGCCGTCGGGGGTCTCGGTGAAGTCGATGCTCAGGTCGAAGTTCGCGTGCTCGCGGGTCAGCGGGTGCTCCTCCACCCGGAGGCCGGGTAACGCGGGCAGCGCGCGGCCCGCGTTCTGGAGCACGACCATGACGTCGAACAGCGGCGTGCGGCTCGGGTCGCGCGGCGCGCCCACCGCCTCCACCACCCGGTCGAACGGCACGTCGTCGTGCGCGAACGCGTCCAGCGCCGTCCGGTCGACCCGGGCCAAGAACTCGGTGAACGACCACGACGTGTCCACAGTGGAGCGGAGCACGACGGTGCCGACGAAGAACCCGACGAGCCCGGCCAGCTCGGGCCGGGCGCGGCCGCTGGTCACCGTGCCGATCGCGATGTCGTCCTGCCCCGCGTACCGGGCCAGCAGCAGCTGGCAGGCGGCGGTCAGGGCGGTGAACAGCGTCGTGTCGTTGCGGCGGGCCAGGTCCCGCACCGCCGAGGCGAGGTCGACGGGCACGGCGAACTCGTGCGTGGCCCCCGCCGACGTGCGCTCAGCCGGTCGCGGCCGGTCCGTCGGCAGCTCCACCGGCACCACGCCGGCGAGCGCCGAGCGCCAGAACTCCACGTCCACCGCGCGGTCCTGCTGCCAAACGGCGTAGTCCGCGTACTGGAGGGGCAGCGGGGCCAGGGCCTCGCCCCGGTACAGCGCGCCCAGCTCCTCGGCCAGCACGCCGAGCGACCACCCGTCCACCACGATGTGGTGCGAGGTCAGCAGCAGCACGTGCACGTCGTCCGACTCGGCGGTGAGCGCGGCCCGGAACAGCGGCCCCTGCCGCAGGTCGAACGGCCGGTCGAGCACGGCGCGCGGGTCGTCGGTGGTGACCACCTCCAGCTCCGCGTCGTCGTGCACGACCTGCACCGGGCGACCGTCGACCTGGTCGAACGTCGTGCGCAGCGACTCGTGCCGCAGCACCAGGTCGCGCAGCGCGCCCGTCAGCCGGGGCACGTCGAGCCGCCCGGTGAGCCGCAGCGCCAGCGCGCTGGTGTACTCGGTGCTGTCGGGCTCGAACTGCGCGAGGAACCACAGCCGCTGCTGACCGGCGGACAGCGGCAGCGGCCGGTCCCGGGGCGCCGGGGGGATCACGTCCACGCGCGGGGCGGGGGCCTTGCCCGCCAGCCGTGCGCGCAGCTTCTCCCGCAGGTGCTCGGGCAGCGCGGAGATCCGGTCGTTCTTCGACGTCGTCATCGGGAGGTCACGCTTCCGTCTCTGCGAGGGCTTCGAGGTCGGCCAGCACCAGTTCCTCGACCAGGTCGGCGAGGGAGGCCACGGTGCGGGCGGTGAGGACGTCGCGCGGGGAGAGGTCGACGCCGAACGCCGCCTTGGTCCGGGACGTGATGTGCAGGCTTCGGATGGAATCGCCGCCGAGGGCGAAGAACCCGTCCTCCACACCGACCCGTTCGACACCGAGGACGTCGGCCCAGATGGCCGCGATCGCCTCTTCCGTCCCGGTGCGCGGGGCGACGTAGGCCTTGGAGGTGACCGCGTCGCGCTCGGGCGCGGGGAGCGCGACGCGGTCGAGCTTGCCGTTGGCGTTCAGCGGCAGGCTTTCCAGTGCGACGAACGCCGCCGGGACCATGTAGTCGGGCAGGACACTGGCCGTGTGGTCGCGCAGTTCCGATGCCGTAGTCGGCTTGTCCGGCACGTAGTACGCCACCAAGCGGTGCTCGTTCGCCACTACAACGACCTGGCGGACGGCAGGGTGCGCCCCGAGGACGGATTCCACTTCGCCGAGTTCGATGCGGAAGCCGCGGATCTTGACCTGGTGGTCGGCTCGGCCGAGGTAGTGCAGGACGCCGTCGCCCCAGCGGGCGAGGTCGCCGCTGCGGTACATGCGGGTGCCGGGTGCGCCGAAGGGGTCGGCGAGGAACCGCGAGGCGGTGAGGCCGGGGCGTTGGAAGTAGCCGCGGGCCAGGCCGGGGCCGGCGACGTACATCTCGCCGGGTACGCCGGGCGGCACCGGGTTGAGGTCCTCGTCGAGGACGTAGATGCGCAGGTCGGGCATGGCGATGCCGATGCTGCCGTCGGCGTGGGTGTAGGTGACGTGGACGGTGGTTTCGGTGATGCCGTACATGTTGATCAGCGCGCCGGGGCCGTTCCAGCCTTCGAGTTTGTGCATGTCGAGGGCTTCGCCGGCGAAGATCACGTACCGCAGGCTCAGCCCGGTCGGCTTCTCGGGGATGAGCTGGTAGAAGGCGGAGGGTGTCTGGCTGAGGATGGTGACGCCTTCGTCGGCGAGGAGTTTGGCGAAGTCGCGCGGTGACCTCGACACCGCGTGGGGGACGACGACGAGTCGGCCGCCGTGCAGCAGGGCGGCCCAGAGTTCGAAGACGGAGACGTCGAAGGCGTAGCTGTGGAACAGCGACACCACGTCGTCGGGTCCGAGGTTGAACCAGTGGTCGGTGGCGGTGAACAGGCGCACGACGTTGCCGTGCGGGATGACCACGCCCTTGGGCCGACCGGTCGAACCCGAGGTGTAGATGACGTACGCGGCGTTGTCCGGGCGCAGCGGCACCGCGGGGGCGGTGGCCGGGTACGCGCCGAGGTCGGGCAGTTCGGACAGGGTGGTCACGGGCTGGGCGTCGGTGATGGTGGCGGTGATCCGCTCGGGTGGGTAGACGGGATCGATGGGCAGGTAGGCGGCTCCGGACTTGAGGACGCCCAGCACTGCGACCACGAGGTCGAGGGAGCGCGGGAACAGCAGCGCGACCATCTCCTCGGGTGCCGCGCCCAGGGAGATGAGGTGGTGCGCCAGCCGGTTCGAGCGCTCGTCGAGTTCGCGGTAGGTGAGCGAGGCGCCTTCGCAGCTCACCGCGACGGCGTCGGGCGTGCGGGCGGCCTGCGCGGCGAACAACTCGGGGATCGTCGTGCCCGGCTCGCTCACCACCGAGCCGTTCCAGTCGACCAGCACCTGCTCGACCTCGGCCGCGGCCAGCCACGGCACCCGGCCCAGCGGGCGGTCGGGGTCGGCTACCAGCTCGACCAGCAGTCGGCGCAGCCGCTCACCCAGCCGCTCGACGGTGGCCTCGTCGAACATCGCCGGCTCGTAGCCCAGCAGCAGGCCCAGGCGCTCCCTCGGGTAGACGGTGGCGCTGAGCGGGAAGCTCGTGGTCTCCACGGCCGACAGCTCGCGCAGGCCCATGTCCTCGGCCAGCTCGACCGGGTAGTTCTCGAACACCACGACGCTGTCGAACAGGTTCACGCCGCGCTCGACGCCGCTCCAGCCCTGGAGGCTGGTCAGCGGCACGTGCTCGAACCGCCGCGACTCGGCCTGGGCGTCCTGGAGCGCGCGCAGCCAGTCGGCCACCGGCGCGGTCCCGTCCACCTCGACCCGCACCGGCAGGGTGTTGATGAAGATGCCGGTGATCGAGTCGACGTCGGGCAGGTCCGCCGGGCGACCGGACACGGTCGCGCCGAAGCACACGTCCCGCCGACCGCTGGAACGGCCCAGCAGCAGCGCCCACGCGCCCTGCACGATCGCGCTCGGCGTGAGCCGGTGCCGCCGGGCGAACTCGTAGAGCCGCGTGGACTCGTCCTCGTCCAGCTCCACGGACAGGCGCTCCGACGACGTGCCGTGCGCGGCGGGTCGGTCGGCGGGCAGCGGGGTGGGCGAGTCGAACGTGCCGAGCACCCGACGCCAGTGCGCTTCGGCCGCCGCGCCGTCCTGCTCGGCCAGCCAGGCCGCGTAGTCGCGGAACGGCCGCCGCTCGGGCAGCTCGCCACGCGCCAGCACGTCGGACAGCACGTGGAAGACGCTCCAGCCGTCCAGCAGCACGTGGTGGAACGTCCACAGCACCTGCACGGCGGTGTCCGAGACCCGGGCGACGGCCAGGCGCATCAGCGGCGCCACCGCCAGGTCGATGCCCTCCTCGCGGTCCGCGGCCAGCAGCTCGCGCAGCCGGTCGGCGCGGGCGTCGTCGGCGAGCCCCCGCCAGTCGAGGAACGTGAACGGCACGCGCGCGTCGGCGTGCACGACCTGGAGCGGTTCGGGCACGTCCTCCCACAGCACGGAGCTGCGCAGCACCGGGGTCCGGTCCACCACCCGCTGCCAGGCGCGGGCGAACTCGTGCGGGTCGGCGACCCCGTCCACGACGAACGTGGTCTGCTGGAAGTACACGCCCTTCTCGCCCAGGCCGTGGAACACCATGCCCGCCTGCATCGGGGTCAGCGGGTAGGCGTCCTCGCCGGGCAGCCGGTCCACCTGCTCCTGGGTGAGCCGCACCAGCGGGAAGTCCGACGGCGTGCGCCCGCCCGCGCCGGGGCGGGTGCAGTGCGCGACGATCGCGCGCAGGTTCGCCGCGAACGCCTCGGCGAGCGCGGTGGCGGTCGCGTCGTCGTGCAGCTGGTCGCTGTAGTAGACGGTGAACTCCAGCCGGTCGTCGCGCACCTGGCCGACCACGTCCAGCGGGTGCGGCCGGGGCGCGGCCGGGTCGGCGGACAGGTCGAGGTCGCGCTGGTCGGCGTCGAAGCGGCCCAGGTAGTTGAAGCTGACCGCCGGGGCGCACGCGGGCGCGGTGCGTGCCAGGTGCCGCAGGGCGCCGTAGCCGATGCCGCGCCGGGGCACCGCCCGCAGCTGCTCCTTCACCGACTTGAGCGCCTCGCCCCAGTCCTCGTGCTCGACGTCGAGCGCCACCGGGAACACGGTGGTGAACCAGCCGACCGTGCGGGACAGGTCGACGTCGTCGAACAGCTCCTCGCGGCCGTGGCCCTCCAGGTCGACCAGCACCCGGGGGCGACCGGTCCAGTCGGCCAGCGCCCGGCCGAGCGCGGTCAGCAGCACGTCGTTGACCTGGGTGCGGTACGCGCCGGGCACGTCCCGCAGCAGCGCGGCCGTCTCCTCCGCGGTGAGGCGCACGGCGGCCTCGCGCTGCGAGGCGGTGGTGTTCGCGCCGCGCCGGTCCAGCGGGACGTCGCCCGGCGTGGCGGCGACCGCGGTCCAGTGCGCCAGCTCGTCCGCGAACCCGTGGGTCGCGTGCTCGGCCAGCCTCGTCGCCCAGTCCCGGAACGACGTCGTCTTGCGCCCGATGCGGACGGGCTGCCCGGCCCGCGCCTGCCGGTGCGCGGTGGTCAGGTCCTCCACCAGCACCCGCCAGGACACGCCGTCGACCACGAGGTGGTGCGCGGTCAGCCGGACCGACCGCCCGTCCAGCACCTCGGCGCGCAGCAGCGGGCCGCGGGAGAGGTCGAAGCCGTCGAGCGCGAGCGGGTCGACGTCCTCGACCGGGCCGACGACCTGGCGGTCGCCCTCGAACCGGGTGCGCAGCGCGTCGTGGTGCTCGACCAGCGCCTTCAGCGCGGTGCGCAGCGCGGTCACGTCGAGGTCGTCCAGGTCGACCACCACGGACTGGTCGAAGTGCTCGGGCCGGGTGGTGTGGTGCTCCAGGAACCACCGCTGGATCGGTGTGAGCGGTGCGTCGCCGATGACCACGCCCTGGTCGGCCACCGGCGGCAGGTCGCGGCGGACGTGCGGCGCGATGGCCGCGACGGTCTGGTGCGCGAAGATGTCCCGCGAGGTCAGCACGAGCCCCGCGCGGCGGGCCCTGGTCACCACCTGGATGCCCAGGATCGAGTCGCCGCCCAGTGCGAAGAAGTTGTCCCGCACGCCGACCCGGGCCGCGCCCAGCACCTCGGCGAAGATCCCGGCCAGCACGGCCTCCACCGGCGTGCGCGGCGCCACGTACCGGGACCCGGCGCGCTCGGTGGGCGGCGCGGGCAGGTCGTCGCGGTCGAGGCGGTCCAGGCCGACGAACACCTCCGGCACCGCGTGCGGGGGCAGCACCTGCTCCAGCAGGCCGCGCAGGGAGGCGGGCGCGACGGGCGAGGTGTAGGCGATCAGCCTGCGGTCGACGACGACCACGGCCGCGTCGGTCACCTCGTCGTGCCGCAGCAGCGCGCGCTCCACCTCGGCGAGGTCCACCCGCACACCCCTGATCCGCACGGCGTCGTCCGCCGTCGCCGTCAGGTCGACCAGGCCGCGCAGCGGTCGGTCCGGGTCCTCGACCACCAGGCGCAGCAGGGCGTCCAGGTCGTCGGCGAGCGCCTCCACGGTGGCGGCGTCGAACAGGTCGGTGTTGTACTCGACGGTCAGCGCCAGGTCGTCGCCGCGCGGCCAGAACTCGACCACCAGGTCGAACCGGGCCACCGGGCGCGGCAGGTCGTGCTCGGCCACGGTCAGGTCGCCGAACGCCGCGTCGCGCACCAGCGGCTGGTGCAGCGCCACCACGGCCTGCACGAGGGGTGTGCGGCCGGGGTCGGGGTCGGGGCGCAGCTCCTCGACGATCCGGTCGAACGGCACGTCGTCGTGCCCGAACGCGGCCAGCGCGGTGTCGCGCACCTGGTCCAGGAACGCGGTGAACGGCAGGTCGGGCTCGACCCACGAACGCAGCACGAGGGTGCGGACGAAGAAGCCGACGGCGCGCTCCAGGTCGGCGCGGTCGCGGCCGGAGCTGACCGTGCCGACGGCGACGTCCCGCTGGCCGGTGCGCGACGCCAGCAGCAGCTGCACCGCGGCGGTGAGCGTCATGAACAGGGTCGCCTCGTGGGCGCGGCCCACCCCCGTGAGCCGCTCCACCAGGTCGGCGGGCAGCGGTCGGCGCAGCACCGCGCCGGCCGTCGTGCGCAGGGCCGGTCGGGGCCGGTCGGTGGGCAGGTCCAGCGACTCCAGGCCGGCCAGCCGCTCCCGCCAGTGGGCCAGGTCGCCCACGGGGTTGGCGCGGTCCCACACCGCGAAGTCGGGGTACTGCACGGCCGGGTCGGCGGGGGAGCGGCCCGCGTACAGCTCGGCCAGCTCCTCCACCAGCACCTGCACCGACCAGCCGTCGGTGACGATGTGGTGCTGCACGAGGACCAGCAGGTGCTCGTCCGGGCCGACCGGCGCGAGCACCGCGCGGGTCAGCGGACCGCGGCGCAGGTCGAACGGCTCGGCCAGGCCCAGGTCGTCGGCCCCGTCGGCCGGGCCGGGCAGCACGCGCAGCGGGATCGTGCCGTGGTCGGCGACGACCTGCACCGGCTCGTCGCCCGCCACGTCGAACGTGGTGCGCAGGGCGTCGTGGCGGGCGGCCAGCGCGTCCAGGGCGGCGGCCAGGCGCGGCACGTCCAGCGGCCCGGTCAGCCGCAGGCCGACCGCGGTGTTCTGCTCGGCCGTGCCGTCGAGGGAGAACAGCCGGCGCTGCGCGGGGGACAGCGGCAGCGGCCGGTCGCGCGGCACGCGGGGGATCGGCGCGCCCTCGTGCTCGGGGAGCACCTCGGCGAGCGCGGCGACCGTGCGGTGCTCGAACATCGTCCGCACCGGCAGGCCACCCAGCCGGGCCAGCGCCCGCACCGCGAGGATCGAGTCGCCGCCCAGGGCGAAGAAGTCGTCGAGCGCGCCGACCAGCGGCGTGCCCAGCACGTCGGACCACACCCCGGCCACCCGGTGCTCGGCGGGCGTGCGGGGTTCCACGAAGCCCTCGGGCACCTCGCCGACGACCGGCGCGGGCAGTGCCGCCCGGTCCAGCTTCCCGTTGGGGCTCAACGGGAACGCGTCGAGCGCGACGAACGCCGACGGCACCATGTAGTCGGGCAGCGTGGCGGCCAGGTGCTCGCGCAGCCCGACCGTGCCGCGGCCCACCACGTACGCCACCAGCCGCTTGGGCTCGTCGCGCGTCACGACCAGCGCCTGGTCGACGGCCGGGTGCTCGCGCAGCAGGGCCTCGACCTCGCCGGGCTCGACCCGGAAGCCGCGGATCTTCACCTGGTGGTCGGCGCGGCCGACGAACTCCAGCTGCCCGTCGTCGCGGGTGCGGACCACGTCGCCGGTGCGGTACATGCGCGCGCCGGGCTCGCCGAACGGGTCGGCGACGAACCGCTGCGCGGTCAGGCCGGGCCGGCCGAGGTAGCCGCGGGCCAGGCCGATGCCCGTCACGTACAGCTCGCCCTGCGCGACGGGCCGCAACTCGCCGTCCAGCACCCGCACCTCGGTGCCCGGGATCGGGCGGCCGATCGGCGGCGTGCCACCGGGTTCGAGCGGCTCGCTCCACGAGGTGACCACGGTGGACTCGGTCGGGCCGTAGGCGTTGATCATGCGGCGGCCCGGCGCCCACGCGGCCACCAGCTCGGCCGAGCTGGCGTCGCCGCCCACTATCACGGTGCGGAACGTCGGCAGCGCGCGCACGGGCACCGTGGCCAGCGCGACCGGCGGGATCAGCGCGTGCGTGACGCCGAACTGCTCGACCACGTCCGCGAGCTGCTCGCCCAGCAGCGGTCCCGGCGGCGGCACGACGAGCGCCGCGCCCGCCGGCAGGGCCATGCACAGCTCCAGCACCGAGGCGTCGAAGCTGGGGGAGGAGAACTGGAGCACCCGGTCGCCCGGTCGCACGTCGAAGTGCTCGATCTCGGCCGCGGCGAACGCGGGCAGGCCGCGGTGGGTGACCACGACGCCCTTGGGCCGGCCGGTGGAGCCGGACGTGTAGATGACATAGGCGGGGTCGTCCGGCCGGATGTCCGCGCCCGGGTCGGTGGCGGGCTGGTCCGCCACGTCCACCGGCCCGTCCAGCACGAGCAGCGGGCCCGCGTCGTCCACCATGAACGCGATCCGGTCCGCCGGGTACGCCGGGTCCACGGGGAGGTAGGCGGCGCCGGCCTTGAGCACCGCCAAGCGGGCCACGACGTTGTCCACCGAGCGCGGCAGTTGGATCGCCACCACGCGTTCTCGGCGGGCGCCCTTCGCGATCAGCAGGTGCGCGAGCCGGTTGGCCCGCTCGTCGAGCTCCCGGTAGCTCACCTCGCCCTCGGCCGAGACGACCGCGGTCGCGTCGGGGGTGCGTCGTGCCTGCGCGGCCACCAGCGCCGGCAGGGTGTGGGCGTGCGTCATCGCGAAAGGTGCCTCTCTGGCTCGGTAGGGATGGCCGGGACGCGCTTTACCCGGTTCCCGAGACTTCAAACGTGATTCGTCAGACCATTTCCGAGACCTGTCGGCGGGCGAGGCGCCCGCCGATCTGGATCCATCGGATGTCGCCGTCGCCCGGGTCCCGGAGGAAACGGCCGGTCTGGTTGGTGTCGCCCGTGTCCGAATCACGCATGGCGAACACCAGGCCGTCGAACAAGGAGAGGTCCGCGAACGGCTCGCCGTCCACGGTGAGCGCCAGCCGCCCCCGGTCGAGGGGACGCACGGCGTATTCGACATCGCCGTTACGGAACCGCCCGGTGCAGTCCGGAGGGGGTGCGATGCGGTGGTCGAGGCCGCGCATTCCGTCGTAATCGCCCACCGGCAGCCCGGCGTCGGCCAGTTCCGGGACCAGGTCGCGCCACAACGCGAACCCGGGCCCCGCGTTCGAGGTCAGGGCGACCGTGGTGCCGTCGGCGGGGTTGATCCGGAGGTGGCACGAGGTGCCGTCGGCCGTGCCGTCGTGGCCGACCCAGCGGACCCCGTCGCGCTGGAACAGGGCGAGGCCGAGGCCCCAGCCGTCCGCCATGCCGAAGGGCTCGGCGTGCCGCGCGGGGGTGCGCATGAGGTCGAGGTCGTGGGGGTCGATCAGGTGCGGCGCCGACCCGCCGAGCATGCGCCCCAGGGCCACCAGGTCGGTCGCGCCGGCGGCCAGGGCGCCCGCGGGGGCGTCGACCAGGCTCAGCGACTGCTCGACCGGCACGGCCCGCCCGGTGTCCGCGTTGACCGCGTGACCGGGGACCACGCCGACGCCCGCGCCGGGGCCGGTGGTGAACCGCGGCCGCACGCCCAGGGGGCGCAGCAGCACCGCGTCCATGGCCTCCCACCAGGTCATCCCGGTGGCGACCTCGATCAGGTGGCCGATCAGCGAGTAGCCGATGTTGGAGTAGGAGAAGCCCTCGCCCGGCCGGTGCAGCGGGTCGAGGTCGCGCAGCGCCTGCTCGACGTGGCGGCGCAGCGAGGTGGAGCGGACGTCCTCCGGGTCCGAGGGCAGCCCGCCCGTGTGGCTGAGCAGGTGCCGCAGCGTCAGCTCGTCCGAGACCACCGGGAGGTGGTCGGAGAGCGGCGCGTCGAGTTCGAGGTCACCGTCGGAGACCAGCGCCATGGCGACGGTGGCGGTGAACGTCTTCGTGATGGAGCCGATGGGTACGGCGGCGTCGGCGGGGAGGCCGATCTCGTGCGTCCAGGTCCGGCCGTCGTGGTGGACGGCCAGCTGGACGCCCGGCACGCGGTGCGCGCGGACGAGGTCGGCTAATCGGGTCGCGATCCTGTGCGTGTCCATCCTGGTCCCTCTGAGAAATGAGCCGAAGTGGCTGCGGACCTACGTTGACTGTCGCTACGGGATCGTCGCGACCGCCGAACGGAGCATTTGTGAAATGTTGATTCCCTATTTTGTGCAAACTTAACCCGCCGTTGTGGGGAGACGTGTCGCGGTTCACTCGATCGGCAGGTTTGGACCGTCGTGTCTCGTAAAGAAGTGCCAGTACG
This sequence comes from Saccharothrix longispora, assembly GCF_031455225.1. Lineage (GTDB taxonomy): Bacteria > Actinomycetota > Actinomycetes > Mycobacteriales > Pseudonocardiaceae > Actinosynnema > Actinosynnema longispora. The sequence goes on from NZ_JAVDSG010000001.1 coordinate 1,951,086, forward strand.
CGAGGGTTATTCGCAGTCGCCTGGCAACGGTTGCGGTAAGGCGTACGCTTGGCCACCGCGAGGCCGTCGAATGTTCGTGGTGCGCCATTCGATGGACTTTTGAAACAATTTCCCGGACACCCGTAACCGATAACCGCGGGCGTCGTTTGACCCTACCTGGCCGTAACCCCGGAGGTGCGCCGGTAGTGACGGGCGGCACGCACCCGGTTCCCGCACCCCGTGGAGCACCACTCGCGCCTCGGGTGGTCCTTCACGAAGTACAGGACGCAGCCGGGCGCGTGGCAGGCGCGCAGCAGTTCGCGCTCGTCGCCGGTGAACAGGTCGACGGCCTCGGCGGCGGTGGCGGCCAGTGCGGCGGCCACCGGACCGGCGGTCGTCGTGGTGGTCCGGCGCAACCGTCCGTCCACGACTTCGAGCTGCGGCCGGGTGTCCGCCCGGGTCGCCGCCCGGTTCACCACGTCCACGGCGCGCGCGACGTCGGCGTCCCGGGCGATCGGCCGGGTGTCGTCGGTCAGCGCTGCGGCGAGGTCGCGCACGGCGGTGCGCAACTCGCGGAACGCGGCGAGGTCGGTGGCGGTGACGTCTTCGGCGGCGACGGCCCCGGCGGCGACGGGCGTGCCGGCGTCCGCCCCGACGTCGTTCCCGCTCAGCCACGCCGCGAGGTCGGCCGCGGTCGCCAGGTGGTCGCGCACGGTCGAGCGGTCGCGGCGGACGGTGTTGGCCAGGCGGATCGGGTGTGGCTCGGCGGACGGCACGTGTCTCACGGTAACACGGGCTTGCATCCGTGAGAGTCCCGTTCTAACGTTCAGAAGTCACTCGAACCGTGAGAAGGGATCGTCATGCCGCTGGACGACACCGAACTCCGGGCGGGGTAGCCGTGCACGTGGAGGCGCTGTGGCGCTACCCCGTGAAATCCCTGGGCGGCGAGCGGATCACCGCCGCCGAGCTCACCGACGACGGCGTGGCGGGCGACCGGCTCGTGCACGTCAGCGGCGGCCGCGCACCGCTCACCGGCCGCACCCGGCACGGCCTGCTCACCATCCCGGCCTCCACCGGCCCCGACGGCACACCGCTCGTCGCCGGCCACCGCTGGGACGGCCCGGAGGCCGGCGCGCTGGTCGAGCCCTTCGGCGGGAGGCTCGCCCGCTACCCGGGACCCGAGCGGTTCGACGTGCTCAACCTCCTGGTCGCCACCGACGGCGCGGTCCGGGCGTGGGGCTCGGACGTCCGGCGACTGCGCCCCAACCTGCTGATCGGCGGCGTGGACCCGGACGCGGAACGCGACTGGCCGGGCCACGCCCTGCTCGTCGGCGACGCCGTCATCGGCGTGTTCTCGCTGCGCGCGAGGTGCGTCGTCACCTCGATCGACCCCGACAGCGGTGAGCGGCACCCCGACGTCTTCCGCCGCATCCGCACCGACTTCGGGGGTCGGCTGGCCCTGAACTGCTGGGTCGTCCGACCGGGCCGGGTCCGCGAGGGCGACACCGCGGAGCTGGTGCCCACCGACGAGCTGCCGGACCACGTCGGCGGCTGGATCACCGGCGCGCCGTACGCGCTCCCCGGCTGACCGGTTCAGTCGCGCTGCACCTCCAGGTGCAGCGCCTCCATCCGCGCGTCCAGCTCGGCGGCGATGGCGGCGGTGTTCGTCAGCTCGTCGACGAACCCCGCGGGCACCTGGTCGTCGTACTTGTAGAACAGCTTGTGCTCCAGGGTGGCCCAGAAGTCCATGGCGATGGTCCGCAGCTGCACCTCGACCTTGACGTGCTCCACCCGGTCGGACAGGAACACCGGGATGCGCACGATGAGGTGCAGGCTGCGGTACCCGTTGGGCTTGGGCGCGGCGATGTAGTCCTTGGTCTTGAGGATCTCCACGTCGCTCTGCCGCGCCAGCATGTCCCGCACGCGGTACACGTCGGACACGAACGGGCACACCACCCGCACGCCCGCCACGTCGTCCAGGTGCTCGGCCGCCAGCGACAGGTCGGGCGGCAGTCCCTTGCGCGCCAGCTTGTCGAGGATCGCGTCCGGTCGCTTCACGCGCTGGGTCACGTGCTCGATCGGGTCGTGGCGGTGGACGAGGTCGAACTCCTCGCTGAGGATGCGGAGCTTCGTCATCAGCTCGTCCACGGCGAACTTGTAGACCACGAGAGACCGCCGCAGCAGGTCGTCCGCGACGTCCAGGTCCATGATCCCCAGGGTACCGCCGCCCCCGTCGGCTACGATGCCGGGCGTGAACACCCACTGGCACGTGGTCCTCCCGCCTCCGGGCGCCTGACGGGCGCACTCGCGGAAGCACACCCCACGCCTGCTCGCGCAGCGCGCCCGTTCGCGTCCTTTCTCCTCCTCCGCGAACGGAGACCCGGTGTCCACTCTCGAATCACCGGCACGCCCTGGTCTGATCCAGGGGCCGCTGCCCATCCTCGCCGCGTGCGCCCTGTGGGGCACCACCGGCACCGTCAGCTCGTTCGCCCCCGGTTCCGCGCCGCCCTCGGCGGTCGGCGCGGCCGGGCTGGTGCTCGGCGGCCTGCTGCTGTTCCTCAGCGCGCGGGGCTCCCGCGACGTGCTGCGCACCGCCGACCGGCGGCTGCTCCTGCTCGGGGCGGTGACGGCGGCCGGCTACGCGCTCGCGTTCTACCCGGCCGTGGCGCGCACCGGTGTGGCGGTGGCCACGACGGTGGCGCTGGCGACCGCGCCGATCGTGCTCGGCCTGCGGGCCCGGCCGTTCACCACGCTGACCGCCGTCGCCGGGTGCGCGGTGCTCGTGCTCGGCGACGGCGAGGCGCACGTCGACCTGCTCGGCGTCGGACTGGCGCTGGTCGCGGGCCTGTCGTACGCCGCCTACTCGGCCGTCTGCGCCCACCTGATCGCGCGCGGCCACCCGTCGCGGGCGGTCGTGGGCGCGGTGTTCGGCGGCGCGTCGGCGCTGACCCTGCCCGTGCTGCTGGTGCTCGGCGTCGGCTGGGTGGGCACCGTCCAGGGCGCGGTGGTGACCGCGCACCTCGCGGTGTTCACCACGTTCCTGGCGTACCTGCTGTTCGGGCTCGGCCTGCGGCACACGAGCGCGGCGGCGGCGACCACGCTGACCCTGGCCGAACCCGCCGTGGCGGCCGTGCTGGGCGTGGTCGTGCTGGGTGAGCGCCTGGCGCTCGTGTCGTGGTGCGGCATGGGCGTGCTGGTGCTGGCGCTGGCGGTGCTCGCCCGCCGGTGAGCGCGGGGCCGGCCGCCGCGGTTCACGCCTCGGCCGCGGCGGCCAGCTCGTCCAGCTCACGCCGGGCGCGCCGCGCGCTGTACGCCCTGCTCGCCAGCACGGCCGCGCGCAGCTTCCAGCCCTCGCCCACCACCAGGTAGCGGCAGGTGACCCGGGTGCCGCCGGCGGCGGGCGCGAACGCGTACTCGATCCGGCTCGGGGCGCCGCTCGCGGTCCCGGCCACGACCGTCGTGAGCCGGTGCGGTCGGGCGAACTCCACGTAGGACACCTCCGCGTCCACCTCCGCGCCGAGCACCCGCGACGTCTGCCGGTACCGCGTGCCGGGGCCCGGCGGCCCGGGCGTGACGGGCTCGACCCGCGTCACCGACGAGAACACCGCGACCGACCGCGCAGGGTCCGCGAGCAGGTCGAACACCGCCTCGGGCGCGGCCCGCACGTGCCGCTCCAGGGTGAACGCCTCCACCGCGGGCGCGGTCTCGACGAGGTGCTCGGCGAGGTGGTCGGCGTCCCGGCGGAACCGCAGGTCGCTCAGCTCGAAGGCGTTGCGCCGGAGCAACGGGCGCAGCGAGGGCGGCAGGTCGCCGGCGGGGGGCAGCACCGCACCGCCCACCAGCACCGGGACGACGCGCAGGCCGCGGGCCAGCGCGCGCTCCACCTCCAGCCGCACGAAGTCCGCCGGGTCGTGCAGGCGCTCGGACGACCACGCCCGCCCCACGACCGCCAGCAGCACGTCGCACCGGTCCAGCACGCGCTCGACGACCTCCGCGAAGTCCTCGCCCGGCCCGATCGAGTCGACGTCCAGGAACACGGCGTCCTCGCCGAACCGCGCGGCCAGCACGTCGTACAGCCGTCCGGCGTGGCCGGAGCTGTCGTCGCGCCGGTAGCTGATGAAGGTGGTCGGCACCCCACCAGCTTGGCAGGTCGACGCCCGGCGGCACGCCCCGCGACCGCCGCTCACCGGGTGAACCGACACCCATCGTTCACCGACCGTTCCACCGCCCATCACCGCTTCGCGCGTCAAACGAGGCGGGCGGGGGAGAGGATTCCGACGAACACGGGGGTGAGCAGGTCAGGTGAAGCGCCGGTTGTCCATCGGCTCGGCCGTGCTGTTGCTGGTCGCGGTCGTCGCGGTGGTGGTCTGGGACGGTCCCGGCGACGCGCGGGGAGGGGGTGGGCCGACCACCGTCCGCGGTGTCATCGGGTCGGAGAAGCTCGCCTTCTTCCGCGACCCGAGGGTCGTCGAGCGGTTCGCGGCGCACGGGCTGTCGGTGGAGGTGGATACCGCCGGGTCGCGGCAGATCGCCACCTCCGTCGACCTCGGCGGGTACGCGTTCGCGTTCCCGTCGTCCTCGCCCGCCGCGCAGAAGATCCAGCGCGACAGGGGCACGACGGCCGGCTACACGCCGTTCCAGTCGCCCATGGCCGTGGCGTCCTTCGAACCGGTCGTGCGGCTCCTGGAGGCGGCGGGCGCGGTGCGCCCGGGAGCCGGGGGCTACCACGTGCTCGACGTCGCGGCGGTGCTGGAGCTGGCCGGCACCCGCTGGGACCAGCTGCCCGGCAACACCGCCTACCCGGTGCGCAAGAACATCCTGGTGACCACGACCAACCCGGCCGAGTCGAACTCGGCGGCCATGTACCTGGCCGCCGCGGCGTTCGTGGCCAACGGCGACGCCGCGGTCACCGCGCCCGAGCAGGAGGCACGGGTGCTGCCGCTGGTCGCCGGCCTGTTCCGCGGCCAGGGATACACGCAGAACAGCACCGAGGGGCCGTTCGAGGACTACCTGGCCGCGGGCATGGGCAAGGCGCCGCTGGCCCTGGTCTACGAGTCGCAGTACCTCGACCGGGTGCTGCGCGGCGACGGCTCGATCCGCCCCGACATGCGCCTGCTCTACCTCGCGCCCACCGTGTACTCCAAGCACACGCTCGTGCCGCTGGACGACCGGGGCGACGAGGTCGGCAGGCTGCTGTCCACCGACGCCGAACTCGGCAGGCTCGCCGCCGCGTTCGGCTTCCGCACCACCGACCCCGCGCACTTCGCCGGCGTCGTCGGCGACAAGGCGCCCGTCGACCTGGTGGACGTGGTCGAACCGCCGTCGTTCGAAGTGCTGGAACGGCTGCTCGACGCGGTCGGCACGCCGTCGTGACCGGGTTCGCGCTCCCCCCGCCCGAGCCGGTGCCACCGGTCCCGGTCGAACGCGCGGCGGGCCTGATCGCCCTCGACGACGACGCCCGCGCCGACGTCGGCCGCCGCGCGGACGAGTTCGCCGGGCGGCTGGCCGCGCTCGACGTGCGCTCACCGGCGTTCACCACCGCGCTGGACGAGCTGCTCGCCGTCGGCGAGTCGGACATGCGCGCGGCGGCCGGCGTGGCGGGCGCGATGCTCGACCGCTCCGCCCGCGCGCTGCGCGACGGCTCGGCGCAGGTCGGCGTCACCACCAGCCTGGCGGGCCTGCGCCGCACCGTCGCCGAGCTCGACCCGGCCAGGCTGCCGATCACCGGGCGCAAGCTCGTCCGGCTGCTCCCGGGCGCGAACGCGGCGAAGCGCGCACTGGACCGCTACCGCGCGGCGGGCGAGCCGGTGGACCGGCTCGTCGTGGACCTACGCACCCGGCAGGACGGGTTGCGCCGCGACAACGCCGCGGTCAAGCGCGAGCGCGAGCGGCTGTGGGAGGTCATGGGCCGGCTGGCCGAGTCCGCCGCCCTCGCCGGGGCGGTCGACGAGGCCGTCGCGCGGCAGGCCGACGTGCTCGACCTGACCGACCCCGAGCGGGCCCGGGCACTGCGCGCCGACGTGCTGCACCCGATCCGCCGACGCCACCAGGACCTGCTCACCCAGCTCGCCGTGAGCGCCCAGGGCTACCTCGCGCTGGACCTGGTGCGGCGCACCAACGACGAGCTGGTCCGCGGCGTCGAGCGGGCGGTGTCCACCACGGTCGCCGCGCTGCGGGTCGCCCTGCTGGTCAGCGGCGCCTTGGCGCACGAGCGGGACGTGCTCGACGAGGTCGACGCCGTGCGCGCCACCACCGACGGCCTGCTGCGCGCCAACGCCGACCTGCTCGACCTCCAGACCGCGGAGATCCGCCGGGCGGGCAGCGACCCCGCGGTCGCGGTGGAGACGCTGCGCTCCTCGTTCGACCGGATCTACGCCGCGATCGACGCGGTCGACGGCTACCGGGCGGACGCGGTGCGCACGATGGAGGCGACGGTCGAGTCGCTGTCCGGGGAGGTCCGGCGCGCGGAGGCGCACCTGCGCCGCTCACACGACACCGCGCTGGTCGAGGGGGACCGATGAGGACACCGTTCACGCTCCTGCTCCTGCTGCTGGTGTCGGCGTGCACCGGCCCGGCCGACCCGGGGCCGGCGGAACCCGGCCTGCCGGCGGGGCCGCCCGGGCCCGGCGTGCTGCGCGTGCTCGCCGGCAGCGAGTTGACCGACATGGGGGACGTGCTGGAGGAGGCCGCGGCCGCCACCGGGGTGCGGGTCGAGTTCACCTTCACCGGCACCCTGGAGGGCACCGAGGCGCTGGCCGAGGGCGCGGTCGATGGCAAGTACGACGCGGTGTGGTTCTCCTCCAACCGCTACCCGGCGGGCGTCCCCGAGGCGGCCCGGCGGCTCGGCGCGCAGGTCGAGGTGATGAGCTCCCCGGTCGTCCTCGGGCTGACCGGGTCGAAGGCCCGCGAGCTGGGCTGGACCGACCGCCGGCTCGGCTGGGGCGAGATCGCCGAGGCCGCCGGGCGGCGCGCGTTCAGCTACGGCATGACCGACCCGTCCGCCTCGAACTCCGGGTTCTCCGCGCTGGTCGGCGTCGCGTCCGCCCTCGCCGGGGCGGGCGCCGCGGTCGACGCCGCGCAGATCGACGCGGTCACGCCGGAGCTCAAGGGGTTCTTCTCCGCGCAGGCGCTGTCCGCCGGCTCGTCCGGCTGGTTGTGGCAGGCGTACCAGCGCCGCGCCACCGGCGAGGACCCCGGCGGCAAGGTCGACGGGCTGATCAACTACGAGTCCGTGCTGCTGTCGGTCGACTCCGTGCGCGCACCACCCGAGGAGTTCACCGTCGTGTACCCGAGCGACGGGGTGGTGACCGCCGACTACCCGTTCACCCTGCTCGCCGACGCGGGCGACGACGCGCGCGACGCCCACCGGCGCCTCACCGACCACCTGCGCACACCCGACGTGCAGCGCCGGATCATGGAGACCACCCACCGCAGGCCCGTCGTGCCGGGCGTCGCGCTGTCCGACGCCTTCGCGCAGCACGACCTGGTCGAGCTGCCGTTCCCCGTGGCGCAGACCGCCGTGGACGCGCTGCTCGCCGCCTACTTCGACGAGATCCGGCGCCCCTCCCGCACCCTGTACGTGCTCGACACCTCCGGGTCGATGGCGGGCGACCGCATCGCATCGCTGCGATCCGCGCTGATCGGGCTGACCGGCGCGGACGACTCGCTCACCGGTCGGTACCGGCGCTTCCGCAGCCGTGAGGAGGTGACGATGCTGCCGTTCAGCACCACTCCGGGCGAACCGCGCACGTTCACCCTGCCCGAGGGTGACCCCACGGCCGCGCTGGCCGGGATCGCGGCGTACGCCGGGGGACTGCGGGAGGGGGGCGGCACGGCGATCTACGACAGCCTGTCGCGCGCCTACGAGGTGATGGGACCGCTGGTGGCCGCCGACCCCGACCGGTTCACCTCGATCGTGCTGATGACCGACGGCGAGAACACCGACGGCTCGGGCCTCGCCGAGTTCGAGGCGTCGTTCGGCTCGGTGCCCGCGCGGCTGCGGGGCGTGCCGGTGTTCACCGTGCTGTTCGGCGAGGGCAGCGACGACGAGCTGACCCGCGTGGCCGCGCTGACCGGCGGCAAGGTGTTCGACGCCCGCGCCGTCGACCTCGGCGGGGTGTTCCGCGAGATCCGCGGGTACCAGTGATCGGCTACCTGGGCTCCACCAAGAACCTCGTCGGCTGCCTGGCCGGCCTGGCCGGCGTGCTGCTGCACGTGACCGGCGTCGTCGGGGCGTGGTGGCCCGCGGTCGTCGCCGCCCTGTACGCGGCGGGCGCGCTGCTCGCCCCGCCGGAGGGGGTGCGCCTGGTGCCGGTCGACCCGGTCGTCGAAGTCGGGCTGCTGCGGTCCGGGTTGGACGAGCTGGTGCGCGGGGTGGAGGCGCGGGCTTCCCGCGTGCCGCCGCCCGCCCTGGAGGCGGTGCGCCGGATCGCCGCCGTGCTCGGTGACCTGCTCGACCGGCCCGCCACCCTGACCGCGGACCCCGAGCTGCGGCACGCCGTGCCGCGGTTGGCCCGCACCGACCTGCCGCTGTCCGTGCAGACCTACCTGAACCTGCCGTGGTGGTACGCCGTCCGGCAGCGGGCGGGCGGGACGAGCCCGGACGCCGAGTTGCTGGCCCAGCTGGAGCTGCTGGAGGCCGAGGCGCACCGGCTCGCCGATCGGGTGTACGGCGCCGACGTCGACCGGCAGGCCGACCACACCCGGTATCTGAGGGACCGCGACGAGGGCTGACCGATAGTGTCCGCCCGGTGAGGTACCGGGGGTTCGGCGCGCACCTGTCGGCACGGCTGGACGCCCTGACCCCCGAGCGGGCCTGCCTGGTGCAGCAGGTGCTGCGCGGCGTCGAACCGGCCGTCATCCACAGCCGGCACGCCTCCGCGCTGGCCGGCCTCGTGACCGAGCTGCCCAGGCTGCACGCGGTGCTGGAGCACCACCACGCGGCGGGGCAGCCGCAGAAGCACCTGGTCGACCGGTTGTGCGAGAACGTCCTCGCTCGCGTCGATGCGAGCACCGCCGTCTGGGGACGGGACGTGCTCGACCCGATCGCCGGGCTGGTTCGGGAGGTGCGGGCCGCCGTGGCGCGGTCCGATGTGGACGGTGCCCGTCTGCTCGCACCGCTGCGCGACGCGGTGTCCGGTGTGGACGACGCGCTCGCGAGGCGGTTCGCCGAGGTGTGGGAGCACCCGGACGACGCGGCCGACGGCGTCGCCGACGAGGTGGCCTGCCTGCTCGCCGCGCTCGACCGCGACCCGTCGGCCGCCGAGCTGGACCTGTCGCGCCTGGACCGCTGGGACGCCGCGTCGGTGTGGCGGACCCTGCGACCGGACGCCGCGCCGCACCGGGCCGCGCTGGTCGTGCGGGGAGCCGGCGCGCTGGAGGGCCTGGACGCGTTCGACGCCACCGCCGAGCAGGCGCCGCTGCGCTCGGCCCGCTCCCTGCGGTGGGGCGCGGCGACGCAAGGGCTGCGCGCCTTCGTCGACGCCACGCCGGCGGGCGGCGAGGTGTGCGTGGTGAGCCTGGAGGTGCGCGCGGTGGACCGCCCGTCGGCCGCCCGCAAGGCCCGCCGGGCGCTGGTGGAGCTGCTCGACCAGTACACGGCGGGAACGCGCCTGTTCTCGCCGGTCGTGGACGCCCGGGTGCTGGTGAACCGGGTGGGCGCGACCGGGACCGAGCAGTGGCGGCCGCCCGTGCGGACCACCCCGGTCGCCCGCCCGCTGACCCGCCGCGAGCTGCCCGACGAGGTGCGGCGGGCGCTGCGGATGGCGCACGTGGCCGCCGGCGCCCCCGCCGTGGCGTCGGCGCTGGCGTGGTCGGCACTGGAGGCCTGCGGGTTGGTGCGGCGGCACGAGCTGGCCGCGGCCCTGGCCGTGCAGGCGTTGCGCCAGCAGGTCGTCGGCGCGTACCGGCTCGTGCGCCAGTCCGCGGCGGCGCGCCTGGAGCAGGCCCGGCGGCGCGTGGCCGACGCCGAGCGCGCCGAGCGTCACCGTGCCGCCGTCCGCCGGGACCCGACCGGCCGGGTCGGGTCGTCGTCCGCAGCCCGCGCCGACCTCGCCGCCCTGACCGACCGGGTCGCCACCGCCCTGGCCGCGATCGGCGCGCACGTCCGCCACGACGAACGCCACCACCTGCACGACCTCGGCACCTGGACCGACCTGCTCCGGCCACCGGGCCGCGACCCGGAACCGCTGGTCGCCGCCCGCGCCGCGCTCGACGACCTCCTCCCGCACCTGCACCCGCTCGCCGTCCACGAGGTCACCGGCTGGCGTGCCGCGCTGGCCGACCCCGAGGTGCTCGCCGCCCGGTTGCGCGACCGGACCGCCCGCACCGCCACCGTCCTGGACGCCCTGTACGCGACGAGGAACCTGACCCTGCACTCCGGGCTGGCCGCCGGCGACGAACCCGTGCACGCCGTCGGCGCGGTGATGGTGACCGACCTGGCCCTGGAGGTCCTGGGCAACTGGTACGCCCACGCACCGGACCCCGCCGCCCCGCCCGCCGAGGTGATCGCCACCCTCGCCCGCCGCCACCACGAGATCCTGTCCCGCCTGGCCGGCGGCACGCGACCAACCCGGCTCGACTTCGACCGCCTGACCAGCCCCCGCACGACCGGCGTGTGGCGACCGCGGTGACCCGCGGCCGGCTCCACCGGCGCGGGACCTGCGCGGTGGTGGTGGGGAACGCGACGGTCCGCCGCACATCCGTGATGCGCGGCGGACCTCACTGCTCGGCGTTCTTCAGCGCGTCGTCGCGGAACGGTCAGCCGTCGTAACCGGCGACCGTCTCCTCCTCTTCCACCTCGACCTCGACCTCGGCGTCGTCACCCTCGACCTCGGCCTCCTCGGCGTCGGCGTCCTCGCCCCAGCCGTTGTCACCGGCGTGGCTCTCGACGCTCTCGCTGAAGGCGCCCTCCTCACCGGCGTAGTTCGTCGAGTTCCAGTAGTGGGCGCCGTCCGATCCCCAGCCGTGGCCGCCCCAGCCGTGGCCGTCGGCGAGCGAGCCCGTCTCCTCGGAGTAGGCCCCCTCGTCGTCCGCCCACGACTCGTGTTCCAGGAAGAACGCCACACCGTCCACGACGCCGGAGTACACGCCCTCCGAGCCCGCGCCCTCGGATGTGGCGACCGACATCTCGTGCTCGTGGTAGACGTCCTCGGCGGACGCGGAGGCGAGACCGGCGGCACCGATCAACAGCGGGGCGGACACGAAGCTCGCGGCGATGAGACGAGTGATGTTGCGCATGGGGAACCTCCTTGAGTAGTGACCATGCGCCAGTCAGGTACCCGACGTGATCGGCTCTAACGGTGGGTAAGCGGATCGGGTAAGGCCCTGATGTGGTACGACCAGCTCTGACCTGCCCTCATCACCAAGCGTGCGCGGAAAGCACGACCCTGTGGGTGATGTCCGACGACTCCGTCGCCGATGACGCGGGCTCCACTGTGGACGTCCCCGGCCGGAGCCCCGACGACCCGGCCGAGCGGCTGCCCGATCGCGCGCCGACCCGGGCCCGGGTGGGTTTCGTCGAACGCGGGCGTCGAACGCCGTCGAATGGAAGTCGTTGTGCGGCAACACTTCCCAAGATTGCGCACGGGTGGTTACAGTGCGATTTGGGAGCGCTCCCAGTCTGTTGGTCATCCTCAACGAGGAGGAGAGAGTGGCGCTCATGCCAATCCCTGCGAGAAAGAACGTGTTCGCCCGGTCCCTCGCGTTGCTCGTGGCCGTCACGGGGCTCATGGCGGGGCTGCTGACCGGCGTGGCCGACGCGCACGGGTCGACCACCGACCCGCCGTCGCGCAACTACGGCTGCTGGCAGCGCTGGGGCAGTGACTTCCAGAACCCGTCGATGGCCCAGCAGGACCCGATGTGCTGGCAGGCGTGGCAGGCCGACACCAACGCGATGTGGAACTGGAACGGCCTGTACCGCGAGGGCGTCGCCGGCAACCACCAGGGCGCGATCCCCGACGGCCAGCTGTGCAGCGGCGGGCGGACCGGCGGCATGCGGTACGCGGCGCTGGACAACCCGGGCCAGTGGAAGGCCGTGACCAAGCCGCGGCAGTTCACGCTCACCATCACCGACCAGGCCCGGCACGGCGCGGACTACCTGCGGGTGTACGTGACCAAGCAGGGCTTCGACCCGACCAGGCAGGCACTGGGCTGGAACAACGTCGACCTGGTCGCCACCACCGGCCGCTACGCGCCGGCGGGCACCTACCAGGTGGCCGTGAACGCGGGCAGCCGCACGGGCCGCCACGTCGTCTACGCGATCTGGCAGGCCAGCCACAGCGACCAGTCGTACTACTTCTGCTCGGACGTCATCTTCCAGTAGTCGACCGGCCCCGGCCCACGTCACGTGGGCCGGGGTCCGGGGGCGGTCACCTGCTGCCGTCCCACTGGTCGCCGCCGTGGCGCGTCGGCGGTCTGCGCGGGCCGCGGGTGGCGGGCCGGGGGTGCGACGGCCTCGGGCTGGTTCTTCCGTCCATGGTGCTCGTTACCTCCGTGTCGTCGTGAGCACGCGAATACGCGCGCATTCCGCGTCGGTCGTGGCCGGTGCGGCAAAAAGAAAACCGCCCTGGTCGGATTACCCGACGGGCGGCTCCCGGTGCGACCTGTGCGCAGGTCAGGTGCGGGAGCCTGGTCCGTGGAGCTGGAACGGGCAGGTGAGCGCGTTGCGGCGGGGCATTGCCGCCATCCGACCCGTGCTCGTCATGTCCGCTCCCGGTTTCCGTGTGGCACCGATCATGGCGAATCCCGATCAGCGGCGTCAAAACAATTAACCGGGCGATTTCGGCTACTCGGTGGCGGCCCGGTGCCCCGCGGGACAGAATCCCGCCGTGACGACCTCCGCCCGCCGCCTGCTGCACTCCCTCGACCCGCTGCCGTTCGCCGCGCGCCGCCGCCTGCTCGCCCGCACCGCGCGCGAGCTGGTCGGCACGCCCGAGCTGGACCGGCTGCTGGACGACCTCCACGGCCGGGGCCCGTTCGAACGGCTGACGGCCGTGCAGATCGCCTACGTGGCCGGGCACCGCGCCCACGTCGAGCGCTGCCTGTCGGCCCCCGAGACCGCGGTGGTGCACCAGGCGCTCGGCGCGGCGATCCGGCTCGACCTGCCCGGCGCGGTGTTCCGCGAACGCCTGCCGCACCTGCCGACCGACCTGCGCCGGCTGCTCTACGGCGCGGTGCGCCGGCGGGAACGCCGGGCGCTGGCCGACGCGCTGCTGCCCGTCGCCCGCTCGCTCTACGGCGACCACGAGGCCGCCGGGCTGCTGCCCGCCTGCTCGTCGGACGTGGTCCGGGCCGCGCTGCCGGAGCTGGAGCACGCGGTCGGCGGGTGGACCGCGGTCGGGCGTCGACACCCCGGCGTGGTGCTCGACTTCGTCGAGGCCGAGCTGTCCGCGACCGCGCCCACGTGGTGGGCGGGCACGTGGCAGCGCTTCGGGCAGGCCGTGGTCGCCGCCGCGCGGGCCGAACCGGACCGCGTCCTCGACCTGGTCGAACGCGTGCTGCCGCACGTGCCGCTGCCGTGGGAGCTGGACAAGGTCGTCGGCCGACTCGCCCGGCACGCGCCGGAGCGGGTCGCGGCCCTGCTGGTCGACCCGCGCCGCACCGGGCCGCTGCCCGCGCGCCGGTCGCTGTGGCGCGCGCTCGCCGTGCTGCCGGAGGAGCGGCTGGTGCCGGTCGCCCGCGTGCTCGACGGCGACCAGCAGGTGCGGTTCCTGCGCGCCGTCGCGCCGTCCCGGCGGGCCGCGGTGGTCGCGGGCGTGTTCGGCGACCGCCCGGACGTGCCGCTGCCCGTGCTGGACGAGTTGCCGTCCGCCGCGCGCGGTGAGGCGGCCCGGCGGCTGCTCGGACTGCGCGTGGTCGCCGACGACCCGGTCCGCCGGCTGGAGGTGACCGCGCGGCTGCCGTGGGAGGAGGCGCGGGAGGTGCTGCTGACCGCCACCCGTCGTGCCACCGCGGACGACCGCGCCGCGGCCTACCCGCTGTACCTGTCGGCCGCCGTCGCGACCCGCGACCCCGAGGTGGTCGGCGGGGTCGTCGCCGGCCTGGCGGGCCTGACCAACGAGCAGGACCCGGTGCGCGCCAGGGCCATCGGTGCCCTCGCCGCCATCCCCGGGTGGCTGTTCCGCCCGGACGAGGCCGACGTGCTCGTCAAGGTCGCGCTGGACGCCGCGGAGGCGCGCGACTCGTCGTGGCGGACCCAGCACGCGGTCCGCGCGCTGGCCGCGGCGCTGATCCGCGAGGGCGCTGTGTCGCGCCGACCCGCGCTGGTGGACGCCGGGTTGGCCGCGGTGGAGCACCTGGGCGGGCACGCGACGTCGGTGGACCTGTCGAACCTGGACCGCGTCCTGCCGCGCGGCGCCGAGGAGCGGGTGTTCGCGGCGCTGGAACCGCGGATCACGGCGGACGCCCGACGCGGCCGCCACGCCGTGCTGCTCGGGCTCGCGGCAGGTCTCGGCAAGCGTGCCTGGCGCCTGGACCGCGTGCAGGAACTGCTGGACCGGGCCCGGTCCGCCAAGGACGACCACGTGGTGCGGCGCGCGATCGACCTGTGGCTCGCGCCGCCCGCGACCCGGGACGAGCGGGTGGGGCGCGTGTTCCGCGACGACCCTTCCACGATCACGCTGCACGCCGTGCGCGAGGCGATCGGCCGCCGTCGCACCGACCTCCTGGACCGGGTGGCGGTCGGGTCGCTGCACGGGCGGTTCCTCAAGCGCGGCGTGCGGTACGTGCCGGCGTTCCGCGGCTGCTTCGACCGCTGGCTGCCGCGCCAGGTCGAGGCGCACGCCGCCGCGCTGCGCGCGCTGGTCGAGGCGCGGCGCGCCCCCGCCGTGGAGCGCGCGTCCGCCGCGCGGGCCCTCGGCCGCGTGCCGGGGACGGCCGACGTGCTGCGCGGGTTCCTGGCCGACCCCGAGGTGCGGGTGGTGGAGGCGGCGCTGGGTGCGCTGGCGTGGACCGACGAACCGTCGGCGGTGCTGCCGGACCTGCTCGCGCACGTCGACACAGACCGGGCCCGCGTCGCCGTGCACGCGCTGGCCCGCTGCGCCCGCTCCACCCCGCCCGACCGGCTGGGCGCGCTGCTCGCGCCGCTGGCGGCCGGGCGGAAGGTGACCGCCCGCAAGGAGGCCGTGCGGCTGCTCGCCCGGCACCGCGTGCCCGGCGCCGCGACCGCGCTCGCCGGCGCGTGGGACGGCGAGCACCGGGACGTGAAGCGCGCCCTGGTGTCCGCGACCCGCTGGTTCCTCGACGACCCGGCGGCGTGGGAGCTGCTGACCCGCGCGAGCGGCGAACGGGGCGAGGTCGCGGTCGAGCTGCTGGAGCTGCCGCCCGCCGCCGTCGCCCGGCGCCACCGGGAGCGGTACGCGGGGCTCGTGCGCGCGGTCGCCTCCTCGGCGGACCCGGACACGGCCCGGCGCGGCCTCGGCGCGCTGCCGGAGTGGACCCGGTGGACCGCGGGCTCGGCGGACCTGCTCGTGGACCTGGTGGTGGACCTCGACAACACGGCCACCTGGTCGGGCGCCCTGACCGCCCTGCTGCGCGCCTCGGCCACGACGCAGGACGTGGCGCCGCTGCGCGCCGCCGTGGCCGGGCTGCTCGCGCGGGTGGACCTGCACGACGCCGAACCCGACCGGGACCTGCCGGCCCGGCAGCGGGTGTCCTCGATCGCGTCGAGGCTGGTGGCGGAGCGCGGGCAGGTGCGGTGGCGGGCGGCGTCCCGCGCGCTGGCCCGGGACCTCGCCGCGGCCGGCCTCGACGCGGCGGCGGTCCCGCTCGCACTGGCCGCCGTGCCGTGGGAGGAGCCCGGCGCGGAACTGGAAGGGCTGCGCGAGGTGGTGCGGCTGGCGGTGCGGCCGACGCTCCGGTGGCGCGCGGCGGAGGGCGTCTCCGACGAGCTCGGCGCGCGGCTGTCCCGGCTGTCACCGACCAGGCTGCACGAGGTGGCGTCGGCGCTCGTCCCGGAGTGCGCGCCGCTGGCGCTCGCGGTCGTCTCGGCGGTGGGGCGCGGCACGGGGTGGCCCGAGCCGTGGCGGGTGCTGCTGCGCGGCCTGCGCCGGCACGAGGACCCGGACGTGCGCGAGGCGGCGTCGGGCGTGGTGACCGCGGTGGAGTGAGGCGGGACGGCGCGGTCGCCGCCCCACCGGGGTCACTCGGGGCGGCCCGCGCCACCACCCAGGCCGTAGAGGATGCGCTGGATCACCTCGGGGTCCACGTCGGGCTCGTCGCCCAGCTTCTCCGCGGCCGGGGAGCGGCGCGGCTCGCGGCGCGGCAGCGGCACCGACGAGGCGTTCATGCCCGACGGGAGCGGCAGTTCGCACCACGCGAGGTGGCCGCCCGCGGTGAGGTCCACGAGGCCCGCCCGGGTGCCCGCCAGCTCCGGCGGCACGGCCACCCGGTTGCCCTCGACCTCGACCACGAGGTAGGTGCCGGTCAGCCGGAGCCGGATCAGCAGGAGGCCGGGGGCACGCCGGTCCGCCACCTCGACGGCGGCGCCCACGAGCCGGCGCGCGGTCTGGGCGGCCTCGTCCTGCATGCCGCGCAGGCGCCACTCGCCGAGCGAGAAGCGGACGAACATGTCCGCGACGTTCACCGCGGTCGGTAGCGCGACGAGTCGAAGGTCGTCGACCTGCTCGGTCTTGGCGTTCACACCGGTCCCTCCTCGACTGCGTCCGGCGCGCGTGTTGCGCCAGATGGTGCCATGCCTGCGTCCGTGTCACCCACGCGGTCCGCGGACCGTGAGCAGACCGTGTCCGCGAGGCGGTTCCGGCGCATCGGTCCGGCACGGGAGGAACCCTGGCATCAAGGGCTACTACGGATGCGCACGGGGTCCGGTTCACCCCGGACCGCGACCACGTCGCCCCGGGATCGTCCGGGTGGGTGCGCGAAAGCCCCGCCGGCAGCACCGGCGGGGCTTTCGCGATCGGCCTTCGAGCGGGGCTCAGCCCTGCTTGGTGGCCTCGATCTCCAGCAGGATCGTGATCTTGTCGCCGACGACGGCGCCGGCGGGGCCGCCGGTCACGCCGAAGTCCTTGCGGCTGATCTCGGTGGAGGCGGAGAAGCCCGCGACCTTGGCGCCCTCGCCCATGCCGTCGCCGAAGCCGTTCAGCTCCAGCTCCAGGGTCACGGCCTTGGTCACGCCGTGGAACGACAGGTCGCCGTCGACGAGGAAGCCCTCGCCGTGGGCGCGCACACCGGTGGAGGTGAAGGTCAGCTCCGGGAACTTCTCGACGTCCAGGAAGTCCTCGCCGCGCACGTGGGCGTCGCGCTGCTCGTTGCGGGTGTCGATGGAACCCGCGTCGATCTTGGCGGTGACCGAGGACTCCAGCGGGTTCTCGGCGGTCACGATGGCGCCCTCGAAGGTGCCGAAGTGGCCGCGGACCTTGGACACGCCCAGGTGGCGGACCACGAAGGAGACGTCCGAGTGCACCGGGTCGATCGCCCAGGTGCCCACGAGGTAGCCGGGGATCGCAGTCTGCGAGGTCATCGTCAAAGTCCTTCTCGGTCGGTCTGGTTGAACTCTCAACAGAACATAGCGCATCCTGGTTGAGTGTTCAACAACGGACGTATGATGGGGGTATGAGCGACGTGCGGTGGTTGAGCGCCGAGGAGCAGCAGGTCTGGCGTGCCTTCATGACCGCCGTGACCAAGTTCACCGGACACCTGGACCGGCAGTTGCAGCGCGACTCCGGCATGCCGATGGCCTACTACGAGATCCTGGTCGCCCTGTCGGAGGCGCCGGACCGCGCGATGAGGATGAGCGAGCTGGCGTCGGTGTGCCTCTCCTCCCGGTCGAGGCTGTCCCACGCGGTGGCCCGCCTGGAGAAGGAGGGCTGGGTCGAGCGCCGGGCGTGCGCGTCGGACCGGCGCGGCTCCATCGCGACGCTGACCGACGAGGGCTTCGCCGTGCTGCGGGAGGCCGCGCCGGGGCACGTGGCGGCGGTGCGCGAGCACCTGTTCGACGTGCTGACACCGGAGCAGCTGCGAGCGCTGGCGTCGATCAGCCGTGCGGTCGACGCCGGGCTGACCGTGGAGTGCGACAAGGCCCGCGCCGAACTCGGCGAGTTCTGAGGGGGTCGGCCGCGGCACCGCGCGTGTCCGTCGGGTCGAGGGCGCCGGTCGGGACGTCGGTCAGACCGTCCCGGTAGGACCGGACCGGACCAGTCGGGCGACCGGCCACCACACGACCAGTTGCAGCACGGCCAGCGCCAGCGCGAAGGGCAGCAGCGTCCCCACGCCGACGGCCTGCGCGAGCGCACCCGCCGACCACGGCAGCACCCCGCCGCCGATCGAGGAACCGGCGTTCAGCACACCCATCGCGGTGGGTGCCAGCCGAGGCCCGACCAGGTCCGGCACCACCGCGATCGCGGTCGGGAACACCGGTCCCAGCGCGAAGCCGAGCAGCGCGAAGCCCGCGACCGGGGGGAACGGGGTCAGCCACAGCGCGGCCGCCGCCACCGCCACCCCGGACAGGCACAGCGTCATCAGGCCCACCGCCGTCCACCCCAGGCGGGTGAGCACCGGGCTGATCGTGAACCGCCCGACCGTCAACCCCAGCCAGTACGCGCCCACCGCGTAGCCGGCCGCCGCGTCGGCGTGCCCGCGCGCCTGCACCAGGTAGCTGAACCCCCAGCTGCCGACCGACTGCTCCAACCCGACGTACAGCACCAGCAGGAGGGTGGCGACCAGCACGCCGCGGTGGCGCAGCGCCGTGCCCAGCAGGCCCGTCGACCGGGTCGGCGACGACGCCGGGGCCCGCGCGGGGAACGCGACCAGGTAGCAGGCCACCAGGGGGAGCGCGGCCAGGCCCAGCACCAGCCAGGTGGTGGGCCACGGCGCGGTGGCGAGGAGCCGGGTCGCGCCCACCGGTCCGAGCAGCGCGCCCGCGCCGAAGAACGCGTGCAGCCGGTTGAGCCGGGTCGTGGCCCCCGGCAGCGCCGCCAGCACCGCGTTGAGGACCGACTCCAGCACCCCGCTCGCCCAACCCACGACGGCCTGGAGCAGCGCGTACCCGACGAACGGCGGGTGCGCCGCGGTGACCAGGGCGGCCACCGCGAACAGGACGCCCGCCGCCGCGAGCACGGTCCGCGGTCCCCAGCGGTGCAGCAGCGGTCCGGCGGCGGCCCCGCCCAGCACGAACCCCGCCGACCCGGTGAGGAACGTCAGCCCGAGCGTGGCCCGGTCGACCCCGTAGTCGTCGAGCTGCGCCGGCAGCAGCACGCCCGACGCGCCGATGCCGACGCCGAGCAACGCGAACGTCGCGTACGCCGACGCGACCCGGACCCGCACCCCGTCCACCGGACCTCCCCCGGACCGGTCCGAGGATCGGACGACCGCGCACCGCGGGTCGAGGGCTTGCGCAACCTTTCGGCGCGCGTTTCGCGCAAAATCGCCGGCCGCCGGGCGCGCGGGCGGTCACCATGGCGGCCATGATGCTGCTCGTCCCCGCCGACCCGCTGCGGCCGGTGCGCCCAGACCCGCACTTCGCCCCCGAGGCCGCCGCCGCCCGCGACGCCGGGCACCGGGTCGCGGTCGTCGACCACGACGCGCTCGCCCGCGGTGAGGCCGAGCGCGCCGTGGCACGGGTGCCCGCCGACGACGATGCCGTCTACCGGGGCTGGATGCTGCGCTCCGAGCACTACTCCGCGTTCGCCGCCGCCCTGGCCGCGCGGGGCGTGACGACGCGCACCTCGCCCGGGCAGTACCGCCGGGCCCACGAGCTGCCCGGCTGGTACGGGGACTTCACCGCGCACACCCCCGAGTCGGTGTGGACGGTGGGCTTCGACCGCGAGGCCTTCGACGAGGTCCGCCGCGACCTCGGCTCCGGCCCGGCCGTGCTGCGCGACTACGTGAAGTCCGCGAAGCACCACTGGCACGAGGCCGCCTACATCCCGGACCTCGCCGACGCCGAGGCCGCCTGGCGGGTCGCCGCGCGGTTCCTCGAATTGCGCGACGACGACGCCACCGGCGGGTTCGTGCTGCGCCGCTTCGAGCGGTTCACCTCCACCGAGGTCCGCACCTGGTGGGTCGACGGCGCCTGCGCGCTCATCGGTCCCCACCCCGACACGCCGAACGAGGTGCCCGACGCGCCGGACCTCGGCGCCATCGGTCCGCTGATCGCCGACCTGCGGTTCGCCACCGTCGACCTGGCCCGGCGCGCGGACGGCGAGTGGCGGGTGGTGGAACTCGGCGACGGCCAGGTCAGCGACAAGCCCGGCACCACCGCGGCGGGCGCGGTGGTCGCGATCCTGTGACGGCGCGGGACCGACGGCGCGGGACCGACGGCGCTGGACCGACGGCGTGACACCACGGGGATCAGCGCACGCCGCGCGGCCGGAACTGGACGCTGACGCGCGGACCGACCGCCCCGGCCGCCTTGGGGACGGCGTGCTCCCAGGTGCGCTGGCACGAGCCGCCCATGACGATCAGGTCGCCGTGGCCGAGGGCGTAGCGGGTGGTGGGACCGCCGCCGCGCGGTCGCAGGGCCAGGGTGCGCGGGGCGCCGACGGACACGATGGCCACCATCGTGTCGTGCGTGGCGCCTCGGCCGATCGTGTCGCCGTGCCAGGCCACGCCGTCGCGACCGTCGCGGTAGTAGCAGAGGCCGGCGGTGCGGAACGGTTCGCCCAGCTCCTCCGCGTAGTGCGCGCTCAACGCCGTGCGCGCCCCGGTGAGCACCGGGTCGGGCAGGGGAGCGGTCTCGTCGTAGAAGCGGAGCAGGCGCGGGACGTCGACCACGCGCTCGTACATCCGCCTGCGCTCGGCCCGCCACGGCACCTCGGCCACCAGGCGTCGGAACAACGCGTCCGCGCCGGTCAGCCAGCCCGGCAGCACGTCCACCCACGCGCCGTCGCCCAGGGTGGTCCGCCGCAGCCCCGTCAGCGGGCGCAGCGCCGGGGCCTGCGCGCCGTCGTCGAACAGCGACACCTGCATGTCGGCAGCATAACCCGGTCGGTCGAACACCTGTTCGACCACGACTGGCGGGAGGGGGTCAGGCGTCCGGCTCGGGCTTGCGCCGGCGGCCACCGGTGCGCACGGGCGCGGCCTGCTCCTGGCTCTGGTCGACCTGCTTCGGCCCGGCGGCCTCACCTTCGGCGGGCTTGTCGGACAGCAGGATGGCGGCCAGCTCGTCGTAGATCGGTGTGCTGCTCATAGAAAAATCCTCTACCCCGTTTGTACGCAAGTTACACGCGTGTACGTCAAGGCGTACGTCCAGGGTTGGCAAAGCGATCGGGGGTCGGCCGGACGGGTGGTCGGGGAGTGGTCACGGGGTGGCGCGGTGCGCGGTCGCGTGACGTGCGCGACAATTCCCTCCTACCTCCGATAGACGGATGTCCTAGTAATCTGTGGGGGA
The DNA here is from genome assembly GCF_031455225.1 of Saccharothrix longispora. GTDB lineage: Bacteria > Actinomycetota > Actinomycetes > Mycobacteriales > Pseudonocardiaceae > Actinosynnema > Actinosynnema longispora. The sequence continues at coordinate 1,972,408 of NZ_JAVDSG010000001.1, forward strand.
GTCGCCGATGCCGAAGGAGCCGTCGTGACCGCCGCCAGCCCGCTGCACACCCCGGAGCACCCGGTCCGCTTCATCACCGCGGCCAGCCTGTTCGACGGGCACGACGCGGCGATCAACATCATGCGCCGCATCCTCCAGTCGCAGGGCGTCGAGGTCGTGCACCTCGGCCACAACCGGTCCGTGCGCGAGGTCGTGGACGCGGCGGTCCAGGAGGACGTGCAGGGCATCGCCATCAGCGCCTACCAGGGCGGCCACGTCGAGTACTTCACCTACCTGGTCGAACTGCTCGCCGAGCGCGGTGCGGGGCACGTCAAGGTCTTCGGCGGCGGTGGCGGCGTGATCGTGCCCGAGGAGATCGAGCTGCTGCACTCGCGCGGCGTGGCGCGGATCTTCTCCCCGGCCGACGGCCAGCAGTTGGGCCTGGCCCGCATGATCAACACGATGGTGGCGGCGTGCGACCACCCGTTGGCCGAGCGCGTGCCGCCGTCGTGGGACGGGCTGTTCACCGGCGGGGACGACCTGCTGGCCCGCGCCGTCACGCTCGTCGAGGCCGGCTGGCTCCCCGACGACCTGCGGGAGGACCTGGTCGCCGCGGCGGCCGGGCGCACCGTGCCGGTCCTGGGCATCACCGGCACCGGCGGCTCGGGCAAGTCCTCGCTGACCGACGAGCTGGTGCGCCGCTTCCGGCTCGACCAGGAGGACAAGCTGCGGGTGGCCGTCCTGGCCGTCGACCCGACCCGCCGCAAGGGCGGCGGCGCCCTGCTGGGCGACCGCATCCGGATGAACTGCCTGGGCGGCGACCGCGTGTTCTTCCGCTCGATGGCCACCCGGCGCGCGGGCGCGGAGGTGCCCGACGGGCTGGCCGACGCGATCCTGACCTGCAAGGCGGCCGGGTTCGACCTGGTCGTCGTGGAGACGCCGGGCATCGGCCAGGGCGACGCGGCGATCGTGCCCTTCGCGGACCTCTCGCTGTACGTGATGACGCCGGAGTTCGGCGCCGCGTCGCAGCTGGAGAAGATCGACATGCTCGACTTCGCCGACGTGGTCGCGATCAACAAGTTCGAGCGCCGCGGCGCCGAGGACGCCCGCCGCGACGTCGCCCGCCAGCTGGTGCGCAACCGCGAGGCGTTCGGCGCGTCCTGGGAGGACATGCCGGTCTTCGGCACGTCCGCCGCCACCTTCAACGACGACGGCGTGACCGCCCTGTACCAGCACCTGCGCGACGAGCTGGCGCAGCGCGGCCTCGCCGTGGGCGACGGCGCGCTGGCCCGGGTCGACCGCAAGGTGTCCACGTCGGCGTCCACCGTCGTGCCGCCCGAGCGCGTCCGCTACCTGGCCGAGATCGCGGAGACCGTGCGCGGCTACCACCGCGCCACCGAGACCCACGTGGACGCCGTGCGCCGGGTCGCGCGCCTGCGCGCCGTGCGCGAGGAGCTGGCCGCCGCCGGCCACGACACCGCCGGGGTCGCGGAGCTGCTGGGGGCGGCCGAGCAGCGGGTCGACGCGGTGTCCGCGGCGCTGCTCGCCGAGTGGCCGAAGACCGTCGAGGACTACAGCGGCGACGAACTGGTGGTGAAGGTCCGCGACCGGGAGATCCGCACGACGCTCACCCGCGAGACGCTGTCGGGCAACCGGGTGCGCCGCGTCTCGCTGCCCCGCCACGACGACGACGGCACGCTGCTGCGCTTCCTGCGCGAGGAGAACCTGCCCGGCCGCTTCCCGTACACGGCGGGCGTGTTCCCGTTCAAGCGCGACGGCGAGGACCCGGCGCGCATGTTCGCGGGCGAGGGCGACGCGTTCCGCACCAACCGCCGCTTCAAGTACCTGTCCCAGGGCTCGGAGGCCACGCGCCTGTCCACCGCGTTCGACTCGGTCACGCTCTACGGCCGCGACCCCGACACCCCGCCGGACGTCTACGGCAAGGTCGGCACGTCCGGCGTGTCCATCGCGACCCTGGACGACATGAAGGCGCTCTACGACGGCTTCGACCTCACCGCGCCCACCACGTCGGTGTCGATGACCATCAACGGCCCCGCGCCCACGATCCTCGCGTTCTTCCTCAACACCGTGGTGGACCAGCAGGTCGACAAGTTCCGGGCCGAGCACGGCCGGGAGCCGTCGGCGGAGGAGGCCGCGGAGCTGCGGGCGCGGGCGCTGTCGACCGTGCGCGGCACCGTGCAGGCCGACATCCTCAAGGAGGACCAGGGCCAGAACACCTGCATCTTCTCCACCGAGTTCTCGCTGCGGATGATGGCCGACATCCAGGAGTGGTTCATCCGCAACCGGGTCCGCAACTTCTACTCGGTGTCCATCTCCGGCTACCACATCGCCGAGGCCGGCGCGAACCCCATCAGCCAGCTCGCCTTCACCCTCGCCAACGGGTTCACCTACGTCGAGTCGTACCTCGCGCGCGGGATGTCGATCGACGACTTCGCGCCCAACCTGTCGTTCTTCTTCTCCAACGGCATGGACGCCGAGTACAGCGTCATCGGCCGGGTGGCGCGACGCATCTGGGCCATCGCCATGCGGGAGCGCTACGGCGCCAACGAGCGGTCGCAGAAGTTCAAGTACCACGTGCAGACCTCCGGCCGGTCCCTGCACGCGCAGGAGATGGACTTCAACGACATCCGCACCACCCTCCAGGCGCTGTGTGCCCTGTACGACAACACGAACTCGTTGCACACCAACGCCTACGACGAGGCGGTCACCACGCCCACCGAGGCGTCGGTGCGCCGGGCGATGGCCATCCAGCTCATCATCAACAAGGAGTGGGGCCTGTCGGCGAACGAGAACCCGCTCCAGGGCTCGTTCGTGATCGACGAGCTGACCGACCTGGTCGAGGAGGCGGTGCTCGCCGAGTTCGACCGGCTCTCCGAGCGCGGCGGCGTGCTGGGCGCGATGGAGACCGGCTACCAGCGCGGTCGCATCCAGGACGAGTCGATGCGCTACGAGCAGCGCAAGCACGACGGGTCGCTGCCGCTGGTCGGGGTGAACACGTTCCTGCCCGAGGACGGCTCGCGCGAGCAGGCGACCATCGAGCTGGCCCGCGCCACCGAGGACGAGAAGCGCTCGCAGGTCGAGCGGACCCGCTCGTTCGCCGCCGCCCACGCCGCGGAGGCCGAGCCCGCCCTGCGCCGGCTCAAGCAGGCCGCCGCGTCGGGGGAGAACGTGTTCGACGTGCTGGTGGACGCGGCGCGCGTGTGCACGCTCGGGCAGATCACCGAGGCGTTCTTCGAGGTGGGCGGCCAGTACCGGCGCAACGTGTGAGGAATCGCGACCCGCGTGGTTGAACCGCCCGCCCGCGGTTATCCCGCGGCCATGGGCGAGCAGAATTCGTTGTTCTTCGTCGGCAACGCCACGACGGTGCTGAGGTTGGGGCCGTTCACCCTGCTGACCGACCCCAACTTCCTCCGCCGCGGCCAGTGGAGCTACTTCGGGCAGGGGCTGGTGTCCCGGCGGCTCAAGGACCCGGCCGTCGGCATCGACGGGCTGCCGCCGCTCGACGCGGTGGTGCTGTCGCACTTCCACGGCGACCACTTCGACCGGGTCGCGGCGCGCGGCCTCGACCACGACCTGCCGGTCCTGACCACCCCGCACGCCGCGCGCAGGCTCGGTCGGCGCGGCTTCCGGGAAACGCTGGGCCTGCGCACCTGGGGGCAGGAGACGCTGACCAGGGGCGAGGCGTCGGTGACGATCACGTCGCTGCCGGGGCGGCACGCGCTCGGCGCGCTGGCCAGGGTCCTGCCACCGGTGATGGGCACCATGGTCGAGTACCGGGCGAACCCGACCGCGACGCCGCTGCGGGTCTACCTCAGCGGTGACACGCTCGTCCACGACGAGCTGCGCGAGATCCGCGAGCGCTACCCGGAGATCGACGTCGCGGTCGTCCACCTGGGCGGCACGAAGGTGCTGGGCGTGCTGCTCACCATGGACGGCGCGCAGGGCGTCGACCTGCTGGAGATGCTGCGCCCGCGGCACGCCGTGCCGGTGCACTACGACGACTACGGCCTGATGAAGTCGCCGCTGTCGGACTTCGTCGGCGAGGTCGAGCGCCGCCGCCCACCGGTCTCGTTGATCCCGGTGGGCCGCGGCGAGACGGTCCCGATCCCCGGCCGGCTCACCCGGTGAAGGTGCGGACCAGCAGGAACACGTTCAACGCCGAGATGACCGCCGCGCCCGCCGCGCCGAACCACGTGGTGGCGCGGCGGTTCACCGCGTCGCCCATCACGTCGCGACGGCGCCCCAGCAGCACGAGCGGGACGAGGGCGAACGGGATGCCGAACGACAGCACGACCTGGCTGAGCACCAGCGCCTTCATCGGGTCGACGCCCATCGCCAGGATGACCAGCGCCGGGGCCATGGTCAGCAGCCTGCGCAGCGACAGCGGGATGCGGCGGCGCAGGAAGCCCTCCATGACGACCTGACCGGAGTAGGTGCCGACGCTGGACGCGGCCAGGCCCGAGGCCAGCAGGGCCAGCGCGAACGCCAGCGCAGCGCCGGGGCCGAGCAGGCTGCCCAGCCCGCTGTGCATGTCCTCCAGCGACTCGCTGGGCGTGTCGCTGCCGTGGAACGCGCCGGCCGCCACGACCAGCATGCTCACGTTGACGACGCCGGCCACGCCGAGCGCGACCAGGATGTCCGTGCGGCTGGCCCGCAGCGTCCGCCGCCGCACCACCGGGTCGGTCGTGTGGTGGCGCTGGGTGAGCGCCGAGTGCAGGTAGATGACGTGCGGCATGACGGTCGCGCCGAGCATGCCGGTGGCCAGCAGCACGCTGTCCACGCCGGCGAACCCCGGCACGAGCCCGGCCGCCGCGCCGGTGAGGGGACCGAGCTGCAACGCCTGGTAGAGGAACCCGCCGAGCACGATCGCGAGCAGGCCGACGATCACCGACTCGAACCGGCGCCTGCGCAGCGGGGCCAGCGCGAGGATGCCCGCCGACACCACCGCCGTGATCAGCGCGGCGGGCAGCAGCGGCACCCCGAACAGCAGGTTCAGCGCCACCGCCGCGCCCACGAACTCGGCCAGGTCGGTGGCCATCGCCACCAGTTCGGCCTGCACCCACAGCATCCCCGTGACCGGTCGCGAGTAGCGCTCGCGGCACAGTTCCGGCAGGTTGCGGCCGGTGACCACGCCGAGCTTCGCCGACTGGTACTGGATGAACATCGCCAACCCGCTCGCCGCGACGATCACCCACAGCAGCAGGTAGCCGTGCTTGGCGCCGCCCGCCATGTTGGTCGCGAAGTTGCCCGGGTCGACGTACGCGACCGCCACCACGAACGCCGGGCCCATGACCACGGCCGCCGACCGCAGCCGCGCCACCACCGGCGACGCCATCGAGATGCCGACCATCCCACCGTCCTTCCGTGCTCGGGTGGTGGCCACCCGGACGGGTGGCCACCACAGCGGGACCTGGTGTCAGGGAGCGAGCTTCTTGATGGCCTTCTCGATGAGACCGAGGTTCGCGGGGCTCGTCGCGTAGAGCATCGGGTCCGGCGGCGGCGCGGACGCCTTGCCCCCCAGCGGCTCGACGTCCATCAGGTAGGAGAACTCGTGCGAGCCGTCCGGCGCGGGTCCGGAGGCCCAGCGGCCCTCGGGGCCGTGCACGCCGTCGGAGTTGTGCCAGATCGTGCCCGCGTGCTCCTGGTGCTCCTCGTCGAACAGCGCGCTCGGGCTGATCGGGCCCTCCAGCCCGTCCTCCTGGAGCTCCTCGATCGCGGCCAGCCACATGTTCTGGTGGGCCGTGTCGCGGGCGAGGTTGAACTTGAGCATGTCGCGCACGCCGGGGTCGTCGGTCATGTTGTAGAGGCGCGCGGTCTGGAGCCGGCCCTGCGCCTCGGCCGCGACGTTCACCCGGAAGTCGGCCATCAGGTTGCCGCTGGCCACGATGTAGCGGCCGTTCCACGGCACCCCGTTGCTGTCGGACAGGGTGGGGCCGCCGCCGCTGACGATGGCCTGCTGGACGTCCATGCCGCCGAGGACCGCCGCGACGGCCGGGTCCTTCACGGCGTCGGCCGTCATCTCCGAAGGAGCGCCCTCCAACAGCCTGGCGCACATCGTCGCCAGCATCTCCACGTGGCCGATCTCCTCGGTGGCCACGTCCATGATGAGGTCCTTGTACTTGCCCTCCACGCGGCAGTTCCAGCCCTGGAACAGGTACTGCATCGTCACCGTCATCTCGCCCCACGCGCCACCGATCAGCTCCTGGAGCTTGCGGGCGAACAGGGCGTCCGGCGCGCTGGGCTTGGCCTCGAACTGCAGCCTGCTGGTGTGCAGGAACATCACGCCTCCTGGGTTGCGGTCAGGGCGCCGACGCTAGGAACGCCGCATGACAGGGAGCGCCCGAACCCGCCACGGGCGCGTCACCGCCGCGTCACCCGTGCTGGTCACAGCGGAAGAAAATTCGCGGCCGATGGTGTGTTCGCGGATTTCACGGGCACCCGTGCGGCCCGAGCACCCTGTAGATGGGCAGTACCGATGAGCGAACCCCTCGCCGAGTCCGAGCCCCGCACCACGATCAGGCTCCTCGACGGCTTCGTCCTGGAGCACGGTCCGACACCACTGCACGTGATACCGGGCGCGCGCCGGCTGCTGGCCCTGCTCGCTGTGCGGCAGGCGCCGGTCAGCCGCGCGGTCGTGGCGGCGATGCTGTGGCCGGAGGCGACCGCCCGCCGTGCCGCCGCGTGCCTGCGCTCCACCCTGTGGCGCCTGGCCCAGCCGGGCGCGCCGCTGGTCGAGCCGACCGAGGACGCGCTGCGCCTGGGTGCGGCGGTGGACGTCGACTTCCACCGGGCGTGCCGCCTGGCCGCCACCGCCGCGGAGGCGGGCACGCCCGACCCGGGGGCCGTGGCCCTGCTCAAGGCCGACCTGCTGCCCGGCTGGAGCGACCAGTGGCTGGCGGCCGAGCAGGACTGGTGGCACGAGGCGCGGCTGCGGGCGCTGGAGGCGCTCAGCACGCGGTTCAGGTCCGCCGGCGACCGCCACCGCGCCCACCAGGCCGCGCTGGCGGCCGTGCAGAGCGACCCGCTGCGCGAGAGCGCCCACCGCACCCTGGTCGAGTTGCACCTCGACGACGGCAACCCCGCGCAGGCCGTGCGGCAGTACCGGAGCTACCGCTCGCGGCTGCGCGCCGAACTGGGGCTGGAGCCGTCACCGGAGATCCACCGGCTGGTCGGCCCGCTCCTCGGCGGACGGGCGTGACGGCGCGGGGGAGGTTCAGGCGAATGGGTCGCCGTCCGGGGGTTTGAAGCGGATCGGCCCGGCAATCCAGCGCCCACCGCTCGCGGGCACGAGGAGGAAGTCGATGACCGAACCACAGCGGGACGACGAGGGCGTCGAGCGCGGTGCGGCCGAGGAGAACAGCGGGTCGCCCCTGACCGAGACCGAGGTCGAGGTCTCGAAGCGGCCGCCGAGCGACTCGCCGGAGGACGAGGCGTGAACGGCAGGCTCACGACGTTGGCCCTGACCGGAGCGGGTGCGGCGGCGGCGTTGGCCGGCCGCGCCGTGGCCCGGCGCCGCGCGGCGCACGGCACCCGGTCGGACCACTGGCTCGCGGTGACGGTGGCCCGCCCGCTGGAGGACGTGGAGGGGGCGCGGGCCCTGCCCGAACCGCTGGAGCGGCTGAGCGGGCAGGTCGACCTGCGCTTCCGCGCGGCCCCCGGCGACCGGGGCACCGAGGTGCTGGGCCGGCCGCGCGGCGACGCCGTGTCGCGGGAGGACCTGCGGGTGGCGCTGCGGAAGGCCAAGTCGCTGCTGGAGACCGGCACCGTGGTCCAGCCCGACGCGCGGCCGTCGACGCACCCCGGTCCGGCGGGCAAGGTGCTCCAGTTCGTCGTGCGCAAGTCCAAGGGGGAGGGCAGGCTGTGAAGGCGCTGTGCTGGGAAGGCGTCAACGACGTCCGGGTGCAGAACGTGCCCGACCCGATCATCCAGAACGACGAGGACCTGATCCTGCGGGTGGGCCTGAGCACGGTGTGCGGCTCCGACCTGCACCTGCTCACCGGCCACATCCCGTTCATGGAGGCCGGTGACGTCATCGGCCACGAGTTCATGGGCGAGGTCGTCGAGGTCGGGCCGGGCGTCACCCGCCACAAGGTGGGCGACCGCGTCGTCGTGGCCTCGTTCATCGGCTGCGGGCGCTGCTGGTACTGCCGCAACGATCTGTGGTCGCTGTGCGACAACACCAACACCAACCCCGGCATCACGCAGGCCCTGTGGGGCGCGGACCCGGGCGGCATCTTCGGCTACTCGCACGCGATGGGCGGCTTCAAGGGCAGCCACGCCGAGTACGTGCGCGTGCCGTTCGCCGACCACACCGCCATCCCGATCCCGCCCGCCGTGGACGACCTGAGCGCCGTGTTCGCCTCCGACTCCGCCCCGACCGGGTGGATGGGCGCGGAACTCGGCGGCGTCGGCCCCGGCGACGTGGTGGCCGTGTGGGGCAGCGGCGCGGTCGGCCAGATGGCGGCCCGCTCGGCCCAGCTGCTCGGCGCGGAGCGCGTGGTCGTCATCGACCGCTTCGACTACCGGCTCACGCAGGCCGAACAGGCGTTCGGCGTGGAGACGCTCAACTACGGCGACACCGACGTCGGCGCGGCGCTGCGCGAGATGACCGGCGGTCGCGGCCCGGACGTGTGCATCGAGGCGGTGGGCTGCGAGGCGCACAGCTACGGCCCGCAGCACGCCTACGACCAGGTCAAGAGCAAGCTGAAATTGGAGACCGACCGGCCGATCGCGGTGCGCGAGGCGATCCACGCCTGCCGCAAGGGCGGCTCGGTGTTCGTGCTCGGCGTGTTCAGCGGCATCGTCGACAAGTTCCCGCTCGGCGCGATGATGAACAAGGGCCTCACCCTGCGCGGCGCGCAGCAGCACGGGCAGCGCTACATCCCGATGCTGCTCGACCGGATCGCCTCGGGAGAGCTGAGCACCACCCACCTGGCGACGCACGTCATGCCGCTCGACGAGGGCGCGCGCGGTTACCAACTGTTCAAGGACAAGGAAGACGACTGCCTGCGGGCCGTCTTCCGCCCGTGAGGGGCGACATGACCACGCTCAAGCCCGCACCCGTGCCGATCGCGGACCAGACGCGCTCGCGCCTCAAGGGCTCCGCGCTGCTGCGGCTGTTCCGGACCACCGACCACAAGCTGATCGGGTTGATGTACCTGGTCACGTCGTTCGCGTTCTTCATGGTCGGCGGCCTGATGGCGCTGCTGATGCGCGGCGAGCTGGCCCGGCCGGGGATGCAGTTCCTCTCCAACGAGCAGTACAACCAGCTGTTCACCATGCACGGCACGGTGATGCTGCTGCTCTACGCGACCCCGATCGTGTTCGGCTTCGCCAACTTCATCCTGCCGCTCCAGATCGGCTCGCCCGACGTGGCGTTCCCGCGGCTCAACGCGTTCTCGTACTGGCTGTACCTGTTCGGCGGCCTGATCACGGTCAGCAGCTTCCTCACCCCGGCGGGCGCGCCGGACTTCGGCTGGACCGCCTACACGCCGCTGTCCACCGCGATCCACAGCCCCGGCGTGGGCGCGGACCTGTGGATCTGCGGCCTGGCGGTCGGCGGCCTCGGCACGATCCTCGGCGCGGTCAACATGATCACCACCGTGGTCTGCCTGCGCGCGCCCGGCATGACGATGTTCCGGATGCCGATCTTCACCTGGAACATCCTCATCACCTCGATCCTGGTGCTGGTGGCGTTCCCGATCCTGACCGCCGCGCTGCTGGGCCTGCTGGCGGACCGGCACTTCGGCGCGCACGTGTTCGACCCCGCGAACGGCGGGGTGATCCTGTGGCAGCACCTGTTCTGGTTCTTCGGGCACCCCGAGGTCTACATCGTCGCGCTGCCGTTCTTCGGCATCGTGTCGGAGATCCTGCCGGTGTTCAGCCGGAAACCCCTGTTCGGCTACAAGGGACTGGTCTACGCCACGATCGCCATCGCGCTGTACTCGGTGATCGTGTGGGCGCACCACATGTACGCCACCGGCGCGGTGCTGCTGCTGTTCTTCTCGGCCAGCACGTTCATCATCGCGATCCCGACCGGCATCAAGTTCTTCAACTGGATCGGCACCATGTGGAAGGGGCAGCTGACGTTCGAGTCACCGATGCTGTTCAGCGTCGGGTTCCTGGTGACGTTCCTGTTCGGCGGCCTGTCCGGCATCCTGCTCGCCTCGCCGCCGATCGACTTCCACGTGCACGACACGTACTTCGTGGTGGCCCACTTCCACTACGTGCTGTTCGGCACGATCGTGTTCGCCACCTACGCGGGCATCTACTTCTGGTTCCCGAAGTTCACCGGGCGGATGCTGGACGAACCGCTGGGCAAGCTGCACTTCTGGCTGACCTTCCTCGGGTTCCACGGCACCTTCCTGGTCCACCACTGGCTGGGCAACCAGGGCTTCCCGCGCCGCTACGCCGACTACCTGCCCAGCGACGAGTTCACCACGCTCAACACGATCTCCACGGTGGCGGCGTTCGTCCTCGGCGCGTCCACGCTGCCGTTCGTCTACAACGTGTTCCGCAGCTACCGGTTCGGCGAGATCGCGGGCCGGGACGACCCGTGGGGCTTCGGCAACTCGCTGGAGTGGGCGACCACCTGCCCGCCGCCGCGGCACAACTTCACCGAGCTGCCCCCCATCCGCAGCGAGCGCCCGGCGTTCGAGCTGCACTACCCGCACATGGTCGAGCGGATGCGCGACGAGTCGCACTACTCGGTGACCAAGCGCGGGGGCCGCGCGGGCGTCGACCCCACCACCGAGAAGTACCTGGCGCCGACCGACCGCGACACGAAGATCACCGACCGGGACGACAAGCGCGACGTGAAGCTCGACGACGACAAGGGCGGTGACGACTCGTGATCGGGTTCGGCACCGGCGGAGTGGGTACACCGTCGTCATGAGTTCGGAGGATCTGACGGGCTACGTACCGTCGCAGGACACGAGCGAGGCCGAGAGCGACCCGGCGGCGCTGAACGCGGCCGAGGACCTCGACGAGGACCGGATCAGGAAGGACCCGCTGGAGGCGGGGATGGACCCGCCGGAGAACTGGTCGGGCGTGACCAAGTACGGCATGACGCCGTACGAGGAGTCCCACCCCCGGCCCCTCGCGGACCGGCTCGCCGAGGAGCAGCCCGACGTGACGGCGGACCGGCCCGCAGGCGAGCCCGCGGGCGAGCCGGTCGACCAGGCCGACGAGGACGTGGTGAGCCTCGACCACGAGGCGGTGTCGCAGGACGGCGACGACGCCACCCTGGAGCGGCTCGACCAGCCGGAGGAGCTGGTCAGGGCCGATCCGGACACCCTGTCGCGGGAGGACGAGATCCGGGCCGAGGCCGTGGGCCGCGGTCAGGCGTCCGACGACTACTGAGCCGTACCCCGCGCGTGCCCGACCCCGCGCCGCCGTGACCCACCGGGCACGGCGGCGCGGGGTCGGGCACGCCCGCGCGTCGCGAGGCCGAACCCGGAGTCCGCGACAACGGAGACACGCCCCGGTGCTCCCGCTAACGTGATCGCGGATCGCGTACGGCGGGAGACCGGAGCAGCGTGGGGAACTCGGGAAGAGCGCACAGGGTGGTCGTCGTCGGTGCGGGCCTGGGGGGCGTGGCCACCGCCATCCGCCTGCTGCGGTTCGCCCGGGAACCGCTGGAGGTGGTGCTGCTCGAACGGCGCCCCGACTACCGCAACGCCGGGGTGGCCTACCACCGCGGGGGCAACCACTGGCACCACGTCTTCAACATCCAGGCGGGCCGCATGTCCGCCTTCCGCGAGGACGTCGACGACTTCGTCGACTGGGCCAACCACGAGGCCGACCGGACCGGGTGGCCCGACGAGTGGCGCGGGTTCGCCTTCACCGAGTCGGGTCCGGCGCCCCGGCGGATCTACCACGACTACCTCGACAACCGCCTGGCCGAGGCCGCCCGCGAGGCCGCCGCCGGCGTGGTCCTGGTGGAGGCGGACGGCGAGGCCGTCGACCTGGAGGTCCGCGACGGTGTCGTGGACGTCGTGCTCGGCGGCGCGTCCCGCGAGGTGCTGACCGCCGACCACGTCGTCCTCGCGACCGGGCTGGAGGTGCGCTTCCCGGCGTTCGCGGCCGACGTCGCGGACCACCCCGCGTTCGTGCGGCACCCGTACTCGGAAGCCGGGCTCGCCCGCGTCCTCGACGTGGCGCCGGACGACGACGTGGTCATCGTCGGCTCGCTGCTCACCGCCTACGACTTCGCCGACCTCCTGCTGCGCCGCGGCCACGCCGGGCGCGTCCACCTGGTCTCGCGGTCCGGCCTGATGCTGCGGACCTACCCGCCGGACCACCGGCACCACGTCCTGACCCTGCCGCCGCCCCGCCTCCTCGATCACCCGTACGAGGGACGCGAGGACTTCGTCCGGCGCCTGCGGGCGGAGTGGGAGAAGGCGTGCGACGCGGTCGTCCGCCGACACCCCGACGTGCCCAGGGAGGTGGTGTCCGAACGGGTCGCGAAGTCCTGGGAGCCCTACCTGCCCGACGTCATCGCCCGCGTGCCGCCCGACGACCTGCGTGCCCTGCTCACCGCCCACAGCAGCCTGCTGGCCGTGCTGCGGGTGGGCGCGGTGCCGTACACGACCAGGCTGGTCGAGGAGGCGGTGCTCGCGGGCGACCGGCTCTCGCTCACCGTGGGGGCGGTCGAGCGCGTCGAGCCCGCGGGCGACGGCGCGCTGGCCGTGTCCGTCTCGGGGGCGGACGGGACGCGCACCATCGAGGCGCGCCTGGTGATCTGCAACTTCGGGCGGGAGTCCGACTACCTGCGCGCGGAGTCGCCGCTCTGGTCGTCCCTGCTGCGCAAGGGCCTGGCCACCGCGCACCGGCACACCGGCCGCGGCGTCGAGGTCGACGCGGTGGGCGGGCTGCTGACCCCGGCCGGCTCACCCGTCGGACCGGTCACCGTCGTGGGCAGCCCGCGCGAGGGCGACGAGATCGTGCGCCACGGGCGCACCGGCGCGTTCACCTTCAACCTCGCCGCGATCAAGAACCACTCGGTGTCCGCCGCCGCGACCGTGCTCCAGCGGCTCGAACACCGCTACGACGAACGCGCGGACGACGTGGTCGAGGCGTTGACCACCACCTCGGACCCGGCCGTGGACGGCGTGTTCTCCCGTGCGGTCTCGTTCGACGTGCGGCGGATGGCGGCTCGCCGCCGCGCCGACCGCGAAGCCCTCGCCGAGCGGCTCGACGACAGCCTCGGGGCCATCCGGGACGCCCTGGGCGCCCCGGTCGGCGACAGCGCGTTGCGATTCGCGGTCAACACCACCGCGACGGAGATGCTCAAGGACCTGTCCGTCACACCGCGTGACCTCCGGGCCCTCCTCGGGCTCGACGACGCGGTGGGCCGGCCCGGGTGACCCGGCCGGGCCTGGCGCAACCGGGGAGATGATCGACGGCTCGGGCGGCTGCCACGCTCGTGGGGTGGCGGTGGCCGAGCGGAGTCAGGTTTCCACGCTCCGTGATGGGCGACGGTCGTCCGCGCACCGACCGGAGCCGTGGGAGGACATGTGGGGTCTCGCGAGATCTCAGGGGTTGTGCTCGTCGACGTGCCGGTACCGACCGTCCGGGGCACGTGCAACCGCACCGGCGAGCCCGTCGAGGGATCGGTGCTGGTGGTCGAGTCGCTCGTTCCGGGGATGTACGAGGCCCTGGTGGCGTCGTCGGCCGTGATCTGCGCGAAGGGCGGGAAGACGGGCCACATGCAGTCGCTGTGCCGCCTGCGCGGCATCCCCGTCATGCGGGTCGCCGCCGCCGAGCTGGACGACCTCGTCGGCGAGGTCACCGTCCGGCTGGACCGCCAGTCCGTCGTGCTCGGCGGCGCCGTGCCGCAGGCCAGGGCGGCGGAGTCCCCGGTCACCGCGCCGGCCGACCTCGGCTCGATCTGCGCGGTCATCGCCGCCACCTCGGACGTCCGGTCGGTCAACGCCCTCGACCAGCGCGTGGAGGGCCTGGACACCTTCTTCATCCGCGAGGAGTTCCTGTGCCTGACGGCGGGCCTGAGCCCGCTCGACTCGCTGCGGGCGGGCCCCGACCGAGCCGAGCGCTACGGCGCGGCCCTCGGCGCCGAGCTGTGCGCGATCGCCGGGCAGCTGCTGCCCGGGCAGCGCCTCGTCATGCGGTTGCTGGACCTCCGGTCCGACGACGCCGCCCACATCACGCGCGACGTGGGCGTGGACCGGGAGCCCAACCCGGAACTCGGCCTGCACGGCGCCCGGTGGCTGCTCGACGAGGAGCACTACCCGCGCGCCTTCCGGGCCCTGCGCGCGCACGTGCGGGAACACCTGGGCGCCGCCGCCGGGCAGGTGGACTTCGCCGTGCCGTTCATCAACGACCAGGACGAGTACCTGCTGCTGCGGCAGCGGCTCGACCTGCCGGAGGACCTGCCCCTCGCGGTGTTCGTCGAGACGCCGGCGGCCGTGCACGCCGCCGGCGCGTTCTGCGCGGCGGGCGCGAGCGAGCTGTTCGTCGGCACGAAGGACCTGACCCAGTTCTACCTCGCGGCGGACCGGGGCAACCACCTGGTGGCGTCCTCGTACCGGATGCGCCACCCGGCCGTCCTCGCGGCGCTGCGGGACGTGGTCGACGCCGGCCGCGCCGCGGGGACGCCGGTGCACGTGTTCGCGCTGGCCGTCGACCTCGACCACTACGTGCGACGCCTGCCGGCGGACGGTTTCATGATGTGCGCGGCCGAACTGCGGCAGCTCGCCCGCCGGTCCGCCCCGCCCACCGCCCACCGCCCGCTCGACACCGGACCGCAGAGCGCCATCGGGGCGTGGAACTGAGCCCCGCTCAGACGCGCCCGACGCCCGCGCCCGCCGTGACCAGACCGGGCACGGCGGAGGCGGGGTCGGGCGCGTACGCGTAGTAGGTGCGGGGTTCGACCACGGTGCCCAGGGTCTGCGGCGCGCCGGAACCGACGTAGGCGTTGCCGCGTTCGACCACGCGCCCGGGGCCGCTCTTGTCGTAACCGGACAGGATCGGGTGGGCGACGTTCTCGAAGTAGTTGTTCTCCACCAGGACGCCCGCGCCCTCCGTGGACGCCACGCCGTACAGCGCGTTGCCCCGGTAGTAGTTGTTGTAGACGTGCACGGGCTCGCCGAACCGCACGCGGGGGTGGCGCTGGTCGGTGCGGTCGAAGAAGTTGTGGTGGTAGGTGACGCGCAACTTGCCCCGGTCGGCGGTGTAGCTGTCCGAGTGGCCGAGCAGTGCGGCCTTGCTGTGGTCGTGGAAGTGGTTCCACGACACGGTGACGTAGTCGGACTCCCGCTTGACGTCCAGCAGGCCGTCGTAGCCGTCGGACAGGTCGCAGTGGTCGATCCACACGTGGTGGGCCTTGTTGGTGACGCTGATCGAGTCGTCCGAGGCGCCGGTGAACCGCAGGTTGCGGATGATCACGTTGTTGCCCGGTCGGGTGGTGGAGCCCAGTTGCAGGCCGCCGCCGGTGATCCCGGAGGTGGAACCGACGCCGATGATGGTCTTGTTCGCCACCACGGTGATCATGTCGTCCACGTCGAGCCGCCCGGACACCGCGATCACGTAGGGTTCCCTGCGGCCCGCGTAGTCGGCCAGCGCGTCGCCGCTGGTGACGGTGACGGCCTGGCCGGCCGCGCCGCCCGTGGTGCCGTTCTGCCCCAGGGCGTCGACCGAGGCGAACCCGTCGGCCGCGGCGAGCGCGGAGGGGTGCGCGGCCCAGGCGGTGCGGGGGAGTGCCGCCGCCGCGGCGGCGAGTGCGGAGCCGGCGAGCAGGCGCCGGCGGTTCAACGGGCTCATGGTCGCCCCTCCTCAGATCCGGCCCACGCCGACACCGGCGGGCACCGTGGTCGGCAGGTTCGCGGGGTTGTCGGGTGTGTACGAGTAGTAGGTGCGGGGCTCCACGACGGTGCCCGCGGTCTGCGGCGCGCCGGAGTTCGAGTAGACGTTGTCGCGCTCCACCACGCGACCGGGGCCGCTCTCGTCGTAGCCCACGTAGATCGGGTGCGGCACGTTCTGGAAGTGGTTCGACTCGACCAGCACGCCCGCGTTCTCCGTCGAGGCCACGCCGTAGAGCGCGTTGTCGCGGAAGTAGTTGTTGTAGACGTGGATCGGCTCGCCGAACCGCACGCGCGGGTGGCGCTGCGCGGTGCGGTCGAAGTAGTTGTGGTGGAACGTGGTGCGCAGCTTGCCGGTGTCCGGGCCCGCGTTGGAGTCGGAGTGGCCGAGCAGCGCGGTCTTGCTGTGGTCGTGGAAGTGGCACCACGACACGGTGATCAGGTCCGCCCCGCGCACGATGTCGATCAGGCCGTCCGCGCCGCCGCTGAGGTCGCAGTGGTCGATCCAGACGTGGTGCGAGGACTGCTGGATGCTGATCGCGTCGTCGTCCGCGCCGGTGAACCGCAGGTTGCGGATGATCACGTTCTGCCGGCGGTACACGTCCAGGCCGCCGCCCCTGATCTCCGCGCCGGGCAGGCCGATGACGGTCTTGTTCGACCGCAGGGCCTGCTTGCTGCTGAACCGCATGATCCCGTCGACCTGGATCACGTAGGGCTCGTTGCGGTCGCAGTAGTCCAGGAACGCCTCGGTGTCGCGCACCGTCACGACGGGACCGCCGGCACCGCCGGTGGTGCCGTTCCGGCCGAGCAGGTTCGTGCCCGCGAAGCCGTCGGCGGTGGCGAACGGCGCGGCCCAGACGGGGCTCGTGGTCGCCGGGGCGCTGCGCGCGGTGGCGGCGGTCAGGGCGGTGGCGGCGGTTCCCGCGAGGAGGCCGCGCCTGCTGATGGGGCTCATGACCGTCCCTCTCGGATCTTGCCGACGCCCGCGCCGGCGGGCACGACGGTGGGCACCTCGGCGGCGCGGTGCGGGGTATAGGGGTAGTACGTGCGGGGCTCCACGACGGTGCCGCGGGTCTCGATCGCGTGGTTGCAGTCCACGAGGATGTTGTCGCGCTGCACCATGCGGCCCAGGTCGCCGCTGAAGTCCACCCGGCCCGGGTTGTTGACGCTGTGGAAGTAGTTGCCCTCCAGCACCACGCCCGCGTTCATCGCCGAGGCCACGCCGTAGCTGTTGTCGCGGTAGTAGTTGTTGTAGACGTGCACCGACTCGCCGAACCGGACGCGCGGGTTGCGCTGGTCGGACCCGTCGAAGTGGTTGTGGTGGTACGTCACCCGCAACCGGCCGACGTCCTGCGCCGCGTTGTCGTCGTCGTGACCGAGCAGGAGCGTTTTGTCGTGGTCGTGGAACCTGTTCCAGGAGACCGTCACGAAATCGGAACCGCGCTTGATGTCGACCGCGCCGTCGTCGCCGTTCGAGAAGTCGTTGTGGTCGATCCAGATGTGGTGGCTGAACATCTGCACGTTGATCAGGTCGTCGGTCGCGCCGGTGATCGACAGGTTGCGGATGATGATGTTGTGCACCGCGTTCGCGGGCGGGGTGGTCACGTCGTCGTCGACCGGCAGGCCGATGTTCAGGCCGCCGCCGGAGAGCCGCGCGTCGCTGCCCAGACCGATGATCGTCTTGTCCGAGGCGACCGGGTGCATGCCGTCGGTGGTGCCGGTCGGTAATGCGATCGTGCCTCTGACCTGGACCGTCAGTGGCTCGGGGCGGGCGATGTAGTCGAGGAACTGCGCCGTGGTGGTCGCCGTGACGGTCGTGCCGCCCGCGCCTCCGGTGGTGCCGTTCTGGCCCAGGGCGTTGACGGAGGCGAACCCGTCCGCGGGGCCCGCGGCGAGCGCGGGCGCGGGGGCGGCGACGGTTGCGCCGAGGACGGCGAGGACGGGCAGGGCGCGCTTCAACACCGGTGTCGTGCGCATGGAGGTCCTTTGTCGAAAGGAATTCAGGGGGCCGGGAAAAGGCCTTTCCCCATCGCACCGTAAGCGCTCTTTTTCGACGTGTCAACGGTTCGCCGGGGTTCACGTATGTGAGCTGGGGAATTCACATACGTGAGCTTGTTCGACGAATTCGATTCGTGCTCGCCGGTCGTCGGGGCGGCGTTCGGCGGCGACCTCAGCGGCTGGAGGAGCGCACCACGAGCCTCGTCGGCAGGAACGCGGGCGGCGGCGTCGCGCCGTCGTGCACCATGGTCAGCACCGCGTGCGCGGCGGCCACCCCGATGCCCGCCTTGTCCTGGGCGAGGGTGGTCAGCGGCGGGTCGACCAGCGCGGCCAGCTCGATGTCGTCGAACCCGACCACCGCCACGTCGTCGGGCACGCGCAACCCGGCGTGGCGGGCGGCCAGCAGGGCGCCCACGGCCATCTCGTCGCTCGCGCAGAACACCGCCGTCGGCGGCTCGGGCAGGGCGATCAGCGACCGCATCGCCGCCTGGCCGCTGGGCCGGTAGAAGTCGCCCTCCGCCACGTGGGCGTCCGGCACCTCCAGACCCGCCTCGGCCATCGCGGCGCGGAACCCCGCGAGCCGGTCGGCGGCCGGCCGGTTGGCGCGCGGCCCGGTGATGGTGGCGATCCGGCGGTGCCCGGCGGCGACCAGGTGCCGCACGGCCAGGTGCGCGCCCCCGACGTTGTCGGAGGTGACGAAGGTGGCGCGCGGCCCCTCCACGGCCACGTCGACCGCGACGCACGGCAGGCCCGACTGGGCGAACGCGGCGAACGCGGGCGCGTCGGACCCGCTGTCGATGAGCACCAGCCCGCCCAGGCTGTGCCGCCGGGTCATGTTCACGTAGGCGACCGGGTCGGCCAGCGACGCCCCGACCGCGCGCAGCGCCGCCGACCCGCTGGTGGCGAGCATCAGCAGGTGGTAGCCGTGGGCGCTCAGCGCGGACTTCAGGCCGATCAGCAGCTCCTGGAGGTACGGGTGCCGCCAGCCGGGCCGCCGGTGGTCGGTGTCCCACACCAGGCCGATCAGCCCGGACTTCTTGGTGGCCAGCGCGCGGGCCGACTCGTTGGGGCGGTAGTCCAGCTCGCGGGCCACCCGCTCGACCACTTCGCGCTTTTCCTTGCTGACCGTGAGGGGCTGGTTGAAAACGCGTGAAACGGTTGCCACGGACACCCCGCACAGCTGCGCGATCTCCCGGATCGTCGTCATCTCCCGGCCTTTCTTTGTAACCGCTTACAGGACCGCCCGGGGCGGTGCCTGACCAGCTTGGACACGGTACCACCTGCGAAAACGCCGATCGACTGAAACGGTCAGGTTACCGCTTCGTTACTTGACGGTGTGGTGTCCCGGGACTGTCATGTACTGCACACCGACCGGGTCGCGTTCCCGGTCGAATTCGCCGGAAACCCCCGGATCGACCCTACGCGTGTCCGGCGTGCCCGAAATGGAAAGAGGAGCCTCGAAATGAGACGAGCCGGGACCCTGGTGGGCGTCGGCCTGCTGGCCGCGACGCTGGTGACGGCCTGCGGCGGTGATGCGAGCGACGGCAAGACCCGGATCACCGTGGGCATGTTCGGCAACTTCGGTTACCAGCAGCTGTTCGAGGAGTACGAGAAGGCGCACCCGGACATCGACATCACCGACCGCACCGCCTCCTACTCCGACCACCACAAGAACCTCGCCGCCCACCTCGCCACCAACAACGGCGCGGCCGACATCGAGGCCATCGACTCCGGCTACATCAACCAGTTCAAGGCCACCCCGGACCGGTTCGTCCAGCTCCCCGACGACCTCAAGGACCGCTGGCTGGACTGGAAGTGGGAGGCGTCGCTGTCCAAGGACGGCAAGCAGATCGGCTACGGCACCGACATCGGCGGCCTGGCCATCTGCTACCGCCGCGACCTGCTGGAGGCAGCCGGCCTGCCCGCCGAGCGCGAAGCGGTCTCGGCGATGTGGCCGGACTGGGAGTCGTTCATGGCCAAGGGCCGCGAGTTCCAGGCCCGGGCGCCGCAGGGCACCAAGTGGTTCGACGGCGGCCCGTCGCTGCTCAACGCCATCGTCGGCCAGGCGCCGACCGGCTACTACGACAAGGACGACAAGATCGTCGTCGGGGAGAACGCCGACATCCGCAAGGGCTGGGACCTCGTCGCGCAGGGCGTCGCCGACGGTCTGTCCGCGGGTCTGCTGTACAGCACGCCGCAGTGGAACACCGGCTTCAAGCAGAGCCAGTTCGCCACCGTGATCTGCCCCGCCTGGCAGATGGCCAAGATCAAGGACCAGGCGCCGGACACCGCCGGCAAGTGGGACCTGGCCGCCGTGCCCGGCGGCGGCGGCAACTGGGGCGGCTCGTACCTGACCGTCCCCAAGCAGGGCAAGAACACCGACAAGGCCCTCGCCCTGGCCGAGTGGCTGACCGCGCCCGAGCAGCAGGCCAAGGTGTTCGCCAGCAACAACCTGCTGCCCTCGACGAACAAGGCGCTCAGCGAGCAGTCCGTCGGCCAGTACACCGACCCGTTCTTCAACAACGCCCCCGTCGGCGCCGTCTTCACCGCCGCCGCGCGCGCCCTCAAGCCCCAGTACCAGGGCCCCAAGGCCGGTGACGTGCAGACCGAGCTCGGCAACGCCATGCAGCGCGTCGAGCAGGGCAAGCAGAGCGCCGCGGAGTCGTGGGAGCAGTTCGTCGGCGACGCGAAGAAGCTCGAAGGCTGATGACCGGCCTGAACTGGCGCGAACGCCGCCACCGCTGGGACACCCGGTACGCGCCGTACGCCTACATCGCGCCGTACTTCCTGCTGTTCTCGGTGTTCGGCCTGTTCCCGCTGCTCTACACCGCGTGGGTGTCGATGCAGGACCGCAACCTGCTCGACGGTGACGCGGCGACGTTCATCGGCCTGGACAACTACGTCCAGCTGCTGACCGCGGACCCGTACTTCTGGAACGCGATGGGCAACACGCTCAGCCTGTGGCTGCTCACCACCGTTCCGCAGATCCTGTTCGCGCTCGGCATCGCGCAGCTGCTCAACCGGCGGCTGCGCGGCCGGACGTTCTTCCGGATGGGCGTGCTGCTGCCGAACATCACCTCGGTGGCGGCGGTGACGATCATCTTCGCCCAGCTGTTCGGCCGCGACTTCGGGCTGGTCAACTGGGGCCTGGAGCTGTTCGGCGCGGGCCGGGTCGACTGGCAGGCGGGCACCGGCTCCTCGCACACCGCCATCGCGGCGATGGTGGTGTGGCGCTGGACCGGCTACCACGCGCTGATCTTCCTGGCGTCCATGCAGGCCATCCCGTCGACGGTGTACGAGGCGGCCCGGCTGGACGGCGCGAACGCGTGGCAGCAGTTCTGGCGCATCACCGTGCCCATGCTCCGCCCGCAGATCATCTTCTCCACGGTGATCGCCACCGCGGGCAACATGCGGCTGCTGGCCGAACCCCTGCTGTTCAACCCGGGCGCCGCCGCGGCGACCGGCGGGTCGGACCGGCAGTTCCAGACCGCCGCGCTCTACCTCTACGAGCAGGGCTTCGCGAAGTTCGACTTCGGCTACGCCTCGGCGATCGCCTGGCTGCTGCTGATCGCCACGATCGCCATCACGGGCCTGAGCTACCTGGCCGCGCGCCGCATCCGCACCGACTGAAAGGCGACCCATGACCAGCCTGCTCGACCGGCCGGCCCCGGTCGCACCGCCGCCGGCCAGGCGCAAGCGCGCGGTGCGGCTGCCCGGTCCGTGGACCTACGCGGCGCTGATCGCGGTGCTCGCCGGGTCCGCGTTCCCGGTGTACTGGTCGCTCGTGGTGTCCTCGCAGACACCCGACAAGGTGGACAGCGTGCCGCCGGTGCTGGTGCCCGGCGGCAACCTGGCCGCGAACATCGCCCGCGTGTTCGACCAGTCCGACTTCGCCCTGGCGCTGTGGAACTCCATCGTGGTGTCGGGGACCATCACGCTGTCCGTGGTGTTCTTCTCCACGCTCGCCGGCTTCGCCTTCGCCAAGCTCCGCTTCCGCGGCCGCTCGGCGCTGATGCTGCTGGTGGTCGCCACCCAGGCGGTCCCGACCGAACTCGGCGTCATCCCGCTCTACATGATGATGAGCGACTTCGGCTGGGCGGGGGAGATCCACGCGGTCATCGTGCCCGGCCTGGTCACCGCGTTCGGCGTGTTCTTCATGCGCCAGTACTTCGAGCGGGCCGTGCCCGACGAGCTGCTCGAAGCCGGCCGGATGGACGGGTGCAGCTCGATCCGCCTGTACTGGCACGTCGTGCTGCCCGCCGCCCGCCCGGCCGCCGCCGTCCTCGGCCTGTTCACGTTCATGCAGGCGTGGAACGACTTCTTCTGGCCGCTGGTGGTGCTCACCCCGGAGAACCCCACCGTGCAGACCGCGCTGTCCACCCTGGCCAGCGGCTACACCACCGACTACACACTCGTGCTCACCGCGGCGACGATCGGCACCCTGCCGGTGCTCGCGGTGTTCCTCCTGTTCGGCCGGCAGATCGTCGGCGGGATCATGCAAGGAGCGCTGAAAGGCTGATGACCGACTTCCCCCGAGGCTTCCGCTGGGGCGTCGCCACCTCCTCGTACCAGATCGAGGGAGCGGCGGACGCGGACGGCAGAGGACCGTCCATCTGGGATGCGTTCGCCGCGGTGCCCGGCGCGGTCGCGAACGGCGACACCGGCGCCGTCGCGTGCGACCACTACCACCGCATGCCCGAGGACGTGGCGCTGCTCGGCGAGCTGGGCGTGGACGCCTACCGCTTCTCGGTGTCCTGGTCGCGGGTGCTGCCGACCGGCGCGGGCGCCGTCGAGCCGCGCGGCCTGGACTTCTACTCCCGGCTCGTCGACGAGCTGCTGGGACGCGGCATCGAGCCGTTCCTCACGCTCTACCACTGGGACCTGCCGCAGGCCCTGGAGGAGCGGGGCGGCTGGCGCTCCCGCGACACCGCGCTGAGGTTCGCCGACTACGCGCTCGTCGTGCAGGAGGCGCTGGGCGACCGCGTGACGAAGTGGACGACGTTCAACGAGCCCTACGTGTCCTCGATCGTCGGCTACGGCGAGGGCAGGCACGCGCCCGGCGCACGGGAGGGCCACGGCTCGCTCGCCGCCGCCCACCACCTGCTGGTCGCCCACGGCTTGGCGGTGCGCGCGCTGCGCGAGGCGCGCCCCGACCACGAGTTCGGCATCGTGCTCAACCAGTCGCCCTCGGTGCCGGTGACCGGCTCGGACGCCGACGCCGCCGCCGCGCGCCGGCACGACCTGCTGCTGCGCCGCCAGTTCACCGAGCCGCTGTTCGGCGGCGCCTACCCGGAGGACTACGAGGAGACCTTCGCCGGCGTCACCGACGCCTCGTTCCGCCTCGACGGCGACCTGGAGCTGATCGGGCAGCCGCTCGACTACGTCGGCATCAACTACTACTACCGGCAGCACGTGGCCGACGCGCCGCACCGCGACCCCGACCCGGCCACCCGCACGTCGATCGACATCGGCATCGACACCACGCGGCTGCCCGACGTGCCGCGCACCGCGATGAACTGGCCCGTCGAGCCGCACGGCCTCACCGACACCCTGGTGGGCCTCACGCGGCGCTACCCGGACCTGCCGCCGGTGTACGTCACCGAGAACGGCTGCGTGTACCCGGACAACCCCGGGTTCGTCGACCAGGAGCGCATCGAGTTCCTGCGCACCCACCTCGCCGCGGCGCGGGACGCGATCGACGCGGGCGTCGACCTGCGCGGCTACTTCGTGTGGTCGTTCCTGGACAACTTCGAGTGGGCGCACGGCTACCGGCCCCGCTTCGGGCTGGTCCACGTCGACTACGGGACGCTGGTCCGCACCCCGCGCGCCAGCTTCCACTGGTACCGGGACCTGGTCGCCGAGCAGCGCGCCGCGGTGGGCGCTGCGGGGTGATCCGCGAGCCACCGCCGTGCGGGCGCCGACCCGTGCGGCGGTGGCGTCCGACCCGTCCCCGCCCACCCGCTCACGGCCACGGGTTCGCCGTGCACGCCTTCCCGTCCGGGACGACGAGCACCCCCTGGTCGGTGCCGTTCACGATCGCCGCCAGCTCGTCGTTCGCCGTGCTCAGCGTCTGCTGCATCATCAGCGGCGCCGGGCCGCCGTCCACCGGGCACACCTCGTGCCCGCGCCCCAGGAAGTGCCCGACCTCGTGGTTGACCGCGTAGAAGCGGTAGCCGCGCAGGTCGCGGCCGAACGCGTGCGCGCCCCGGAACCAGCGCGCCGCGCTCAGGTACACCACCGACCCGGTCCGGCACGACGTGTCGTAGGGCAGCTCGAACCCGCACCGGGCGCGTGCCGTGTCCTGCGACGTCAGCCGGACCCGCAGCGCCGGCTCGCCGTGGTCGACCCGCCGGAACGCGTAGCCGTGCGTCCGCCACCCGCGCGGGTGCAGCAGCGCCAGGTCGACCACGGCGGCGAACGAGTCGTCGCCCTGCGGCAGCCGCACCCCGTCCTCGACCTCCACCGAGTACGCGACGCCGTCCGCCGGACCCAGCGAACCCGGCACGACGCGGAACGTGTCCGCGCCCCGCTGCGGGAACGGCAGTCCGCCCGGCAGGTCGGCGTCGGTGGTGCGCAGCGAGTCGATCCGGGCGCTCGGCGCCGGCCGGGTCGGCTCGGGCACCACGCCGCCGCGCGGCCACACGACCGTGGTGGCCCGCGACGCCGCGCCGGCGTCCAGGACCACCACCGTCGCGGCGGCCAGGCACAGCCCGGTCAGGTAGGGGAGCAGCGGCCACGGCCTCATGCGGGCGTCAACCCCGCCGCGTCGTACCGGCACGCCGCGTTCCACAGCAGGAACGACGGCACGCCCGCGTCCCGCGACGCCACCACCTGCGCCTGCACCTCGCCCGGCCCGTAGTGGTGGCCCATCGAGAACGCCTGCAACCAGGGGATCACCGTCGCCCCCGTGCCCTCGGTGAGCCGCACGAAGTCCGCGACGGACGCCTTCACGATCTCGTACGGCTGCGCGTTCGGGTTGCCCACCCCGTACTCGCCGGGACCCCAGTGCGACGGGTAGACCATCGGCGCCACGTAGTCGACGTGCTTCGAGAGCACCGGGATGTCCTGCGCGATGTCGGTGCCGCTGTGCGCGGCGATGCCGAACACCGACGCCCCCAGGTAGGTCCCGAGCGGGCGCAGCACCTCGCGGTTGTCCCGCAGGAAGTCCGCGATCGACTGCTCGGGCGTGGTGGTCAGGCCCGGGAACACCATCTGGCCCAGCGGGCCGTCCGGCCGGCGCACGTAGTCGTAGAGGACGTCGTCGAAGCCCAGCTCGGCGGCCTCCTTCGCGATCGCGGTGTTGTAGTCGCGCACCTCGGCGTCGGCGAAGTTCGTGAACGCGTACTCGCCGTAGTGCGCCGACCAGGGCGCGCCCGAGGTGTTCTGGGCGACGCGGTCCCGCGCCCCGGACTCCCACGACGCCTTGCCGAGCACCGGGTCGCGGAACGCCACCAGCCGGCCGACCACGCGCAGGCCCAGGCCGTGCAGCTCGTCGAGCACGGCGCGGGCGTCGTAGTAGTTCTTGTTCGCGCCCACCTGCCGGGCCAGCGGCACCTGCGAGTCGTACCCGATCTCGCCGCTCTCGTCCTTGATGTCGAGCTGCACCGTGTCGATGCGCTTCTCGCGGGCCAGCGCCAGCACCGGTTCGCGCAGGTCGGCCGACGCCCAGGCCAGCGCGCTCATGTGCACCGCGCGCATCCCGGGGTGCGTCACCGTCACCGGCACGTCCTGGTGCCGCGTGTTGCCCGCCGCGTCGCCCGCCTCGACCCGCACGGTCGCGGGCACCGCCGCCAGCGACGCCTCGAACCGGCCGTCGCGCACCGGCACCCGCTGGTCGCCGACCTGCACGGTCTCCGCGCCGTCCGCGGCGCCCTTCACCACCACCGGACCGCGCGGCGACGACGCCTCCACCGAGTCCACGGTCAGCTCCGGCGGCGTGCCGTCCACGGTGAAGGCGTGCTCCACCTCGGCGTCGGGCATCCACGGCAGCGGGCTCGCCGCGCGCACCGACAGGGTGTGCGCCCCCTCGTCCAGCTCCAGCCCGGCCAGCGTCATGCGCCCGTCGACCCGCTGCACCTCGACCGGCTTCCCGTCCACCTGCACGGTGACACGATCGAGCTTGCCGGGGTCCGCGGTGGTGATGGACACGCGCCCGACACCCGAAGGAGTGACAACGGACCCGTCGGCCAGGTCGGCGACCGCGAGACCCACCCCGCGGCCTTGCACGATCGTGGTGACGACCCCCGCGACCAGCAGGAGGACCACCGCGCCGACCGCCGGTATCAGGACTCGCTTCAGCTTGCGGGGCGTCTCGGGCATCGGTGCGGCTCCGATCTCGGCACGACTGGGACCACCAGCGACTAACCGGCCCGGCGAAGATCAAACCGAAGGTCCTCCGAAGGTGTGTACACCCGATCGCGCCGGTCGGATCGGCGCGACGATCAGGGCGTGAACACGTCGTCGAAGAAGGTCGCGCTCGTCCTCACCGCCGTCCTGTGCGCCGCCTGCGGCCAGGACGCGAGCCAGGCGCCCGCGCAGCTCGCACCGTCCGCGTCCGCCGCCGCGGCCCAGTCCCCGACACCCTCGCCGCCGGCGCCCGACCCGGCCTCGGTGGGCGCCAACGAGCTGGGTCAGGTGCCCGTGCTGATGTACCACCGGCTCACCGACCAGCCCACCTCGGTCTACGACCGCACGCCCGCGGCGTTCCGCGCGGAGCTCGAACGGCTGGCCGCCGAGGGCTACGTGCCGGTCACCACCACCGAGTACGCCACCGGCGGGATCGACATCCCGGCGGGCAAGCACCCCGTCGTGCTGACGTTCGACGACGGCGACCCCACCCAGTTCGCCCTCGGCCCGGACGGGCGGCCGGTGCCCGGCACCGCCGTGGCCACCCTCCTCGACGTCGCCGCCAGCAACCCCGGCTTCCGCCCCGTGGCGAGCTTCTACGTCAACGCCGCGCCGTTCGGCTCACCCGACGGCGGCGGCGTCCTGCCGTGGCTGCGCGACCACGGCTTCGAGATCGGCAACCACACCCGGACCCACACCAACCTCGCCGGCGCGGACGACACCGGCGTGCAGGAGGCCATCGCCCTCGGCCAGCGCGAGATCCAGCGCGCCGTCCCCGACCTCGTCGTGACCAGCCTCGCCCTGCCCTTCGGCGCCGCCCCCGCGAACGCCGCCCTGGCCGCGCGCGGCGCCTTCGACGGCGCCTCCTACGACCACGCCTGCGTGCTGCTGGTGGGCTCGAACCCCGCCCCGTCGCCGTTCGCCCCCGACTTCAACCCCCTGGCCACCCCGCGCATCCGCTCCCAGGACGCCACGGGCCAGGAGGCCGAGTACGGCTCCACCGCCTGGCTGGACAAGCTGGCCGCCACCCCGACCGCCCGCTACACCTCGGACGGCGACCCGAGCCGCATCTCGCACCCCGCCGCGGCCGGCCCCCCGGCCGACCACCACGCCGCCCGCTCCCACCCCTACTGACCGAACACCCACCCGCGAGTCGTACGTCCAGGTCCCGCGAGTCGTACGTCCAGGTCCCGCGAGTCGTACGTCCAGGTCCCGCGAGTCGTACGTCCAGGACCTCCGAGTTCCACGTTCAGGACCTCCGAGTTCCAGGTTCAGGCGTGCGCGCGCGCCTGGTTGCGCAACGCCACCGCCGCCCGCTCCAGCGCGCCCAGCACGCCCGACGGCAGCTCGTGGTGCTTGCCCACCACCTCCTGGAGCATCACCTGCATCGGCGCGGACTCCTCCGCCTCCGCCACCGCCAGCACCTTGAACGCCGTGCCCGGCGCGAACACCACCCGCTCCTGCAACAAGCTGCCGAACGAGTCCACCACCGACACCCGACGACCCGTCACCGACCACAGCAGGAACTCCACCCGCCCGTCGACCGGCACCACCGGCCCCGCCACCGTGCTCAACAACCCGTGCTCCACCAGCACGTCACCCGTCCGGTACCGCTGCGCCTCACCCCAGCACACCGTCACGCCCTGGTGCACCGGCAGCCGCCGCAAGCCCGACACCATGCCCGCCGCGTACGGCCACAACCGACCCAACCGACCCAGCCGCAACGCCTCGGTGACGATCTCCTCGTCCTGCTGGAGGCACGCGGACACCGCCGCCAGGTCCGTCACCACCGCCTCGAACGCCTCCGCGTCCTCCGGCCGCTCCGCGATGTGCCGGCACGCCACCGCGGCGTGCTCCCCGTACCGCTCGCCCAGCATCCGCCGCAGCGCGTCCCGCTCCTGCTCGGTGCTGCGGTGCTCCACCGGCACGACCTCGTCGCCCGGCCGCTCGCCCCACACCGGCGCGGGCGACGTGCCCAGCGGCCCGTCCACGCTCAGGGGCACCGGCTCGTCGGGCACCACCGGCGCCGGCTCGTCCTCGGCCACCGGCGGCCGGGGCAGCGGCGTCGGGTCGCAGAACACCACCCTCAGCAGCCTGCGCACCTCCGGCTCCAACCGCTCCACCAGCGACGCGCCCGCCACCGCCACCGCGCCCGCCGTCGTGCGCCCCGGCGTGCCCACCGTCAACCGCGCCCACTCCGGGTCCACCGGCAACGCCCGCACCTCGGCGCTGATGTCCTCCGCGTCCCGCACCCACAACCCCGACGGCACGA
This sequence comes from Saccharothrix longispora, assembly GCF_031455225.1. GTDB lineage: Bacteria > Actinomycetota > Actinomycetes > Mycobacteriales > Pseudonocardiaceae > Actinosynnema > Actinosynnema longispora. The sequence continues at coordinate 2,000,842 of NZ_JAVDSG010000001.1, forward strand.
CCTCCAGGTACACCCCGCCACCCAGGTCGAACACCCCCGGACCGCGCTCCACCATCCCCGGCACCGGCGGCCGGTACCCCGCCACCACCGGCTGGCCGGCCGGCGCGTACCGCACCTCCGTCACGTACGGCCGCCACGTCTGCTGGCCGCGCGGGTTCACCGCCACCACCGCCGCACCGGTCCGCAGCGCGCCCACCGGCAGACCCGTGTACAGCGACACCGGCTCGCCCAGCTCGTCCGCCACCGCCTGACCCTGGTGGTCGCCGCCGTACCACACCAGCCGCACCCGCGACCGCGCCGCCGACGACAACCCGCCCAGCAGCCGGCACACCTCCTCGGTCGGGATCGGCGGCTGACCCGGCCCACCCACCACGACCGTCAGCACGTTGTCCCGGCACGGCAACCCCACCACCGGCCGCGAGTCCGGCGAACCCGGGTCGAACGGCACCCGCTGGGCCCGCAGCCACAACCCCGCCGGGATCGGCTCCGACACCCCCACCTCGCCCGTCGGCCACGGCGCGTTCGGGTCCACCGCCTCCCACTGCGGGACCGGGAACCGCCTGCCCATCGGCACCGGCGACGCGCCCGGCAGGAACCGCAGCCAGCACCCGTACCCGCCCGCGCCCGCGACGAACGCCGCACCCGGCACCGTCGTCACCGCGCCGTCCGGCGCCACGACCTCGGCCTGCAACTGCTCCGTCAGCCACTGCGCGGGAGCCGTCGGCCGCATCGACCCCGAGTGCGACGTCATCAACCGCACCGGACCCCGACCCTGCAACGCCGCCGCCACCGCCGGCCAGAACCCCGCCTCGTCACCGTGCGGCGGGTCGACCACGACCACCGTCCGCCCCCGGTCCACCGGCAGGCCCCGCCCCAGTGCCAACGCCTGCTGACCCGCCCCGCCGGGCGGCCCCACCACCAGCGCCGCACCCGCGAACACCGCCGAGAACTGCGCCGGCGGCGGGGGAGGGGGTGTGCTCACGGGTACCGCCACCGGCTCGAACTCCGGTTCGACACCCTGCTCCACCAGCGGGGGCGTCTCCTTCGGCGCGGCACGTCGGAACATTCGGGCGCCCTCCAGGCAGTACTCGACCGAGACCCCGCACCCTACCCGGAACGGGTGACGCCGACCCTGGCAGCTCACCCCCCGCGCTCGTCCACAGTGGACCACTCGCCCGGCCCGGAAGTGAGCCGGACCACTCGCACTGCGTGACCGGATGTCCACGAACAGTGTCCGAACAGGCATTCGAACGGCGAACCGGGCCTTTCCGCATCGGTCGGCCGAAGAATGTCGGACCCGGCGGTTACCCTCCACTACCGTGAACCGCTCCACGCACGCCACGACCTGGGGAGAACGACCCGGTGACCGCTGAGATCCTGTACGGGGCCGACGACCTGACCCACCTCGAAGGTCTGGAAGCGGTTCGCAAGCGGCCCGGCATGTACATCGGCTCCACCGACAGCAGGGGCATCAACCACCTGTTCACCGAGGTGGTCGACAACTCCACCGACGAGGGCGTCGCCGGCCACGCCACCACGATCGTCGTCACCCTCCACCCGGACACCAGCGTCCAGGTCGACGACGACGGCCGCGGCATCCCCACCGGCACCCACGCCAAGTCCGGCCTCTCCGGCGTCGAACTCGTCCTCACCCGCCTGCACGCCGGCGGCAAGTTCGGCGGCTCCGGCTACAAGACCTCCGGCGGCCTGCACGGCGTCGGCGCCTCCGCCGTCAACGCCCTCTCCCTCCGCTACGACGTCGTCGTCCGCCGCGAGGGCAAGACCCACGAGATGTCCTTCGCCCACGGCGTGCCCGGCGTCTTCGACGGTCCCGGCCCCGACGCGCCGTTCACCCGCGAATCCGGCCTCCGCGTCACCGGTCGGACGAGGAAGACCGGCACGTCCACCCGCTACTGGTACGACGCCCGCTACTTCGAGAACGGCGCCAAGCTCGACGTCGACGCCGTCCGGGCCAAGCTCCGCAACACCGCCTTCCTCGTCCCCGGCGTCACCTACGTCCTGCGCGACCACACCGGCGAGACCAGGACCGAGGAGACCTTCCACTTCCCCGGCGGCCTCGCCGACATGGTCGACTTCCTCGCCCCCGCGAACGACAAGCCCGTCTCCGGCACCCTCCTCGTCAACGGCACCGGCGTCTACCACGAGAACGCCGCCGACGAGAACGGCGTCATGCGCTCCAAGGTCGAGCGCCACGCCGAGGTCGAGATCGCCCTGCGCTGGGGCACCGGCTACGAACGCACCGTCGAGTGCTTCACCAACACCATCCGCAACGTCCACGGCGGCACCCACCGCCGCGGCTTCGAGCGCGCCGTCCTCAAGGCCGTGCAGGACGCCATCGGCCGCACCCGGGGCCTCCTCAAGCCCAAGGAGGACCCGCCCACGCTCGACGACGTCCTCGAAGGCATGACCGCCGTCGTCCACGTCCGCATCCCCGAACCGCAGTTCACCTCGCAGACCAAGGACGAGCTGTCCACCGCCGGCATCACCCGCGTCACCCTCGGCATCGTCGAGAAGCACATCAAGGCGTGGACCGAGGACCGCCGCACCAAGGGCGAGGCCAAGATCGTCCTGCAGAAGGTCGTCGACGCCTCCCGCGTCCGCCTGACGCAGAAGCAGCAGAAGGACGCGGCCCGCCGCAAGACCGCCCTCGAAGGCGCCGCGATGCCGCCCAAGCTGGTCGACTGCCGCTCCACAGGTGTTTCGCGAAGCGAACTGTTCCTCGTGGAAGGCGACAGCGCCCTCGGCTGCTTCACCGGCGACACCCTCGTCGCGCTGGCCTCCGGGCATGCCATGAGCTTCGCCGATCTCGCGGCCGATTGGGAACGCGGCGTCACGCACTTCGGCTACACCACCAACAAGGCAGGTCGGGTCGTCGTCGCCCCCCTGGTCGAACCACGGATGACCAAGCGCGATGCCCCGATCGTCCAGGTCACCCTGGACAGCGGCGAATCGGTCCGCTGCACTCCCGACCACCTGTTCCGGCTCCGCGACGGCTCCTACCGACGAGCCGATCAACTGGGTGTCGGCGACTCCCTGATGCCCCTCTACCGCTCGGTCTCGGCCAAGTCGGCCGGCGACAAGCTCGATGGCTACGAGCGGGTCTGGATGAACGACCGCCAGGAGTGGGTCTACACCCACTACCTCGCGGATGCCCACAACCTGCGCCACGGCCTCGACAGCGCGGACAACGGCACAGTCCGCCACCACGTCGACGTCGACAAGCGCAACAACGACCCCCGCAACCTGCGGCGCATGACCTGGGAAGACCACTCCGCCCTGCACGCGGCGATGATGGGCGAGCACGTCCACGCCGGCTACCGAGCGTGGCTGGCCGACGGCGGACTCGAATTCAAGTCGGCAATGCTCTCGTCCCAGTGGCGCGACCCGGACTTCCGCCAGTCCTGCCTCGCCAGGCTCGCAGCGCTCAACGCCGACCCCGAATTCCGGCAGCGGATCGAGCAGGGTTTCCAGGACTGGTACGGCTCGTTGACCGATGACGAGCGCGCCGAGTACGCCGAGCGCATGCGCGAGCGGCAGGCCGCCTACTGGGCCGATCCCGAGCACCGCGCCCGTGCGGCCGAACGGGTCAGGGCGTTCTTCGCCGACCCCGCTCGGCGTGAGGAGTGGCGCGAGCGATCACTGGCACAGTGGCAGGACGAGGACCTGCGCGCCTGGCGTTCCCGGGCGACAACCGAGCAGTTCGCCGATCCGGCCGAACGGGAACGGCAGCGCGCCGCGGTCGCCGCATGGCACCGGGACAACCCCGAATTCGGCAGGCAGCACTCGGCCCGGATGGCCGCCCGCCTGCTCGACCCCGACACGGGTCACCTCGCGGCCGTCCAGGCAGGTCGGCGCAACTACGTCGAAAGCGTGCCCAAGGCCGACCGCGTTGCCCGGCAGCGCGATGGCAGGCGCCTTGCCGCACTCAAGCGCCTGCGTCCGTTCCTGACGATGACCGACACCGAACTCGCCGCCGCATACGAGTCGGACCGCAGGGTCAACGCCCGTACCGGCTTGCGGTTCGACCGGCTGCTCGCGGGGTTCGACGGAGACCTGCACCGGCTCCGTGAAGCGGCGGGCCAGATCAACCACACCGTCACCGCCGTCGAGCCACTGGCCGAGACGGCCGACGTGTACGACCTCACCGTCGACGGCTACCACAACTTCGCGCTCGAAGCAGGCGTCTTCGTCCACAACAGCGCCCGCATGGCCCGCGTCTCCGAGTACCAGGCACTCCTGCCCCTGCGTGGCAAGATCCTCAACGTGCAGAAGGCCAGCCTCGCCGACACCCTGCGCAACGCCGAGATCGCCTCCATCGTCCAGGTCCTCGGCGCCGGCACCGGCCGCACCTTCGACCTGTCGACCATGCGCTACGGCCGCGTCATCCTCATGGCCGACGCGGACGTCGACGGCTCGCACATCCGCACCCTGCTCATCACGCTGTTCGCCAAGTACATGCGGCCCGTCATCGAGGACGGGCGGCTCTACGCGGCCATGCCCCCGCTGCACAAGGTGGTGACCAAGGGCCGCAACCCGGAGACCCACTTCACCTTCACGCAGCGCGAGATGGAGCAGAAGGTCGCCCGCCTGGAGAAGGCCGGCAAGACCGTCGTCAAACCGGTGCCCCGGTTCAAGGGCCTCGGCGAGATGGACGCCGACGAGCTGTGGGACACCACGATGAACCCGGCCACCCGGTCGGTGCGCCGCATCACCATGCACGACGCGGAGGCCGCGGAAGCCGCGCTGGAGCTGCTGATGGGGGAGAAGGTCGAGCCGCGCCGGGCGTGGCTCGTCGAATCGGCCGCCCGGGTCGACCAGTCCGCGATCGACGTCTGAACACGAGGGAACGACCGACCATGGCACGCCGCAAGACCCCGGTGACGAGGGTCGACCCGTCCGCCTTCGACAACGCGGGCGCGAAGGTCTTCGACAACTCCCTGACGACCGAGATCGAGGACTCGTACCTGGAGTACGCCTACTCGGTCATCCACTCCCGCGCCCTCCCGGACGCGCGTGACGGCCTCAAGCCCGTGCACCGGCGCATCCTCTTCTCGATGAACGAGCAGGGCTACCGGCCCAACAGCCCCTACGTGAAGTCGTCGCGGGTCGTGGGTGACTGCTTCGTGCGGGGAGCGCTGGTCTCGACCCCGGACGGCTTGCGGCCGATCGAGGAGATCGAGGTCGGTGACCTCGTCCTGGACGGCGGCGGTGAGCCGGTCCCGGTGAGCGCCGTGTACGAGAACCCGGTGTCCGAACTGGTCCGGGTCACCTGGTCCAACGGTCACTCGATGCTGGTCACGCCGGGGCAGCGGTTCCGCACCGTCGCCGACGACCTGTCCGTCGAGTGGACCGGTGCCCGGGACCTGGCCGGTCGGCTGACCGTCGGGTTCGGCGCGAACCGGAGCCCTTCATCCCAGACCGGAGGGGATGTCTTCCCCTACGTCCTCGGCTTGCTGGTCGCGGAGGGGTTCGCGGTGCACCGGTCGCGTCCCGAGGATGGTCGGGTACGGCTGCGCACGTGCGACGTCGGGCCGCTCGACGTCGCGCACGGCTGGGCGATCACGGCCGGGGTGGGGGTGTCCCGGGGCAAGCGGGGAGCGCGCAACCCGAAGCGCCGTGACCAGCACGTCCTGACCTTCGCCCGGAACGAGGACCTGCTGGAGGTGGCCCACCCGCTCGGCGGTGCCAAGGAGGTGCCGCCGTCGGTCCTGCGCGACCGGTCGACGTGGGGTCCGTTCCTGGCGGGGCTGTTCGACGGTGACGGGTACGTCCGCAGGAAGAACCGGGAGGTCGTCTTCGTCGGCACGAGTGCGCGGTTGATCGGGCAGGTGCACGCGATGCTCGCCGATTTCGGCCTGCACGGTCACCACTGGTCGCAGCAGCGCGCCGGGGTGAAGCGGCCGGGTGGCCTGTCGGTGTCCGGGCGCGACGCCGTTGCCCTGGCGCGGGTCCTGCTGCCGTGGTCGAAGGTCGACCACAAGCAGGACGGTCTGCGGCGGCTCATCGGTGTCGAGTACCGGCACGGCGGCGAGCAGGGTGACGACCGCCTGCCGTGCCGTCGGGTGTTCGAGGCCTTCGCGGAAGCGCACCGAGGCGGCGGTCGTTTCCGGGGCGCTGGTGGTGCGGCGTTCCGGGCTCCGTCGTCGGGGACGTCCCGCGCCGATGTCCGGTACGGCGAGGACCGTCACGACACATTGCTCGCGGATCGTCCGTTCTCCTTGGGGCGGGCATTCCAGGACGGGTGGGTCGACACACTCCGACGGATCGGTTCACCGCTGGCGGATCGACTGGAGGCGTTGCACGGCTTCGCTTTCCTTCAGGTCGAGTCGGTGGAGGCGGTGGCGCCGGACACCACCTACGACATCCAGGTCGACACCGAGGAACACGCTTTCGTGGTGGACGGTCTGGTCGTGCACAACTGCATGGGTAAATATCATCCGCACGGTGACACCGCTATTTATGACGCAATGGTGCGGTTGGCGCAGGACTTCTCCCTGAATACTCCGTTGGTCGACGGGCACGGTAATTTTGGAAGTCCGGACGACGGACCGGCTGCCTCGCGTTATACCGAGGCGCGCATGTCGCCCGCCGCGATGTTGTTGGTCGGGGAGTTGGGTGAGGAGACCGTCGACTTCCGGCCCAACTACGACGGTTCGCTGGAGGAGCCCTCGGTCCTGCCCGCGGCCTTCCCGAACCTGCTGGTCAACGGCACGTCGGGCATCGCGGTCGGCATGGCGACGAACATGATCCCGCACAACCTGGGCGAGGTCGTGGCCGCCGCGCGGCACCTGGTGACGCACCCGGACGCGTCGCTGGACGAGTTGATGACCTTCATCCCCGGTCCCGACCTGCCCACGGGCGGGGTGCTGCTGGGCCTGGACGAGGTGCGCAAGGCGTACGAGACCGGGCGCGGTGTGGTGCGGATGCGGGCCAAGGTGGAGACCGGGTTGCTGGAGGGCAGCCGGGGGCGGCAGGCGATCACGGTCACCGAGCTGCCCTACGGGGTCGGACCCGAGAAGATCATCGAGAAGATCACCGACGAGGTGACCAAGTCGAAGCGGCTCACCGGCATCTCGGACGTGAAGGACCTGACCGACCGGGAGAACGGCACCCGGGTCGTGATCGAGTGCAAGGTCGGCGTGAACCCGCAGGCGCTGCTCGCCGACCTGTACCGGCTCACTCCGATGGAGCAGTCGTTCGGCATCAACAACCTGGTGCTGGTGGAGGGGCAGCCGCGCACGTTGGGGCTGAAGGCGCTGTTGGAGGTGTTCCTCCGGCACCGGTACGAGGTGGTGACGCGGCGCACGCGGTTCCGCAAGCGCAAGCGCGAGGACCGGTTGCACCTGGTCGAGGGCCTGTTGAAGGCGCTGCTGGACATCGACAAGGTGATCAGGTTGATCCGGGCCAGCGAGAACGCGGCGGCGGCCCGCGAGGGCCTGATGTCGAAGTTCACGCTGAGCGAGATCCAGGCGAACTACATCCTGGACACGCCGCTGCGCCGGTTGACCCGGTACGACGCGCTGGAGCTGGAGGCGGAGCAGGAGCGGCTGCTCGCGGAGATCGCGGAGCTGTCGAAGATCCTGGACGACCCGGCGGTGCTGCGGCGGGTGGTGTCGAAGGAGTTGAACCAGGTCGCGAAGGACCTGGCGCAGGAGCGGCGGACGACGTTGCTGGACGGCGACCTGAAGGAGGTGCTGGCGGCGTCGAAGCCGGCCGGGCCGCTGGAGGTCGCGGACGACCCGTGCCAGGTTGTGCTGTCGGCGACGGGGTTGGTGGCGCGGACGGCGGCGGAGTCGGAGGAGTCGTCGGAGGCGCGGCGCCGGCGGGGCCGGGTGAAGCACGACGCGGTGGCGGCGACGGTGCACACGACGGCGCGCGGGCAGGTGCTGCTGGTGACGAACCGGGGTCGGGCGCTCAAGACGGACGTGCTGCCGCTGCCGGTGCTGCCGGAGCAGAGCGGCACGTTGTCGCTGAGCGGTGGCATGGCGGCGAGCGAGTTGGTGGACCTGGCGAAGGGCGAGCGGGTCGTCGGCATCGCGCCGCTGGTGGGCGGTGATTCGCCGGGGTTGGCGCTGGGCACGCGGATGGGCACGGTGAAGGTGTGCTCGCCGGAGTGGCCGGTCAGGTCGGACGAGTTCGAGGTGATCACCCTCAAGGAGGGTGACGAGGTGGTCGGCGCGACCTGGTTGGGCGGCTCGGACGAGACGCTGGTGTTCGTGTCGTCGGAGGCGTCGTTGCTGCGGTACTCGGCGTCGCTGGTGCGCCCGCAGGGGCTCAAGGGCGGCGGCATGGCGGGCATCAACCTGGGGCCGGACGCGCACGCGGTGTTCTTCGGGGCGGTCCGGACGGACGACGACGAGCACGGTGAGCCGATGGTGGTGACGTCGTCGGGGCAGAGCGTGAAGGTGACGCCGTTCGCGGTGTACCCGGCGAAGGGGCGGGCGACCGGTGGTGTGCGGGCGCAGCGGTTCCTGAAGGGCGAGGCGGGGCTGGTGCTGGCGTGGGTGGGTCCGCGGCCGGCGGGTGCGGCGCGCAACGGGTCGCCGGTGGAGTTGCCGGAGGTGGACGAGCGGCGGGACGGTTCGGGGCACGCGCACCCGGGTCCGGACGTGGTCGGTCACCTGGTGGAGCGGGACTGAGCCGGGGCGGGCGGCCGCCGGGAGGCGGCCGCCCGCGCGTGGTCGCGCGTCGGTGGTCGTGCGCGAGTGGTCGTCCGCAGGTGTGAGCGGCCGCCGTTGCGGGCACCTCAGGGTGTGATCACCGAGAGCGAAGTGCTGGTCCCGGCGCGGTTCGGCGGTGCGCCGGAGACGGCCCACGGCGGCTACACGTGCGGCCTGCTGGCGACGGCGGTGGAGGTCGTGGGCACGCCGGTGGTGTCGTTGGTGGCGCCCGCGCCGCTGGAGCTGCCGATGCGGCTGGAGGCGGGGCCGGACGAGGCGGTGCTGGTGTTCGGCGAGGAGGTGGTCGCGACGATGACGACCACGGCCGAGACGATCCCGGCGGTGCCCCCGGTGAGCGCGCTGGAGGCGGACCGGGCGGTGGAGGCGTTCGCGGGGCGGGTGGAGCACCCGTACCCGACGTGCTTCGTGTGCGGGCCGGAGAGCGTGGGCGGCCTGCTGCTGGCGCCGGGGCCGGTGGGGCCGAACGCGGTGGCGTGCCCGTGGGTGCCGGCGGAGAACTCGCCCGAGGTGGTGTGGGCGGTGCTGGACTGCCCGGCGAGCTGGGCGACGGACGAGCCGATGGCGTTGACGAGGATGGCGGCGGAGGTGCTCGCCGCGCCGAGGGTGGGTGAGCCGCACGTGGTGGTCGCGTTGCAGGTGCAGCGGGTGGGGCCGGTGGCGAACACGTTGACCTCGATCTACGCCTCGGACGGGACGCTGGTGGCGGTCGCGACGGCGCAGTGGGCGGTGCTGGAGGTGTGAGGCGGTGACCGCTGTGGGGTGTGACCACCGCGCCGGACGTGCGGTCGGCCGGTCCTCAGCCCGATGGCGGATTGTGGGTGGGAGGTGGTGCGCCGGAACCTCGTACCCATGCGGAGAACCCTCAGCGTCCTGGGCGTGTGCGCGGCCCTCCTGTTCGGTGGTGCGCACGTCGCCACCGCTGTGACCGACTGGTCCTGGGTCGGTCCCCACACCACGTACGACGAGTGCGAGCAGAGCGTGCAGGCGTACCGGGACGCGGGCGGCGTGGCGGGGGGCTGCTCCTTCCGGGACCTGCCGTACACCGCCGAGGACGGCTACTACTTCAGGGCGTGGCCGATCCCCTGACCGCGTCCGCGCCGCCGGAACGCCGGCCGCCACCGCGCGGCGGTGGCGGGCACGCGCCGTTCTGGAGGACTTCGCCGTACCGCTCCAGGCTCGCGTGGGGGTGGAGCACGGCGTGCAGGTTCAGCGCGTGCACGTCGCGCCGGACCCGGTGCAGGACCTCGTCGCCCGTGCCGAGCACGTCGGCGGCGTCCTTCGCGCGCAGGCACGCCTCACCGAGGTCGCGGCGCACGCGGGTGCGGTCCTCGGGGGTCCACGGCCGCGTGGTGGAGGACGTGCGGTCGACGGCGTCGGCGGCGCGGTGGACGTGGAACTCGGCCTCGTCGGCCAGCACGGCGGCCTCGCGCGCCCGGGGCGCATCGGGGTGCGCCTGGACGGCTCCGCGGGCGAGGCCGGCGGCGGGTGCGCCGACGGTGGCGCACGCGGCGGCGGCGTAGGGGGCGCGGAACATCGGGCCGGGGGCGGTGTGGTCGCCGTCGAGCAGCGGTGCCAGGTCGAGCACCCGTTCGGGGGGCACGAACACGCCGTCGGCGACGGTGGTGGCGCTGCCGGTGGCGCGCAGGCCGGGGGTGTGCCAGTCATCGAGCACGGTGAGGTCGGCCGTCGGGACGGCCAGCACGACCGGTCGCCCGGTGGTGCGCACGGCCGCGACGACGGTCCAGTCGCTGTGCTGGGCGCCGGTGGTGAACGCCCAGCGGCCGTTGACGAGCACGCCGCCGGGCACGGGGGTGGCGGTCGCGGTGGTGCTGAGGATGCCGGTGATCCGCACGTCCGGTTTGGCGAAGACCTCCTGGCGCACGGCTTCGGGGAACCGGCCGGCGACCCACGCCGACACGGTCCAGACGGCCGCCGTCCAGGCCGCCGAGCCGTCGCCGCGGGCCAGCTCGGCGATCACCCGCACGACGGTGGCCAGGTCGGCCTCCGCGCCGCCGTGCTCGGCGGCGACGCGCATCCGCAGCACGCCGGCGTCGGCCATCGCCTCCAGCGACTCCTCGTGCAGACGGCGGTGCCGGTCGCCCCAGTCGGCGTGCGCGCGCAGGACCGGGACGATCCCGGCGGCGCGCCGGACCAGCTCGTGCACCGTGGCTTCCCCCTGGACGACGTTCGCGCGGCGGTGTGGACACCACCTTGGCGTGGTCCGCGCCACCCGGCAAGAAGGGAATAGCGGAGCACGATGTACCGTTGACGCAGTTAGTTGAAAGCGCAACTACTTGAGGAGTGGTGGTCATGCAGTTCGGTGTCTTCACCGTCGGCGACGTGACGCCCGACCCGACGACGGGGCGGACGCCGACCGAGGCCGAGCGCATCAAGGCCATGGTCGCGATCGCGCTGAAGGCCGAGGAGGTCGGCCTGGACGTCTTCGCGACCGGCGAGCACCACAACCCGCCGTTCGTGCCCTCCTCGCCGACGACCATGCTCGGCTGGATCGCGGCCCGGACCGAGAAGCTGATCCTCTCCACCGCCACCACGCTGATCACCACCAACGACCCGGTGAAGATCGCCGAGGACTACGCCATGCTCCAGCACCTGGCCGACGGCCGGGTGGACCTGATCATGGGGCGCGGCAACACCGGCCCGGTGTACCCGTGGTTCGGCAAGGACATCCGCGACGGCATCGACCTCGCCATCGAGAACTACGCCCTGCTGCGCAGGCTGTGGCGCGAGGACGTCGTGGACTGGGAGGGCAAGCACCGCACCCCGCTCCAGTCCTTCACCGCCACGCCCCGCCCGCTCGACGGCGTGCCGCCGTTCGTCTGGCACGGGTCGATCCGCAGCCCGCAGATCGCCGAGCAGGCCGCCTACTACGGGGACGGCTTCTTCGCCAACCACATCTTCTGGCCCAAGGAGCACTTCCAGCGGTTGATCACGTTCTACCGCGAGCGCTTCGAGCACCACGGCCACGGCGCCGCGCACCAGGCGATCGTCGGCCTGGGCGGCCAGGTGTTCATGCGCCGCAACTCGCAGGACGCGGTCGACGAGTTCCGGCCGTACTTCGACAACGCTCCCGTCTACGGCCACGGCCCGTCGCTGGAGGAGTTCACCTCCCAGACGCCGCTGACCGTCGGCAGCCCGCAGCAGGTCGTCGAGAAGACGCTGACCTTCCGCGAGCACTTCGGCGACTACCAGCGCCAGCTGTTCCTGATCGACCACGCGGGCCTGCCGCTCAAGACCGTGCTGGAGCAGCTCGACCTGCTCGGGGAGATCCTGCCCACCCTGCGCTGCGAGTTCGCCGTCGGCCGCCCCGCCGACGTCCCCGAGGCGCCCACCCACCAGTCCCTGCTCGGCGCGAAGGCGGACGTGCGATGACGACCCTCACCGCGGTGCACGCGGGGCTCGGCTCCCCGTCGTCCACCGAACTGCTGACCGGCCGGCTCGCCGCGTCCGCCCAGCGGCTCCTGCCCGACGCGCGGGTGCGCACCGTGCACCTGCGCGACCTGGCCCGGGACGTGGCCGACAACCTGGTCACCGGCTTTCCGGGCGCGCGGCTGCGCGAGGCGCTGGCCGAGGTGGTGGACGCCGACGCGCTGATCGCGGTCACACCGACGTTCAACGCCTCCTACAGCGGGCTGTTCAAGTCCTTCGTGGACGTGCTGGAGCCGGGCTCGCTGGAGGGCAAGCCGGTGCTCATCGGTGCGACCGGCGGCTCCGAGCGGCACTCGCTGGTGCTCGACCACGCGATGCGGCCCCTGTTCGCCCACCTCAAGGCGATCGTGCTGCCGACCGGCGTGTACGCCGCGTCATCGGACTGGGGCGCCGAGGGCCTGCCCGGTCGCATCGACCGCGCCGCGGGCGAGCTGGCCGACCTGCTCACCGGGCGGCCCGCGCCGGCGAAGCGGTCCGGCGAGGACTTCGTGCCGTTCGACCGGCTGCTCGCCGAGCGCTGACCACCGAGCGCCGACCACCCGGCGCCGGCCACCGGTGGGGAGCGTCGAAACCGGTTCGATCACCGGCCGGGACACCGCATAGGGTGCCGCCCATGTCCGCCTCGCTGCACCTGGCGGTGCGCAACGCCACCGCCCTGACCACCGCGCTGGCACGGGCCCGCGGGCACGAGTTGGTGTCCCGGCAGGGGTTCCTCGCGATGAACGGGGAACCCCTGCTGCGGGTGCTGGTGCGCCGGCCCCACCCCGCCCCCGACGACCTCGCCGAACTGGCCCTGCTGGTCGAGCGGGCCCGGGCGCGGATCGTGGTCGAGGACTCGTTCTCCACCGTCGACGGCGCCGGTCTCGGGCTGACCGCCAAGCACATGCCGGTGATGCTCCGCCACGCCCGACCCGTGCCGCCGCCCGCCCTGGAGGTCGTGCCCGCGCGCACCCCGGCCGACGTCGCGCTCGTCGAACGGGTCGTCGTCGACGGCTTCCCGCTGACCGGCTTCCCGCCCGGCGGCGCGCTGCCCGCCGGTCTGCTCGACGCCGAGGGCGTGGCGCTGCACCTGGCGCGGCGCGGCGGCGAACCGGCCGGGGCGTGCCTCACGGTCGCGGCCGACCACGCGATCGGCGTGTACTGGCTGGCCACCCTGCCCGCGCACCGCTCCCGCGGCGTCGGCCGCGCGCTGCTGCACGCCGTGCTCGCCGACCCCGTGCCGGCCACCCTCACCGCGACCGACGAGGGCCTGCCGCTCTACGACTCGCTCGGCTTCGAGGTGGTCACCCGCGCGACCTGGTGGTCGAACTGATCACCCGCGCCCCGACCACCGCGGACAGGTCGAACACCCGCGCGCACCGGGACGCCCACCACGCCTCCCCGGCCATTCCCGGCGGTCCACCGGCCCGCGGCGGCGACGTGGACCGGAACGGACCAACCGACACGAAACGTGTTCCCCCGATCAGGTGGATCGGCATTGCCGGCGCGGGTGGACGCCCGGTGAATCGGCGATGTGGATCGCGTCACGACGTGATTGCGCAATTCGCCCGACGACGTCCGGGAACGGCCACCGGGCACGTCCGCCGCGCCCCTTCCACACCGTGGGACACCTGCGCATACTCCTTCGCGGACGGCATCCCCGGAACGGGGAACGGGGTCCCCGTGTGGAAGACTGCCCGCCATGGCTCCTCTTCGCTTCGCCCTGCCCAACAAGGGTTCGTTGAGTGCTCCCGCGGCCCAAATGCTGGCCGAAGCGGGCTACCGGGTGAACAGGTCCGGCCGTGAGCTGATCGTGGCGGACCCGGCAAATGACGTGCAGTTCTTTTTCCTGCGTCCCCGCGACATCGCGGTGTACGTGGGCGAGGGGTCGTTGGACGTCGGCATCACCGGTCGCGATCTGCTCCTCGATTCCACGGTGTCCGCGAAGGAGATCCTGGCGCTCGGCTTCGGCCGGGCCAAGTTCTACTTCGCGTCGAAGCCGGGCGGCATCGAGGACGCGGCCGGCCTGGAGGGCAAGCGGATCGCCACGAGCTACCCGAACCTCGTCAAGCACCACCTCGACGAGTTGGGCCTCAAGGCCCACCTCGTGCGGCTGGACGGCGCGGTCGAGACCGCCGTCGAACTGGGTGTCGCCGACGCGATCGCCGACGTCGTCGAGACCGGCATCACCCTCAAGACCTCCGGCCTGGAGACCTTCGGCTCGCCGATCCTCAAGTCCGAGGCGGTCCTCATCCGGAACGAGTCGGTCGAGGGGACGCCGAGCGCCGTGCGCGCCGTCGAGATCCTGCACCGCCGGCTCCAGGGCGTGCTCATCGCCCGCCGCTACGTGATCCTCGACTTCGACTGCCCCGCCGAGGCCCAGGAGGAGGCGTTCAAGCTCGTGCCGGGCATCGAGTCGCCCACCGTCTCGCCGCTGGCCCGCGAGGGCTGGGTCGCCGTGCGCTCCCTCGTGCCGCGCGACGACGCGCCGTTCATCATGGACGAGCTGTGGCGCGTCGGCGCCCGCGCCATCCTGGTCAGCTCCCTGGACACCTGCCGCATCTAGCGGCGACGCCCGGCTCACCCGACGGCCCGCCAGATCCGATCTGGCGGGCCGTCTCGCGCCTCCACCACGAGAGGAGGTGCCGGATGCAGCCGTTGCGCATCGCCGTGGTCGTCGGCAGCACCCGCGAGGGGCGCGTCGGCGACGACATCGCGCGCTGGGTCGCCGGCGTCGCCGGCCTCAGGGCCGGCGTCGAACCGGTCCTGGTCGACCTCGCCGACTACGACTTCCCGGCCCGCTACCCGCGCCTGCCCACCCCGCCGGTGCGGAGGTTCGCCGGCGAGGTCGCGCGGGCCGACGGCTTCGTCGTGGTCACGCCCGAGTACAACCGCAGCTTCCCCGCCTCCCTCAAGCAGGCGATCGACCTCGCCTATGACGAGTGGCACGCGAAACCCGCGGGCCTCGTCTCCTACGGCTACCGCACCGCGGGCTCCCACGCCGCCGAGCAGCTCCGGCCGGTCTTCACCGAGCTGCACGTCACGACGGTGCGCGACACCGTCGCCGTGGACCTGCGCGACGGCCGGCCGCTGGACTCCGAGGACCGCGTGCGTGCCGCCGACGCCATGCTCGACCAGCTCACCTGGTGGGCGGAGGCGCTGCGCGACGCGCGCCGCCGCCGACCGTACGTCTCCTAGGGAAAGGGAACCATGAACGCCATCGAAACGTCGGGCCTGGTCAAGGTGTTCGGCGACACCCGCGCCGTGGACGGCGTGGACCTGACCGTGCCCGCCGGGACGGTGTACGGGCTGCTGGGCCCGAACGGGGCGGGCAAGACCACGACGGTCCGCCTGCTGGCCACCCTGCTGCGACCCGACGACGGGGAGGCGCGGGTGTTCGGCCACGACGTGCGCGCCGACCCGGACGCCGTGCGGCAGCTGGTCAGCCTCACCGGCCAGTACGCCTCCGTCGACGAGGACCTGACCGGCACCGAGAACCTGGTGCTGCTGGGCAGGTTGCTCGGCCACCCCCGCGCGCACGCCCGGCGCCGCGCCGCGCAGATGCTCGACGCGTTCGGCCTCACCGAGGCCGCGGCCAAGCAGGTCAAGCACTACTCCGGCGGTATGCGGCGCAGGCTCGACATCGCCGCCAGCATCCTCAACACCCCGAAGCTGCTGTTCCTGGACGAACCCACCACGGGCCTCGACCCGCGCAGCCGCAACCAGGTGTGGGACATCATCCGCGCGGTCGTCGCGCACGGCACCACCGTGCTGCTGACCACGCAGTACCTGGACGAGGCCGACCAGCTCGCGTCCCGCATCGCGGTGATCGACCACGGCAAGGTCATCGCCGAGGGCACCAAGGGCGAGCTGAAGGCGTCCGTCGGCGTGGGCTCGGTGCACCTGCGGCTGCGCGACGCCGACCAGCGCCTCCGCGCCCAGGAGGTGCTGACCCGCGCGCTGGACGCCGAGGTGCTGCTCGACGGCGACCCCGTCGCCCTCACCGCCCGCCTCACCGGCCGCGCCACCGAGCAGGCCGCCGAGGCGCTGGGGCAGCTGGCCCGCGAGGGCATCACCGTCGACAACTTCTCCCTCGGCCAGCCCAGCCTGGACGAGGTCTTCCTGGCCCTGACCGACAAGAACAAGAACAAGGAGACCGCGGCGTGACCGTCACCGAGGAAGCCCAGCTCCTGACCGCGCCCAAGGCGGAGGACCTGGCGGCGGTGCTGCTCGAGACCGAGAGGCCGCCGCGCCCCAGCGCGCTGTCCGCGTCGCTCACGTTCGGCTGGCGGGCCGTGCTGAAGATCAAGCACGTGCCCGAGCAGCTGTTCGACGTGACCGCGTTCCCGATCATGATGACGCTCATGTTCACCTACCTGTTCGGCGGCGCCCTCGCGGGCTCGCCGGGGGAGTACATCCAGTACCTGCTGCCCGGCATCACCGTCACCAGCGTCGTGATGATCACCATGTACACCGGCGTCGCGGTGAACACCGACATCGAGAAGGGCGTGTTCGACCGGTTCCGCACGCTGCCGATCTGGCGGCCCGCGCCGATGGTCGGCTACATCCTCGGCGACCTGCTGCGCTACGTGCTGGCGTCGGCGACGATCATGGTCGTCGGCCTGCTGCTCGGGTTCCGGCCCGGCGGCGGCGCCGTGGGCGTGCTGCTCGGCGTGGCCGTGCTGGTGGCGTTCTCGTTCGCGTTCTCGTGGATCTGGACGACGTTCGGCCTGCTGCTGCGCAGCGAGAAGTCCGTGATGGGCGTGAGCATGCTCGTGCTGTTCCCGCTGACGTTCCTGTCGAACGTCTACGTCATGCCGACCACGATGCCGGGCTGGCTCCAGGTGTTCGTCAACGTCAACCCCGTGACGAAGCTGGTGGACGCGGTGCGCTCGCTGATGGCGGGCGGTTTCGACAGCGGCGCGATGCTGTGGACGCTCGGGTACGGCGTGGTGTTCACCGTCGTGTTCGGCGCGTGGACGATGCGCCTCTACAACCGCAAGTGACGCGCCGGCCCGCCGCGCCCCGACCACGCGCGTGGTCGGGGCGCGGCGGGCCTCCGCATTCCGGGGTGGTTCATCCCCCGCCCGGCGTAACGCGCTGCACCGGTCGGGCGACATGGGGGCGAACGCACTCCAGGAGGAACCGTGAAGACCCGCTTATCCGTGCTCGTCGCCGGCGCGGCCCTGCTCGCCGCCTGCTCGCCGTCGTCGCAGACCGCCCGGCCCGCCGCCGCCACGACCGCGCCCGCCGCCACGACGAGCGCTGTGACGCCCGCCGCGACGCCCGGGACGAGCGCCGCGGCCCTGGCGCCCACGGCGGTCGCCCCGGCACCGGCCCCGCCCTCGACGTGCACGGTGCCCGACGTGGTCGGCATGGTGCACCAGACCGCCCAGGACACGATGCAGGCGGCGGGGCTGTACAACCTCCGGGAAGAGGACGCCACGGGCCGGGGGCGCGTGCTCGTGCTCGACCGCAACTGGACGACCACCGCGCAGAGCGTGCCCGCCGGTTCCTCGGTGGACTGCCTGGCGGAGGTCCGGCTGTCGGCCGTGAAGATCGGCGAGTAGCCCGGTGGTGCCGCGTCAGAGGCGGAAGCGCTCGCGTCCCGAGTAGACGCACGTCGCGCCGGTCGAGACGGTCTCCCGCAGGTGGGCCGCGAGTTCGGGGTGGCGTGCGTCGAGCTTGCGCAGGGTGTCGCGGATGCGGGCGGTGACGGCCTTGCGGGCGCGTTCCGCGTCGTCGCCGAGCCGGCGGGTGCGGCCGGCCAGGCCCGCGGCGGCGCGCAGCTCCTCCAGCAGGGCCGCGCGCTCCCGGTCCAGGGCGGCGGCGCGGTCGTCGTCCGCCGCCCGGTCGATCTCCTCGTCCAACAGGGCCAGGCGCCGTCGGTAGCGCGCCTTGGCCTCGTCGTCCAGGACCGGGTCCCCGCCGAGCCGCGCGGCCGGGACGGCTTCCGGCGCCAGCAGTGACGTGGCGGGCACCGGGTCGCCCGCCCGGCTCAACAGCGCGTGCAGGTCGCGCAGCCCCTTGGCGTCCGGCACCCGGACCGCCGTGCCCCGGTAGGACAACGACCACACGTCGCCGTCGCGGCGGAACTCGTGGCCGGCCGCGGCGGGACCGGTACCGGTCAGGTGGCGGTCGGCGCGCTCCGCCCACGGCGGCGCGTGCATCCGCTCGGCCGACCGCCGGGCCGCGGTCAGCTCGCGCACCGCGTCGTCGTGCCTGCCCAGGAACCGGTCCAGCAGGCCCAGCCACAGGTCCACCGGGCCGGACAGGTCGCACCCGTACAGGGACACCAGCCACTTGCCGCGGTGCGGCGCCAGCCGGTCCCGGACCCGGACGGCCAGGTCCCGGTCGCCCGCGGCCACCGCGTACTGCGCCTGGAAGCGCAACCACAGCGGTTCCACGCCGGGCTGGGGGCGCTCGTCCGGCCGGACGAGCTCGCGGGCGGTGGCGACGTCGCCCCGCTCCAGCGCCGTGATGCCCGCCAGCACCTCCGGGCACGGGTGCGCGCTCGCCGCGACGTCCGGCTCCAGCGCGGCCAGTTCGTCGAACCGGCCCTGGGCCAGCAGCAGCGCCCACTTCAGGTGCAGGTACATCAACCGGATCTCGGCCCGGCCGCCCGCGCCGAGGTCGGCCGCCCCGGCGAGCATCGCGGTCGCCTCGGCGTACCTGCCCTGGAACGTGGCCACGATGCACTGGTCGATGGCCGCCGAGAAGTGGAACCGGGCCAGGCCGAACCGGTCGGACAGCGCCACGAACGCGTGCAGCTGGTCGAGGTAGCGCGGATCGCCCAGCTCGGCCAGCGCCACCCAGCGCAGCGAGGTCCCGAAGTGCTCGGCGCTGTGGTCGCCGCTGCGCCGCGACACGGCGATCAGCTCGTCGGTGAGCGCGAGCCGCTCCTCGGCGCGGGCGATGCCCGTCGTCATGTCGTACGCGGCCCACAGGCCGGAGGCCAGCGCGCCGTCGTCGCCGCCCGAGCGCGCCGCCTCCGTGGTGCGCACCGCGATCTCCCGCGCCAGCTCCTCGGCCGGCAGGTCCCGCACGGGCCCGACGAACCGCTCGTACGCCTCGCGCAGCACCTCGTGCCCCGACCCCTCCGGTTCGGCGAACCGGTGGAGGGCCAGCGCCACCCGCGCCAGCGGCTCCGGGTCGTCCAACCCGCGCGCCGCCTGCGCCGCCTGCTCGTACAACCGCTCGGCCTCGGCCGGTTCGGTGCAGTGGAACAGCTCGTGCCCCAGCTCCACGGTGACGGCGATGCGCCGCCGGACGCCGTCGGCGTGCTCCAGCGCCCGCCGGTAGTGCCCGACGGCCTCCTCCGGTGCCATGCGGCTGCTCGCGTGCCGCGCGGCGGCCACGATCACGTCGACCACCCGGTCGGCGGGCAACCTCGCCGCGCCCAGGTGCGCGTGCCGCGCCAGGTCGGCGGGCAGCACCTCGTCGGCGAGCGGCCCGCCGGCGGGGTCCACGCCCAGCGCCCGCACCACGGCGGCGTGCCGTTCGTCCACATCGGACAGACCTTCGTACAGCGCCTCGCGCACCAGGTCGTGGGCGAAGGAGAACCGGCCGCCGCCCAGCCCGCGCACCAACCGGGCCTGTGCGGCCTGGTCGAGCAGCTTGTCCACGGCCGGCGCGGGCAGCGCGGCGGTCATCGCCAGGACCCGCCGGTGGAACTGCCGCCCCAGCACGGAGGCCGACGCCAGCAGGTCGCCCACCTCCGCGGGGAGCAACGACAACCGCCGCTGCACGGCGTCGCGCACCCCCGGCGCGATGGCGGTGACCGGACCGCCGCCGTGCCACAGCCGGGCGGTCTGCTCCACGAAGAACGGGTTGCCGCCGGTGCGCCGGTGCACCTCGTCGACCAGGTCGGGCTCGGGCGCGCGCCCCGCGGTGCGCGCGATCAGCTCGCCCACCTCCGCCGGGCCGAGGCCGGACAGCGCCACCGTGGTGGCCCGGCCCAGCAGCGGCGTCAGCAGCGGGCGCACCGGGTGGTCGACGGCGTCGACCTCGGCGTCGCGGTAGGTGCCGATCACCAGCAGCCGCTCGAACCAGGTGTGCCGCGCGGCGAACTCCAGCAGCCGCAACGACGCGGCGTCCGCCCAGTGCAGGTCCTCCAGCACGACCACCACCGGGCAGCGGTGCGACGCGGCGACGAGCGCCGTCGTGACCGCGTCGTAGAGCGGGAAGGCGTCGGCGGCGTGCTCGACGCCGGCGTGCGCCTCGCCCAGCAGGACCGCCGGCGGACCACCGTCGAGGGCCGCCCACTGCTCCGGCGGCGCCGCCCGGCGCAGCGCCCGCAGGACCTGCACCCACGGCCAGTAGCCGGGTGCGCTGTCGGAGTCCCAGCACGTCCCGCCGAGCACCAGCGCGCCCTGCTGCCGCGCCCGCTCCGCGGCGTCGGTCACCAGGGTCGTCTTGCCGATCCCGGCCTCGCCCGCGACGAGCACGAGCCCGCCGTGGCTGCGGGTGGCACGATCGACCTCGGCGCGCAGCAGCCCCGCCGGGTGGTCACGTCCGATCAGTCGCATGGCACGGGAGAACCTATCCCACGGCACCGACGAAAACCGGCGTTCGGGCGATCTTGCGCACCCCGGATTCGCTCAACAGTGCGAATGCCCGCCGTGCCCGCCCGGACCTCGGACGAGTCCTGCGACGAGCGGCGCGAGGAGGAGTCGTTCGCCGCCGCCGAGCTCCGCGGCATCACGCGCACGCGCTCCGGCCCTGCCCGGGCGAGGTCGGGGGCCGAAGTCGCGGGGGCCGCCGGGGCGCTGCTCCTTCCTCGATCGCCTCGCGCGCCCTATGCTCTGGGAGCGCTCCCAGAATTTCGTGCCCCTGCCAACGGCGGTGAAGGGACAAGACGACGTGAGGTTGCTGCTGATCGCCTCGTTGACGGTGTCGGTGCTCGCGGTGCCCTGGACCGCGAGCGCCGCCCCGGGACCGTGGCTCGAAGCCGAGGACGGGGTCCTCTCCGGCACGGTCGTGGAATCGACCGTCGAGGGCTTCTCCGGCGCGGGCTACGTGGCCGGCTTCGACGAGGCCGCCGACACGGTCACCATCACCGTCCCGGACAGCCCCGGCGGCCTGCACGACCTCACCGTCCGCTACGCCGCGCCCCACGGCCCGAAGAACGCCGCGCTGTCGCTCAACGGCAGCCCGGTGGGCGAGGTGCCGCTCGCCGAGAGCGCCGGGTTCACCGAGGCGACCGGCGCCAAGCTCCAGCTGGTCGAGGGCGACAACACCGTCACCTTCGCCACCGGCTGGGGCTGGTACCTGGTCGACGCCATCAGCCTCACGCCGAGCGCGCCGCCCGCGCCGGGCACGCACGAGGCCGAGGACGGCGAGCTGTCCGGCGTGGTCGTCGAGTCCACCGTGGCGGGCTTCTCCGGCCGCGGCTACGTCGCGGGCTTCGACACCGCCACCGACCACGTGACCATCACCGTGCCGGACAGCCCCGGCGGCCTGCACGACCTGTCGATCTCCTACGCCACGCCGTACGGGCCGAAGACGGCGTCGCTGTCGCTCAACGGCAGCGGCCTCGGCGACGTCGCGTTCCCGGAGAACCCGACGTTCACCAGCGTCCCCGCCGGCAAGGTGCTGCTGCGCGAGGGCGACAACACGATCACCATCACGAACAACTGGGGCTGGTACCTGATCGACGCGATCCGGGTGACGCCCAGCGCGCCGCGCGGACCCCACCAGGTGACCAGCGCCCTGACCGACCGGTCCGCCACCCCCGCGGCCAAGGGCCTGATGCGCTACCTCGTCGACAACTACGGCGAGAAGACGCTGTCCGGCCAGCAGGACCAGCCGAGCATCGACTGGGTCGAGCAGAACACCGGGAAGGCCCCGGCCATCGCCGGCCTCGACCTGATGGACTACTCGCCGAGCCGCGTCGAGCGCGGCGCCACCTCCCAGGAGGTCGAGCGCGCCATCGCCTACGACGCCCGAGGCGGCATCGTCACCCTGGCCTGGCACTGGAACGCGCCGTCCGGTCTGATCGACCAGCCCGGCAAGGAGTGGTGGCGCGGCTTCTACACCGACGCGACGACCTTCGACGTGGCCGCCGCGCTCGCCGACCCCGCTTCCACCGACCACGGCCTGCTGATCCGCGACATCGACGCGATCGCCGTGCAGCTCAAGAGGCTCGCCGACGCGAACGTGCCGGTGCTGTGGCGACCGCTGCACGAGGCCGAGGGCGGCTGGTTCTGGTGGGGCGCCAAGGGCCCCGAGCCCGCCAAGGCGCTCTACCGGATGGTGTACGACCGGCTGGTGCGGCACCACGGCCTGCACAACCTGATCTGGGTGTGGAACTCGATCGCGCCCGAGTGGTACCCCGGCGACGACGTGGTGGACGTCGTCAGCATGGACTCCTACCCGCCCGTCGGCGACCACGGTCCGGTCATCGGCCCCTACGAGCGGCTGGTCGAGCTGGGCGGCGACCGCAAGCTCGTCGCGCTGGGCGAGGTCGGGTCCATCCCGGACCCGGAGCTGGTGCGCGCCTACGAGGCCCGGTGGAGCTGGTTCGTCACCTGGTCCGGGTCGTTCATCCAGGACGGCGTGACCAACCCGCTCGACTTCGTGCGCCGCGTCTACCACGACCCCGGCGTGATCACGCTCGACGAGCTGCCCGACTTCAAGAGCACGCCGGGCGACTGCACCGCGACCATGCGCGTGGTCGCCCGGTGGGGCAGCGGGTACCACGCCGAGATCACCGTGCGCCACGCCGAGAACGCGCCGTCGAACGGGTGGAAGGTCACCTGGCAGCTCGACGAGGGCCGGCGCGTCGAGGCCCGGTGGAGCGCGAGGATCACCACCAGCGGCACCACCGCCACGGCCGAGAACCTGGCGTGGAACGCGGCTGTGAAGCCGGGGGAGAGCACCACCTTCGGCTTCCTGGGCACGGGCTCCCCGACAGCGCCTGCTCCGACTTGCGCTATCGGGTGATCACGTCCGGTGGACCGGCGGGGGAGAACAGGGGACCGGACGCGGTGTCCGCACCCACCTCCCGCCACCACCGGGCTTGTTCGGGTGTCGTGACGCCGGCGGCGGTCAGGCCGGTGCCGGCGTCACGCACCACTTCGCCGTCCGACCGGGCAGGGCGTCGTGCGAACCCGCACGGCCCCCGGGCCCGGACCGCCCCCGTCCCCGGACCGCACGTCACGCAGAGCGCCACCGCCGTGCCGCTCGGTACCGATACCTCTTCGTGCCTGTCCGCCCGACCCGCCCCGAGTTACCGTGCGTCAGCTCCGCCGCCCGGCGGCGGCGCGCGGGCGAGGCCGTTCGGCCCACGGCGGAGGGAGGGGCCGGATGCGCGGGCGGGTGGTCTCCGCGGTGCTCGGCGGAGGCGTGTCGCTGCTGCTGGTGGCCGCTCTGGTGGTGTTCGCGCTGTCCTCGCCGGTGTCGGGCGACAGCATGAACCCCGGCCTGCGCTCGGGTGACCGGGTGCTGGCCCTCGACGACACCCCGGAACGCCTCGACGTCGTCACGCTCCGTCCACCGGGCGGCAGCGCCACCGTGGTCCGGCGCGTCATCGGCGTGCCCGGCGACCAGGTGCGCATCACCGACTCCGACATCCTCGTGCGCCCCGGTGGCGGCGAGTGGCTCGCCGTCGACCGCGGGCCCGGCGACCCCGGCGTGTGCTGCGCCCCCGACGGCAGGGGCGGGACCGACGGCGCGGTCGAGGTGCCGCCCGGTAGCTACTTCGTGCTCGGCGACAACCTGACCGTGTCGACCGACTCCCGCACCTACGGGTTCGTGCCCGAGGCCGACGTCACCGGCGTGGTGTGGCGGCGGGTCTGGCCGGTGCCGCGGTTCGACGCGGTCCGCGTGCCCGCGCTGTCGGCCGTGCCGGTCACCGGCCCGTGAACGGCGGGCGCGGCCCGGCCCCGCCGCCGCCCCTTCACGGGCACACCTCGCGGAACGGCAGGTCCGGCACGTGGGTCGACCACTCGGCCCCGGTCAGCGAGCGGCCCACCAGGCGGCACAGCTCGGCGGCCGGGTCGTCGGTCCGCGGCACGTCGAACACGCGCAGCCTGGACTCGCCGGTCGCCAGCGAGCGGCCGTCCGGGCTGAACGCCACGGCGATGGCGTAGGCGCGCAGCACGCCCAGCGGCCGACGGGTCGGCACGTCCCACAGGCGCACGCCGGCGCCCGCCGTCGCGAGGGTGCGGCCGTCCGGGCTGAAGGCCACCTCGTAGACGACCTCGCCCTCGCCGCGCCCGAACGGTTCGCCCAGGCGGGTGCGGTCGGCGGTGTCCCACAGCGAGATCGAGCCGTCCACGCCGCCGGCGGCCAGCGTGCGGCCGTCCGGGCCGAACGCGATCGCGGTGAGCGCGTCGTCGGCGTCGGCGCGCAGGTCGCCGCGTGGTTCGCGGGTGGCGGTGTCCCACAACCGGACCGGGCCGCCGTGGCCGGCGGCGGCGAGCGTGCGGCCGTCGGGGCTGTAGGCGACCGTGCGCACGGACGTGCCGCCCGCGTCGAGCGGCTCGCCGAGCTGGTCGAGGGTCTCCGCGTCCCACAGCCGCACCGCCCGGTCCTCGCCGACAGCGATGGTCCGGCCGTCCGGGCTGAACACCGCGTAGGCCGGGTAGCCGGTGCCCGCCTCGGTCAGCTGGCCGGTCTGCCGGTGCCCGGCCACGTCCCACAGCCGCACCCCGCCGCCCTCGTCCACGACGAGCAGCGTCCGGCCGTCCGGGCTGGGCGAGAGCGAGTAGACCCGGCCGATGTTGCCGGTCAGCGGCGGGTCGACCGGAGCGCGGGTGGCGGTGTCCCACAGGTGGATCGGACCTCCCCTGGTGCCCGCCGCGACCGTCCGCCCGTCCGGGAGGTACTCGACCACACCGATGGGCCCCGGGTCGCCGGGGAACTCCGCGCCCTCGTCGACCCGGTCGGCCACGGACCAGCCACGGGCCGAGCCCTGCCCGTCGGTGCTGACGAGCTCCCGGCCGTCCGCGGTGAACGACAGCGACTCGATCCGCGCCGAGTGGCCGGTGAGCGGGTCGCCGAGCGGCTGCCGCGCGACCGCGTCCCACAGCCGCACCGCGCCGTCGCCCGTGCCCGCGGCGAGGGTGCGGCCGTCCGGGCTGAAGGCCACCTCGTGCACGGGCGCGCCGGCGTCCAGGGGCGTCCCGACCGGCGTGCGGTCGGCCGTCCGCCACACCCGCACCGCACCGTCCCGGCCGCCGGTGGCGAGCGTGCCGTCCGGGCCGAACGCGAGCGCGCCCACCCCGCCGGCGTGCCCCGTGAGCGGTTCGCCCGCCGGGACACCCGCGCGCACGTCCCACAGCCGGATCGAGCCGTCCTCGTCGCCGACCGCGAGCGTGCCGCCGTCGGGGGCCAGCGCGAACGACGCGGGGGCCCCGGACGGGCCGGCCGCCTCGCCGAGCCGCGCGCCGGTCGCGACGTCCCACAGCGCGACCGAGGCCGCTCCGCGCACGGCGAGCACGGCGCCGTCGGGGCTGAGCAGGAGCGAGTCCGCGTCGCGCGGGTCGCCCGCGATCGGCCTGCCGACCGGTTCCCGCCGGGTCGCGTCCCACAGGCGCACCCCGTCACCGGCGGCGATCGCGAGCATCCGGCCGTCCGCGCTCAGGGCGAGGGCCTCGACGTCCTCGGCGTCGGCGACCGGGTCGCCGACCGGCTCGCCCGTGCGGGTGGCAGCCAACCGCACGGCCCCGTCCCGCACCCCGGCGAGGGTCCCGCCGTCGGCGGACAGCGCCCGCACGTGCGGGACCCCGGCGGTCCACCGGTCGGGCCGCACGAGCGCGTCGATCATCGCGGCGCGGCTCCGCCCGGTCGGGTCGAGCCGCCACGCGGCCACGGCGAGCAGCCGGGACAGGGCCGGGTCCGCGCTGCCGACGGTCGCCGCACGGGCCGCCAGGTCGAGCGCCGCGGTCCTGGTCACGGCCGCCTCGTGCCGCCGGTGGGTGGTGACGCCCAGGACCGCGGCCACCACCGAGAGCAGGGCCAGGCCGACGACCGCGCCCCGGCGCAGGCGGGCGGTCAGCCGGCGCTGCCGCACGTCCTCGCGGTCGAGCGCGTCCTCCGGCACGCCGTGCACCGCGGCCGCCAGCGCGCCCGCGGCGACGCGGAAGCGCGGGTCCGCGCCGGGGTCCTCGCTCCCCGACGCCCAGCGCAGGTCCACCCACGGCGGTTCGGCGGTGAACCAGCCCTTCAGCTGCGCCGGCAGGGCCGTCGTGCGCTCCCAGTCGAAGTCGCCGTCGCCCCACACGAGGTCGCCGCCGGTCAGCGCGATCAGGAACCGGTCGCGCTCGCGCCGCGCCCGCCAGAACCCGACCTGGCGGCCCACCCGCGGCGAGGCCGCCGCTTCCGGTGAGGCCAGCAGCACGAAGTGGCGCGACCGGGCCGGCACCGCGGTGGCCGTCGACCACGGGTCGGGGTCGGTGGCGAGGTCGGCGGGGTCGGCGCGGTCCAGGAACACGCGCAGCGCCCGCGGTCGGTGCCAGGGCCTGGCGATGCGCCGGAGCGCGCGCAGGAGCGCCGGGGCGATCCGATCGCCGGCCGCGTGGCTGGAGGAGAGGAACGCGTCGTAGCCGCCCGGGTCGCGATCGTGCACGGCCCAATCCTGCCCGGTGCGCCACCACTGCGTCCTGCGGAGCATCGGCATGACCCGTCCGGCCTACCCTGTGAACACCGTCGGTGACCAGCAGTGGCATTCGTGCCGCTGAATGGCGGGACCCGCCCCGCGGGGTGACCATGGACTCGCGGCTCGTGGGCCACCGGCCGGCCGGGCCGCGGACCGCGACCCCGGACGAAAGGCGACCACGACGTGCACGCCTCGACGCAGGACCCCGCCCCACCGCCGTTCAGGCTCGACGTGGAGCGCCTCGCCGACGCCGTCCTCGTCACCGTGGTCGGTGAGCTGGACCAGTCCACCGCGCCGCGGCTGCGCGAGGCGCTCGACGCGGCGCTGGGCGACCGGCCGGGCGTGGTCGTCGTCGACCTGCGCGGGGTGGCCCTGCTCGCCTCGGCGGGGTTGGCCGCCCTGATCGCCGCGCACGACCAGGCCCTGCCGGACACGGCGCTGCGGGTGGTGGCGGGCGACACGACGCCGTCGATGCGCTCGGTGCGGCTCACCGGTCTCGACGAGCTGCTCGTCGTGCACCCGACGCTGGACCACGCGCTCGCCGCGTCCTGAGCCGTCCGCCCGGTGCCGCCGGCCCGCTCACGTCACCGCCGCCCGGTTGTGGATCACACCCGCGCCGGGGATGACCCGGGGACGCGGGAGCGTTCACCTCGATGGGTACCGAACGATGACGGGTACCGAACGACAGTGAGGAGCGGAGCGACCACATGGCCACTGCTACCGAGAAGGCCGTCCTCGCGGGCGGGTGTTTCTGGGGCATGCAAGACCTGTTCCGCCGCCACCCCGGCGTCATCTCCACCAGGGTGGGCTACACGGGCGGTGACGTGCCCAACGCCACTTACCGCAACCACGGCACCCACGCGGAGGCCATCGAGATCGTCTTCGACCCCGCGCGGCTGGGCTACCGGCAGATCCTGGAGTTCTTCTTCCAGGTCCACGACCCGACGACGCGCGACCGCCAGGGCAACGACATCGGCGCGAGCTACCGCTCGGCGATCTTCTACGACGGCGACGAGCAGAAGCGGATCGCGGAGGCGACCATCGCCGACGTGGACGCCTCCGGCAAGTGGCCGGGCCGGGTCGTGACCGAGGTGACCCAGGCCGGTGACTTCTGGGAGGCCGAGCCGGAGCACCAGGACTACCTGGAGCGCTACCCGAACGGCTACACGTGCCACTACGTGCGGCCGGAGTGGCAGCTCGGCGAGCGTTGAGCACGACCGTCGAGGTGGTGGCGCTGCACGTGTCGCCCGTGCACGCCTACGAGGGCAGGCCCGCCGACGGCCCGCGACCCGATCCGGAGCCCGTCTCCCGCGATCGCGTCGTGGTCCGGGCGGGCCTCGGCCTGGTCGGCGACCGCTACTTCAACCGGCCCGCGCACCGCCGGGCCGCCGTCACGTTCTTCGCCGCCGAGTCGCTCGACCACGTCGCGGAGGCCCTCGGCCTGGCCGCCGCGCCGGACCCGCTGCTGGTCCGGCGCAACGTCGTGCTGCGCGGGTTCGACGTGGACGCCCTCGCCCGGCACGACGTGTTCGCCCTCGACTCGGGTGACGGCCCCGTGCGGTTCGAGGTCGGCCGCCCGGCGAACCCGTGCGCCTGGATGGACGCGGTGATCGCGCCCGGCGCGTTCGCCGCGCTCCGGCGGCGCGGCGGGGTGCGGTGCGTCCCGCTCGACGACGGGGTGCTCGGGCGGGGGCCGGCGGTCCTGCTCGCCTGAGCGGCGTGCCATGCTGGGGGAGGGCGACGCACCGGGGGTGGGCATGGCGAAGAAGCGCGGGAGCGGCGTGGCGCCGTACGTGGCGCTGCTGGTGGCGGTGATCATCTTCGTGCCGCCGGTGCGGGAGTTCTTCGCGGACCTGGTCGCCCCCCTCGTGCAGCTGGTGCAGGACTCGTTCCAGGGCTGAGCCGGCCCCGGCGACCACCGTGCCGACCACCGCTAGCAGGGCAGGTCGAGCAGGCCCCCCTTCTCCGCGGACACCTGCCGCCGGACGCCCTCCAGGGTGTCCAGCACCGCCTGGAGGTCGTCCGGGTCGTCGAGGTAGCGCAGCACGGCCCGGTGGAACGCGGTGCGCAGCGGCGCGGGCATCAGGTCCGACGCGTCGAAGCACAACCGGTCCTCCGAGACCAGTACGGCGGCGACGCGCCACTCCACGTCGCTGCCGTACACCTCCGGGCCGATCAACCGGTTCACCGAGTAGGCCCCGCCGTCCGCCGGCCAGATGCGCTGCGCCTCCGTCGAGGCCAGGAAGTCCATCAGCGCGCGGGCTTCGGGGGTGTCGCGGAACAGGGCCGCGAGGTCCGCCGAGACCTCCGCCGCCGGTTCCGGCGCGCCCAGCGACGGGAACGGGAAGAAGTCCGCTTCCCCCGCCGGGTACACCCCGGTCACGTAGGACGCCTGGTGGTCGAGGAGGCACCCGCGCGGGGTGTCGAACATCGGCTGCGACGGGTCGTCGTAGTTCGTCAGCAGCGTCGCGCGGAGGCCGCCGCGCACCGCTCCGCCGCCGATCAGCTCGCCCCACGTTTGCCACGCCTGCCGCACGGGGCCCTCGTTCCACGGCTGCTCCGCCGCCGCCCATCGGCGGTAGACGTCGGGACCCGCCTCGTGCAGCACGACGTCCTCGACCCAGTCGGTGCCGGGCCACCCGGCGTTGGTCTGCGCGGCCACCCGCAGGCACCACGGGGTCCGCCCGGCGGCCACCTCGGCGGCCGTGAGGGCGAGCAGTTCGGCCTTCGTGGTCGGCGGGGTGACCGGGACGTCGGCGGGGTGCCACACCATGCTCTTGAGGTCGGCCTTCACCACCACCGCGTACCGCTCGTCCGACGCCAGCTCCTCCAGGTCCGTCCACCGCCGCGGGTACTCGTCCGAGCGGGCCGCGACGACGCCGTCCAGCGGCGTCACGTAGCCGTCCCCCACGTAGGCGGCGAGGTCGCCGGGGCTGGGCAGCACCGCCACGTGCGGCGGCGTGCCCTTCTGCACGTCCGCCCGCAGCACCTGGTCCGGTGCGGTGGTGCCGATGTACTCGACGTCGATGCGGCGGGTGTCCTCGAACAGCGCCAGCACCTGCTCGAACCTCTTCTCCTGCAGCCCGGTCCAGGGGCCCAGGACGATCACCCGCGCGGGCGCGGTGGACACCACGCACCCGGCCAGGGACGCGCTCAGCAGCAGGATCGCCATCAGGATTCTCATCGGACCCGGTACCTGTACTCCTCCAGCCGGCCGAGGAGGCCGAGCAGCACCAGCAGGACGACCGCCGACCCGCCGATCGGCACGAGGGGGATCAGGCCGCGCTCGTCGGCGGCGTCCTCCAGGTCGGCGTTGATCCGCTCCGCCTCGCGGGTCAGCTCGCGCTCGTCGGTCGGCGGAGCGCCGGCGGCGGCCGGGCCCAGGTCCCGCCGGACCCGGGCCACGGTGTCGCCGCACCCGTCCCGCTCACCGCCGCAGTGCCGGTCCAGCAGCACCAGCAGCTCACGCCGGGCGGTCGCCCCGGTCTCGGTCGTGTGCGCCCGCCACCGGTCGACGAGCAGGTCCAGCGCCCGTGCCGACTCCGTCACCTGCGCCCGGGTCTCCTGGCCGACCAGGGGCACGACCACGACGCCGAGCGCGACGGCGGTGGCCAGCGCGAGGAGCGGGTTGACCAGGCGCCGGAACCGCCGGACCAGGAACACCTGGGTGGCGACCAGCAGCCCCAGCAGGACGAGGGAGGGCACGAGCCACGACGCGGTCCGCCACGGCGTCGTGCCGGACTCGGCCAGTCGGTCGTCCAGCGCGTCCCGCTGCGCCTCCAGCAGCCGGTCGAGCTGGGCGAGGATGCCGTGGTCCGGCGCGTGCAGCAGTTGCGAGGCGTGCCAGAGGTCGGCGCTGCCCAGCGCCGCGCCACCGGGCTGCCGCAGCTGCGCGTCCGCCTGGCCGATGGCGGCGTTGTAGGAGACCAGCAGCCCTTCCACCAGCTGCAACTGCCTGCTGACGACCTCGCCCGCGGTGTTGTCCTCGGCGATCTGGGCGAGGTACTGGCCGGCCAGCGCGATCCGGCCGCGGTACCGGTCGCCCGGCCCGGTCAGCACGTGCTCGGGGTTGGCGAAGCTCTCCACCGCCAGCCGGTCCGCCTCGGCGAGCGCGGCCCTGGCGGTGGCCGCCTCCAGCACCGCGGGGGCGTTGCGGGTGCGCACCGTGTCGGCGGTGGCCTGCACCGCCGCGCACACCGCCCACGTGGCCCCGGTCGCCGCCAGCGCGGCGACCACCGTGCCCGCCAGCAGGCCGCGCAGGGTCCGGCGGGTGGTGCTGCGCCGGGTCACGGGCCCGCCCCGCCCGCCAGCTCGTGGCGGCACCGGCCGCAGAACCGCGCGGTCGGCGGCGACACGTACGAGCACCGCGGGCACTGCCGGTCGGGTCCCGCGGCCTCCGCCTCGACCCGTCGCACCCCGTCCGCGACGCCCGGCGCGATGCTGGACCTGGTGGAGCTCATCCCGGCCCAGCGGATGTCCTCCGCGGTGAGGCCCGGCCGCACCACCACCCGCCCGTCGGCCGGGTCGCCGACGACCTCGACCAGCCGCAGCAACCGCCGCAGCGAGTCCTCGTTGCCCAACCGCGTCGCGAGCGCCACGGCCCGCCCCCACCGCTCGGCGGCCCGCGGCAGGTCGTCCGCGTCGTACGCGCCGCACCCCGCCTCGATGTGCTCGCCCAGCTCCGTCTCGCCGTCGTAGTGGCGGACGACCGGGTCCAGCCGGATCGACAGGCGGAAGTCCTCGGTGAGGGTCGCCCGGATCGCCGCCGAACCGGCGGGCACCTCGGCGTCGTCCACGGCGAGGCTCACCCGGGCGGCCTGCGCCGGCTCGCCCACGGACAGCGCGTCGGTGTCCACCTCCAGCCACACGCCGAACGCGCGCGCCTCGTCGCCCCAGTTGCCGGTGGGGAACCGCACCGTGCCGTCGTCGAGCCGCGTGCCCCGGTCGGTCAGGTCGACCTCGGCGGGCAGCACCTGCTTGACCTGGCGCAGCCGCGCGAAGGGCATGGGCTTGACCCGCAGCTGGAGGTCGGCGACGGCCTTGCCCATCGCCGACTCCACCAACCCGGTGAAGTCGGCGGGCAGGTCGGCGGGCCTGCGCACGGCGTCCACGTCGCCGTGCAGCACCTCCCCGATCCGCCGCACCTCCTGCGGCGACCAGTCGGCGCCGATGCCGCGCACGTCGCACACGAACGCGTCCGCGCAGTGCCGGAGCGCCGCGTCGAGCACCTGGCGCGGCTCGCCGTTGTAGCCGTCGGTGAGCAGGATCGCGTGCCTGATCAGGTCCGGGTGCGGCGCGAGCAGGCGCGCCGCCAGGGCCAGCCAGGTGCTCATCGCGGTGCCGCCGTCGCTGATCAGCCGGTTGACCGCCGCCACGGCCTCGCCGCGGGTGCGTTCGTCGGCGACCGCCAACCGCCCGTCCGCGGGGTAGACCACCTCGGCGCGGTGCGTGCCCTTGACCACGGCGAACAGCGTGCCGTCGCGCAGCACGCCCAGCGCCGCGCAGGTCGCCTGCCGGGCGGCGGCGATCTTGGTGGGCGGTGCGTCCATCGAGCCCGAGCAGTCGATCATGATCACCTCCGCGGCGGCCCGCGGTAGGCCGGCCGACCGCAGGCCGGAGGCGGTGACGGTGACGATCGCGTGCATGTCGGTGTCGCCGCGGGACATGTACTCGTTCTGGTTCACGACGACGCCGAAACCGGCCGGGGTGTCCATGGGCCTCCCTGTCACAGCTTCGTCCGGGGGCGGGTGCCGTTGGCGAGGTCCACGAGCACGCCGTGCTCGTCGGCCGACCGCGCCTGCCGGGCCAGGCGGCGGTAGCCGTCGGCCAGCGCGGACCGCAGCGCCCGCTCCGACGGGGACCGGCCGAACACCGCGCCGCCGTCGATCCGGGGGTCGGCGGTCGAGCGCCGCCAGCGCAGCGCCGCGTCGAGGACCGCGGCGGTCAGCCGGTCGCCCGCGTCGCGGTCCAGGCGCAGCCGCTCCAGCCGCTCGACCGCCCGCTCCAGGTCGCGAGCCGAGGCGCCCGGCCCGCACAGGACGTTGACCGCCGCGATCCGCGCGGCGTCGTGGTGCCGCGACACGGTGGGCATCCCGTCGAGCACGGCCACCGCGCCCGCCCGGTCGCCGTCGCGCAGCAGCAGCCGCGCCAGGCCGAACGCCGCCGGCGCCTGCGACCGGTCCCGCCGCCACACCGCCGTGTACCAGCGGCGCGCCTCGGCCGCGTCGCCCTCCCGCTCCGCGCACAGCGCCACCGCCAGCGTCGGCGCGACCTCGCCGGGCAGGTCGGCGCGCACCGCCTCGAAATGCCGGCGCGCCGCCCGGACGTGCCCGCGGACCAGGTGCAGCAGCCCGCAGTGCCACACCACCCGCCAGTCGTCCTCGGCGTCCGGCGACCGGAGGGCGGCCAGGCAGCGCGCGGCCTCCTCGTGGCGGTCCAGCTCCAGGTGCGCGCGGCAGCGCAGCAGCAGGACGTCGGGCGACGGCGCGTCGTGGTCGCGCAGCAGGTCCAGCACCCGGGCCGGGTCCGGGGTGTCGGCGACCAGTTCCATGGCGGGGTCGGCGGACACCGGGCGCACCGGCGGCAGCCCGACCGCGACGTCCTTCGGCGTCGGCAGGTCCGGGTCGGTCACCGCGTCGGTCCAGCGCGCCAGCGGCGGCACCGCGCCCAGGTCGGCGTCCAGCAGTGCGGCCGTCGGCGCGAACAGGGGCGAGAGGACCGCGCGGTCCTTGCCGTCGCGCAGCGAGGCGACCTCCAGCAGCACGCCGCCCAGCTGGTCGGACATCTCGCGCGCGGAGGCGAACCGGCGCTCGGCGTCGGCGCGCGTGGCGCGGGCCAGCACCCGCTGGAACGACTCGACCCCCGCCGCGATCGGGGACCCGGGCGCGCCGAGCAGCTCCACGTGGTCGACGGTGGCCTGGTGGAGCTGCCGCAGCGTGACGCCCAGCGCGTGCAGGTCCGACTGCACCGTCACGCCGCGCCGCGCGATCTCCTCGCGGGTGACCTGGTACGGCCACGTGCCGATGATCCCGGGTCCCTTGTCGCCGGTGCGGCGCACCGCGCCCAGGTCGATCACCTTGATCCGGCTCTCGCTGCCGTCGGCGGTGCTGCCGGGCGACAGGATCACGTTGTTCGGCTTCATGTCGCAGTACACGAGCCCGCGCCGGTGCAGGTGGTCGAGCGCCTCCAGTACCTGCCGCCCCATCGTGATCACGTGCTCGACCCGCAGCTGCTCGCCCAGGGGCCGCTCACCGGCGTGGGCGCCCCGCTTGACCTCGTCGAGCACCCGGCCGTCCACGAACTCCATCACGATGTACTCGCGCGGCCGCCCGGTGGACCGGTCCGGGTGGGTGACGAAGTTGAAGATGCGCACGACGTTCGGGTGGTCCATCGCGGTCAACGCCCGGCGCTCCGCCTCGGCCAGCGCGCTGTCGCCCTCGTTGATCACGCCCTTGAGGACCACCAGGTTGTCGTCCAGGCGGGTGTCCTGCGCCAGGTACACCCAGCCGAGGCCGCCGTGCGCCAGCGGACCGAGCACCAGGTACTGGTCGCCGACCAGGTCGCCCTCGTGCAGGCTGGGCCGGAACGAGTAGGGCTCGCCGCACATCGGGCAGTACCCCTCGGCCTGGGCGGGCTGACCGGCGTAGCCGACGCCGATCTCGGCCGTGCAGCCGTTCTTGCCGCAGGTGCGGCCGCTGGTGGGGACGTCCGGGTCGCGCTGCAACCGGCTCGACGGCTCGGTGCGCGGGAAGACGGGCAGCGACAGGTAGCTCCCCGGCCCGCTCGGCCGCGGCCGAGCGGACGACGGCAGTGCCTTGCGACCGCAGGTGTCGCAGAACCCGCTGTCCTCCACCTCGCCCGCGCACCCCGCGCGGCGGCACGCCGTCACCGATCCTCCTCCTCGGCCCGTCCCGCGGGTTCGCCGGCCGTGGCGCGCCCGTCGAGCTTGTCCTGCACCGCGCGCCCGTAGGCCCCGACAGCCCCGGCCGCGGCCACCGGGTCGACCGGCGGGGTGGTGAGCAGCGCGAAGGCCTCCTGGTACAACCGGCTCAGCGCCAGGTCCTCGGCGAACCCGGAGCGCACCGCGCGGGCCTTGTGCGCCGACAGCCACCCGCCCCGCCCGTTGCCGCCGCCCAGTTCGCGCAGCGCGGTCAGGCCGGTGTCGAGCCGCGCCCTGGTCTCGCCCGCCACCCGCGCGGCCCGCTCCGCCCGCCGCTCCACCTGCATCAGCGCGACCTCGTCCACGGGCCCGTGGCGCAGCGCGGACAGCGCGAACCGCAGCCGGGACGCCCGGCGGGTGACCGCGGGGCCGGGCGGCGCGACCCGGGCGCACAGCGCGGCGTTGTCCCGCTCGGCGGCGTCCAGCGCGGCGATGCGCTCGGCGAGCGCGCCCAGCCGTTCCCGGTGCAGCCCGGACCGCCACCGCCGGGCCGCGTCCAGCGCGGGCGAGTCGTCGCGGGTGAAGGCCAGGACCACGCGCGTGCCGTCGCGCACCAGCGGCTCGGCGACCTCCTTGATCACCGCCTCGGGTTCGGCCGCGTCGTCCACGGCGCCGACGACCACGGTCATCGGCGGCACCCGCGAGCCTGCGTCGGCGCGCACGGCGGCGCGTTCGACCACCCGCCTGGTCACCTCGTCGGCCGTGCGCCCGGACGCGTCCACGGCCAGGTCCACGCTGCCCAGCGGCGGCACGGTGTCGTGCGGGGCGGCGGTCGCTCCCGCCGCGGACGGCCCCAGTTCGCGGCTGGCCAGCAGGACCACGCGGTTCAGCGCGGCGACCTCCGCGCCGGCGAGGAGCAGCGGGATGGTGCGCCGCGCGTCGGCCAGCCACGCGACGACCCGTCGGGTGGTCGGCACGTCCACGTGCTCCGCCGAGGACTCGCCGAAGCGCGAGTCCACCCCGACGTCGCCGACCGTCCACTCCTCGATGCGCCGCACGTGCGCGAGGATCGTCTCCACCGGCAGCATCCACGACACGCCGGTGGTCGGCCCCAGGGTGCTCACCACCACGCCCAGCACGTCGCCGGTGTCGACGGCGGCCACCCCCGCGCCGCTGAACCCCGGGCGCACCGGCGGCCAGCCCGGTTCGAGGTTGAGTTGGATCCACTCCCGGCCCGGTCCGGCCTCGCCGGCCAGGGTGAGCTGCGTCCACACGCCGTCCGCGAGCGCGCCGGGGAACCCGAAGGCGCGCACCGGCCGGTTCCAGCTCACGGCGGCCCGGCGCAGCGCGGTGCCCGAACCGGGCGGCGCCGGTTCGTCGAGTTCGAGGAGGGCGACGTCGCCGCGCTGGTCGGCCAGCGGCGGCACGACGCACCCCGGCACGGGCCGCGCCCGGCGCACCAGCCACCCGCGCCGGCCGACGAGGTCGACCTCCGGCCGCCCGTCCGCACCCGCCAGAACGTGGGCGCAGGTGAGCACGTGCCGGTCGCCCAGCAGGACCCCCGCGCCGAGCACCTCGCCCCCCGGGCTCCGGACGCGCGCACGCCACGACTCCAGCGGCCGTGTTCGCCCCGTCACCACGAGTGGACGATATGCGGCGGTCGTCCCGGGTCGGCGGGGATCGGCGGCACGTGACTCGAACGGCCCAGACCCCGACTGCACTTGTGCGGAGAACGGCGCGGGGTGGGTGGCGCGGCTAGACCACCAGGTCGAGCAGCAGCACGAGGACCAGGCCCACCACCGAGATCAGCGTCTCCATGATCGACCAGGTCTTCAGGTTCTGCCCGACGGTCAGGCCGAAGTAGCCCTTCACCAGCCAGAAGCCCGCGTCGTTGACGTGGGAGAAGAACAGCGACCCGGCGCCGATGGCGAGCACCAGCAGGGACGTCTCGCCCGTGCTCAGCGTCGTCACGAGCGGCGCGAGGATGCCGGACGCGGTCACCGTCGCGACGGTCGCCGAGCCGGTCGCCAGGCGGATCAGGACGGCCACGAGCCACGCCAGCAGCAGGACCGACAGGCCGCTGCCCGCGACCCAGTCGGCGATCAGCTCGCCGATGCCGGTGTCGATGAGGGTCTGCTTGAACCCGCCGCCGGCGGACACGATCAGCAGGATGCCGGCGATCGGCGGCAGGCCCGCCTCGACGGTCCGGGCGATCTCGCGGCCCGACATGTGCGCACCGCCGCCCAGCGTGACCATGGAGACGATCACCGCGATCAGCAGCGCGATGACCGGCGTGCCGAGGAAGTCCAGCACGGCCCGGACCGGGTTGCCCTCGTCCGCCACGATGTCCGCCAGCGCCTTGCCCATCATCAGCACCACGGGCAGCAGCACGGTGGCCAGGGTGACGCCGAACGACGGCCGGGGCTTCGCGGGGTCGCGGTCCGAGCCCTCGAACAGGTCGGGCGCGGACACGTCCACCCAGCGCGCGGCGTAGCGGGCGAACAGCGGGCCGGCGACGGCGATGGTCGGGACGGCGATCAGCACGCCGAAGCCGAGGGTGATGCCCAGGTCGGCGTCCAGGGCGTTCACCGCGACCAGCGGACCGGGGTGCGGCGGCACGAGGCCGTGCATCGCGGACAGGCCGGCCAGCGCGGGGATGCCCAGGCGGATCAACGACGTGCCGGACCGCCGGGACACCAGCAGGATCACCGGCATGATCAGCACGAGGCCGATCTCGAAGAACATCGGCAGGCCGATGAGCGCGCCCACCACGGCCATCGCCCACGGCAGCGAGCGGGTGCTGGAGCGGCCGATGATGGTGTCGACCAGGGCGTCGGCGCCGCCCGAGTCGGCGAGCAGCTTGCCGATCATCGCGCCCAGCGCGATCAGCGTGCCGACGCCGGCCGCGGTGTCGCCGAACCCCTTCGCGAAGCTCGCGACGGCCGCGTCCATGGGCAGGCCCGCGATCGCGGCCACGACGAGGGACGACAGGGTGAGGCCCAGGAACGGGTTCAGCTTGAACCGGCTGATCAGCAGCACGAGCAGGGCGATGCCGAGGACGGCGGCGGACAGGAGTCGGCCTGCGGACAGGGTTTCCATGGCGATCGTCATGTCAGGTTTCTTCCTCGCCGGTGGGGCACCCGTCGACGACGGCGTCGACGGGGCGGTTGAGGTCGAGCGCGATGACGGGTTCGTCGGGACCGAGCGGTTCCAGGGCGGCGGACTGCGACACCACCAGGGTGACAGGAGCGGGGTGATCGGGCCGTGCGGCGACGCGAGCGCGCACCACGCCGGGTTCGCCCGACCTGAGGCGGTGTCCGTTCGCCCGCGCGGGCGTGGCGCGGGCCGTCCACGAGCGCGCGTTCTGTCCTGCTTGTCAGGGCGACCGGTGTTGACGGCCCGTCGGGACCGCTCCTACCGTCGGTGTGAGAACGCTCTCACACTCCCTGCGGTGAGGTGGCCGTGCTGAACACCGTCGTTCTCGCATCCCTGCTCCTGTCCCTCGTCCCCGTCCCGGCGCCCCCCGGACCGGTTCCGCCGCCGGCCGAGGTCTGCGACGCCTACTGCGACACCCGCGACCCCGCCCTGCCGCCGAGCGCGCAGCGGTCCGCGACACGGCCCCACGTCACGGGGCCGACCGCGCCGGGTGCGTCCGCCACAGCTCCGTCCGCCACAGCTCCGTCCGCCTCGGCCGTCGTCTGCAACCTGCACTGCGACGGGCGCGACCCCGCCCTCTCGACCGGCGGTCGGATCGCCCAGACCGTGCCCGCGGGCACCCGCCGGGTCGAGCTGCACTTCGACGGCGGCGAGACGATGGGGTGGGCGGTCATCACCGCCGGCGGCCAGGGCGACGAGGTCTGGCTGGACCGCTCCTTCGACGCCGGGGTGACCTGGGAGCCCAAGGCCGGCGCGACGACCGTCCCGGCCGGCAACGGCGGCTGGCGCACGCTCATGCACAACGTGGACGACTGGAACAACCTGGGCGTGGGCCTGCTGCGCGCCTGCGGCCGGCCGGCCGGGTCGTCGACCATCGCCTGCACCTCCTGGTACCGGACCACCTGGAACGCCGGCGACCGCCGCACCGCCGCCGCCACGGCCCTCATGCAGCGCTACGACCGGAACACCGGCCTGTTCGCCACCACCGGCTGGTGGAACTCCGCCAACGCCCTCACCGCGATCATCGACAACGCACGCGTGAGCGGCATGGGCAGCTACCGCTACGCCATCGCCCGCACCTACGACCTGAACCGCACCGCGTGGCAGGGGAACTTCGTCAACGAGTACAACGACGACGTCGCGTGGTGGGGCCTGGCCTGGATCGCCGCCTACGACCTGACCGGCGAGCGCCGCTACCTCGACACCGCCCGCGCGGGCGCCGACCACATCCACCGGTACTGGGACGCGACCTGCGGCGGCGGCATCTGGTGGACGTCGAGCCGGACCTACAAGAACGCCATCGCCAACTCGCTGTACGTGCAGGTCAACGCCGCCCTGCACAACCGCCTGCCCGGCGACTCCACGTATCTGCGGCGCGCCCGGGACGGCTGGCGGTGGTTCGAGGGCAGCGGGATGGTCAACGGCTCGAACCTGGTCAACGACGGGCTCGTCACGACCACGTGCCGCAACAACGGCCAGACGCCGTGGAGCTACAACCAGGGCGTGCCGCTGGCCGCGCTGACCGAACTGCACCGCGCCACCGGTGACCAGGCGTACCTCGCCCGGGCCCGCGCCCTGGCCGACGCCTCGACCACGAGCGGCGCGCTCAACCCCGGCGGCATCCTGTTCGACGACGGCGGCGGCGGTGACGTGCCGTCCTTCAAGGGCGCCTACGTGCGCGGGCTCGCCGCCCTGGACCGCGCCCTGCCCGGCCGGCCCTACCTCCCCTACCTGAAGCGCCAGGCCGACACCGCCCACGCGCGGGACCGGTCCAGCAGCGACTCGTACGACCAGCCGTGGGCCGGGCCGTTCCAGCGCAGCGACGCGGCCCGCCAGCACAGCGCGGTGGACCTGATGAACGCCGCCGGCTGACCGACCGCTCCGGGCCGCCGCGCGGCCCGGAGCCCACGTCGGTGAACAGCCCGAGCGATGCCCGCCCACCGGCCAACCAGGTGGTAGGAAGGGCGCGTGAGCAATGTGGATGACGTGGCGGGGTTGCGGCTGGCGCAGGACGAGGTCGTGTCCCTCACCAGTGAGCTGATCAGGATCGACACGACCAACACCGGCGACGCCTCGACCCTGGTGGGGGAGCGGGCCGCCGCCGAGTGGGTCGCCGGGAAGCTGGCCGAGGTCGGCTACGAGACGACCTACGTGGAGTCCGGGGCCAAGGGGCGGGGCAACGTCGTCGCCCGGCTGGAGGGCGCCGACCGCTCGCGGGGCGCGCTGCTGGTGCACGGTCACCTGGACGTGGTGCCCGCAGACGCCTCCGAGTGGTCGGTGCACCCGTTCTCGGGCGCCGTGCAGGACGGGTACGTGTGGGGCCGCGGCGCGGTCGACATGAAGGACATGGTGGGCATGACCCTCGCGGTCGCCCGCCGGCTCAAGCGGGACGGCATCGTGCCGCCGCGCGACATCGTGTTCGCCTTCCTGGCCGACGAGGAGGCCGGCGGCCTGTTCGGCGCCAAGTGGCTCGTCGAGAACCGGCCCGAGCTGTTCGAGGGCGTGACCGAGGCCATCAGCGAGGTCGGTGGCTTCTCCGTCACCCTGAAGGACGACGTCCGGGCCTACCTGGTGGAGACCGCCGAGAAGGGCGTCCACTGGCTCAAGCTGCGGGTGAAGGGCACCGCGGGCCACGGCTCGATGCTCCACCGCGACAACGCCGTGACGAAGCTCGCCGAGGCCGTGGCGAAGCTGGGGCGGCACCGGTTCCCGATCGTCATCCGGCCGTCGGTGCGCGAGTTCCTCGACGGGGTGTCCGAGATCACCGGCCTCGACTTCCCGGACGACGACGTCGAGGGCGCGGTCGGCAAGCTCGGCGCGCTGTCGCGGATGATCGGGGCGACGCTGCGCGACACCGCCAACCCGACCATGCTGTCGGCCGGGTACAAGACGAACGTCATCCCGTCGAGCGCCGAGGCCACCGTGGACTGCCGCATCCTGCCCGGCCGGGAGGAGGCGTTCGACCGCGAGCTGGCGGAGCTGCTCGGTCCGGACGTCGAGCGCGAGTGGCTGGGCCTGCCGGCCGTGGAGACGACGTTCGACGGAGCGCTGGTGGACGCGATGACCGCCTCGATCACCGCCGAGGACCCCGGCGCCAGGGTGCTGCCCTACATGCTGTCCGGCGGCACGGACGCCAAGTCGTTCCAGAAGCTGGGTATCCGCAACTTCGGCTTCGCGCCGCTGCGCCTGCCCGCCGACCTGGACTTCTCCGCCCTGTTCCACGGCGTGGACGAGCGCGTCCCGGTCGACGCGCTCCAGTTCGGCGTCCGCGTCCTGGACCGCTTCCTGCGCAACTCCTGATCCGCGCCGCCCCGCGCGCCGGCTCCGGGCCCGACGCGCGGGGCGATCGGCGGCGTCCGCTATGGACTGTCCTGTTCGGACTGGTCGGCTCCGTTCACACGTTCGCGTGGCGGTTCGCTGTTTTGATCATCCAAAGTGGACGAGCGGGCGGGTGTGCCGTCAGAATCCGTGGTGGCCACAGGGCGGCCGGACGCGGCGATCCCGCGCGCCGCCCGCCGGTGACGCGCCGCGCACCGGTCGGTGGCCCCGACTTCGCCGCCACCGGCGGCTGCCCGACACGCCTGGAGAACCGTCATGCAACCCCTTCCGCACGCCCACTGGACGG
Organism: Saccharothrix longispora; assembly: GCF_031455225.1. Lineage (GTDB taxonomy): Bacteria > Actinomycetota > Actinomycetes > Mycobacteriales > Pseudonocardiaceae > Actinosynnema > Actinosynnema longispora. Next base: position 2,042,232 of record NZ_JAVDSG010000001.1, read on the forward strand.
CCCGACCGCTGCCCGTGCACCTCGTCGGCTCGCTGCCGCACCCGCTGTGCGACGACCCCGCCACCGCGCTGGGCTGGGTCCTGAGGCACATCGACGGAGTGCCGCTGACCGCCCTGCCCTTCGACCGCGACCCGCGCTGGATCATCGACTGGCTCACCCACGACCTCGCCGCCGTGCCCGTCCTCGACCGGGTCCGCGGCGGGGAGAGCAAGGGCTACCACGACATGCCGTGCTACCGGGTCCGCCCGGGGCACCGCCTCGCCCCCGACGACGTGGCCTTCGGCAGGCTGGAGCAGGCCGACGCCGCGTTCGCCGCGCTGGAGGCGGTCGAGGGCGACCGGCCGCTGCGGTTGCAGATCGGCATCCCGAACGCCCTGGACCTGGCGATGTTCGCGTTCGGCCCGGAGGCCGCCCGCGAGTGGATGCCGGTCGTGCAGGCGGCCGTCGTGGGCGAGGTCGCCCGGGTCGCCGCGCGCTGGGGCGACCGCGTGCAGTTCCAGTTGGAGAGCCCGGCCGTGCTGGTGTCCTACCACCGCACGCCGCGGTCGCACTGGCCGGAGCTGACCGCCGAACTCACCCGGCAGGTCGCCGGGGTGCTGGGCGCCGCGCCGGACGCCCGCTGGGTGCTGCACCTGTGCTACGGCGACCTGGAGCACGTCCCGGTGTTCGAGCCGGAGGACCTGGAGGCGCCGGTGGAGTTCCTCAACGGCCTCGCCGACGTGCTGGCCGAGCGGCGGCTGCCGATGCCGACCGTGCACCTGCCGGTCACCTCCGGTGACGGACCGCCGTCGGTCGACCCGGCGTTCTTCGCGCCGCTCAGGCACCTGCGCCGGGGGGTGGACGTCATCGTCGGCGTGGTCGCCGAGGCGCACCCCGAAGCCACCCGCCGGGCGCTCGAACTGGCCGCGGACGCCCTGGGCGGGCCGATCGCCGGTGTCGCCGCCGCCTGCGGGTACGGCCGGCGCACCCTGGACGCGGCGGCGGCCAACGTGGAGCTGGCCGTCGAGCTGGCGCGCGAGTGGAGCCCGATCCCCGAGCGGAGGTGAGCACGTGCGGGGGCGTCGCCCGGTGGCGGCGCCCCCGCGGGATTGACGCCGGGCCGCGGGCTTTGGCATGGTCTGAACCAGATCGGTTGTGAGAGCGCTCTCAAGACTTGCCCGGGGCGCACGGCCACCCTCCCTGTCCGGCTGTGCGCCCACCCTGTGGACAAGGAGGACCGCGTGCGCATGACAACGTTGACAAAGGTCGGGACGGCCGTCGCGCTGGTGGTGGGCGGCCTGGTCGCCGCACCCGCCGCGCAGGCCGCGCCCGTGACGTCGGGGCAGCTGTCGCCGGGCCTGGTCTCCTCGATGCGGGCCGCGTTCGGCCTGACCGAGCAGCAGGCCCTGGTCCGGATCGCCCGGGAGGCCGAGGCGACCCGCGTGGCGCCGTCCGCGCGCACGGCGGCGGCCGGCGCGTTCGGCGGCAGCTGGTTCGACCAGGACCGGGGCGTGCTCGTCGTCGGCGTGACCGACGGCAAGGCCGCCGAACGGGTGCGCGCCACCGGCGCCGAACCGCGGCTGGTGTCCCGCACGGCCGCCGAGCTGGACCGGGTGAAGGACCGGGTGGACGCGCTGTCGAAGGCGGGCGGCGTGCCGTCGGCCGTCACGAGCTGGCACCCGGACCCGCGCAGCGGTGCGGTGGTGGTCAACCTCCGGGCGGGTGAGCAGACCCGCGAGGTGGCGGACTTCCTCGACCGGGCGAAGGAGTTCGGCCCGATCGAGGTCAACACCGAGGGCGTCACCGCACCCGTGCCGTTCGCGGCCGGGACGGTGGGCGGCGACCCCTACTACACCGGCAACGTGCGCTGCTCGATCGGCTTCTCGGTGCACGGCGGGTACGTCACGGCCGGTCACTGCGGCGGCACCGGCGCCCAGGTCTACGGCTGGGACCGCTCCTGGCAGGGCACGTTCGCGGGTTCGTCGTTCCCGGGCAACGACTACGCGTGGGTGCGCACCGGCGGCGGCTGGTGGAACGTGCCCGTCGTGCTCGGCTGGGGCACGGTGAGCGACGCCCTGGTGCGCGGCTCGTGGGAGGCCCCGGTCGGCACGTCGGTCTGCCGCTCCGGCTCGACCACGCGCTGGCACTGCGGCGTCATCCAGTCCCGCAACGAGACGATCCACTACGCCCAGGGCGACGTGCACCAGATGGCGGGCACCAGCGTGTGCGCCGAGGGCGGCGACTCGGGCGGCTCGTTCATCACCGGCGACCAGGCGCAGGGCGTCACGTCCGGCGGGTACGGCAACTGCTCGTCCGGCGGCCGGACGTGGTTCCAGCCGATCAACGAGATCCTGTCGGTCTACGGGCTGAGGCTGCTCACCGCGTGATCCCGACCGCGCGGGCGGCCCGCTCGTCGACGAGCGGGCCGCCCGTCGCCAGGTCCAGGTCCACCGTGCGGCGCTGCGGCGTCACGACCACGTCCGCGGAGTGCGCCGCGGCCCCGCCCGGCGGCAGCACGGTCAGCACGTAGCCGCCCAGCGGCGGCAGGGGCAGCGCGTAGCGGCCGGCGTCGTCGGTGCGGGTGCGCTCGGCGGTGCCGCCCGCCGTGCCGGTCAGCGTGACCAGGGCGTCGGCCACGGCCACGCCGCCGTCGCTGACGATCCCGGCCAGTTCGCGCCGCTCGCGCAGCACGATGCGCTGCGGTCGGTCGCCCAGGTCGAGGACCTGCGAGCACGACGACCACCCGTCGGCGGAGCAGACCACCAGGTAGCGGCCCGGACCGGGCAGCGCGGCGGACCACGACCCGGCGCTGTCGGCGCGCGACCAGTCGGTGTGCTCGCCCTGGAGGGTGAGGACGGTGACGACGGCCAGCCGGACCGGCTGCCCGTCCGGGGTGACCACGTCCCCGGTGACGACGACCTCGTCGTTGCCCGGCGCGACGTCCCGGGCCGGGGCGTTGACCGTGGTGACGCTGCGCCCGGGCAGCGCGAGGGCCAGTGCGGCGGCGAGCACCGCGGCGGCCCCGGCGATCCACGCGGTCAGCGCGAACGCGCCGGCGTCGGGCGCGGCGACGCCCGCGGCGGTGGTCGTGCCCGCGGTGAGCACGGCCGCCACGACGGCGCTGGACGTCGAGGTGCCGATCTGGCGGACGAGCGTGTTCAGCCCGTTGGCCGACGCGGTCTCGGTGATCGGCACGAACCGCATGACCAGGATCGGCATGGCGGCGAACGCGATGGCCGTGCCGGTGGAGATGACGGTGGTGGCGGTGACGAGCTGCCACAGGCCGCCGGTGAACAGCGCGCGGGCGGCGTAGCCGACGGCGATGACCAGCGAGCCGACCATGAGCGTGATCCGCGCGCCGAAGCGGCGGGTCAGCGCCGCCGACACCGGGGCGAGGACCACCATGACCGCGCCGCCGGGCAGCATCGCCAGACCGGCCGCGGTGGGGGTCAGGCCGTGGCCGACGCCGGTCGACGTGGGGAGCTGGAGCTCCTGGGTGCCGACCAGCAGGTTCGCGTACATGGCGAAGCCCGCGAGCAGCGAGGCGACGTTGGTCAGCAGCACGGGCCGGCGCGCGGACGTGCGCAGGTCGACCAGCGGGTTGCCGGTGCGCAGCTCCCACGGCGTGGTGATCGCGAACCCGATCGCGGCCACCGCGGCGCACAGCAGCGTGTTCCGGCTCGTCCACCCCCACGTCGAGCCCTTGGAGACCGCCAGCAGCAGCGCCGACAGCGACACCGACAGCAGCACCGCGCCCACCACGTCGAACCGGCCGGGGCTGCGCACCGTCGACTCCGGCACGACCACCAGCACGGCGGCGAGCATCAGCGCGCCCATGCCCGCCGACACCCAGAACAGCGAGTGCCAGTCGAGGACCTCGGCGATGACCCCGCCGAGCGGCAGGCCGGCCGCCGCGCCGATGCCGAGCGTCGCGCTCATCAGCGCCACGGCCGCGCCGACGCGCTCCTTGGGCACCTCGTCGCGCATGATGCTGATGCCGACCGGGATCAGCGCGGCGGCGAAGCCCTGCAACGCCCGGCCGACCAGCATCCAGGTCAGCCCGGTGCTCACCGCGCACACCACCGAACCGGCCACCAGCACGCCGAGGGCGATGACCATGACGAGGCGCTTGCCGACCATGTCGGCGACCTTGGACAGGATCGGGGTGGCCACCGCGCCGGTGAGCAGGGTCACCGTGACCAGCCAGGACGCGTTGTCCGCCGTGGTGTCCAGCAGTTCGGGGAGGTCGGGCAGCAGCGGGACCACGAGCGTCTGCATGAGGGACACGACGGTCCCGCACAGGCTGAGCACGGCGATGACGAGGCCCACCGGCCGCCTCGCGCGAGGAGCACGGTTCACGCCGAAAGCTTAGCCTTACTAACTACCGCTCGCCGCCCGAACGGCCGTCGGTCGAACGAACCATGCCGCCGGCCCGCGCCGTCCCTAGCGTCCTGGGCACACACCTCCGACCGGGGAGTTCACCATGGACGACGGCGGGATCAGCAGGCGGACCCTGTTACAGGGCACGGTGGCGGCGGGCGTCGTCACCGCGGTGGGCGGCACGGCCGCCCTCGCGGCCGTGCCGGGGTTCTACAACCCCTTCAGCGGCTACCGCGTCACCGGCACCTGGCAGGACCACCTCGACCGCGGCTCGCTCGGCGGCATCGACTACGGCATGGCCGTCGGCACGCGGCTGCCCGCCGCGGGCGGCGGTGTCGTCACGAACACCCCGGACAACGGCACCGGCGGCCACACGGTCACCATCCGGCACGACAACGGCTATCGCACCCAGTACCTGCACCTGTCGCGGTTCCTGCCGGCCAACGGCACGCGCGTCGCCATGGGCGACCCCGTCGGCCTGTCCGGCGGCGCCGCGGGCGCCCCCGGCTCCGGCTCGTCCACCGGCCCGCACGTGCACTGGCACATGATCAACCCCGGCGGCACGCGCATCAACCCGCTGACCTTCCTCGGCAGCGACCCCGGCACCGGCCTGCCCAAGACCTCCACCGAGCAGGACGGCGTCCCCGGCGCGGTCATGTGGAAGCGCGCCCAGAACTGGCTGCGCCTGGAGCACGGCTACCCGGGGCCGATCGACGGCGTGCCCGGCACGAACACCTACGCCGCGCTCCAGCGCGGCGTGCGCGGCCACGGTTACACGGGGCCGATCGACGGCGTCATGGGCCCGAACTCGTGGGCCGGCGTGCAGCGCCTCGCCGCCGGGTGGGGCTACACCGGGCCGATCGACGGTGTGATGGGGCCGAACTCGTGGCGCGGGTTCGCGCGGTTCCTCAACCAGGACAAGTACGACTGAGGGGTGTGCTGGTCGGCGACCGCCGGCGCCATGACGTAACTTGGGTGCCGTGCGGGACGAGCAGCCGAGCAGGCGACACGGCGGCCGGAACGCCGGTACGAGGGCGTTGCTGGTGTTCCTGGCCGTCGGCGCGCTGCTCGCGGCGCTGCTGCACGACCCCGGGACGTCGGTGACCGGCCGTCCCGTCGCCGCGCCCGCACCCTCCTCACCCTCACCCGAGGCGACGACCGCGCCCCGGCCCGAACCGGCGCCCGCACCCGACCCGTGCGCCGTCGCCGCCGGGGCGCTGCCGCTGCGCGCCCGCCTGGCCCAGTTGCTCGTCGTGGGCGTCGACCCGCGCGGGCCCGCCGACGCCCTCGGCATCGTCCAGCGCGACCAGGTCGGCGGCATCTTCGTCGGCGGCGACGCCCCCGGCCTGCTCAGCGGTGGCGCGCTGGGGGCCGTGCGGGCCGCGGCGGCCCTGCCGCTGATCGTGGCCGTGGACGACGAGGGCGGTCGTGTGCAGCGGGTCGACCAGCTCGACGGCGACCTGCCCAGCGCCCGGCGGATGGCCGCCGACCTGTCTCCCGACCAGGTCCGCGCGCTGGCCCACGAGCGGGCCCTGCGGCTGCGCGACCGGGGCGTGACGATGGACCTCGCCCCCGTCGTGGACACCAGCGGCCAGGCCGACCGCACGGTGATCGGCGACCGCTCGTTCAGCCCGGACCCCGAGGTGGCCGCCCGCTACGCGCTGGCCTTCGCCGATGGCCTGCACGACGCCGGCGTGACCCCCGTGCTCAAGCACTTCCCCGGCCACGGCAACACCAGCGGCGACTCCCACCTCGGCGCCGTGCGGTCGCCACCGCTGGACGTGCTGCGCACCACCGACCTCGTGCCCTACCGGGACATCGACCGCTACGGCGACGTCGTGGTGATGCTCGGCCACATCGACGTGCCGGGCCTCACCGGCGGCAAGCCCGCGACGCTCAGCGGCGAGGCGTACCGGCTGCTGCGCGAGGAGTTCGGCTTCACCGGACCGGCGATGACCGACGACCTGGGCGCGATGAAGGCGGTGACGGACCTGGTCGACCTGCCCGACGCGGTGCGCCAGGCCCTCGCCGCCGGCGCCGACCTCGCCCTGTGGTCCTCGGGCGGGCGCGTCGCGCAGGTGCTCGACCACCTGGAGGCCTCGGTCGCGGCCGGCACGCTGCCCGCCGCGCGGGTGGACGAGGCGGCCCGCCGCGTGCTGGCCGCGAAGGGCTCCTGCTGATCTTCGCGCGACCCGTGACGAACCGGCTACCTACTCGTTGGTAAAGCAACACGGCCGACGGAAGGGGCAGCGGGGATGGCGACCGAGCGGTTGCGGCTGGAGGACGGCGCCGAGCTGAACGTGGTGGTCAGCGGTCCGGCGGACGCGCGGCTGACCGTGGTGCTGGCGCACGGCTACGCGCTGGACCACCGCACCTGGCACCGGGTGGTGGCCGCGCTGCCGTCCGACCTGAGGGTGATCCGCTACGACCACCGGGGGCACGGCTCGTCCACGCCCGCCACCAAGGAGACGGCCACGATCGAGCAGCTCGGCGACGACCTCGGCGAACTCGTCGAACGGCTGGTGCCCCAGGGCGGCGTCGTCATCGTCGGCCACTCGATGGGGGGAATGGCGGCGATGGCCATGGCCGAGCGGCGGCCGAGGCTGTACCGGCAGCGCGTGGCCGGGGTGGTGTTCGTGTCCACCGCGACGACCGACCTGTCGGAGACGTCGCTGGCGTGGCCCAAGGCGCTGGGCAAGCTCGTGCGCGAGCTGGAGCGGGCGTTCGGGCCGCTGGTGCGCACCATCCGGGAGAGGATCGAGCCCGCGAAGACGGCCGGCCTGCGCTGGTGGCTGTTCGGCGACGAACCGCGCCAGGAGGACGTGGACCTCGTCGCCGACGTGGTGTGGGCGCACTGGCCCGGCACGATCGCCCTGTTCCGACCCGCGGTCGACCGCTACGACCGCGAGGCGGCGCTCACCGTGGCGGGGGAGCGGCCGGTGGTGGCGATCGTCGGCGACGAGGACCGGCTGGTGCCCGAGGGCGACGCGAAGGCCCTCGCCGCGTCGGTCGGCGGCGAGTCGGTCGTGGTCGCCGACGCCGGTCACATGCTCCCGCTGGAAGCGCCCGCGGAGGTGGCCGCGCACATCGTGCTGTTGGCCGCCCGCCATTAGATTCATTTCCCGACAATCGACCCGAATGCGTACTCCGCCATTGGTAACGTGGTGACGTCCAATGGCGAAGTACCGTTCGAGACGATCGCGCGGGAAAGGTGCACGGGCTTGCCGCACGTCACGTTCATCCACGGAATCGGCAACAAACCGCCTGCGCCGAGGCTGGGCCGCAACTGGCGGCGGGTCCTCGCCGAGAACGGCCTCGACCTCGACGCTTCCGGCGTGACCAGCACGTTCGTCTACTGGGCCGATCTGTTGCACCCCGCGCCGCTGCCGGAAGCGCGCTACGAGGACGCCCGCGGCTCGCTGGAGGTCGAGGCGCCCGAGATCGGCATGCGGTGGCTGGTGCGGTCCACCGGCGTCGAGGCGTCGTTCGTCGCGGCGCTGGCCGACCGCGTCGGGTTGGACGAATTCGCCTCCGACGACCCGGTGCTGCCCGCGGGCGTCGAACCCGATCCGACGAGGGAACGCGTGCTGCTACCGTGGTTCGTCAAGCGACGCCTGATGAAGGTGTTCCTGCGCGACGCCCACCACTACCTGTTCGACACCGAGTTCAGCCCGCGAGAGGGCGAGATGTACTCGATCCGGCGCGAGATCCGCGCGCGGGTGCTGCGGGCGCTCGACGAGGGCGCGCGGCGGCCCGGCCCGCACGTCGTCGTGGCGCACAGCCTCGGCACCGTCATCGCCTACGACTGCGTCAAGCGGCTGCCGGACTGCCCGCGGGTGGACGGCCTGCTCACGTTCGGCAGCCCGCTGGGCATCGACGAGGTGCAGGACCGGCTCCGCCCCGAGTGGACCCGCCACGACGGGTTCCCGGCGGGGGTGCGGCAGTGGGTGAACGTCTACGACCGGCTCGACCCCGTCGCGGGCGTGGACGCCCTGCTGGCCAACGACTTCCGCCGCCAGGGCGTGAAGGCGGTCGTGGACGTCGGCGCGCCGAACCGCGGGGCCTGGCGGCACGGCGCCGACAAGTACCTGGCGGGCGCCGGGCTGCGGGACGCGCTGGCCGGGATGCTGGACGGGGAGTGGTGACGACCGGGTGACCTGGGACCGCCGGACCTCGGTCGTCGAGTTGTTCCGCGCGGTCGACGCGCTCGACCGGCCGCGGGTGGAAGCCCTGTGCGCGGACCTGGTCGAGGACCTGCGCGTCGACGAGCGCCCCTACCCGCTCGACCAGGCCCACCGCGTGCTGGGCGAACTGCGGCGCAAGCGGTACTTCGGGCCGCTGCGCCGGGTCGCCGACGCGCTCGTCCAGGCGGGGCGGTCCGATCCGACGATCCGCCGGCACTACGCCCAGGCGCTGCTGGACCAGGGCGTGCTCACGGCCGCCGTCGCGGTGCTCGAACGCCTGCTGGAGGACGTCGCGTCGAGCCCGTACGAGGCGACCGAGGTCCGCGGCCTGCTCGGCCGGGCCTACAAGCAGATGTACGTCGCGACCGCCCCGACGGCCCCGGCCCGCAGGCGGCGCTTCCTGGAACTCGCCGTCGAGCACTACCGCGGCGTGTACGACCAGGCCGGGCTCGCCTGGCACGGCATCAACCTGGTCGCCCTGCTGGTGCGGGCCCGCGAGGACCGCGTCGACCTGCCCGGCGACCCGCTGCTGATCGCGCGCAACGTGCTGGCCGCCGCCACGGGTCTCGGCCACGCCGCCGGCGTGTGGGACCACGGCACCGCGCTGGAGGCGTGCGTGGCGCTGGGCAGGCACGAGGAGGCGGTGGAGCGGCTGCACGCCTACCTGGGCGCGGGCGCCGACGCGTTCGAGATCGCCGGGACCCTGCGGCAGTTGCGGGACGTGTGGCAGCTGGACGCGTCCCGCGAACCCGGCCTGTCCCTGCTGCCGGTGCTGGCGGGCGCGCTGCTGGCCCGTCGGCCGGCCGGTGACGTCGCGGTCGGCGCGGCCGAGCTGAGCGACGAGGTGCTCGACCGGCTCGACCACCTCCAGAAGCTGCTGGGCGACGAGGGCTTCCAGAGCCTCACGTGGTTCCGCACGGCGCTGGAGCGGTGCCGGGCCGTGGCGCTGGTCGAGGACCCGGTGGACGGGGGAGTGGGCACCGGGTTCCTGGTGGACGGCAAGGCGCTGCACCCGTCGTGCCCGGACGTGGTGCTCGTGACCAACGCGCACGTGGTGTCGGCGGACCACCCGGGCGCGCTGCACCCGGACCGGGCGCTGGTGACGTTCCGCGCGCTGGAGGGCGGTCCGGGGCACCGGATCAGGCGGGTGCTCTGGTCCTCGCCGGTGGACCGGCTGGACGTGACCGTCGCCGAGCTGGACGGCGTGCCCGCGCAGGCCACCCGCTGCCCACCGGCCCGCCGCCGCCCCGTGCTGCGGCCCGACGAGCCGACCAGCGCCTACGTCATCGGCCACCCGCGCGGTCGCGAGCAGGTGATGCTGTCGGTGCAGGACAACCGGCTGCTCGACGCCGACGACACCCGCCTGCACTACCGCACGCCGACCGAGGAGGGCAGTTCCGGCAGTCCCGTGTTCAACCGCCAGTGGGACCTGATCGCGGTCCACCACGCCGGCGGCACGCGGATGGCGCGGCTCAACGGGAGGCCCGGCCTGTACCCGGCCAACGAGGGCGTCTGGTTCGACCGGGTGCGGCAGGAGCTGGCGGCGGCGCTGGACGCCGGGCGCTCCTGACCCCCGACGCGAGGCCACCGCACGGGTGGGCGCGCGGTGGCCTCGGTCGTTCGACGCTCTTTATGACTTCAGTGTTGCTTAAAAAGAATCACTCGGTCGTGGGACTGGTGCGGTAGCTGTCGGTGTAGTACTCGCCCAGGCGACGGCGGTAGTCGTCGGCGTCGAGGTGCTCCGGGTCGTAGGCGGGCGCGTCGGTGACGTGCTTCTTCGTCCGGTCGACGCGGACCAGCTTGGCGTCGTGGTCGACCTCGCAGATGGCGCCCACCGGCAGCACCACCCGGTGGCTGGTCAGCCAGGTTCCCGTGTCCACCAGGAGGCAGTCCGCGGGCAGTTCGGCGTTGTGCTCGTCGACCTTGCCGATGCGGCCGTCGACCGCGTCCACCTCGTAGCCGAGCAGGCCGACGTCGGGGCGGCCGCGGTCCTGGGCGATGGTCCTGGTGGGGCTGTCCAGGACGGTCACCGCGTCGCGCCAGACCCAGGGCGCGAAGGGGAAGGGGTGTGGCTGCATGTGGTCCTCCTCTGTCCGGTGACGGGGGAGGGGTACCCATTCGAGTGACTCATGAGTCCCAGCGCCACACGGAGGGTGGTCTTCCGCCTCGGGGGAGGGCGGCGGCGTGCTGGGTGGTGCGCCGGAGGCCGGGCACGCGTTCCATGGTGCGGCCCAGGTTGGCGGGGTAGGGGCGGTCCCCGGTGAGCGCCTCGGTGACGTCGAGGGCGTGGGCGGTGGTGAACTCGGGGCCGAGCAGGCCGGCGGTGAAGGCGGGGTCGCGCCAGAGCTTGTCGGCCAGGAGGGGGCGGCAGTCGGCGACGATGCGGTCGTGGTCGAAGGCCAGGGGTGGGACCTCGGCGAGGAACGCCCAGTGGGTGGGGCCGTCGGTGAGGCGGGTGGGGTCGAGGGTGGCCCAGAGGGCGACGGACAGGGTGGGCCCGCGGGGGTCGCGGGAGGGTTCGTCGAAGGTGGCGAGCTGCCCGGTGGCGGAGATGGCGTCGGCGCGGAGGCCGAGCTTGTCGGTCACCGCGCGGCGGGCGGCGTCGCGGAGGCGTTCGCCGAGGCCGAGGAGGACGCCGGGGAGGGCGAGTTCCCCGGCGAACGGCTCGGCGGCGCGGGGTGCGGTGCCGAGCAGGACGGCGCGCCCGACCGGGTCGAAGCGCAGGGCCAGCACGTCCACCGAGACCGGGGTCGACTCGATCATGGGGTGATTGTCGCGCACGTCCGGACGGTGTAGTGGGTGCGGTCGGGGCCGTGTCCGGTGACCAGGACGGGCCGGTCGAGGTGGTCGGCGATCCAGTGCCGCGGGTCGGGCATGTCGTGGGTGCCGTGCGCGGTGGTGACGCGGAGGTCGGTGGCGTCGAGGTGGGTGACGGCGAGGCCGTCGAGGCCGTCGCAGGCGTCGGCGGCGTAGGTGAGGAGTCGGGCGTCGAGGTGGCCGGTGCGCCAGGCGCCCTGGTAGTGGCCGGTGTCGTTGTGGCGTTCGGGGAAGCGGGCGAGGAGGGCGGGGTCCTCGGTGGGGAGTGGTCCGGCGCCGTGGCGGGTCTGGTAGGTGCGGGTGACGCCGAGGGTGGTGGCGGGGCGTCCGCGCAGGAGGGCGCGGGCGTTGTGGGGGGTGGTGGTGGACCAGGTGGTGTGGGGGTGGAAGCCGTGGTGCTGGTCGAGGAGGACGCCTTGGGCGCCTTCGAGGACGAGGCGGCCGGTGGCGGTGTCGGCGAGGCGGCCGACCTCGTCGCCGCGGGTGGTGCGGACGGCGGTGGCGAAGTCGCGGTAGAGCGCGACGAGGTCGTCGATGACGGGGGCGTCGCCGATGAGCGGTCGGTAGAAGCGGGCGAGGTCGTCGAGCTTGCGGCGCAGGGTGGTGGGGTGGGCGCAGTCGCCGACGCGGGGTGGTTCGCCGGGGGTGCCGGTGACGCGTTGGTGTTCGACGACGTCGCCTTCGGCGGCTCCGTGCAGGAGGGCGTACCAGGCGGTTTCGCCGATGCCCTTGCCGCAGGAGCCGTGGCGGCCGTCGCCGCGGGCGTCCTCGCGGGCGCGGTTGGCGGCGATGTGGAGGGGGGTGGTGAGGAGTGCGTCGGCGTCGATGGTGAGGGTGTCGAGGGGGTCGGGGACGCCGAGGGCTTCGAGTTCGCGGGTTTCGGTGGCGAGGGCGATGGGCTCGACGAGGACGTGGTGGGAGAGGTGGGTGGGCACGCCGGCGAGCGTGCCGGAGCCGTACTGGCTGAAGGTGTGGTGGCGGCCGTCGGCGACGACGTTGTGGGCGGCTTGGGCGCCGCCGTTGAAGCGGATGACGGCGGTGGTGGGGCGGTCGTGGCACAGGGCGTCCACGACCGCTCCCTTCCCCTCGTCGCCGAAGCCGAGGCCGACGACGATGACGTGGCCGGTGAGGTCGGTGGTCATGACAGGGTGACGTCGTCGGGGCCGTCGAGGGCGGGCGGGGTGGCGGTGCGGCGGGTGGCGGGGGTGCGTGCGCCGACCTGGACGAGGGCCTTGCCGACGGCTTCGCCCTCGGCGGCGGAGCCGACCTCGGCGAGGTCGACGAGCGCCTGGTCGAGGTCGACGACGCGTTCTTCGAGGCCGATGGTGGCGGCGATCAGCTCGCAGACGGCGCCGGGGTCGTCGAGCTTGAGGAAGTTCTGGCCGAGGAGGTCGCGCCAGTGGTCGGCGATCTGGGGGTCGTTGTAGTAGGAGGACTGGTTGGGGAGGACGAAGTAGACGTGCCACTTGCGGGCGAGTTCGCGGTAGACGGAGGCGGGGTCGATGTCCTGGGTGATGTCGTCGCCGATGATGCGGCGGATGTGGCGCGCTTCGAGGCGGGGCTTGTTGAGCTCGTCGCCGATGAGGAAGAGGTAGCCCTTGCGGCCGCGCTTCTGCCAGGCGTCGGTGACGACGTGGCGGGCGATGAAGTAGGCGGCGAGTTCGTAGGACTCGCTCTTCTGGCCGCCGCCGTTGCCCTCCAGGAAGATGGTGCGGAGTTGTTCGTCCATGCGGTTGTCGGACTCGAACTGGCCGACCTGGAGGGGGACGCGGTCGCTGTCGGCGTCGCCGATGCCGCCGAAGAGGAGTTGGGGGTCGGTGAGGTAGCCCTTGCGCTGGATGAGGCCGTGCAGCTTGCCGAGCTTGCGCTGCATGATCTGGGGGACGCGGCCCATGGAGCCGGTGACGTCGAAGAGGACGGCGATGGGGGTGGAGTCGGCGTGGTCGGGGGAGTCGCGGCACTCGCGGGCGGTGACGCCCTTGGGGTCGAGCGAGGGGTCGGCCTTCCAGTTGGCGGACGAGGTCTTGCGCATGGCGGCGGTGTAGCCGAAGTCGTCGACGCCCTTGGCGGCGCGGAAGGTCTTGGCCGCCGCGTAGGCGTTGTCGTCCCACTTGCCGTGTCCCATGGTCAGGCTCCTGTCGTGTCGGTGTCGGGGAGTGCGAACGGTCGGTAGGTGCGTTCGCCGTAGAGGTCGTGGAGCAGTTCGTCGTACTCGGTGAGCAGGTCGGCGGCGTCGGGGCGTTGTGCGGGGTCGTCCTGGGTGCAGCCGCGGGCGAAGGCGCGTTGGCGGGTTTCGCCGGGGGCCAGGAGGTCCAGCATGAGCGTGTGCGCCATGTGGACGTCGGTGGCGTGGGTTAGGGAGTGTCCGGTGTGGACTTCGGGTGGGTAGCGGGTGGTCTTGTCGGTGGCGAGGGGTGGTTGGCCGTTGTCGACGGCGAAGGTCCAGCCGACGAGGACGATGCCGTGCTGGGCGGGGTGGACGAGGACGTTGTCGGTGGTGATGGCGCCGTGGACGAGTCCGGCGAGGTGGGCGCCGGCGACGGCGCGCAGGAGGCGGCGGTGCATCCAGGCGTGGTCGCGGCCGTCGAGTCCTCCGGGGAAGGCCTTCTTGACCTCGGTGAGGGTGGTGAAGCCGGTGGTGAGGGGTTCGAGGACGGTGAAGGCGCGGTCGCCGCGCGGGACGTCACCGGAGGTGTCGAGGAGGCGGGGGTAGTAGGGGCGCAGCCAGGGGTGGCGGTCGGTGAGGCGCCGGAGTGCGGTGAGGGCGTGCCACTCGGCGTGCAGGAGGGGGTTGAGGGCGGGGTTGCGGACGAGTTTGACGAGGTGGGGGCCGTCGGTGCGGTAGAGGTTGGCGACGCTGCCGACGGCGTGGAGTTCGGTGGTGCGGTAGGTGGCGGTGGCGGTGTGGAGTTCGGTGGTGGGGGTCTGCTGCCACTCGTGGTGCAGTCGGGTGAGTTCGGCGGAGGCGGCGTGTGCCTGGGTGTCGTGGGGGCCGGCTCTGTCGGGGTGCAGGACGGCGGCCAGTGACCGGTAGAGGCGTTGTGCTTCTTTGCGCCGCGCGGGGTCGCGGGGGCCGAACAGGTCGGCCGCGTCGCGGGCCTGTTCGACCCGGTCGAGGGCTTCCTGCCTGGTGAGCATGGTTTGAGTCTATACGACTCAAACCATGCTGTGGGGTGGAATGCCGTTGTGGTCCCCGTCACGTGACGGTGCGTCACCGTCGGTGTGTGGTTCCGGCGATGTCGATTTCCTTCCTGTGATCGTCGGTCGCGCGTTCGCGTGGAGCCCCGCTCCGCGAGCGCCTCCTCCCGCTCCGCACCGACGCGCCGGCGTGTCCGCTTCCCGCCCGGGACGGGAGTCCGCCTTGCGCACCGCGCAACTCGCCCCGCACGGGATCACCACGAGCTGCCCCGGGGCGCGTGGTGCTCGACCACGGCCGGTCGAGCTGCTGCCGGACGAGCCGACGAACCACCTGTCGCCCGCGCTGGTCGAGGACCCCGACGCCGGGCGCACACCCTCCCGCCGGACGTGTGACCACGCAGTTTGCCCACCCGCGGCGCCGGGTACGTCCGAATCGTGAACACCGCGCTCGACCTCTCCGAACGGTTCCCCGGGCTCGACCTTTCCGGCCTGGTGGTGGACTACGACGACGCCGACGACCCGGTCCTGCGCCACGCCGACGGCACGCTCATCGACACCTGGCGGGAGAACTACCCGTACCGGGAGCGGATGACGCGCGAGGACTACGAGCTGGCCAAGCGGCTGCTCCAGATCGAGCTGCTCAAGCTCCAGTACTGGATCAAGGACACCGGCGGGCGCATGGTCGTCGTGTTCGAGGGGCGCGACGCCGCCGGCAAGGGCGGCACCATCAAGCGGTTCACCGAGCACCTCAACCCCCGCGGCGCGCGCGTGGTGGCGCTGGGCAAGCCCACCGACCGCGAGCAGGGGGAGTGGTACTTCCAGCGCTACGTCAACCACCTGCCCACAGCCGGCGAGATCGTGCTGTTCGACCGCTCCTGGTACAACCGGGCCGGCGTCGAACGGGTGATGGGCTACTGCACCGACGAGCAGTACCAGCGGTTCATGCGGCAGGCGCCCACGTTCGAGAAGATGCTGGTCGACGACGGGACCGTGCTGGTCAAGCTGTGGTTCTCGGTGTCGCGCGCCGAGCAGCGCACCCGGTTCCTCATCCGCCAGGTCGACCCCGTCCGGCAGTGGAAGCTCAGTCCCAACGACATCCGCTCGCTCGACCGGTGGGACGCCTACACCGAGGCCAAGGTCGCCATGTTCCGCGCCACCGACACCGCCCGCGCGCCGTGGACGGTCGTCAAGAGCAACGACAAGAAGCGCGCCCGCATCGAGGCCATGCGCAGCATCCTGGCCCGCATCGACTACGCCGACAAGGACCCGGAGGTGGTCGGCGAACCCGATCCGCGCGTCGTCGGCGCCGCGGCCACCCTGCTGGAGGAGGGCGAGGACGAGTCCTCGCTCAGCCCCACGCCCATCGCACCCACCGACGACCCCGACCACGGCCCCGGCATCCACCCCGAGGACACCCGGGCCTGACGCCGGCGCGACCCCGGGCGGCGCGCCCCGCCGGGTTGCCCCGGCCCGCCGTCCACGGTGAACTGATCACCGACCGGATGCCGGAACCGACGTGCAGGGGGATGCCGATGACCCACGACCGGACCGCGTGGTGGCAGTCAGCCGTGGTGTACCAGGTGTACCCGCGCAGCTTCGCCGACTCCGACGGCGACGGCGTGGGCGACCTCCGCGGCATCACCGCGCGGCTGGGGCACCTGCAACGGCTGGGCGTCGACGTCGTCTGGCTCTCCCCGGTCTACGCCTCCCCGCAGGCCGACAACGGTTATGACATCTCCGACTACCGGGCGATCGACCCGTCGTTCGGCACCCTCGACGACTTCGACGCCCTCGTCGCCGACCTGCACGCGCGCGGCATGAAGCTCGTGATGGACCTGGTGGTCAACCACACCTCCGACGAGCACCCGTGGTTCGTCGAGTCGCGCTCCTCCCGCGACGCCCCGAAGCGCGACTGGTACTGGTGGCGCCCGCCGCGCGAGGGCTTCGAGGCCGGGCAGCCCGGCGCGGAGCCCACGAACTGGGGTTCCTTCTTCTCCGGCCCCGCCTGGCACCTCGACGAGGCGACGGGCGAGTACTACCTGCACCTGTTCGACCGCAAGCAGCCCGACCTCAACTGGGAGAACCCCGAGGTCCGCGAAGCGGTGTACGACATGATGCGGTGGTGGCTGGACCGGGGCGTGGACGGCTTCCGGATGGACGTGGTCAACTTCATCTCCAAGGACCCGGCCCTGCCCGACGGCGCCACCACCGGCGTCGGCGGCGTCGGCGACGGGTTCCCGCACTTCGCCACCGGCCCGCGCGTCCACGAGTACCTCCAGGAGATGCACCGCGAGGTCTTCGGCGGCCGCGAGGGCGATTTCCTCACCGTCGGCGAGATGCCTGGCGTCACCTGGCAGGACGCCGTCCTGTTCACCGACCCCGCGCGGCGCGAGGTCGACATGGTGTTCCAGTTCGAGCACGTCTCGCTCGACCACGGCCCCGGTGGCAAGTTCGACCCCCGGCCGCTGGACCTGCGGCTGCTCAAGGCGTCCCTCGGGCGCTGGCAGACCGCGCTCGGCGAGGTCGGCTGGAACAGCCTCTACTGGAACAACCACGACCAGCCGCGCGTGGTGTCCCGCTTCGGCGACGACGACCGGTGGTGGCGCGAGTCGGCCACCGCCCTGGCCACCGTGCTGCACCTGCACCGCGGCACGCCCTACGTGTACCAGGGCGAGGAGTTGGGCATGACCAACGCCCCGTTCGCCTCCGTCGAGGACATGCGCGACGTCGAGTCGGTCAACCACCACCGCGAGGCGGTCGCCGCGGGCGCGGACCCCGAGGTCGTGCTGCGCGGCCTGCGCGCCATGGGCCGCGACAACGCCCGCACCCCCGTGCAGTGGGACGGCACGCCGAACGCCGGGTTCACCAGCGGCGAGCCGTGGCTCGCGGTCAACCCCAACCACACCTGGCTCAACGCCGCCGCCCAGTACGACGACCCGCGCTCGGTGTTCAACCACTACCGGCGGCTCATCGCGCTGCGCCACGAGCACCCCGTCGTCGCGGTCGGCGACTTCCGCATGCTGCACCCCGACGACCCCGCCCTCTACTGCTACGAACGCACGCTGGGGGAGCGGCGGCTGCTCGTCGTGGCCAACCTGGGCGGCGAGCCGCGGACCGCCGGACTGGAACCCGGCTGGGACGCCGGGCACGTGGTGCTGGCCAACTCCGACGAGCCGCGCGTCGCCGACGGCCACGCCGAACTGGGGCCGTGGGAGGCCCTCGTGCTCCTGCGCTGACCGCCGACCCCAGCCCGCTCCCGGTACACCGCCGACCTTCCGCCGAACCGGTTCAGTGGCTACGGTCGGTGGCGAGCCTTCACCGCCGAGGCGATCTCCCTCAACGAGGAAGGAGAGCGTCGCGATGCTGCGCAGACGCTTCGCGCTCGGAACCACCGCCGCCCTGCTGGCCCTCACCGCCGTCGCGGTCCCGGCCCGGGCGGCGGTGGTCACGGTGACCAACGGCGTCCAGTTCACCGACACCTCGGGCGCCGTCGTGCACGCCCACGGCGGCGGCGTGCTCAAGGTCGGCTCCCACTACTACTGGTTCGGGGAGAACCGCAACGCCGACAACACGTTCCGCTCGGTCTCGGCGTACCGGTCCACCGACCTGCGGAACTGGGAGTTCCGCCGGGACGTGCTCACCCGGTCCTCCGCGGCCGAACTGGGCTTCGCCAACATCGAGCGGCCCAAGGTGGTGTTCAACAGCTCCACCGGCCAGTTCGTCATGTGGATGCACAAGGAGAACGGCAGCGACTACGGCGAGGCCCGCGCCGCCGTGGCCACGTCCTCCGCGGTCGACGGCGATTACGCCTACCGGGGCAGCTTCCGCCCGCTGGGGCACATGTCCCGCGACATCACCCTGTTCCGCGACGACGACGGCACCGGCTACATGATCTCCGCCGCCCGCGAGAACGCCGACCTGCACGTCTACCGCCTCACCCCGGACTACCTGGGCGTCGCCTCGCTGGTGCACAACCTGTGGCCCGGCTCCTACCGCGAGGCGCCCGCGATGTTCAAGCGCGACGGCGTGTACTTCCTGCTCACCTCCGGCGCCACCGGCTGGGGCCCCAACCAGCAGAAGTACGCCACCGCGAGCAGTGTCGCCGGCGGCTGGAGCGGGCTGTCGAACGTCGGCGACGGCACCGCCTACGGCTCCCAGACCGCCTACGTGCTGCCCGTGCAGGGCAGCCGGACCACGTCCTACCTGTACCTGGGGGACCGGTGGGCCGGGGCGTGGGGCGGGCGCGTCACCGAGTCCCGGTACGTCTGGCTGCCCCTGCGGTTCCCCTCGGCCACCAGCATGACGATGGGCTGGTCGCCGCAGGTCGCCATCGACACCGCGACGGGCGCCGTGGACCCGGTCGGCGGCGGCACGCCCTACGAGACCCTCGTCGCCCGGCACAGCGGGAAGTGCGCCGACATCCCGAGCTCCTCGCGCGCCGACGGCGCCGCGCTCAAGCAGTACCCGTGCAACGGCGGCCAGAACCAGCAGTGGCAGCTGGAGGACGCGGGCGGCGGGTACGCGCGGCTGATCGCCCGGCACAGCGGGAAGTGCCTGGACGTGGCCGACGCCTCCGCCGCCGACGGCGCGGCCGTCGCCCAGCACACCTGCAACGGCGGCGCGAACCAGCAGTGGCAGTTCCAGGCCACCGGCTCGCACCACCGGCTGGTGGCGCGGCACAGCGGCAAGTGCCTCGACGTGACCAGCGGGTCCAGCGCCGACGGGGCCCTGGTCAAGCAGCACGCGTGCAACGGCGGCACCAACCAGCAGTGGACACGCCGCGGCGCGTGATCGCGTCCCCGGTGCCGGGCGCGACGTCCGCGCCCGGCACCCCCGTCGGGAACCGACCGGCCACCCCGGCAGCAGGCCCGTCGTCGAACGGTCCCGTCGACCACGTCCACCCGGTGGCCCGGCGCCCGCGCCCGCCGGGCCACGACCCGCGCGAACCGGGCGCCACGCCGTCCACCGGCCGAAGGCGACCTCCGGGCTCGTGCCGGAGCACGGCGGACCGCCCACCCACAGGATCTCCGGTACGTGACCCACGACACATCCCGTTCGCGTCGCAAGTCCCGTACCTGCGGATTGCAGAAAAGCGCAAGCCGCCTGCACGCGGGACCGTACAGAGTGACCACGCCCGCACGGGCGGCCAAACTGGGGGTCCGCCCGCGCACGGAGCGGCCGGACGGCCGCGGTGGGCCGTCCCGAGGGGTGCGGCCCACCGCGGCCGGAAGCCGTCGGGTGTACCGCCGATCGGCCCACCGGGTGTGAACAGGTGTGATTTAGTGTCGCGCATGTCGTCGCCGTATCCGCCGCCGCACCCGCAGGGTCACGGGGGACCGGGTGGACCGGGACCGGCCCGGGGTCCGCACCCCGGCGGGCAACCCTGGCCCGCCTACCCGACGGGGCCCGCCCACCCGGCAGGACCCGGCGGACCGGCGTACGCCCCGCCCCCGCGCCGCGGGAACAGGGCGGCGTGGGTGGTCCTGGCACTGGTGGTGGTGCTGGTGGCCGCGGGGATCACCGCCTGGTCGGTCCTCGGCGACGACGGCGACGGGTCCCCCACGGGCAGCCGGGGCGGCGACGCCACCGGTGGCGCGAGCTGCTCGGGGGAGTACTGCGTCGGCCCGTACCCGTACGTCAACGCCTGCGGGCTGCTCGATCCGTCGAGCACGTCTGCCCGGATCGGGGCGGTGGGCAGCGGGGGATTGCGGGTGCAGGAGACCTTCGCCGACCCCCTGCCGCCCGCCGACGCGGCGTCACCGCCGACGTGGACCTTCGGGGTGCGGTCGACGTGCGACGTCAGGCCGGTCGACTACGAGAAGGCCGTGTTCCGCAGCCTGACGCTGGAGCTGGAGCAGTACGGCAAGGACGGCGTGGTGGAGCCGGGGAGCGCGGCGCCGGGACGGCCGCTGCCGGGCGTCGAGGGGGTCGTCGTGCAGGACGGGGACGGCGCCGCCGAGGTGTCCGGGTGGGTCCGCAACACGCGGTTCAGGATGAACCTGGTCTGGAGCAACAAGAAGCCGGCCATCCCCGACGCCACGCTCGCCGCGCTCGCCGCGGCGGTCGTCCGGGGCGTGCCCGACGCGCCCGACGCGGCGGCCGACCTCGGCGACCTGAGCCAGGGCGGCCGGCAGGTGGTCATCGACGCCTGCACCGCGTTCATCGGCGCGGACTTCCAGGACGCGACGGGCTACGTCGTCGACCCGACCAACGTGGACCGCACCTACGGCGCCACGCCGGCGGGGCCGATCACCAGCACGTGCAGGCGCACCACCGCCGCACCGAACCGCGGCCTGCCGACCCCCGGGGGAACCACCCACATGGACGGTGCGCTGTCCCCGAAGGTCACCGTGACCCCGCACCCCGACGACGCGGCGGCGCGGGCCGCGCTCGCCGAGGACCGCCGCGACATCAAGGGCGCCGTCGACGTTCCCGGCGTCGGCGACGGGGCCGTGTTCGGCGTCGGCAACTCCTCCTCGTTCAGCCTGGAGTTCACGAAGGGGTTCCACCTGGTCCGCATCGACTGCGGGCTCACCAACGGCAACGCGGACTGGACGCCCGCCGACATGCGCGCCCGCCTGGAACCGATCGCCGCCGCCATCGCGGCCCGGATGCCCTGACGGCCGGGCCGCGATGGCGGCGGTCGGCCGCCTCCGCGGCCCCCGGCCTCACCGCTGTCGGCCTCCACCACCGCCGACCGGGAGCGCGTCGATGCCACCAGCAGCCGCACCGTCGACGTCTGCACGCGCCGGGAGGACTCCCGCCGGTCTCGCAGCGCACGTCCTGCTCCTGCGCACCTCGCTCACCCGGAGAGAAGTCGACGGGGCCGCCGACGCGCACCACCTCGACGACGTCGTGCACACGCTCGCCCGGCTGCGGTCACCGGGGTCCGCCGCGCGGATCGCCTACCCGACAGGGTCCGCCTCCGGGCGGGGAACCGTCCCGTCGACCGCGTCCAGCGGTTCGCGCGGATGCTGCTCGCCCACGACCCCGTCGCGCGGACACCCGCGACGCGCACCGACCGCGCGGAAGCACTGCGGGATTTCCTGGAACGCCACTGGACACCGGCCTGCCGGCACGACCCCGGCGGGTTCGTCGCGCTGATCCCGGACGACGGCGCACCCGCTTCGCGGACACCTCGCGCACGACTGCCTCCGACCACGAGTGGTCGGTCACTCCTGTGCCGGAGAAGGGTGGCCGCGAACGCGTGGTCCTCGTTTCGGCATGACCACCGCGGGTATGACGGTCGGGATCGGGACGATCGGAGGAACGGGATGACGACCTCTGCGAGGCGCGTCGAGGCGGACCGCCGGCCGGTGCAGGTGTTCGCCCTGCTCGTCGGTGCGGTGTTCCTGGTGGTCGGTGTGCTCGGGTTCGTCCCGGGCGTGACCGCGGAGTACGGCGAGCTGGGCTTCGCCGGACCGCACTCGCACGCGCTGCTCTTCGGTGTGTTCCAGGTCTCAGTGCTGCACAACCTGGTGCACCTGCTGTTCGGCGCCGCGGGCCTGGCCGCCGCGCGTACGCGCGGCGCCGCGCGCCTGTTCCTCGTCGCCGGCGGGTTCGCCTACCTGCTGCTCTGGGTCTACGGGTCGATCGTGGGCGAGGACGGCGGCGCGAACTTCGTGCCGTTCAACGCGGCCGACAACCTGCTGCACCTCGGGCTCGGCGCGGGCATGGTCCTGTTGGCGGTCGTGGCCACGTTTGTGGAACGCTCTCGAGGCCAGTACCCGGACCGCGAACAACGCGGTCGGTGACGCCCGGTCGACCGCCGGGTGAACGCGATCGCGTAAGTTCACCCGGGGAGGCGCTTGACTGGGAGGACGTAGATGGCGGGTTCGGCAAGCAGGAAGTTCGGTCGGATCGACCCGTTCATCCTGTTCCTGGTGGTGCCGATGCTGCTGATCGCGGGCGTCATGGTGTGGGGCGGCCTGGCCTGGGTCGGCGTCGTCGTCGTGGTGTTCGCGCTGCTCGTGCTGCTGTTGGACTCGTGGACGAACCGGCCGTTGCCGTTCGAGGTCCCCGAGGACGATTACGACTACGACGAGCCGCCGCACCGGGGCGGCCGCCGCTACTGACGGCGGCCCGTCCCGGGGGACGTCAGGCACGCGGGAAGGTCTCCGCGAGCGCCGCGTCGACCGAGCCCGCGCGCGCCGGCGCGACGAACAGCTCGCGCAGCACCAGGTCGCCCAGGTGCCGCAGGTCCAGTCCGGACTGCCTGCCCCGCACGCGGTGCGCGAGACCCGTCAGCAGCAGCCCCGCCCGCACCGGTGCGCCGGGCAGGGCGCGCACCGGGCGCGCGTGCCCCGCGGCGGCGGCGATGCGGCCGAACATGTCCTTCCACGTGAGGTTCTCCAGCGACACCGGCAGGTCCTCACCGGACGCCCGCTCCAGCGCGTCGACCGCGACCTCGGCCACGTGCGCGACCGTCGTCGCCGCGCTGCCGCCGGGCGGGGCCAGCAGTGGCGAGCGCGAGCGCACCCACGCGTCCAGCGGCCCGGCCCAGTTCGGCAGCCTGTCCCGCGCCCGCCCGAACACGAACGGCAGTTCCAGCACCGCCACCGGCAGGTCCGGGCCGGCCGCCTCCCGTGCGCCGCGCGCCTGCTCGACCCGGCTGCGGACGTACGGGTGGCGCTCGGCCAGCCGCCACTCCGGGTGCTCGCGGTGGAAGTGCGTGTAGTACGAGCCGACCACGGCGGCCCGGGTCAGCCCTTCCTCGCGCGCGGCGGTGAGCAGTCGCACGACCGGGGCCACGTTGCCGCGGTGGAACACCGGGTAGGCGGGGCCGTGCGGTGCCTCGCGGTCGTCGGCGCCCGCCGCGAACACCACGCCGTCGTGCCCGGCCAGCAGCGCCCGGAAGTCCGCCGCCGCGGCCGACGTCGCGTCCAGCGCGTGGTCGACGCCGGCCCGCGCCGTCCGCGCCACCGACGTCACCCCGTGCCCCGACTCCCGCAGCCGCGCCACGACGTGCTGCCCGATCAACCCGCTCGCACCCACCACCACGACCCTCATGGGCCGATCATGCCGCCTCAGGCGGCGTGCAGCGTCAGCAGGGAGATCTCGCTCGGTGCGAACACCCGCAGCGGCGGGCCCCAGAACCCCGCGCCCCGGCTGGTGTAGAGCCGGGTGCGCTCGCCGTGCCGGCTCAACCCGGCCAGCACCGGCTGCTGCAACCGCACCAGCAGGTGGAAAGGCCAGATCTGGCCGCCGTGCGTGTGCCCGGACAGTTGGAGGTCCACCCCGGCCGCGACGGCCTTGCCGATCTCGCTCGGCTGGTGCGCCAGCAGCACCACGGGGTCGTCGGTGCGCGTGCCCGACAGCGCGGCGTCCAGGTCCGCGGCGTGACCGGGTTCGCCCGAGTGCGCGGCGGTGACGTCGTCGACGCCCGCGAACACCAGGCGCCTGCCGCCGCGCTCCAGCACCCGGTGCTGGTTGTGCAGGCTCGTCCACCCCAGTTCGGTCATGTGGTCCAGCCACGCCTGGGCGTTGCCGAGGTACTCGTGGTTGCCCGACACGTAGAACCGGTGGGGCGCCCGCACGTCGCCCAGCGGGGCCGCCTGGCCGCGCCGCTGCTCCACGGTGCCGTCGGCGATGTCGCCCACGTGCACCACCACGTCCGCGCCGAGCGCGTTGACCGCCTCGACGGTGGCCCGCGACCACGCCGTGCGGTCGATCGCGCCGTAGTGGGTGTCGGCCAGCACCGCGACGGTGAGCCCGTCGAACGCGGCGTCCAGCCTCGGCAGCGCCACGTCCACCCGCTTCACCCGCGGCACGCGGCGCGCCTCGTGGACGCCGTACGCGACCAGGGCCGTGCCGATCACCAGCAGCAGGACGGCGATCAACCGGGACCGGAACGGGTTGTCCACGCCCGCGACCGCCAGGACCAGGCGCAGCACGTCGGTGATCAGCGTCCAGGCGAAGAACACCCACGCCACGCCCAGCATCGCGTGCGCGGCCCGGGACGCCCGGTCGGAGTGGCGGCGACCGTGCGCGCGGACCAGCAGCAGCGGGAACGCCACCGAGGCCACCGCGAAGAACGCGGTGCCCACGACCTGCACCGGCCACGGCCACCGCGCGCTGGGCGCGAGCAGGCCGGCCCACGGCACCCAGAACAGCAGCGCGGTCAGCACCAGCAGCACCGCGGTGAACGTGGCGCGCCGCCGTGCCGAGGGGCGGGGCGGCGCGGGCGTCCGGGTCGACATGGGCTCTCCTCAACGGGATCACGGGGACTCGACGGGCACCGGGACTCGACGGCACCGGACTCCCGCGGGTACGCGACTTTACGAACCGGTGGGCTGTTATCGACGGTACGCCTCGCCCCGCGCCCTGTCCAAAGTTTGTGCCCGACGCCGCCCGGCAACCCAGGGCCATGTCCGACGTGAACGAGGTGCCCGAGGCCCGAACCCCCGACGAGGACGAGCGGTTGGCCGACTCGCAGCGCGCGATCGACGAGGCCGAGTCGATCGCCGCGGACCTGCGGCGGACGACGCCCGACCCGACGCCCGACGCGGAGCCGCCGGACGAGGCGACGCCCGCCGGCTGACGCGCCCGCCGGCTCGACCGGCGGGTCCGCATTTTCGCGCGTCCACAGTGGACTCACCCGAATGGCGGTTGCCCCACGGGTTCCCGCTCAGCATAGTGCGATCTCCCGACCGGGATGTTCGGCCGATCGCAGCTTGACTGGGGGGTAACGGGGCGTGGCTCGTCGATCGCGTGCCGTGGTCGATGACGCCCTGTCATCACCCGGACAGGCCGGTGTGCGCCGGATCACCGAGCTGACCGAGCTGTTCGCGTGGCTCGCCTGCGTGGCCTTCACCGTCCAGCTCGTCCTGGTCGGCTCCGGCCTCGCGCGCATCCCGCTGGCGCTGCTCGTGGTCGGCGTCCTCGCCTCCTGGTGGCTGCGGCCGGACGGCGACCCGTGGTGGACGACGGGTGTGGAGGCCGTGGCCGCGTGCGGCGCGGTGCTGGTGCTGCCCAACACCGAACCCGCCATCGGGTTCCTGTTCGCGGTCGTCGTGCGGCGCGCCCTGCGCGGCGACGCGGTGCTGCTGCCGGTCAAGTCCGTGCCCGTGCTGCTGGGCTACCTCACCGGCGTCGGCGCGTGGGTGGTCCTCGAACCGGTCGAGGCCACCGGACCGCTCCTCGCCTCGACCCTGCTGCCCCTGGTGGGCCTCACGATCGTGTCCCTGGCGCTGCACGAGATCGTCCGCTCCGCGCGCCGCCTCGAAGCCGCCCACCGCACCGTCGAGGCCGTCATCCGCGCCAGCCCCGTCGGCCTCGTGCTGCTCGACGGCGACGGCGCGCCCACCCTGCACAACGACCGGGCCCGCCGCCTGTTCGACTGGCCCGAGGGCCGGCCCGGCCGCGTGCCCTGCCCGCACGGCCCGGACATCACCGCCTGCGGCCGGGGCTGCCGCGGCGCCGACGACCCCGTCGAGGTCGACGTCGAGCGCCCCGACGGCACCACCGCCGTGCTGGCCGTGCAGGCCGTGCCCGTGGACCACGTGCCGGACCGGCACACCCTGGTCACCGCGCTGGACGTGAGCAAGCGCCGTCACTGGGAGGACGCGCTGCGCTCCCGCGTCGAGCGCGACGAGCTGACCGGCCTCGCCGGCCGCACCCACTTCCTGCACCTCGTCGACGACGCGCTGCGCTCCGGTGAGGCCGTCGGCCTGCTCGTCATCGACCTCGACGGGTTCAAGGAGGTCAACGACGCCGAGGGGCACGAGGCGGGCGACTGGTACCTGGTCTCCGCCGCCGAGCGCATCGGCCGCGCCGTCGGCCCCGTGGCCACCGCGGCCCGCCTGGGCGGCGACGAGTTCGCCGTCCTCGCGCCCGGCCACGACGTGCGCGAGTCCGCCCGCCTGGCGACCCGCGTGCTGTCCGAACTGGCCCGACCGCTCACCGGCCTCGGTCACGACACCGTGATCCGCGCCAGCGTCGGCATCTCCGTGTCGCAGCCCGGCCTCGGCACCGCCGACCTGCTGCGCGACGCCGACACCGCGATGTACGTGGCCAAGCGCGAGGGCGGCGCGCGCATCCGCCTGTTCCGGCCGGAGATGGGGGAGCGGGTGCTGGCCCGGCAGCGCGACAAGGCCGACCTGCGCTCCGCCGTCGCCGACGGGCAGCTCGTGCTGCACTACCAGCCGATCGTGGACCTCTCGACCGGCCGGGCGACCGGCGCGGAGACCCTGGTGCGCTGGCAGCGCCCCGGCCACGGCCTGCTCGGCCCCGGCGAGTTCATCGGCCTGGCCGAGGAGACCGGCCTCATCGTGCCGCTGGGCAACAAGGTCCTCGCGGGCGCCTGCGAGCAGGCGATGCGGTGGCGTGAGCAGGGCCGCGCGCTGGGGGTCACGGTGAACGTGTCCACCCGCCAGCTCTCCGCGCCCGCGTTCCTGCCCTCGCTGGACCGCGTGCTCAAGACCTCCGGCCTGCCGCCGGAGCGGCTCACCGTCGAGGTCACCGAGTCCGTGTGGGCCGACGAGGCCGCCATGCGGGGGCTGATGGACGTCCGCGAGACCGGCGTGCGCGTCGCCCTGGACGACTTCGGCACGGGCTACTCGTCGCTGAGCTACCTCCAGCGCTACCCGTTCGACGTCGTCAAGATCGACAAGTCGTTCACCGGCAACCTCGACGACGCCGGTCGCACCGCCGGGGTGGTGCGCTGCATCATCGACCTCGCCGAGGTGCTCGGCGCGCACACCGTGGCCGAGGGCATCGAGACGCAGGAGCAGGCCGACTGGCTGCGCGCGGCCGGCTGCGACTACGCCCAGGGCTACCTGTTCGGGCGCCCCGACCTGGCGGAGAACTGGGACGCCCAGCCCTCCGTCGCCAGGTGAGGCGCCCGCCGATCACGCCTTCTCGTCGGCCAGCGTGTTCCAGAACATCAACTCGTAGGAGTGCAGGAGGAGCGCTTGGGGCATCGCGCCGGAGACGGCCCAGCCCGTGTCGAGGACGGCGTCGAGCGCGCGCAGGCCCAGTTCGTCCAACTCGGGCGCGGGCTCGGCGAAGAAGTCGAAGAACGCGCAGCCCGCGTCGTCGAAACCGTAGTGCTCGCGCAGCGCCGCCGCGATCGTCGCGCAATAGCCGCCCCATTCCGCGAAGTTCGCCAGAATCGCGAGCAGCGCGTCGTGCGGATTGCCGTCCAGGGCGAGCCTCGCCACGTACGACGGGTACGCCTGGCAACCGGGCAGCGCGCGGTAGTCGGCGACGTCGTCGGGGGAGAGGCCGCACGCCGCGGCGAAATCACCGAGCTTGGCCAGCGCCAGACCCTCGCCGCTCGCCACCGTCGAGAAGAACTCGCGCTGCGGGAGTTCCGTCGACTGCGCCGCCAAGGTGAGGAAGGCTCGCCAGTCGCTGCGAACTATGCGGTCCTCCTCCGCCGCCAACGCCTTCAACGCCTCCACCGACGCCTCGCCGCTGGCGATCAACGGGACCAACCGGTTCGTGCCGCCGTCGTGCTTCAACTCCTCGCGCACGCGTTCCAACAGGGCTTTCGTGTTCCTGGGCATCCATCCCCCTCGGCCTGTCGCCGCGTCGCCGTCGAACGCGGTGCGACACCAATGGCACTCTATCCGTGCCGTGACCCACTCGTCCCCGCGAGTGTGGGAGACTGCGAATGGCTCTCCGCCGCCCTGACCACGCGATGCCGCAGAAGGAGCACCGGGATTGCGCGCCTCCGAAGCCACCCCGGTCGAAAACCGCGAAATGCCGACCGCCGGGCAGAACCGCCTGTGGATCGGTTACCTGTTATTCGGGTTCCTCGCGGTGTGCGCCTACTACGCACTGCCGATCTTCGTCGGAACGGTTCCCCTGCGGGTAATCGTCTACTGCGCGGTCAGCACGTCGGCCGCGGTCGCCGTGTGGTGGGGAATTCGCCGCAACCGGCCGGGCAAACGCGCGCCGTGGATCGTGC
Source organism: Saccharothrix longispora (assembly GCF_031455225.1). GTDB lineage: Bacteria > Actinomycetota > Actinomycetes > Mycobacteriales > Pseudonocardiaceae > Actinosynnema > Actinosynnema longispora. The sequence goes on from NZ_JAVDSG010000001.1 coordinate 2,070,642, forward strand.
TCGGGCTCAGCCAGGTCGTCTACGCCCTCGCCGACGCCACGTTCTACGTCTCGCACTACGTGCTCAACGAGACCCGCTACCCGGCCGTCGCAGACGTCTTCTACCTCGGCCACTACCCGCTCGTCGTGGTCGGCCTGGTCGTGCTCATCCGGCAGCGCCGCTCCGACCGCGACCTGCCAGGCCTGCTCGACGCCGTGTCGCTGACCGTGGTCGCCGGCCTGCTGTCGTGGGTGTTCGTCATCGGGCCGCAGACCCGCCTCGGCACGTCGCCGCTGGTGGAGGCGGCCTCGCTGGCCTACCCGCTGATGGACCTGGTCGTGCTGCTGGCCTCGCTGCGGCTGCTGTTCGGCGCGGGACGCCGGGACGGCTCGTTCGTGCTGCTCACCGCCTGGCTCGCGGCGATCATGACCGCTGACACGGTGTACGTCCTCCAACGGCTCGACGGCACCTATGCGGCGGGCAACTTCCTCGACGCGGTCTGGCTCGGCGGCAACCTCGCGCTCGGCGCGTGCGCGCTGCACCCGGCCATGGGGCGGATCGCGCAGCCCGCCGAGGTGCCCGCCCTGCGGCTGAGCTGGCCGCGCCTGGCGGTGCTGTCCGCGGGCGCGCTGATCGGTCCGCTGCTGCTGCTCTTCCAGCACGCGCGAGGCATGGAGCAGGACGTGCCGGTGATCGCGATCGGCTGCGCCCTGCTGTTCGCGCTCACCGCGACCCGGCTCGCGGGCCTCGCCGTGGACCAGCGGCGGCTGGCCATCACCGACGCCCTCACCCGGCTGCGCAGCCGGCGGTACTTCGAGGGGCGGCTCGCCGAGGACGTGGCGCGGGCCCGCCGCACCGGCGTCCCGCTGGCCGTGGTGATCCTCGACGTGGACCGGTTCAAGGCCATCAACGACCGCTACGGCCACCCCGCGGGCGACCGGGTGCTGGTCGAGGTGGCCGACCGGCTGCGCGCGGTCGCGGGACCCGACCTCGTGCTCGCCCGCTACGGCGGCGAGGAGTTCGCGCTGATCGTCACGGGCGCCGACGCCGGGAACTCCACGCGGCTGGCCGAGGAGTTGCGGCACGGCGTGGCGTGCCGGCCCATCGCCGTGAGCGACCGGCGGTCGGTGACGGTTACGCTCTCCGCCGGCACCGCCGCGTTCGCCTCGCACCACTGCACGGCGTCCGCGCTGGTGTCCGCGGCCGACCGCGCGCTGTACCTGGCCAAGGACCTCGGTCGGGACCGCGCCGTGGCCGGCGGCACCTCGATCGCCGAACACCGGGAGGACGTCGCGGTGGACTACCTGAACCAGGTCGCGGACCTGGTCGACCTGCGGGTGGCGAGCCCCGGGCGCAGCCTGGCCATCGCCGAGTGGGCGAGGACCGTGGCCGAGCGCCTGCGCTGCGACCCGGCCCAGATCCGCACCGCGCACCGCGCGGGACGCCTGCTCGACGTCGGCATGATCGTGCTGCCCGACGACCTGCTCACCGAGTCCGGCCCGCTCACCGACCAGCAGTGGCACCTGCTGCACGAGCACCCCGACAGCGGTGCGCGGATGGTGGGCGTGCTGCCCGACCACGCCGACGTTGCCGAGGTGATCCGGCAGCACCACGAGCGGTGGGACGGCGCGGGCTACCCCAACGGCCTGACCCGCGACTCGATCCGGCTGGAGGCGCGCATCCTGTCGGTGTGCGACGCGTGGGCCGCGATGTGCGCCGACCGGCCGCACCGGCGGGCGCTGACGCACGAGCAGGCCGTGCGCGAGCTGCGCTCCGGCCGGGGCGCGCGGTTCGACCCGGAACTGGTCGACGTGTTCCTGGAGCTGCTGGCGGAGGGCACCGTCGGCGACCTGGTCGCCGGGGCCGCCGGGGCGCGCGAGGGCAGCGCCCTATCCTGACGCGCATGTCGAGGCGCGCGCTGATCACGATGACCCCGGACGAAGTGGCCGCGTTCCTGGAGGAGCGGCGCGTCGTCACGGTGGCCACCGTCGGCCGCGCCGGCAGGCCCCACCTCGTGCCGCTGTGGTTCGCGGTCGAGGACGGCGAGCTGCTCGCCTGGACCTACCGCGCCTCGCAGAAGGTGGCGAACCTGCGCCGCACGCCCGAGGCGACGCTCCAGTTGGAGGCAGGCGAGAGCTACGAGGAGCTGCGCGGCGTCACGATGGAGTGCGACGTGCGGCTGGTCGAGGAGCGGGCCGAGGTGGCCCGCATCGGCGGTGCCGTGGCCGCCCGCTACGCCGGGCAGAGCGGCCCGGAGCTGGACGCGTTCGTCGCCGCCCAGGCGGTCAAGCGCGTCGGGCTGCGGTTCACGCCGACCTCGGTGGTCTCGTGGGACCACCGCAAGCTGGCGGGCGCGTACTGAGCCTCGTCCTGCTCGACCTCGCCGGCGCGTTCGCGGTGTGGGCGGCCGGGTGGCGGATCGGCGTGGTGACCAACGGCGAGCCGGACAACCAGGGGGCCGGGCTGCGGCGCACCGGCCTGGCCGAGCACCTGGACGGCTGGTGCGCGTCGGGCGAGGCGGGCGGGCGCAAGCCCGACCCGGCCGTGGTGGGCGGCGGGCGCGCGGGCTTCCGCACGTGGTGGGTCGGCCACGGTCGGCCCTGGCCGGCGGAGTGGCCCGCGCCCGACCGGACCTCCCACGACACCGCCGACGCGCTCACCGCACTGCTGCGCCTATGACGCGCCTACAAGGTCAGTCAACTTTTTGCGCGATTCGGTAGACATCTTGCGGTCGGCTGTGCGGCGCGCTTATGGTGTGCGCCACACCACGCGGCGTGACGTCCCTGCTCAACGGCCGCGTGGAGCATCCCTGCCCGCAGTCAGGGGTCCCGTCCAACGAAGGGCTGAACCCATGCGAGTCGACCCCACCCACCGGCGCCACCTGGCGCTCGGCGCGGCGGCGGTGGCCACTTCCCTGCTCACCGCGCTCGTCGTCGCCGCCGCACCGCAGGCGTCGTCCGCCCCCGTCGCCGCCGCCGTCCCCACCTCGCCGTTCGACGTCGTCGGCCGCGGCGCGGACGTGCCGTTCGTCGAGCACGAAGCCGAGAACGCCGCCACGAACGGCACGAAGATCGGCCCCGGTCGCCGCCAGGGCACGCTGGAGGGCGAGGCGTCCGGCCGCCGCGCGGTCACCCTGTCCGGCCAGGGCCGCTACGTCGAGTTCACCCTGACCGAGCCCGCGAACTCGATAGACCTGCGCTACAGCGTCCCGGACGGCAACGGCGGCGCGGGCATCACCGCCCCGCTCTCGCTCTACCTCGACGGGCAGAGGTCGACGAGCCTCACGCTCACCTCGAAGTACGCCTGGCGCTACGGCGGCTACCCGTACGCCAACGACCCGAACCAGGGCAAGCCGCACCACCTCTACGACTCGACCCGCGCGCTGTTCGGCCGCACCCTCCAGGCCGGCGCCAAGGTCCGCCTCCAGGTCGACGCCGGCGACAACGCGCCGTCCTACACGATCGACCTCGCCGACTTCGAGCTCGTCGCGCCCGCCGCCACGCGCCCGGCGAACTCGGTCTCCGTCACCGACCACGGCGCCACGCCGAACGACGGCACCGACGACAGCGCCGCGTTCGACGCCGCCGTCGCGGCGGGGCGTGCGCAGGACCGCGAGGTGTGGATCCCCGCCGGCCGCTTCACCGTCACCAGGCACGTCACCGTCGACCGGGTGACCGTGCGCGGCGCGGGCCACTGGCACAGCGTCGTCACCGGCGCCCGGGTCGGCTTCTACGGCCTCGGCGAGCCCTCGTCGTGCGGGCAGGGCGGCAACCCGGGCGTCAGCACCCGCGTCGGCCTGCACGACTTCGCGATCATCGGCGAGGTCACCGATCGCGTGGACTGCGACCAGACCAACGCCATCGGGGGCGCGCTGGGCGGCGGCTCGGTGATCTCCGGGATGTTCCTCCAGCACACCAAGGTCGGGATGTGGCTCGACGGGCCGTTCGACGGCCTGACCATCCGGCACAACCGGGTCGTCGACCAGCTCGCCGACGGCATGAACCTGCACCGCGGCGTCAGCAACGTGCTGGTCGAGCACAACCTGTTCCGCAACATCTCCGACGACGGCATCGCGCTCTGGTCGGAGCACCAGGCCGACCACTCCAACACGATCCGCCGCAACACCGTGGTCGTGCCGATGAAGGCCAACGGCATCGCGATCTACGGCGGCCGCGACAACACCGCCACCGAGAACGTCGTGGCCGACACCCAGGACCAGGGCGGCGGCATCCACGTCGGCAACCGGTTCTCCTCCGTGCCGCTGTCGGGCACGACCACGTTGTCGCGCAACACGACCCTGCGCGCCGGCGTGCTCGACTCCAACTGGCAGTTCGGGGTGGGCGCGCTGTGGTTCGACGCCCGCGACGGCGCGATGAACGGCCGCGTCGACGTCACCGACACCGACCTGGTGGACAGCAACTACGAGGCCATCCAGTTCATCAGCGGCACCATCACGAACGTGCACTTCGACGGTGTGCGCATCATCGGCGCGGGCACGTTCGGCGTGCAGCTCCAGTCGCCGGGCTCGGCGTCGTTCACCAACGTCACCGCGACCGGCATCGGCCGGGCCGGGATCTACAGCTGCCTGGGCGAGGGCGGGTTCCGGATCACCCGCGGCGCGGGCAACTCCGGGTGGGACGGCACGCCGTACTGCGGCCCGTGGCCCGAGCCGGTCCACACCGACCCGACCGCGCCTCCCACCACCACGACCACGACCACCACCACGACGACCACCACGTCGGTGCAGCCGGGCGGGAACCTGGCGCGGGGCAAGCCCGTCACCGCGACCACGGCCACCGGCGGCTTCCCCGCGTCCAACGCCGTGGACGGCAACCCCGGGACCTACTGGGAGAGCGCGAACAACCAGTTCCCGCAGTCCCTGACCGTCGACCTGGGAGGGCCGGAGAACCTGGGCCGCCTGGTGCTCAGGCTGCCGCCGCCCGCCGAGTGGGCGGCGCGCACCCAGACCCTGTCCGTGTCGGGCAGCGCCGACGGCGGGGCGTACACCCAGCTGGTCGGCTCGGCGCAGTACCGCTTCGACCCCGCGTCGGGCAACCAGGTCACCGTGCCGCTCTCCGGCGCGCACCGGTTCGTGCGGCTGACGTTCACCGGCAACACGGGATGGCCCGCCGGGCAGCTCGCCGAACTGGAGGCGTACGCCACGACCGGCCCGCAGCCCACCACCACGACCACCACCACGCCGCAGCCGACCGGCAACGTGGCCCGCGGCAAGCCCGTCCAGGCGGCGGGCGTCGGCGGCCTGCCGGGGACCAACGCGGTCGACGGCGACGCGAACACGTACTGGGAGAGCCCGAACAACCAGTTCCCGCAGACCTTCACCGTCGACCTGGGCAGCCGCACGGCCGTGAACCGGCTCGTGCTCACGCTCCCGCCGGCCGCCGCCTGGGCCGCCCGCACCCAGACCCTCTCGGTCGCGGGCAGCGCGGACGGCACGGCGTTCACGCAGCTCGTCGCCCCCACCGGGTACCGCTTCGACCCGGCGTCCGGCAACCGGGTCACCGTCCCGGTGACCGCGAACCACCGCCACCTGCGCCTGACGTTCACCGCGAACACGGGCTGGCCCGCCGCCCAGCTCGCCGAGTTCGAGGCGCACGCGGGCTGACCCGGTCCGCGGCACGCCCGCGGGTGCCTCCCGGCAACGACGCCGGGAGGCACCCGCGTCGGGACGACCTCCTCAGGGGGTCACCTGATCGGCGTCGCCGCCGCGCGCCGGGCCGGCGGCCGCCCGATACTCGCGGACATGGCTGACGAACGCCGGACGACCCGCTTCGACCCCGTGACGGGTCCCCCCGAGCCGCGGCGACCCGTGCGCGACTCGTTCCGCGAGGTCCCGCCGGAGACGGCCGTGCTCCGGGAACCGCCGCCGCCGCGGCGGCGGCCCGTCGCGCCACCCGACCCGAGCCGCCGGTTCGACGCCGCCACGCTGTGGGCCGGCAGCGTGGCCACCGCCCTGGTCACAGGCCTGCTGGCGATCGTCGGCATCCTCGTCGCGCGAGGTCTGCTGGGGGTGGACGTGCTCGCGCCGAAGGGCGACGGGGTGTGGGGCAACGCCAACACCCTGACCTACGCCCTGACCTCCGCCGCCTGCGCGCTCGGCGCCACCGCGCTGCTCCAGCTGCTGCTGGCCACCACGCCGAACGCCATCCGGTTCTTCTCCTGGATCATGGTCCTGCTCACCGCGATCGCCGTGGTCCTGCCGCTCAGCCTGAGCGTGAGCTCCGAGGCGAAGGCGTTCACCGCCGTGCTCAACCTCGTGATCGGCGTGGCGATCGTGCTGCTGCTGCGCGGTGTCGTGGGCAGCGCGCGGCGCAAGTGGGCGGAGAGCGGCCGGTAGCGCGTCACGGCATCAGCTCCAGCCCTTCACCGGCGACGAGGACTTCCTGCTGCACGTCGCCGTGCCGGACAACGAGAGCCTCTACACCTTCGTCGTGGACCGGCTCACCGAGCGCGTCGAGGTCGCCGACGTGCGCACCTCCGTGGTCTACCAGCACCTGCGCAACGACCGGATCACTCCGCTCCACCGGCCGTGACGCCGCGCGCCACCTGGCGTTCACCGCGGGCTCCTAGCGTTCCGCCCACCGCGTGACCCGACGGGTCGCGCCACGGCAGAACGGAACACCATGAGGAGACCGCTGGTCCTCGGCCTGGCCGCGCTCGCGCTGGTGGCGGCGGCGGTGCCCGGTGCGGCGTCGCCCACCGACCGCCACCTCCCCGGCCGCGCCACGCTGACCGGGTTCGCGTCGCTGCCCGCGCTCACCTTCGTGCCGGGCAGCGAGCCGTCCGGCGCGGCCCTGGGCACCGCACCGGTCAACGGCGTCGTGCCCCCGTTCGCCGACCAGCCCGTGCAGGGCTTCAGCGGGGTGCTGCGCAACGCCGACGGCACCTATGACGTGCTGTCGGACAACGGCTTCGGCACCAAGGCCAACAGCGCCGACTTCCTCCTGCGCGTGCAGCGCCTCGCGCCGGACTTCCGCACCGGCGCGGTGGACGTGGTCGGCGGGACCACGCTGACCGACCCGCACGGTCACGTGCCGTTCGCGCTCACCCGGCCCGATCGCGTGCTCACCGGCTCCGACTTCGACGTGGAGTCCATCCAGCGCGCCGCTGACGGCACCTACTGGATCGGCGACGAGTTCGGCCCCTACCTGCTGCACTTCGACCGCGCGGGCCGGCTGCTCGCGCCGCCCGTGCCGCTGCCCGGCGTGTTCGCGCCGGAGAACCCGGCGGGCACCGCCAACCTGGGCGGCAGCAAGGGCTTCGAGGGCCTGGCGCTGTCCGCCGACGGCCGCACCCTCGACGCGCTGCTGGAGGGAACCGTCGCCGGTGACGCGCCGGGGTCGTTGCGGCTCAACGAGTTCGACCTCGCCCGGGGCCGCTACACCGGTGCGAGGTGGACGTACCAGCTCGACAAGCCCGAGCACGCCATCGGCGACGCGATCGCCGTGGACCGCAACCGGCTGCTGGTGATCGAGCGGGACGGCGCGCAGGGCGTGGACGCCGTCACCAAGAAGGTCTACCTCGCCGACAAGCGCGACCGGGACCGCGACGGCAAGCTCGACAAGACCCTCGTGGCCGACCTGCTGGACATCGCCGACCCGCGCCGGCTCGGCGGGTCCGGCGAGCGGTTCACGTTCCCGTTCACCACGATCGAGGACGTGGTGATCCTGGACGACCGCACCATCGCCGTGCTCAACGACAACAACTTCCCGTCGTCGTCGGGCCGCACCCCCGGCAAACCGGACGACAACGAGTTCATCACCCTGCGGCTGGCCGACGACCTCGACGCCGACCCGCGCGTGCTGCGCCGACGCTGACCGACGGGCACGACGCTGACCGACGGGCACGACGCTGACCGACGGGCACGACGCTGACCGACGGGCACGACGCTGACCGACGGGCACGACGCTGACCTGATCCGATGTCGACCGGGTCGGGTACCTGCCGGGCTCCCCGCGCGGTGGCAGCCACCGCGCGGGGACCGGCGCCTACTCGTCGGACCGGTCGCCTTCCGGGACCGCCTCGACGGGCTCGCTCGCGCCGCTCACCGAGCCGCGCTGGATGACCTCGTCCAGGTAGCGCATCACCACCGAGACCGCCGCGACCACCGGCACCGCCAGGAACGCGCCCGCGATGCCGTAGAGGCTGCTGCCCGCCGTGACCGCCAGCAGCACGACGGCCGCGTGCAGGCGCAGGCTCCGCGACTGGAGCACCGGCTGGAGCACGTTGCCCTCCAGCTGCTGCACCACCACCACGATCACCAGCATGATGATCGCGGTGGTGAGGCCGTTGCTCACCAGGGCGACCAGCACGGCCAGCGCGCCCGCGACGAACGCGCCCACGATCGGGATGAACCCGCCCAGGAACGTCAGCGCCGCCAGCGGCACCGCCAGCGGCACGCCCAGCACCACCAGGCCGATGCCGATCAGGACGGCGTCGACCAGGCTCACGATCGCCTGCGTGCGGATGAAGTCGCCCAGGGTCGTCCAGACGCGCTCCAGCACGACGGTCAGGTGCCCGCCCGCGCGCTCGCCGACCACACCGCGCAGCCACGGCGTGAACCGCGGGCCGTCCTTGACGAACAGGAACGCCAGCAGCAGCGCCAGGACACCGGTGACGAGGCCGGAGGTCACCGTGCCGACGCCGGTGAGCAGGCCGTTGGCGATCGTGCCGACGCTGGACTGGAGCTGGTCGACGCCCTGGTCGATCAGCTGGTCCAGCTTGCTGTCGGCGAGGTTGAACGGCGGCCCGGACAGCCAGTCGCGGGCCTGCTGGAGGGCCTTGGTGGCGCTCTCGGCGATCTCCGGCACACCGGAGGCGATGGACGTCGAGATCAGCGCGACCACGCCGCCCAGCACGCCCAGGCCGACCAGCAGCACGACCGACGCGGCCAGGGCCGGCGGCAGGCCGCGGCCGCGCAGCCACCGCGCCGGCGGCCACAGCACGGTGGTGATGAGCAGGCCGAGCAGCACCGGCATCACGACCACCCACAGCTTGCCGATCAGCCACCACAGCAGCACGAACCCCAGTGCGGCCAGCGCCACGCGGGTGCTCCACCGCGCCAGCCACGTCACTCCACGTCCGATGGCCTCGCCGCGGTCGCCCCAGCGGCGGTCTCCAGCGCTCACGTCTCCCCGTTCCTCCCGCGCGGCGCTCACCGCGACGTGAGGGAGCCTGCCAGAAGCACGGGCGCGACGTGCGGTGACGAGGTCACGGTTCGTCATGGGCGAGTGGTCGTCACCTGACCGGCCGGTGGGCGTCCGCCGATGCGGTCAACGTCGGCCCGAACGGACATCGCACCAGGTAGACACGAGGTGGACCGCCTCCAAGAGGTCCAGTGATCACTGCATCGCGTCGATCCAGGGAAGGGGCGATACCGCTGCCGATCACGTGGCCGCCGCACGACGCCGCGCGCGCGGCGGCCACCCGGTGTTGCCCCGGCGGTGTTGCCCCGGCGGTGTTGCGCGGTGGGACTCGGACGTGTCAGTGGATCATTCTTCCGATACCTCGACCCCGCGCGGCGGCCGGTGGCAACGTTCCGCCCATGGCACACGGCGAGGCTCTGCGCGCGGCGGTGGCGTCCGACGGCACGACACCGGTGGTCGGGGTGTTCGACATGCTGTCGGCCTCGGTCGCGGCACGGCACTACGACGCGTTGTTCGTGTCCGGGTTCGGGCTCGCCGCGTCCCACTACGGGCTGCCCGACATCGGGTTCATCGCCTGGCCCGACGTGATCGGGTTCGTGCAGCGGCTGCGGCTCGCGTTCCCGGACCACCACCTGCTGGTCGACATCGACGACGGGTACGTCGACGTCGAGGTCGCGTGCCACGTGGTGCGCGCGCTGGAGCAGGTCGGGGCGTCCGGCGTCGTGCTGGAGGACCAGAGCCGCCCCCGCCGCTGCGGCCACGTGGGCGGCAAGCAGGTGCTGCCGCTGCCCGACTACCTGGCCAAGCTGACCGCGGTCCTGGACACCCGCACCGACCTCGTCGTCGTGGCCAGGACCGATGCCACCGACGAGGCGGAGATGCTGCGCCGCGCCGCCGCCCTCGCCGCGACCGACGCCGACGCGGTCCTCGTCGACGGCGTGCCGTCCGCTGAGGTCCTGCGCCGGATCGCCCGCGCGGCCGCACCCAAGCCGGTCGTGTTCAACCAGATCGCGGGCGGTCGGTCACCGGCCCTGTCGCTGACCGAGTCGGCCGACCTGGGGGTGGGCGTGGCGATCTACAGCACCCCGTGCCTGTTCGCCGCCCACGCGGCGATGGACGAGGCCCTGTCGCGGTTGCGCGCCGAGGACGGCAGGCTGCCCGAGGGACCGATCGGGGTGGCCGAGTCGCAGGCGCTGCTGCGCGACAACCTGGGCCACCCCCGATCGGTGCCTGTCCCGAGGCCGGCCTCCCGGCCGGTGCCGGCCCCGCAGCCCGGCGGTCGCTGACGTCACGGGGTGGCGGCGCGCCACTCCTCCAGCCAGCCGTGGCGCCCCTCGTACGCCGACGCCACGAGCTGGAGCACGTCCCCGGAGTCGGTGTTCTCCACCTCCGAGCGCAGCGCGCGGAGCTTCTCCTCGTGCGACGCCGGGACGCCGTCCTCCTCCTCCGACAGGTCGCCCGGGACGAGCAGGAAGCCCTGGCCGTCGTCCGAGCGCAGGACGCGGAACCGGCCACGGGCCTCCGCGTCGGCCAACAGGGGCGCGTCACCGCGCGCCACGCGCTCCTCGTCGTCGGCCAGGCCGTCGAGGATGAAACCGCGGAGTTGCTCCAGCTGCGTCGTGTCCATACCCCGGGGTATCCCGGTCCGCGGGTGATCAAGCGTCCCGTCCGTCACCCGATCACACGCCGTGGTGCAGGCACGGCCCGCTGCGGGTAGGAAAAGGTGATGAGCAGCGGTCACGAGCCCGACCCGCGCCGGTGGAAGGCGCTCACCGTCACGTTGGTCGCCGGGTTCATGAGCCTGCTCGACGTGAGCATCGTGTCCGTCGCGCTGCCGTCGATCCAGCACGGCCTCGGCACGTCGCCCGTCGGCGTGCAGTGGGTCGTGTCGGGCTACGCACTCGCGTTCGGCCTCGCGCTGGTGCCCGCCGGGCGGCTCGGCGACGCCATCGGCCGGCGCACCGTGTTCCTCTGCGCGCTCAGCGGGTTCGTCCTGTTCAGCGCCCTTGCGGGGGTCGCGCCGACGACCGAGGTGCTGATCGTCGCCCGCCTCCTCCAAGGCGTGTCGGCCGGTGCGCTGGCCCCGCAGAACTCGGCGCTGATCCAGCAGCTCTTCCGCGGCGCCGAGCGCGGGCGGGCGTTCGGCTTCTTCGGCTCCACGGTCGGCATCTCCACCGCGGTCGGCCCCGTCGTCGGCGGTGTCATCCTCGCCGTCGCGGGGGAGGACGAGGGCTGGCGCTGGATCTTCTACGTCAACGTGCCCATCGGCGTGCTCGCCCTGGTGCTCGCCGCCCGCCTCCTGCCCCGGGGCCGCAAGGGGTCGCGCGGGCAGCTCGACCTGCTCGGCGCGGCACTGCTCGGCACGGGCGTGCTGGCCGTGATGCTGCCGCTGGTGCTGGCCGAGGCGGGCGGGTTGGCGGAGCTGTGGTGGCTGTTCGCGCTCGGCGCGGCGCTGCTCGTGCTGTTCGTGCGCTGGGAGCGGAGGATCGCCACGCGCGACGGCAGCCCGCTGCTGGACGTCCGCCTGTTCACCAGTACGCCCGGCTACGGCACGGGCGCATTGCTCGGCCTGGTCTACTTCGTCGGGTTCAGCGGCATCTGGCTGGTGTTCGCGCTGTACTTCCAGACCGGCCTCGGCTACACGCCGCTGGAGTCCGGCCTGGCCGTGACGCCGTTCGCGGTCGGCTCCGCGGCGTCCGCGGTGATCGGTGGCCGGCTGGTCGAGACCTGGGGACGCAAGCTCACCGTGACCGGGTTGAGCCTGGTCACGGTAGGGCTCGTGGCCACGGCCCTGGTGCTGCGGTTCGCGCCCGCGCACCTGGCGGGCTGGGCCGTCGCGCCCGCGCTGCTCATCGGCGGCATCGGCGGCGGGTGGGTGATCTCGCCGAACACGACGTTGACGCTGCGGCACGTGCCGGTGTCGATGGCGGGCGCGGCAGGCGGCGCGCTCCAGACCGGGCAGCGCATCGGGTCCGCGGTCGGCACGGCGGCGCTGGCCGGCGTGTTCTACGCGGTGCTCAGCGGCACGGGCCAGGACTTCGGGGAGGCCGCGCTGGTCGCGATCGGCGGCGCGGCCGTCGTGGTGGCGCTCGCGCTGGTGGTCGGCGTCGTCGAGCTGCGCGCCCGGCCGCGCTGCCCCGCCCCCGCCGAGGGCGCGCACGCCGTGTCGGACGCGGGCTGATCGCACCGTGCCGGACACCGGCTGGTCCCGGCACGATGGGGCGCATGGACCTGCCGCACCGCGCCGGGGAGCTGCTCGGCATCCGCTCGACCGCAGACCGGCCCGACGACCTCCGCCGCGCGCTCGACCTCGTGCTCGACGTGGTGGGCCCCGGCTTCACCGTCGAGCGGTTCGACTCGGGCGGCAAGCCCGGCGCCCTGGTCCGCACCGCCGGTCCACGACCACACTTCCGGGTGCTCTTCAACGCGCACCTCGACGTGGTGCCCGGCGACGACGAGCAGTTCACGCCCCGCCGCGAGGGCGACCGGCTCTTCGCCCGCGGCGCGCAGGACATGAAGCTGTCGGCGCTCGTGCTGGCGGAGGTGTTCCGCGACCGCGCGGAGCGCCTGCCCTACCCGCTCGGGCTCCAGCTCGTGACCGACGAGGAGGTCGGTGGCCACCACGGCACCCTGCACCAGCTCGAACAGGGTGTGACGGCGGACTTCGTGGTGATCGGCGAGCACAGCGGGCTGTGCGTGGTGGCCGAGTCCAAGGGCCTGGTCGTCGCCCGGCTGCGCGCCACCGGCCGTGCCGCGCACGCCGCCTACCAGTGGACCGGGGACAACGCCCTGCTCAAGGTCATGAGGGCGGTGGACGGCGTGCTCGCCGCCTACCCCGTGGCCGAGCGGGAGGAGTGGCGCACGACGGTGAACGTCGCCCGCGTGACCACCGGCAACGAGGCGCTCAACCAGGTCCCGGCCGACGCCACCGCGTGGCTCGACATCCGCTTCCCGGCAGAGGACGCGGACTTCGCCGGCCGCACGTCCGACCAGGTCGCCGCGCACCTGACCGCCCTGTGCCCGCCCGGTGTGACCGCGCACGTCGACCGCGTGGAGCCGCCGCACCGCGTCGACCCCGCCTCACCCGACCTGCGTGCGCTCCAGCAGGCGGCCCGCGCGCAGGGCCACTCCGGCGAGCTGCTGCGCAAGCACGGCGCGGCCGACTCCCGGTTCTACCACCAGCACGGCGTGGACGCGGTGATCTTCGGCGTGCGGGGGGAGGGGCAGCACGGCCCGGACGAGCACGCCGACCTGACCACGGTCGAGCCGTACCGGCGCGCCCTGACCGCGTTCCTGGACGGCCTCGCCTGACGTCCGACGGGCACTGAGGCCCGACGGGCACTGGAGTCCGACGGGCACTGGAGTCCCGATCCGCCGACCCGTTGCCCGAAGCGTAACCAGCAGGTTACGCTTCGGGTCGTGGACGAGGTGGCGGGAGCCGTGGCCGACCCCGTGCGGCGCGCCATCCTGGAGATGCTCCGCGACGACGCGCGGCTGTCGGCCGGACAGATCGCCGAGCGGTTCGCGATCAGCCGCCCGGCCGTCAGCAGGCACCTGCGGGTGCTGCGCGAGAGCGGCCTGGTGCGCGACGAACTCGTCGGCAGGCAGCGGTTCTACGTGCTCGACGCGTCGCACCTCGCCCCCCTGACCCGGTGGCTCGCGGGCTTCACCCGACCCACCGGCTGGGCGCACCACCTCGACGCCCTGGAAACCGAGATCCACCGGACCCGGCGGGAACGCCGCGCCGAACACCCCGAGGAGAACACCGCATGACCCGTCCCCGCCCCACCCCGTCGGCCACCGGTCGACTCCTCCGCGCCGACGGGGCCGGCGACCTGGTGATCACCCGCACCTTCCGCGCGCTCGCGGACGACGTGTGGGCCGGCCTCACCGAGCCCGAGCGCACGGCGAGGTGGTTCGGCCCCTGGGAGGGCGACGGGGCCCCGGGCCGCACGGTCCGGGTGCGGATGGCGCACGAGGAGGACCAGCCCTGGATGGAGGTGCGCATCGACGTGTGCGACCCGCCGCGCAGGCTCGCCGTGTCCACGGTCGACGAGGCGGGCACCTGGCGGCTGGAGGTGCTGCTGTCCGAAGTGGACGGCGTGACGGAGTTGAGCCTCGTGCACCACCTGGACACCGAGGAGGGCATCGGCGAGGTCGGACCGGGCTGGGAGTACTACCTGGACATGTTCGTCGCCTCGCGCGACGGCACCCCGCTGCCGCTGTTCGACGACTACTATCCGTCGATGAAGCCGTACTTCGAAGGGCTCGTCGCGGACCGGACGCCGCAGTAGTGCGCCGAACGGGTGAAACGCGCGGTCTGTAGCAGCAACCCCGCACCGGCATCGCGGCGCGCCCCACCGACGCCGGCAGCATGGAACAGGTGGCCACGACGGTGAACCGGAGCACGACGCGCCAGGCCGCCGCCGACGGGACGGCGGTCCGGGTGGACGTCGTCGCGCTCACCCCGGCCGGGCCGGTGGCAGGTGGCGCCCAGGTCGTCGCGGTGTCCGGGGAGCTGGACGCGGCGGCCAGCGCGACCGTGTCGGCCAGGCTGGCCGAACTGGTCGAGGCGGGGCACGGCGACCTGGTCGTGGACCTCACCGGCGTGCGGCTGCTGTCGGGGGCAGGCGTGACCGCCCTCTTCGGCGTGGCCGACGACCTGGCGGGCACCGGCCGGCGGCTCAGGGTCGTGGCGGGCAACCCGGCGGTCGCCCGCGTCCTGCGCGGCAAGCGGCTGCCGGACGTGGTCGACGTGCACCCCACGGTCGGCGGCGCGCTGGGAGCCCAGTCCGACGTGGTGGGCGGACACCCGGACGCGACGGTGCTCAGGCTCGCCAGGGAAGTCCGCGACCTGCGCGCCAAGCTCGGGGGTCGCCCCGTCATCGCCCGTGCGCTGGGGATGCTCCAGGAGCGCTACCTGCTGGCCGACGCGGACACCGCGTTCACCCTGCTGCGCAGGGTGTCCCAGCGGAGCAACGTGCGGATGCGGGAACTGGCGGAAACCCTGGTCGACCTGCCCCGCCCGCGGCCGCGCGAGCCGTGGCCCCCGCCCGAGCCCGCCCCCGACCCGGGGTTCGGCGCGGACCTGGGGGGCGGCGCCGCTGACACCCGGCCGGACGTGCTGCGCGACCTGCTGCGCGCGGTGCTGGAGCGCACCCGGGCGGCGGCGGGCGAGGTGCGGCTCGTCGAAGGCGGCGATCTGAACGGCGTCGACCACGCCGTGCGCGCCCGTCCCGGTGGTGCGGGTCCTGACAGTGGCGGTTCCGGCGTCGGTCCGGCCGGCATCGATTCCTGCCCGACCGCCCCGGCCGAGTGGCGGGACGCCGGTGCCGTGACCGCGGACGCGGCCCGTCGGCGACGGACCAGGATCGTGGTCGCCGAGGTGGCGGACGACCCGCTCTTCACCGGCTCGACCGCGATCGACGACCTGCGAGCGCTGGGCGTGCACGCCGTCGTGAGCACACCCCTGCTCTCCGCCGAAGGCGAGTGCCTGGCGGTCGTGACGACCTTCCACGGCTCGCGAGAGCAACTGCCCACCGCCGATGAGCACGACGCGGTGGACGAGCTGACCGACCGTGCCGCGCGGTGGCTGGAGTGGTCGCACCGGAACCGCGTGAGCCGCGCACTGGAACGGCTGCACGCCGCGGCCAAGTCGATGACGGTCCCGCCGGCTGCTTTTTAACCGGCGGGACCACCGGGCCGGGCACAGGTGACGCGTCCGGCCCGGCCCCATGCAATCGCCTCGGGGGAGGAACGGCAACTTTCGTGCCCAGGAGCTGCGCAATCGCCTTCGGGAGCGTACGGTCTGGGGCCACGCAGGCGGTTCAGCAGCAGCCACTGCTTCTTCGCCCCCGAGGAGGCCGCCATGACGATCGCCGAGCGGTTCGACGACCAGCTCCGGGTGGAGCGGGAGGTGCACGGCTACGCCGTCGTCGTGCGCGTCACCGGGGAGGTGGACGCCTCCACCACCCCCGCGATCAGGCGCGAGGTGCGGATCGCCCTCGCCCTGGCCACCCCGCCCGCTCCGGTCGTGATCGACCTGCGCGGTGTCGGGTTCTTCGCGGCGGCAGGGCTCAACGAGCTGTACTGGGACCTGTCCGCCGCCGAGTCGGTGGGCGTCGCGCTGCGCGTGGTCGCCTCACAGCGGCACGTCCTGCGGCCGTTCGGGATCTGCGGCCTGGACGCGGAGCTGCGCCCGTACCCGACCCTCGACGCGGCATTGCGCGCCGGACGCCCGGACCGGTCCCGAGTGAAGGAACTCACCGGCCTGTGCTGACCGGCCTGCGCCGACCACGTGCCCCGTCCACCTGCGCCCACCGCGGACCACCTCGCACCCGCACCACCGAACGCGTCGATCGGCGATCCTCGGAGCACCGCCTACCCCAGCGTGCTCACCACCCCCAAAGCTCCCAGTACCGGCACGGTGGCCAACAGCATCAGGACCGAGCGGCGAGTCGGGCGCGGAGCGCCCCTGACCAGTCGCACGCCGCCGGGCACGAGGGCCACGCACAGGCCGATCACGGCTACCACGGACATGATCTCGGTTCCCTTGAGGACGCCCAGCGGTAAGAGGGACGTCGCACCCAGGGCAACGGCGCGCACCACGGCGAACCGGCCGCCGCCCAGTGCGCCGGTGCGGTGCGCCGCGAACGCGAGCACCGGCCAGCCGAGCAGGATCGTGAACGACAGAAAACTGAACAGGTGCAGGTCGCCGTACGACCGCGCGACCAGGTCGGTGGCGAACTCGGCCCCGTGCCGCCGGACCAGGCCGTGCGCCGCCTGGTCGACACCGGCGTGGAAGATCCGTTCGGTCACGCCCACCAGCACCAGCCCGGCGGCCCACGTGGCCCAGACCGGTCTCAGCCGGCCTATGTCGTGGGCCAGCACCAGGACCGCGGGCACCAGCAGCACGGTGCCCGCCAGTGCCGCCGTGTGCGCGCTGGCCATCAGCGCCGGGTGCTCTGCCACGGCCGTCAGTTGTTGCGGGAAGAAGTGGTGGAACGGCAGGCGGAGCACCGTCGCGGTGAGCAGCAGCAGCGGGCCGAGCACCATGGCGGTCGCCCCGACCAGGCGGCCGGGGAAGGAGTAGTGGTGTGCCATGGCGACCACGCTGCCGGCCGGAGCCGCGCTGGGGATCGGCCCGAGGTCCGGAGTTCGACATCGGCCGGAGGGCTGATGCGACGGGGCCGGCTAGGCTTTCCGGATGATCGACTACGAGTGGCGGGGGCGGTTCGACAACCACGAGGTCGACGTCCTGCACGCGGAGGGCTTCGACCACCCGGTCCTGCCCGACGACGACTGGTGGGGCCAGGTCACCCGGCACAGCCTCGGCTGGGTGTGCGCCCGCCGCGCGGGTGACCTCGTCGGGTTCGTCAACGTGGCGTGGGACGGCGCGGCCCACGCGTTCGTCCTCGACACGCTGGTCGCCGGCCCCGAGCGACGGCGGGGCGTCGGCCGGGAACTGGTCGCCCGCGCCGCCACCGGCGCCCGCGAGGCGGGTTGCGAGTGGCTGCACGTGGACTTCGACGACCACCTCAAGGCGTTCTACTTCGACAGCTGCGGCTTCCGCCCCACGAACGCGGGGCTCATCGCCCTGTGAGCGCCGCCCTGTGAGCGGGCCCCGGACGGACCGGCCCCGCGACAGGGGCGCCGGGTCGGCTCGCACCCGTCATGCCGACCCGGGCGCGGTGTGCTCTGCTGGTCTCCCCACGAACCGACCAGGACGGGTGGAATGGCACCATCAGGCGGCGCGGAACTCAGCACCACCACACGCCGGCTGGACGACGACGTCGTCGTCCTGGCCGTCAGTGGCGAGATCGACACCGTGACGGTCGCCGCGCTGCGCGACCCCCTGCTGGAGCTGGCCGGGCGCGCCGCGGCCGGCGGCACCGTGGTCGCGGACCTGGCCGGGATCGGGTTCTTCTCCTCGCCCGGCATCGAGGCCCTCCTCACCGCGCACCAGCGCCTCCGGGCCGCCGGTGCCACGTTGCGCGTGGTCACCGCGCCCATCGTGCGGCGAACCCTCGCCCTCGTGGGCCTGCAACGGGAGTTGGCCCTCCACGACACCCTCGACGACGCGCTCGCCGCCGCCGGTGATCGTCACGTGTAGCGCCGCGCCGCGCCGGGTAGTCGCGGGAGGACTGCCGACGAGGAGGAGTACGTGGACCCGATCAAGCCCGCGAAAGTCGTGAAGGACGCCCTGGAGAAGGCGGTGGAGAAGGTCGCCGACCTGGCGACGCCGCCGATCCCGGGCGCGCCGGGCAGCGCGCCGCCCCCGCTGGAGGAGCCCACCGGGCCGAAGCCGGCGCCCCCGCGCAAGGCGGACCAGGGATCACCGGAGACGCGCACGGCGACGGGCGCCCGCACCGGCGCCGATGCCGACGTGCGGGAGCAGCAGGGCGAGTACCTGACGACGTCGACGGGCGCGCGCCTGCACGACACGGACCACTCGCTCCGGGCGGGCCGGCGCGGCCCGACGCTGCTCCAGGACCACCACCTGCGGGAGAAGATCACCCACTTCGACCACGAGCGCATCCCCGAGCGGGTGGTGCACGCGCGGGGCGCGGGCGCGCACGGCGTGTTCGTCGGCTACGGCAACGCCACGAACGTGTGCAAGGCCGCGTTCCTCGACGAGGGCGTCACCACGCCCGTCTTCGTCCGCTTCTCCACCGTGCTCGGCTCGCGCGGCTCCGCCGACACGGTGCGCGACACCCGCGGCTTCGCGACGAAGTTCTACACGTCCGAGGGCACGTTCGACCTGGTGGGCAACAACATCCCGGTGTTCTTCATCCAGGACGGCATCAAGTTCCCGGACATCATCCACGCCGCCAAGCCGCACCCCGACCGCGAGATCCCGCAGGCGCAGAGCGCGCACGACACGTTCTGGGACTTCGTGTCCCTGCACACCGAGGCCACGCACCACGTCCTGTGGAACATGTCCGACCGCGGCATCCCGCGCTCCTACCGCATGATGGAGGGCTTCGGCGTCCACTCCTTCCGGCTCGTCAACGCCGAGGGCGGGACGGCGCTCGCGAAGTTCCACTGGAAGCCCAAGCTCGGCGTGCACTCCCTGACGTGGGAGGAGGCGCAGATGATCGGCGGCGTGGACCCGGACTTCCACCGGCGCGACCTGTACGACGCCATCGAGGCGGGCGCGTTCCCGCAGTGGGAGCTGGGCATCCAGGTCTTCCCGGACACCCCGGAGCAGACCTTCGAGGGCATCGACCTGCTGGACTCCACGAAGATCGTGCCCGAGGAACTGGCGCCGGTGCAGCCGATCGGCGTGCTCACCCTCAACCGCAACCCCACGAACTTCTTCGCCGAGACCGAGCAGGTCGCCTTCCACCTCGGCAACCTGGTGCCCGGCATCGACGTCACGGACGACCCGCTGTTCCAGACCCGCCTGTTCTCCTACCTGGACACGCAGCTCTCCCGGCTGGGCGGGCCGAACTTCAACCAGATCCCGATCAACCGGCCGCACGTCCCGGTCAACGACATGTTCCGCGACGGGTTCCACCAGCACGCCGTGCACCGCGGCGTCGCGCCGTACAAGCCGAACACGCTCGACGGCGGCTGCCCGTTCTTCGCGGGCGCGGACACCGGGGCCTTGGTCGAGGTGCCGCAGCCGGTGGCGGAGTCGGTGAAGGAACGCCGCGCGCACGTGACCGTCGACGACCACTTCAGCCAGGCCCGCCTGTTCTACCGGAGCATGACGCCGGTGGAGCGCGAGCACATCGTGCGGGCGTTCACGTTCGAGCTGGGCAAGTGCTACGAGCAGGCGGTCAAGGAGCGCGAGCTGCGCGTGCTCGCCAACGTCGACGCCGACCTGTGCGCGAAGGTGGCCCAGGGCCTGGGCCTGCCCGCGCCGGAGCCCACCGAGGTGCCGGCGGACGTGACGCCCAGCCCGGCGCTGTCCCAGCTCGGCGGCGAGTGGCCCGCGGACGGCCGGATGATCGGCATCGTCGTCGACGCGGACGACCCGGACGGGCTGGCCGACCTGCACGCGCTGCGCCAGTCCATCTCGGCGGCCGGCATGGTGCCGCTGCTGATCGCCGCCCGGGGCGGGACCCTGGCGGACGGCCTGGTCGCCCAGCGCACCTTCCTCACCGCGCGCTCGGTGGAGTTCGACGCGCTCCTGGTGGCGAGCGCGCCCGCACCCGCCCCGGACGCGCTGCCGCAGCGCGACGCGAAGGCGGGCGCCCCGTCGCTCACCGTCGACCCGCGCGTGGTCCTGATGCTCCAGGAGGTCTACCGCCACGCGAAGGCGGTCGTCGCCTGGGGCACCGGGCCGACCGCGCTGGCCGAGGCCGGCCTGGTCCCCGGCGAGCCCGGCGTGGTGGTCACCGAGACCGCCGCGCAGGCCCTGGAGCAGCTCCAGGGCCTGCTGCCGGCCCACCGCGTGTGGGAGAGGTTCCCGGCCTCCGCGGTCTGATCCCGCTCCCGGAGGAACGTGACGGCCGGTCGCCGGTGGGGCGACCGGCCGTCACGGCGTCACGCGGTCAGCACAGGCAGAGGTTGTACCTGGCCTGGTACGTGGTGGCCGCGGCCGGGGCGGTGATGTTGTGGGTCTGGGCGCCGCCGTCCGACCAGTCGCGGTAGCGCCAGCCGAGGCCGAGCGGACCCGGTTGCGGGCTGGGCGCGCTGATCGAGTTGTTCGAGCCCGCGATGACCGTGCGGGTGAACGGCGTGGCCTGGGCCGTGCCGCCGACGCTGAGCTGGAGACCGCTCGGGCTCGACGTGAACGTCAGGTTCACCGTCCGCGGGTCCAGCTTGGTCGTCGTGCTCGTGGTGCGGCCCGACGAGTCGGTCGCGGTCAGCGTCAGGTCCAGGTAGGACGGGTACTCGTGGTCCGGGGCGGTGAACGAGCCCGACGCCACGCCGGTCCAGTTCTGCACCACGTGCTCGTGGCACCCGCCACTGGTCGCGCAGTGCTGGATGCTCAGCTTCCAGCTCAGCGCGGACGCGGGCAGGGTGCCGTCCTGGGCGTCGGTGGCGTGGCCGGAGAACGGCACGTCCTGGCCCACCACCCAGTTCAGCGGCGCGGTCGGCGCGTCGATCACCGGGACCGGGTCCTGGGAGACCGGGGTGCCGACGGTGACCGCGACCGTCGTGGTGCCCGACGCGCCCGCCTGGTCGCTCACGCGCAGGCCCACCGCGACCGTCGCGGCCGAGGTGTAGGTGCGGGTGGGCGTGGGGGAGGTGGAGTCGTCGTGCTGGCCGTCGCCGTCCAGGTCCCACGCGTAGCTCAGCGTGTCGCCGACGTCCGGGTCGGTCGAGCCCGTGCCGCTGAACTGCACGGCCAGCGGCGCCGGGCCGGACTGCGGGGTCGCGGTCGCCACGGCCGTCGGCGCGCGGTTGCCGGTCGGGTAGCCGACGCGGCGCAGCTGGCCCGCGCCCAGCGCGAGGTAGAACAGGTCACCGCCGGGGCCGGTGGTGATCTGCACGGGGACGTTCACGCCGGTCACGAACGGCACCAGCTTGGTGGGGTCGGGCTGGCCCGCGGTGGTCTGCATCGCCCAGATGCAGCCCCGGGAGCTGTCCGAGAAGAACAGCGCGCCGTCGTAGGCGGCCGGGTAGTTGCTGGTCGACTCGAACGCGATGCCGGAGATGGACGACCCGCCGGTCGGGCACGGGTCGGTGGCGACCACCTTCGCCGAGTGGTTGTAGGCGTAGTACGGCGCGGTCTGGCCGGCGCCGGTGTAGAGCGACTCGCACAGGTCGAGGTTCGCGCCGTCGTAGCCGCCCTGGCGGCCGCCGCCCTCGTAGCAGGGCCAGCCGAAGTTCTCCGCCGTCGCGTCGTTCACGTCGGCGATCCGGTTGATCTCCTCCCACGTGTTCCAGCCGACGTCGCCCGCCCACAGCTCGTCGGTGCCCGGGCGGAACGCGAACCGGAACTGGTTGCGCATGCCGTGGGCGATGATCCGCTTGGCGTTGGGGTCGGCGTGCGCGGCGAACGGGTTGCCGGGCAGGCCCGCGCCGGTGTCGGGGTCGATGCGGACGATGGAGCCGTCCAGGCTCACCGGCTCGCCCGCCGGGCGGCGGATCGACTGGGAGCGCAGCGCGCCACCGCGCGCGGTCGGCGAGGTCAGGTTGGTGCCCGCCGCGCCCGGCGGGTCGGCGCACGGGTTGCCGACCTGGCCGTAGTCGGCGAAGTTGAAGCTCGCGCCGTCACCGCCGCCGACGTAGAGGCCGCCGTCCGGGCCGAACACGACGGTGCCGATCGAGTGGCTGGGGTACTGCTGGCACCAGTCGGTGACCAGCGGCTGCTCCGAGGTGGCCGTGCCGCCGGCACCCATGGTCAGCTTGGAGACCCGGCCGGTGACCACGCAGCCCTGGTCGGTCGCGCCGGGCGGGGTGGGGCACTGGTCGCCCCAGCGCGGGTGGGTGCCGCCGGGCGCCGCGTCGTGGGTGTAGGCGACGTAGACGTACGGGCGCGCCGGGAACTGCGGGTCCACGGCCATGCCGAGCAGGCCGCGGTCCCAGAAGTCCTGGGTCTGCGGGCGCAGGTCGGCGAACGTGGTGGCCGTGGTGTCGGCGAGCGAGTCGTAGACCTTGACCAGGCCGCTCTTCTCGGCGATGAACACCCTGCCGTCGGGGGCGAAGGAGACGGCGGTCGGCGAGGTCAGGCCGCCGATGGCCAGGGTGTCGGTGAAACCGGCCGGCACGGCGGCGCCGGCTGTCGGGGCGGTGGTCGCCACCAGGCCGGCCGCGACCACCAGGGTCGCGGCCGCCACGGCGGTGATCCGTCTGGGACGTGCGGTGAAGCGTCTGCGGCGGGGTAAACGCATAGTGAGTTTTGTTCCTTTCGTGCCACTTTGGAGTGAGCACGAAAGGGTGACATGTCGTTCCTGCGTCACACTCCGCTTTGTAGGGGTCGGTTCGGCCTACCGGTCAGTCTCACCCTCGCGGGGGAGTGTCAACCCCTCAAAAGTGGGTTCACCGCTGCGACATTCGTGTCGGATCGTCCCGACGGTCATTGCGCGACCGGGTCCCCGACGCGGGTCAGCAGGTACCCGGCCGCCGCCGCGAGCGGGAACATCACCACGCCGTACACCGCCGCCGGCACCGCGAGCTGCTCGCTGCCCAGCACCGTCACCGCCACGGTGATCGCCAGCGTGCTGTTGTGGATGCCGACCTCGAACGCGGACGCGACGGCCTGCCGCCTGCCCACCCGCGCCCACCGCGGCACGAAGTACCCGGCCGCCAGGCTGCACGCGCAGAACAGGACCGCCACCACACCGACGTCCGCCAGGTAGATCCCGATGTTCTCCCGCTCGGCCACGATCGTGCCGACGATCACCGCGAACAGCACCACGGCGGAGATGATCCGCACCGGCTTGTCCGCCCGTTCCGCGAACGACGGCGACCACCGCCGCACCAGCATGCCCAGCACCACGGGCACCAGCACGATCGCGAACACCTGCGCCACCTTGCCGAACTCCAGCCCCACCCCGCCGCCGCCGATCGGCTCGAACCAGGCCAGCGCGAAGTTCACCACCAGCGGCAGCGTGGCCACGGCGAGCACCGAGTTCACCGCCGTCAGGGTGATGTTGAGCGCCACGTCGCCGCGGAACAGGTGGCTGAACAGGTTCGCCGTCGTCCCGCCGGGCGACGCGGCCAGCAGCATCATGCCCACCGCGAGCAGCGGGTCCAGCCCCAGCGCCGTGACCAGGCCGAAGCACACCAGCGGCAGCAGCACCAGCTGCGTCGCCAGCGCCACCGCCACCGCGCGCGGTTCCCGCGCGATCCGGGCGAAGTCGCCCACCACCAGCGACAGGCCGAGGCCGAACATCACCACGGCCAGCGCGACCGGGAGGCCGACGCTCGTCAGTGCCGAATCCACGGGGACCACCTGCGTCTCTGCGTCGAAACCACCTCGGAGGACGCATCCTCTCCCGGAAACGGACGAACCGGGAGCACCCGCGACCACTTCGATGAGAATCGGTGATCACCCCGAGGCGCGGGGCCGGGACCGCTCAGTAGGCCATGAACAGGATCTCGTCGCGCGAGTAGTCGTGGCCCGGGTGGTTCTCCTTGAGGTGCTCCTGGGTCTTGGTCACCAGGTCGTCCTCGTTCTCCCCGGTGATGTGCTCGCCGCAGGGGCAGGTGATGTTGCGCTTCATCGCGTCCTCCGCTGGAGTTGATCTCCTGTTCGACTCTACTGCCGGCGGCCCGCTTGTCGACCGGTTCCTTGCGGTACCGGTCGACGCCGCCGGGCCGGTCAGCGCTTGCGCGCCACCAACAGCGACTGGCCCGGCGAACTGGCCAGCGGGTGCGCGGACGGCGGGTCGAAACCGGTCGCGGTCAGCCAGCCGCCGATCTCCTCCGCCGAGTACACCTGGCCGCCCTGGCCGTGGAACAGGTTGAGGCTGAACACGCGGGCGAACGCGTCGGACGCCGGGTCGTCCACGTGCTCGTCGTGCTCCAGCAGCACGACCGCCCCGCCCGGCGCCAGCGCGTCGGCCACCCGGGCCAGCAGCCGCTCGTTGGCCTCCGCGGTGCGGCCGTGCACGACGTTGAACAGCAGCGCGGTGTCGAAGCCCGACCCCAGGTCGAGGTCGTCGTAGTCACCGGGCCGCAGCTCGACGCGGTCCGCCAGGCCCGCCTCGGCCACCGCCGCCCCGCCCACGGCCAACGCCTCGGGCAGGTCGACGACGGTCGCCCGCAGCGACGGGTGCGCCGCGCACAACCGGATCGCGTGCGTGGCGTGCCCGCCTCCGACGTCCAGCAGCGTCGCGCCCACCGGCACGGTCGACGCCACCTCGGGCGCGATGTGGTCGGCGTGCCCGGACAGCATGCCCTGGAAGCGCCGCAGCACGTCGGGCCGCTCGGCGAGCCAGGCGTAGAAGTCCAGGGCGGGCTTGCCGGTGCGGACCGAGCCCTCCAGGTCCTGCCAGGACTCGAACAGCACGACCGACCAGAACTTCTGCACGTCGGTGTACCCGGCGCCGGTCAGCCACGACGTGGTCGCCGGGGCGTTGGCGAAGCCGTCGCCCTCCCGGAGCAGGTAGCCGAACGACACCAGCAGGTCGCCCAGCAGCGCGGTGCCGCGCGGGTCCGTGCCGAGCGCGTCGGCCAGCGCCGCGGTCGAGCGGGGGCCGTCGGCGAGGGCGTCGAACACGCCCAGCCGCAGGCCCGCGGTGAGCGCCCGGTAGCCGGCGGCGGCGAGCATGTCGTGGAACGACGGCGGGCCGTCGTCCGGGGGCAGGTGCAGCGGCACGGTCAGGACCTCTCCGGCATGACCCCCGCCGAGGCGAGGTAGTCGACGTGGCGGGCGATCATCTCGGCGTCGGCGGGCGGGAACTCGACGCCGCACGAGCGGGCGGCGTCCCAGGTCGCGGTGCAGTCGAACACCGGGTGCGCCCGGTGCGTGGTGGTCAACCCGAACGCCAGCGGGCCGAACGCGCTGTCCGGGCTCTCCAGCATCAGCGACCGCCACTCCGGGTACTCCAGCACCCGGTTCGGGTAGCCCTTGGCGGCCAGCACGCCGCCCAGGTCGGCGTAGGTGAACCCGTCGGCCCGGTAGTAGTGGAAATCGCGGCCGTGCAGCTCCGGGTTCGCGGAGATGCCCGCGATGGCCGCGGCGAGCCGGTCCACCGGCAGCATGTCGATCACGTCGTTCGTCCGCGGCACGGCGCGGGCGTGCGCGCAGGTCGAGATCTGGCGGCTCAGGTACGACTCGGTCTTCGCCGTGCCGGTGCGCACGTCGCCCACGATCGCCGCGATGCGGTGGACCGACACCGGCAGGCCGCGGTCGCGCGCGAGCACGCCCATCGTGTCGGCCACCCACTTGGTGGTGTGGTAGCCGGTGTCCAGGCCGGTCGGGTCCTCCGCGCGGTCGGCCTCGGTGATGCGCTGCCGGTCGTAGGCGGCGCCGAGGAACACGCCGAGCGTGGACATCAGGTGCAGCGGCTTCGTCGAGTACCGGGTGGCCAGGCGCAGCACGTCGACCGTGCTGCCGACGTGCGGCGGCATCATCCACTGGTAGGTGAGGACGAAGTTCATCACCGCGCCGTTGTGGTAGATCGCGTCCACGCTCTCGGCCAGGCCGTCGAACGCCTTCTCCGACAGGCCCAGCAGCGGCCGGGACATGTCGCCCACCACGGGCACGACCCGCGCCAGCAGCTCCTCGGGCACGTCGAGGTGGGCGCGGCGCAGGTTGGCGCGGATGCGCGCGGCGGCCACGGTCGGCGTCTCCGCCCGCACCAGGCAGTGCACCTCGGCGTCGGTGCGGGTCAGCAGCTCGCCGAGCAGGTGCGCGCCGAGGAACCCGGTGGCGCCGGTCAGCAGCACGCGCTCGACGGGGCCGGTGCGGACCGGGTGGTGCGGGGCGACGTCGTCCGGCGGGACGGCGTCGAGCCTCATCTCCGGCACGGTCGGCAGCCCGGAGCGGTACT
The DNA here is from genome assembly GCF_031455225.1 of Saccharothrix longispora. Taxonomy (GTDB): domain Bacteria; phylum Actinomycetota; class Actinomycetes; order Mycobacteriales; family Pseudonocardiaceae; genus Actinosynnema; species Actinosynnema longispora. Next base: position 2,097,184 of record NZ_JAVDSG010000001.1, read on the forward strand.
TCTTGGCGAACGTGTGGTCCGACGCCGCGGCCTGCTCCACCACCTCGGCCAGTTCGGCGAGGTCGGCGGTGGCGAACAGGGCGCGCAGCGGCACCGTGACGCCCAGCAGGGCGCGGACCTTCGCCAGCACGGCGGCGGCGATCAGCGAGTGCCCGCCCAGGCCGAAGAAGCTGTCCCGGCGGCCGACGAGCGGCGCGTCGAGCACCTCCGACCAGATCTCGGCCAGCGTCCGCTCGACCGGCGTGCGCGGCGGCTCGTACGGCGCGGTGCGCGCGGACGCGTCCGGCTCGGGCAGCGCGGCCAGGTCCACCTTGCCGTGCCGGGTGAGCGGCAGCGCGTCCAGTTCGACGCGCGCGCCGGGCAGCATCGCCTCCGGCAGGCGCTCGGCGCAGAACGCCCGCAGCGCGTCCAGCTCCGGTGCGGTCCCGCCTGCCCGCAGCACGACGTAGGCGACCAGCACGTCCCCCCGCACCGCCGCGGCGGCCTCGGCGACCTCCGGGTGCGCCAGCAGCGCCGCCCGCACCTCGCCGGGCTCGATGCGGTGGCCGCGCAGCTTGACCTGGTCGTCCACGCGACCCAGGAACTCCAGCGTCCCGTCGGGCAGCAGCCGCACCAGGTCCCCGGTGCGGTACGTGCGCCCGCCCGGCACGACCGGGTCCGGCAGGTACGCCGACGCGGTCCGCGCCGGGTCGCCCCGGTAGCCGCGGGCGGGTGCCAGGCCGCCGACGTGCAGCTCGCCGGGCACGCCGACCGGCGCCGGTCGCAGCGCGCCGTCCAGCACGTACGCCCGCACGCCCGGCAGCGGCCTGCCGATGGGCAGGGTCGCGGCGCGCGGGTCCACCTCGGAGGCGTCGACCGTGCGGTGGGTGGTGGCGCACACCGTGGTCTCGGTCGGGCCGTAGTGGTTGACCAGGCCGACCTTGCCGCCGGTGAGCGCGGCCCACTCGGCGACCGTCGCGGTCGGCACGGCCTCGCCGCCGATCATCACGGTGGTCAGCGGGCCGGGGTCCACGTCCTGGCCGGACAGGCCCGCGAGGTCGGCTACCCACCGCTTGAACAGCGCGGCGGGCGCGTCGACCGCGGTGATGCCGTGCTCGGCGCACAGCGCGAGCAGGTCCGCGCCGCCCACCGTCGCCGGCTCCGGGTGCACGACGACGGCGGAGCCGGAGCACCAGGCGGGGAACACGTCGCCCACCGAGGCGTCGAAGCTCAGCGGCGGCACCATGAGGATGCGCCCGCCGGGCGCGAACCCGTGCAGGTCGACGAACGAGCCGGTCAGGTTGGCCAGCGTGTCGTGCTGCACCTGCACGCCCTTGGGCACGCCGGTCGAGCCCGACGTGTAGACGACGTAGGCCAGCGATCCCGCGGCGGTCGCGACGGCGGGCGGCGCGTCGGCCTCGCCGGTGAACGCGTCGTCGGTGGTGTCCAGCAGCGCGCCGCGGTACCCGCCGAAGCGGTCCCGGTCGCCGGGCGCCGTGATCACGACGGGCGCGCCGCAGTCGGCGAGCAGCCCGGCCAGCCGGGCGGGCGGGTTCGCCGGGTCCAGCGGCACGTACGCGCCGCCCGCCTTGAGCACGGCGAGCAGCCCGACCAGGGCGTCCGGTCCGGCCTTCACGGCGAGGCCCACGGGCGTCTCCGGGCCGACGCCCCACTCGGCGAGCAGGTGCGCGACCCGGTTGGCCCGCCGGTCGAGCTGCCCGAACGTGAGCGACGAGCCGTCGGCGAGGTCCAGCACCGCGGTGGCGCCGGGGTGGGCGGCGACCTGCTCGGCGATCCGGGGCAGCACGTGGGGGTACCGGGCCGGCGCGGGGCCGTTCAGCGCCGCCGCGGCCTCCCGGTCCGCCGCCGTGGACGTGTCCAGCGCGGACAGCCGGGTGGTCGGGTGCTCCACCAGGGCGGAGAGCACCGCGAGCAGGTGGTCGGCCATCCGCGCCACGGTGTCCGAGTCGAAGAGGTCGGTGCTGTAGTCGAGGTTCGCCGGCCAGTCGCCGTCGGTCTCGCGCACGTGCAGGGTCAGGTCGAAGCGGCTGGTCGCCCGGTCCGCGGGCAGCGGCGCGGCCGGGAACCCGCCCCACGTGTCGGAGCCGCCGCCGCGGTTCAGCACCAGCATCACCTGGAACAGCGGGTGGTGCGCGAGGTCGCGGCGCGGCGCCACCCGGGCGGCGACCTCGTCGAAGGCGACGTCGGCGTGGTCGAGCGCGTCGATCGCGGTGGCCCGCGCGCGGGCGAGCAGGTCGGCGGGGGTCGGGTCGCCGGACAGGTCCAGGCGCAGCGCGGTCGTGGTGACGAACATGCCGACCGAGCGCTCCAGCTCCGGGAACGGCCGGTGCGTGGTCGGCGCGCCGACCACCAGGTCGTCGGCGCCCGAGCGGCGGGACAGCAGCACGCCGAACCCGGCCAGCAGACCGGCGAACGTCGTGCAGCCGTGCGCGCGGGTCAGCTCGGCGAGACCCGCCGCCAGGGCGCGCGGGACCGTGAACCGGTGGCTCGCGCCGGCGACCGTGCGGTGCGGGGTGCGCGGCCGGTCCAGCGCCAGGTCGAGCACCTCGGGCGCGCCGGCCAGGCGGTCGGCCCAGTGGTCGAGCTGCCGCTGCCGCTCGCCGTCGGCGAGCCGGTCGGCCTGCCAGTGCGCGTAGTCGGGGAACTGGGTGCCCGTCTGCGGCAGCTCGCGGCCCGCGTACACCTCGCCGACCTCGCCGACGACCAGGCCGAGCGACAGGTCGTCGCACACGATGTGGTGGGCGCTGAACACCAGGGCGGTGTCGCCGGGGCCGACCCGCACGACCCGCACCCGGAACAGGGGGGCGGCGCCCAGGTCGAACGGCGCGTCCACCTCGGCCAGCACGAACGCGCGCAGCTCCTCCTCGTCGGCGACCTCGGCGGACACCACGTCCTCGGCCACCTCGTCGAGGACCTGCTGCTCGGGCGTGCCGTCGGTGTCGACGACGCGGGTGCGCAACGCCTCGTGCCGCGCGGTCACGGCGCGCACGGCCGCGCGCAGGCGCTCCTCGTCCACGTCCCCCGCGACGCGCAGCGCGGCGTACATGACGTACGCGCCCGCGTCCAGGCCGAGCCGCCCGGTCAGCCAGAGGCCGCGCTGGTTGCCGGACAGCGGCACGACGGCCCCGGCCGGGCGCTCCGGCACGGCCCGCCGGGGGGCGGTGGCCAGGCCGCGCTGCGCGAGCAGCTTCTCCAGCAGGCGTTCGCGGTGGTCGGACAGTTCGGTCACGGGGCGGTCCTTTCGGGCGACGGCGACGGTGCCTCGTCGGCCACCGCATCGGGCAGGTCGTCCACGGCGCGCAGCCGCGGGAGGGACCGGGCGTAGGCGGTCAGCGCGAGCATCAGCACGCCGACGACCAGGAAGATCAGGGCGATGCCGCGTCCCTCGCCGGTGCCGATGACGGCGCCCACGCTCGACGCGAGCGCGCCGTCGGGGGCCATCAGCGGTTCGGCCACGCCGTCGGTGAGCGGGCCGATCAGCAGGTACGCCACGGGCATGGCGGCGGTGCTCAGCACCCGCACCACGCCCAGCACGCGGCCGAGGACGGCCGGGGCGACCTTGGTCTGCAACAGGGTGACGCAGGCGGTGTTCATCAGCGGCAGCGTGAACAGGAACGCGGGCGCGGCCAGGCCGATCAGCCACGGCGACGGCGCCAGGGAGTGCAGCACCAGGAACACCCCACCCAGGCCCAGGCCCAGGTACACGCCGCGCACGCGGCGCTTCGGCCCGCCCCACACGCCCATCACCAGGCCGCCGACGAACACCCCGCTCCCGCCGGCGGCCATCAGCGCGCCCAGCACCGCGGGGGAGGAGAACGACAGGATCAGCGGCTGCACCAGCCCGCCCGCGACGGCGAACAGGAAGTTCCACACGCCGAACACGGCGATCAGCGCGAACAGGCCTGGTGCGCCGCGCAGCCACGCGAGCCCCGCCCGGACGCCCCGCTCGCCGTCCTCCGACGCGCCCGCCGGGCGGACGGTCGACCCGGGCAGCCGGGCGAGCAGCAGCGCGGTCACCGCGAACACCATCGTCACCACGTCCACCACCAGCACGCCCCGCAGGCCCACGAACGCGAGCAGCGCGCCCGCCACCAGCGGCGCGGCGATCTGCACGCCCTGCGTGATCTGCATCAGCCCGTTGACCCGGCCCAGGTGCTCCTTGGGCACCAGGGAGGGCACGAGCGCGGTGTAGGCGATGACGTGGAACGAGTTCAGCGTCGCGGTCAGCGCCGTGGCCAGGTACACCTGCCACACGGCCAGCCCGCCGGAGGACACCACGACCAGCAGCGCCACCGTGACCAGGCCCGCGCACGAGTCCGCGACCAGCATGATCCGCTTGCGGTCGTACCGGTCGGCGACCGCGCCCGCGTACGGCGCGAGCAGGATGCCCGGCACCACCGCGCAGAACTGGATCAGCGCGAACTGCGTCACCGACCCGGTGCCCTGGTAGACCCACACGCCGAGCACGAACGCGGTGAGCGCCGAGCCGATCACGGACACCAGCTGACCCGCCCACACCAGGGCGAACCGCCGCAGACCCGGGCCCGACCCCGTCGGGCTCACCTGGCCACCTCCCCGAGCATCGCCTCGACCTCCTCGGCCGACATGCCGGCCAGCTGCACGCGCAGCTCGGCGACCGCGGCCACCCGTCCCGGCTCGTCCTCCAGCGAGACCAGCGCGGCGGCCAGCCCGGCGACGGTCGGCGCGGTGAACATCCGGCCGATCGGCACCGACACCGAGAACGCGCCCCGCACCCGGGCCAGCACCTTCGCGGCGAGCAGCGAGTGCCCGCCGAGCGCGAAGAAGTCGTCGTGCACGCCCACCTCCGGCACGCCGAGCACCTCGGCCCACACGTCCGCCAGCACCCGCTCCACCGCGTCGCGCGGCGCGACCCGCTCGCCCCCGGCGCCCCACACGGGCGGCGGCAGGGCCTTGCGGTCGGTCTTGCCGTTGGGCGTCAGCGGGAACGCGTCGAGCAGCACGGCCGTCGCGGGCAGCATGTAGTCCGGCAGCCGCTCGGCGAGCCGGGCGCGCACCCGTGCCCACGTCCCGTCGACCGGCGTCCCCTCGACCGTCCCCTCGACGGCGGGGTCGTCCACCACGAGGTAGGCGACCAGGCGTTCGTCGACGGGCAGCACCACCGCCTCGCGCACCCCGTCGCACGCCACCAGCGCCGCCTCGACCTCGCCGAGCTCGATGCGGAAGCCCCGCACCTTGACCTGGTGGTCGGTGCGGCCGAGGAACTCCAGCGTGCCGTCCTCCCGGTGCCGCACCAGGTCGCCGGTGGCGTACAGCCGCCGCCCCGGTTCCGGGGAGAACGGGTCGGGCACGAACCGGGACGCGGTCAGCGCGGGCCGCGCGCGGTAGCCGCGCGCCACCCCGGAACCGCCGATGTGCAGCTCGCCCACCACACCCGGCGGCACCGGCTCCAGCGCCGGCCCCAGCACGTAGAGCCGGGTGTTGCCGATCGGCGGCCCCAGCACCACCGGCGCGGGGGAGGGCTCCACCAGCCCGGCGGACGACCACACGGTGGTCTCGGTGGGGCCGTAGGCGTTCCACAGCAGGGCGTCGTCGGACAGCAGGTCGTCGGCCAGGTCGCGGGGCAGCGCCTCGCCGCCGCAGATCCGGGTCACCACGCCCGCCGGCACGCCGCCCGCCGCGTGCAGCAGCCGCCACGTCGCCGGGGTGGCCTGCACCGCGGTCACCTCGCGCTCGACCAGCAGCGAGCGCAGCGCGGCGCCGTCACCGGCCGTCTCCGCCGGCACCACCAGCACCTCGGCGCCCGCCGTGAGTGGCAGCAGCAGCTCCAGCACGGAGATGTCGAACGACAGCGTCGTCACCGCCGCCAGCCGGTCCTCCGGGCCGAGCCCGAACAGCTGCCGGAACGACACCAGCAGGTTCACCACCGCCCGGTGCGGCACCTCCACGCCCTTCGGCGTGCCGGTGGAGCCGGACGTGTAGATGACGTACGCGAGGTCCTCGCCGCACGCCGGGGACGTGGTGGGCGTCGTCGGGAACGCGTCGGCGTCGGCGAGGCCCACCGCGGTGCCGCCGTACGCCGGGAACGCCCGGTCGGTGACCAGCACGGCCGCGCCGGAGTCGGCGAGCATCAGCGCCAGCCGGTCCGCGGGCCAGCCGGGGTCCAGCGGCACGTACGCCGCCCCCGCCTTCCACACCCCGAGCACGGCCGCCACCAGGTCGGGCGTGCGCGGCAGGCACAGCGCCACCACCGAGCCGGGGCCCGCGCCGTGCGACCGCAGCAGCGCGGCGACCTGCTCGGCGCGCGCGGCGAGCTGCTCGTGGGTCAGCGCGCCGCCCACCCCGGACACGGCGGTGCCGCGCCCGCCGATCAGGTCGAGCGCCGTGGCGGCGGGCGGCAGCGGCAGGTCGGTGGCGTTGTGCCCCTCCAGCACCTGCCAGCGCTGCACGCCGGTCAGCCCGTCCAGCTCGCCGATCCGCTTCTCCGGGTGCTCGGCGGCGGCGGTGAGCAGCGCGATCAGCCGGTCGGTGAACCCGGCGACGGTGTCCGCGTCGAACAGGTCGGTGTTGTACTCCACGACCAGCGCCAGCCGGTCGCCCTGCTGGTCGGCGGCCACCGTCAGGTCGAACTTCGACACCTTCGGGTCGGGCATCAGCGGCGAGACCCGCAGCCCCGTCATCTCCAGCACCAGCGGCGGGGTGTTGGTGAAGATCAGCTGGGCCTGGTGGATCGGCGCGTGGCCGGTGCTCCGCTGCGGGCTGATGTGCTCCACGAGCCGCTCGAACGGCAGGTCGGCGTGCGCGAGGCCGTCCACGGCGGACTCGCGCACGCGGGCCAGCAGCTCGGTGAACGTCGGGTCGCCGCCGACGTGCACGCGCAGCGGCAGCGTGTTGACGAAGAACCCGATCAGGCGCTCCAGGTCGGGGTGGGACCGACCGGCGACCGGCGTGCCGACGACCACGTCGTCCTGCCCCGCCAGGCGGCCGAGCCGGGCCGCGAACGCCGCCAGCAGCACCATGAAGGTCGTCACGCCGTGCGCCCGCGCCACGTCCTCCAGCGGACCGACCGGGACGTGCGCGCAGTGCAGCGCGCCCCGGTAGGTGACCACGGGGGGCCGCGGCCGGTCGGTGGGCAGCGTCAGCAGCTCGGGCGCGCCGTCGAGGTGCCGCGCCCAGTGGTCGAGGTGCTCGGCGACCACGTCGTCGGCCATCCGGTCGCGCTGCCACACCGCGAAGTCGGGGTACTGCAGCCGCAGCGCGGGCAGGTCCGGCTCGCGGCCGGCCAGGACGGCGTCGTAGGCCGTGCCCAGCTCGTCGAGCAGCACCGACAGCGACCACGCGTCCGAGCAGATGTGGTGCAGGTTCAGCACCAGCACGTGGTCGTCGTCGGCGAACCGGCCGAGGCTCGCGGCGAACAGCGGGCCGCGGTGCAGGTCGAACCCGATGCCGCCGCGTTCGTCGGCGAACCGCTGCGCCGCCGCGTCCCGCTCCCCGTCCGACAGGTCGTGGCCCGACAGGTCGTGCACCGTGAGCGCCGCCGTGCCGGTGGGCGCGACCAGCTGCACGGGCTCGCCGCCCGAGTCGGGGAACGTGGTGCGCAGCGCGGCGTGCCGCTCCACCAGCACGTCCAGCGCGCGGTGCAGCGCGGCCCGGTCCAGCGCGCCGCGCAGCCGCAGCGCGATCGGCACGTTGTAGACCGCGCTGCCGGGGGCGAACCGGTCCAGGAACCACAGCCGCTGCTGGCCGAACGACAGCGGGTAGGCGGCGGGTGCGGCGGCGCGTGCGCGCAGCCGTTGTGCCAGCAGCGCGCGCTTGCGCGCCGAGGAGGTCTGCTCGGTCATGTCAGCTCCCCGCCGGGGTCGAGAGGCGGTCGGCGGCGGCCCGCACCTCGTCGCGGAGGTGCGTGGGGACGCGTCCGCCGAACCGCTGGAGGTACGCGGCGACCGTGGTGTCGTCGTCGCGCAGGAAGGGGAAGTCGGTGGGCACCATGTGCCGGATCGCCAGCAGCGGGACGGGGCTGTGCAGCGGCCGGAAGGCCGGGTTCCACAGGCCGGCCTTCTGCGGCGGGCCGGGGTGGAACTCGCCGAGCATCAGCCCCAGCCGGGTGTACTCGGCCTTCAGCAGCTCCTGCGTCCGGTCCACCACCCCGAACTCCGCGAGGTCCGGGAACAGCACCAGGATCGTCTTGAACTGCGCGCCGGGACCGGTGCGCGGCTCCAGCCCGGCGAACCAGTCGCGGTAGTGCAGCAGCAGCGCGGCCAGCTCGTCGGGGTCGCTCGGCGTGCCGGCGCGCACCGACAGGTAGAACAGCCCGCGCTGCAACGAGGTGTCGGTGAACGGGCACACCGCGCCGCGCCTGCCCAGGTCGGGGTGCGGGCCGCCCAGGTACTCGCCGGCCCACGCGAAGACGGCGCGCAGCTGCGGCTCGTGCGCCGCCACCTCCTCGGGCAGCCGGGGACCGGCGAAGTCGGCCGGTTCGACCAGGGGGTGGGCCTGGCCGGTCGGGTGGACCAGCATCACGTCACCTTCCTTCCGCCCGGGGATCGGGTGCCTCGGGAGCGGACGACGAGCCCGGCGAGGGTGGCGCCGGCGAGCGTTGCGGTGGCGGCGAGGGCCGTGTCCAGCAGGCGGTCCTGCCGCCGGGCACGGGCGAGGGCGTCGCCGTAGGGGACGGTGGTGTGCGCGATCAGCGTGTAGAGCGGCACCCACTTGCGGGGGAACAGCCGGTGCAGCGCGAGGTCCACCTTCTTGCGGACGAGGAACAGCGGTGAGCGCAGCTTGTCCCGCAGCTCCACGAAGTTGCGCTCGGACAGCTCGGCCAGCACGTCGGTGTGCGGCTTCCGGGCGGCCTCGAACGCGGCCAGCGCGCGCGGCAGGTCGTGCGGGTGGGCGGCCAGGCAGCGGTCGAGGGTCGAGCAGTCCTCGAACGCGGCGTTCATGCCCTGCCCGAAGAACGGGTACACCGCGTGCGCGGCGTCGCCGATCAGCACGATCCCGCGACCCTCGTCCGTGGTGGAGTGCCACGGCGAGGTGCGCACGGTGACCAGGCTCGCGGGCTCGTGGTCGAGGAACTGCTCCACCACGTCCGGGATCAGGGTCAGCGTGTCGGGGAAGCGGCGGGCGAAGAAGTCCCGGACCCTCCCCGGCTCGGTGAGCCCGGCGAACCCGTGCTCGCCGTCGAACGGCAGGAACACCGTGGCGGTCAGCGAGCCGTCCGCGTTGGGGTGCGCCACGATCAGCCCGTCGTCACCCGGCCACACGTGCAGCGCGCGCAGCTCGGTGCGCGGCCGCCCGTCGTCGCCGACCGGGATCAGCAGCTCCTTGTAGCCCCACTCCAGGAACTCCTGGTGCAGGTCCACCCGCCGGCCGCGGCCGAGGTGCCCGCGCACGGCGGAGAACGCGCCGTCGGCGCCGATCACCAGGTCCGCGGTGTGCACCTCCTCGCCGTCCGGGCCGAGGGCGGTGACCGCGGGCTTGGCCCGGTCCACGGCGGTGACCCGGTGGCCCCACAGGAACTCGACGCCCCGCCGCTCCGCCTCGTCGACGAGCGCCACGTTCAGGTCGTGCCGCAGCACGGAGTGCAGGATCTGGTCCTCCGCCAACCCGTAGGGCTGGAACCGCAGCCCGTCGGGCAGGTGCACGACCCGGCCGCGCATCGGCACGGTGAGCGGCGCCAACCGCTCCAGCAACCCGATCTCGCGCAGCGCGACGATCCCGCGCTGCGACAGCCCGAGGTTGATCGAGCGGCCCTCCTCGCGCACGCCCGGCGCGCGCGGGTCGCCACGCCGTTCGAGCACCCGCACCAGGTAGCCGCGCCGGGCCAGGTAGACGGCCGTGAGCGAGCCGGCCAGCCCGGAGCCGACGACCAGCGCGTGCCGGCTCACAGCAGGTCCCCGTCGTCCAGGGTGCCCAGCAGCCGGTCGATCTCGGCGTCGGACAGCTCGTCGAGCTGGTCCAGCAGCGGCACGGGACCGCGCGTGGCCGTGCCCCGGGCGAGCCCGGCGCACAGCTCGGCGATGGTCGGCGCGGCGAACAGCGTCGCCAGCGGCAGGTCCGCGTCCAGCGCGGTGCGGACCCGGGCGAGCATCTGGGTGGCGGTCAGCGAGTGGCCGCCCAGGGCGAAGAAGTTGTCGTGCACGCCGAGCGGCGCGTCGGCCGGCATGGACAGCACGTCCCGCCAGATCTCGGCCATGCGCAGCTCGGTGTCGTCGCGCGGGTCGACGCGCTCGACGTCCTCGGTCGTCCACACCGGGGCGGGCAGCGCGTCCCGGTCGATCTTGCCGGTGCCGGTGCGCGGCAGTTCCGGCAGCACGACGACCGACGCCGGCAGCATGTACTCCGGCAGGCCCGCCGCCAGGTGCGGTCGCAGCCGGCGGCGCAGCTCGTCGTCCGGGACGTCCCCGGCGGTCACGACGTAGGCGATCAGCCGCACGTCGGCCGCGTGCGCGGACCACGCCACGACGACGGCCTGCGCCACGTCCGGGTGGGCGCGCAGCACGGCCTCGACCTCGCCGGGCTCGATGCGGTAGCCGCGCACCTTGAGCTGCCGGTCGGCGCGGCCCAGGAACTCCAGCTTCCCGTTCGCGTGCCGCCGGACCAGGTCGCCGGAGGCGTACAGGCGGCCACCGGGCGCGTCGCCGAACGGGTCCGGCCGGAACCGGTCGGCGGTCGTCCCGGGCAGGCCGTGGTAGCCGCAGGCCACACCGGCGCCGCCGATGTGCAGCTCGCCGATCACACCGGGCGGCACCGGGCGCAGCAGCGGGTCGAGCACGTGCAGCGACGTGCCGCGCACGGCGGGGCCCAGCCGCACCGGGTCCGGCGCGTGCGCCACGACGCCCGCGGCCGAGTACACCGTGGTCTCGGTGGGGCCGTAGCCGTCGATCAGCACCGCGCCGCCGCGCTGGAGGTCGTCGGCGAGGTCGCGGGTCATCGCCTCGCCGCCGCTGATCGCCAGCCGCACGCACCCCGGCACGCCGCCCGCCGCGACGACCATCCGCCAGCTCGCCGGACCGCCCTGCACGACGGTGGCCCGCGTCGCCGCGATCCGCTCGCGCAGCAGCGCGCCGTCGGCCACGTCGTCGGCCGGCACCACGACCAGCGTCGCGCCCGTCACCAGCGGCGCGAGCATCTCCACCGTGGACACGTCGAACGCGGGCGTGGTGATGGACGCGAACCGGTCGTCCGGGCCGAGGCCGGTCAGCTCCACCATGGCGCGCAGCAGCGCGGCCAGGCCTCCCTGCGTGCACCGCACGCCCTTGGGCCTGCCGGTGGAACCCGAGGTGTGGATGACGTAGGCCAGGCCGCCGGGGTGCTGCGGCACGGCGTCCGGCGCGGTGTCGGGCTGCGCGGCCAGGTCGGCGGTGTCCAGGTCGACCTCGGTCCACGGCCCGTCGAGCGGCCCGGTGACCTCGCGGGCCGCGCCGTCGGTGACCAGCACCGGCACGTCCGAGCCCTCGGCCATGGCGGTGAGCCGGGCGGCGGGCCACGACGGGTCCAGCGGCAGGTAGCCCGCGCCCGCCTTCCAGGCGGCCAGGATGCCGGTCACCACCGACGCGCCCCGGTCGAGGCACAGCGCCACCGGCCGGTCGGGGCCGGCGCCCGCGGCGAGCAGCACGTGCGCCAGCCGGTTCGCGGCCCGGTCCAGCTCGCCGCGGGTCAGCTCGCACCCGCCGTCGACACCTGCGATCGCGACGCCGTCCGGGTTCTCGGCGAGCGCGGCGAGCACCAGGCCGGCGGCGGTCCCGGCGGGCACGTCGACCGCGCGTTCGCCGAAGTCCCGGTCGGTGAGCACCAGCTCCGCCACCTTCTCGGCGGGGGAGGCGTGCGCGGCGGCGGCGAACACCGCGTGCAGGGCCTCGACCGACGCGGCGTCGAACAGCTCGGCGTCGTACTGCCAGCGCGCGAACCACCGGTCGCCGTCCCGCTCCACGGTCAGCGACAGGTCGAACTTCGCGCCGCCGTTGGCCACGGTCTCCGGCCGGAACACGACGGGGCCCGCGACCCGCGCGGCCGGCACCGGCTCCACCGCGAACATCACCTGCACCAGCGGCGAGTGAGCCAGGGTGCGCTGCGGCGCGACGAGGTCCACCAGCTGCTCGAACGGCAGGTCCTGGTGCGCCAGCGCGGCCACCGTCGCCGCCTCGGCCGCCGCGACGACCTCGCCGAACGTCGTGCCCGGCGTGAAGGTCGCGCGCAGCGGCAGGGTGTTCGCGACGAACCCGACCAGCCCCTCCATCTCCGGGAGCGTGCGGGCCGAGACGGGCGTGGCGACCAGGAAGTCCGCCTGGCCGGTCACCCGGTGCAGCACGCACTGGAAGACCGCGAGCAGCCGCGCGAACGACCCGTCGCCGATCTCCACCCCGGCCCGCAGCTCCGCGCCCCGGCCGGTGGGGACGGCCGGTCGCGGGTGGTCGGCGGGCAGCGTCAGCACGGTCGGCACGCCGTCCAGCGCGCGCCGCCAGTGCTCGGCCCCGGCGGCGAACGCGCCGCCGTCGACCTGCTCCCGCTGCCACACCGCGTAGTCCGGGTACTGCACGGGCAGCTCGGGCAGCTCGGCGGGCGCACCGCCCACCTCGGCCGCGTACAGCACCGCCAGCTCGTCGAAGAGCACCGCGCACGACCAGCCGTCGGCGATCGCGTGGTGCAGCACGAGCACCAGCACGTCGCCGTTGAGCAGGCTCGCCCGCAGCAGCGGCCCGTCGTGCAGCGAGAACGGCCTGCCGACCTCCTCGCGCACCGCCGCGTCCACGTCGGGCGCCTCGGCCAGGCGCAGCGGCACGGGCGCCACCGCCGTCACGACCTGCACGGGCACGCCGTCGTCCACCGCGAACCGGGTGCGCAGCGCCTCGTGCCGCGCGACCAGCGCGTCCAGCGCGGCGCGCAGCGCGTCGACGTCCAGCGGACCGTCGATCCCCACCCGCCAGCCGATGTTGTAGACGGGGCTGCCGGGCAGCAGCTGGTCGACCAGCCACAGCCTGCGCTGCCCCGACGACGCGGGGAACAGGAAGACCTCGTCCGCCCGACCCTCCGGTATCACTGCGCTCATCGCAGTCCCTCCCCCCTCTTCACGCCGGCCCGCTCGGGCCAGCCCCGCCGGTCCACCGCCACGACGCGGAACTCCGCCGTGTGCCGCGCGCCGTGCGCGTCGGTCAACCACAGCTGGTCCGGGCCGGGCAGCATCTCGCCCACACCCATCGGCGCCTCGGGCTTCTCGCGGTCCAGCGCGCGCACCGCGTGGGCGAACAGCTCGACCGACGGCTGGCTCTCCAGGTCCACGTAGAACGGTTTGTGCTCCACCGGGCTCTTCACGAACACGAACCTCGGCATGCCGTGCTCACGGCGCCACGCCTGCGCGCGCAGGAACCGGGTCTCCTCGTCCGCCGCGAACGCGAACGCCGACCTGGCGGCGGGTAATCGCCAGCCCTCCCGGGCGACGACCAGCCGGTCGATGCTCACCCTGGGGGTGTGCTCGCCCGCCGGCAGCAGCCGGAAGTGCTGCACCAGTTGCGCCATGACCTGCTCGTTGAGCAGCTCGACCAGGTCGAGGTCGACCCGGCCGTCCCGGCTGCGGGCCAGCAGCCGCCCGCCGACCTCGACGACCTCGCACGCGCCCACCGGCACGGCGTCCGCCAGGCCCGGTCCGCACGCGTCGTGCCCGAACACGATCTTCAGGTCCCGCGGCAGCACGAGCGCGTCGGCCAGCCGCTGCGGCGTGCCCCCCTCCTCGCGGGTGGTGGCCAGCACGACCCGCGGCCCGCCCAGGTCCCGGGCCATCGCCGTGCGCAGCTGCTCCGGGTCGGGGTGCTGCGACACGAACAGCGCCGACCGCATGGTGTTGACGCCGGGGTGCACCTCGCCCAGCACCCACCGGTAGTCGCCCTCGCGCACGGCCTGCTCGTCGCGCGCGGCGATCAGCACGTCCGGGCTGTGCTGCACGGCGCCCCGCCACCCCGGCCGGGGCGCGGCGAACGCGGCCAGCACGGCGTCCCGCACGTCGTCGCCGCGGTGGTGGACCTCGCGCCCACCTGGCTGACCGGTACCGAGCGCCGTGGCCCAGCGCTGCTGCAACGCCTGCACGAGCCGCCCGATCAGCCGCTCGTCGAGGCGGAAGATCGTGTCGTTGGCCCACAGCCAGAAGTCCGCGAGCGGCACCCGGTCCGACCCGGTGGCGGTGACCCGCTCCCGGTAGACCTCGCGCAGCGCCCGCCCGTACAGCGCGGCGCCCGCGCCGGTGAACCAGCGCGCCGCCTCCAGCACCAGCGACAGCGGCGACCACAGCGTCTCCAGCAGCGCCGGGGACAGCGTGACGTCCAGGTCGCGGCGGCACTCCTCGTGCACCACGGTCCGGCCCGCGTAGAACAGGCCGGGCCTGCGCACGGCCGCCGCGCCGGTGATGCCGGTGAACGTCTCCTGGAGGTCGCCGATCGCCTTCACCAGCCGGTCCGGGTCACCCGCGGCCTCCGCGACCGCGTCCCGGCCGCGCTCGACCTCGGCCAGCTTCGCCGCGGTCGCCGCGCGCACCGCGTCGTCCCCGATGGCCGCGACCTGCCGCCGCAGCGACTCCTGCGGCACCAGCGCCTCCGGCGGCACCTCCAGCGTCCACGCGATGCGCTTGGCCTGGCGCAGCCGTTCGAGGGCGTCGAAGACGTCCCGTTCGGGTTCGCCGAGCCGTTCGGCGAGGGCGTGCGCCCCGGTGAGCCCGTCGCACGCGGCGAGCACGGCGGCGTCCAGCGCGGGCAGCCGCACCGGCCCGGTCATCGGCACGTGCAGCGTGTCGCCGTCGACGTGCACGAACGGCATCCGCCGCGGCACCGCCCACGGCCGCACCTCGTCGGTCGTCAACGCCTCCGCGAGCTGCTGCACGGCCCAGTTCTCCAGGTAGACCGTGCGCGAGTCGACCAGCTCCGGCCCCGGGCGGGCGGTCAGCGCGGCGGGCGCGTCGTCCTCGACCCGCGCCCAGCCGACCGGCCCGAAGAACCCGATCGTGTCGTTCTTCGCGCAGTAGCGCTGGAGGTAGCTGACGACGGTGTGCTCCCAGCGCCGGTAGTCGACGTTGCGCGGCGCGGGCCGGTCGCCGCCGAGCGCCCGGTGCAGCGCGTCGACGGCGGTCTGGAGCGCACGCGGGTTCTGCCACGCCACCGCCTCGCGGAACTTCGGGTCGCCGCTCACGACCCGCAGCACGTCGGCCGCCGCGCGCCGGCCCTCCTCGAACCGGGTCGCGTAGTCGGCCAGCAGCGCCTCGTGCCGGGCGGCGGCGTCGGCGGCCACCGCGAGCGCCGCGCCCACCTCGGCGAACCCCTCCCGCGGCACCACGAGCTGCACCTCTGCCCCCGTCGTCCCCGGCTCCGCCGCCCCCACCGCGACCGCGTCGCCGCCGGCGGTGTCGACCGCGGCGGGCGCGGGCAGGGGAGTGGTGACGGTGACCGCCTCGACGGCCGCCAGCGCTGCCCGCGCCTCGGCGAACCGGCCCTTGCGCACCAGCCGCCCGATCCGGCGCAGCGCGGACCGCTGCTCGCCCGACGCCCGGTCCTCGACCTCCCGCAGCACGCGGAACGCCGCCCACCGGGCCTCGCCCAGCGCGTCCTCGGCGGCCAGCGCGTCCTCCGCCGCGCGGGCCGCGTCCGGGCTCGCCACGGCCAGCAGCGGCTCGACGCCGAACCCGGTTCCGCGCAGCTCGACCCACCGCCACGCCGCCCAGTCACCCCCGCCGCCCGGCACCACCAGGTGGTCCGGGACCGGCCGGGACGCGGGCCGCGAGGCGGGCACCCGGTGGGCGGACCGGTCGCGCCGCGCGATGCCCGCCGTCGGCGCGGCCCCCGACGTGCCCAGGGCGTCCAGCGCGGCGGCGCAGGCGGCCAGCGTGCGGGCCCTGTGCAGCTCGGCCACCGGCACCTCCACGCCGAACTCCTCGCGCACCCGGAACGCCAGCCGCACCGCCAGCAGCGAGTTGCCGCCGATGGCGAAGAAGTCGTCCTCGGCGAACACCTCGGGCACGTCCAGCAGGTGTCGCCACAGCCCGGCCAGCCGGCGCTGGGTGCCGGTGGCGGGGGAGGTCCGGTCCGCGCCCCGCGCGCCCGGGGCGCGGACCGAGTCCAATGCCGCCCGGTCGACCTTGCCGCTGCGGTTCAGCGGCAGCTCGGCCAGCGGGACGTACCTGGCGGGGCACAGGTAGGCGGGCAGCCGCCCGGCGACGTGCTCGCGCACCGCGTCGACGTCGAACGACCCCGAGGGCACGACGAACGCCACGAGGTGCCGCGCCTCGCCGTCACCGACCGGCAGCACGGCCGCCGACCCGATCAGCGGGTGTTCCCGCAGGACCGCCTCGACCTCGGCGGGCTCCACCAGGAACCCGCGCACCTTCACCTGGCGGTCCGCGCGCCCCACGAACTCCAGCACCCCGTCGGGCCGCCACCGCGCCAGGTCGCCGGTCCGGTACAGCCGACCGCCCGGCTCCGCGCCGAACGGGTCGGGCACGAACTTCGCGGCGGTCAGCGCGGGCGCGCCCCAGTAGCCGCGCGCCAGCCCGTCGCCGCCGGCGTACAGCTCGCCGGGCACGCCCACCGGCACCGGCCGCATCAGCTCGTCCAGCAGGTACACCGCGCCGCGCTGCACGGGCACGCCGATCGGCACGGTCGCGCCCACCTCGTCGGGCGAGGTCATCACGTGGCACGAGGTGAACGTGGTGTTCTCGGTCGGCCCGTACCCGTTGACCACCGGCTTGCCGCCGCGTGCCGCGAGGGACGCGCGCACCGCGTCCGGCGCGAGCACGTCGCCACCGGCCAGCAGCTGCTCGACGTCGGCGGTCAGCGCGGGGTCGAGGGCGTGGAACAGCCCGGCGGTCAGCCACAGCACGTCCACCCGGTGCTCGCGCAGCAGCGCCGCCAGCACGGCCGGGTCGACCGGGCCCTCCGGCGCGGGCACGACCCGGCCGCCGGTCAGCAGCGCGCCCCACACCTCCAGCGTGGTCAGGTCGAACGCGGTCGCCGACAGGTGCAGGAACGTCCGCCCGGGCCCGAAGCGGGCGAAGTTCGGTCCGGTGACCAGCCGCACCACGCCCCGGTGCGGCACCGCGACGCCCTTGGGCCTGCCGGTCGAGCCGGAGGTGTAGTTGACGTAGGCCACGCCCGACGGGTGCGCGGGCACGGCGTCGAACGCGGTCGGCCCGGCGTCGAGGTCTACCTCGGACAGCACGACCGCGCCCACCCCGTCCGGCAGCGGGCGCGGGCGGTCGGCGACCACCAGCGACGCGCCGGACTCGCGCAGCGCCACCGCGTCGCGCGCCGCCGGGTTCGCCGGGTCCAGCGGCAGGTAGGCCGCCCCGGTCTTGAGCACGGCCAGCATCGCCGTGACCAGGTCCGCGCCGCGCGGCAGCGCCAGCCCCACCGGCCGGTCCGCCACCGCGCCCCGGGCCGCGAGCACGTGCGCCAGCCGGTCCGACCGCTCGTCCAGCTCGCGGTAGGTCAGCCACCGCGCGCCGTCGAACACGGCGTCCGCGTCCGGCCGCCGCCACACCTGCTCGGCGAACAGGGCGGGCACGGTCGCGTCGTCGGGCAACTCCACGTCGGTGCGGTTCCAGTGCTCCAGCAGCCGCACCCGTTCCGCCCCGCGCGGCTCGGCCAGCTCGCGCACCGGTCGTCCCGGCGCCTGCGCCATGCCCGCGAGCAGTGCGCGGACCTGCGTGAGCAGCGCGTCCGGGGCCCACCCCGGGAACCGGCCCGTGTCGTGGATCAGCTGGAAGCTCAGGTGCGGTTCGGCGAACGCGTACAGCGTCATGGCGTAGCCGGGGGTCCGCAGGATGCGCACGCGCCGGTCCGGCGGCGACGACGGCCGCGCGGCCAGCACGGTGTTGACCTCGCTGCGCTCGAACAGCACCAGGCTGCGCATCAGCGGCGTCTCGTGGCCGGCCGCCCGCTGGATGTCGGGCAGCGGGCACAGCTGGTGGTCGCGGGCGCGCACCGACCGCTCGCGCACGTCCCGCAGCCAGTCGGCGACCGACGAGTCCCGGTCCACCGGGAGCCGCAGCGGCACGGTCGCCAGCAGCAGGCCCACCATGTCCTTCGCACCCTCGGCGGTGCCGTGCCGCGCCGCCCTCGTCACGCCGAACACCGCCTCGTCGCCGCGTGCGTGCGTGGCCAGGACCAGGCCCCAGGCGGCGAGCACGACCGTGTTCACGGTGACCCCGACCCCGGCGGCCAGCGCGTTGACCGCCTCGGTCTCGGCGGCGGACAGGTCGAGCGCGGCGGTGGCCATCACCGGGGCGTCGGGGCCTGCGTGCTCCAGCGGCAGCGGTCCCGGTTCCGGCGCCCCGGCCAGTTCGGCGGCCCAGAACCGCCGGTCGGCGAGCTGCCCCGGGTGGTCGGGCGCGATCCGCGCGTCGTACCAGCGGGCGTAGTCGGCGAAGTCCGGGCGGGGCGGGAAGGTCGCCGCACCACCCGCGAGGCGTGCCGCGTAGTCGTCATCGACCTCGCCCAGCAGCATGGCCAGCGACCGGCCGTCGAGGATCGCGTGGTGGAACGTCGCGACCACCACGTCGCCGGGCAGCGCCACGACCCGCAGCGCGGACGCCGACACCGGGTCCACCCCGGCCCGCCGGTCGGCCGCCAGGAACGCGTCCAGGTCGGTCACCGAGTCGTCCACCAGCACCGGGACGTCCCGCGCGGGGCCGGCCCACTGCACCATGCCGCCGTCGGCGCGCCACGTGAACCGGGTCCGCAGCACGGGGTGCCGCTCGACCGCCGCGCGCCACGCGGCCAGGTAGGCGGTGGTGTCCAGGCCGTGCGGCCAGTGCTGCACGCACTGGATCACGTCGGTCCCGGCGGACGGGTCCCGCAACCCGGCCGCGATCATTCCGCTCTGCAGCGGCAGGGCGGGCGCGAACCGCGGCGCCGAATCCGTGTGCACCAAAAGCCTCCCGGTCGGATGTGTTTCGACGTGCACGACCGAACCGGCCGCCGGCTATTGCCGGAGGCCGTTTTCCGCGGTCGGCGAAGACGCCCGCGGTCAACGGGCGCGTCGGGTGAGGGCGTGTCGGGTGGCGTCAGCCGCCGTGCGCCGCGAGGTGCTCGCGGACGCTGCGCGGGCGCATGTCGGTCCACACCGCGTCGATGTGGGCCAGGCAGTCTTCCCTGCTACCGCGGGTGCCCTCGGCTCGCCACCCCGCCGGGAGGTCGCGGTCGGCGAACCATACCGAGTACTGCTCCTCGTCGTTCAGGACAACCAGGAATTCGCGGGAATCCGCGTTCTCGACGCTCATGGTGCGGTGTTCTCCAGCCCTTGGCGGATGGGGCGGGTTTGCCGGGGCGAAACGTTACGCCGGGAGTCTCGGAATGTGGAAGCCACTGAACGGTCGAACTGCCCATTCGGGATTCCGGTCGTAAACTATTTAAATTGCCTATGGAGTGTCGCTGCGCGTGTCCGTGTGGTCACCGGAACCTGATGTGCGGCGCGGAATTCCCCCTGAGCGCGATACGCGGTCGAAGTGGGGGTGGTGTGGTGTCGACGCGGCGGAATCGATTTACCGCAGGTAGAGGCTGTTATCGCTAACACGAGGCCATCGAGGCGGGGCGCGTCGACCTCCGTCGAAGGCGTTCGACGCCAGGGACGTGCTGGCGCTGCGTGGCGAAGTGGGTATTGAGCGTCACGCATCGGTGCTGTTAGCGTTAACAGCGAGGTGCCGGGGTCGCCGGCACCTCGGAGCCCGTGCGCGTGCCACCGCCACGTCGCTCGACCACACCAAGTCCGCGTCCGTTCTCCGGACGCGGGTTCGACCGCGTTCACCCGTGCAGCGTCGCAGGGAGCTGAGCCATGAGATCGTCGCCCGTTCTCGCCGCCACGGCGGTCCCGCTCGCCGTGCCGCCCCGGATCGCCGCCGCGGTGCACCGGCCGCAGTCGACGCACGACGACGGCAAGGCCCCTGAGTCCACCTCCGCCGACGTCGTCGCCCCCGCCCGCAACCCCGGCGGCACACCCGCCCACGGCGTCCCCGCCCGTCCTGGCACCCGATCGGCGACCCCCGCCGGCGAACCGGCGTCCTGACCGCCCGTTCCCGTTCCCCCGAACCAGGTGGTCGGCGGGACTCTCCCACCGCCGGCCACCTCCCCTCCTGGTCACCCCCACCTTGGAGCACCTGCCATGCTGCACCGACGCACGTTCCTGACCGGGGGCGCGTCCGCCGTCGCCCTGTCCTCGGTCCTCCGCCACACCGCGTCCGCCGCGCCCGGTGACGCCGCCTACGTGATGGGCTACTTCACCGAATCGCCGAACCGCGTGGCCGACCGCTACGCCCTGCACCTCGCCGTGAGCCTCGACGGCCTGACGTGGACCCCGCTCAACCAGGGCAACCCCGTCGCCACCCCCACCGCCGGCACCGGCGGCCTGCGCGACCCGCACATCATCCGCAAGCAGTCCGGCGGGTTCGCCGTCCTGGCGACCGACCTCACCGGCACCGACTTCACCCGGCAGAACCAGTACATCCACGCCTGGGACTCGGCCGACCTGCGCTCGTTCACCGGCTACCGTCGGCTGCGCATGCACTCGATGCCGACCCACACCTGGGCGCCCGAGGCCTTCTGGGACCCGGCGCGCGGCCAGTACGGCATCCTCTACTCGGCCAACAGCGGCGGGCGGGACGCGTTCCACGTCAACTACACGACCGACTTCGTCACCGTCGGGTCGCCGCAGCTGTTCTTCGACCCGGGGTTCAACGTGCTGGACGGTACGGTGCACACGCACAACGGCGTGAACTACCTGTACTACAAGAGCTTCGTGGACGGTCGCCTCTACGGGGCCCGCTCGTCGACGTTGAACCCCCGCAGCTTCACCACCTACACGGCGGGCGTCGTGACCGGCGGCATCGAAGCCCCGATCGTGGTCAAGGCCAACGACCGGAACGAGTGGTTCCTGTGGGGCGACTCGTTCTCCCCGGTGAACGGCGAGCTGTACGCGTGGCGTTCGGGCAACATCGCCACCGACTCCTGGACCCCGCTGACGAAGGACCGGTACACCCAGCCCCTCAACGCCAAGCATCCCACCATCTGCCCGATCACCAGGGCGGAGCACGACAACCTCCTGTCCCACTGGGGCGCCCCGACCTGGAACAGGCTCAAGTCCTACAACTACCCGGACCACCTGATCCGCCACCAGGACAACGCCGCCCGCATCGACCCCTACCCGTTCGACCCTTACCAGGACTCACAGTGGCGCCTGGTCCCCGGCCTGGCCTCCTCGTCGGGCGTCTCGTTCCGCTCGGTCAACTACCCCGACCGCTACCTGAGGCACTCGGGCTACGCGATCACCCTGGCCGCACCGGACGGCAGCGCGACCTTCAACGCGGACGCCACCTTCACCAGGGTCGCGGGCCTTGCGGACGGCTCCTGGTCCTCGTTCCGCTCCCACAACTTCCCGGACCGCCACCTCCGCCACGCGGGCTACGTCCTCCGGATCGACCCGATCTCCACCGCGTCCGACCGGGCGGACGCCACCTTCCAGGTCGGGTACTGACCCGACCGGGGCTGCGGGCGCGGCAAGACGGCGGCCTACCGCGCCCGCAGCAGCCCTCCCGCACGAGGCCCCCGCCTCGCGCAGAGCGCGCGGTAGGCCTCCGGCCCACCGCGGACCTCGACGGGGTCGTGGTCATCGGTTGACGGGGACAGGGGCCCCGGGAGGGCCCCTGTCCGGCACCACCGGCGGGTCGATCAGCTGGAACCGGAGATCTTCCAGAAACCCACGGTCGGCAGGGTGTCCGGCCCGACCGACCCCCTGCCCCAGAAGTAGTCGTCGAAGTTCGCGATCCACGAGTTCCCGATCGGCCCCATGGTCGCCCACCGCACCCACGACGGCTGGGTGTCGATCGACGCCTGAGCCCACGCCACGCGCACCTTCATCGGCCGCAGGAAGTTCAGGAACGGCCTGCGCAGCAGGTAGTTGCCGTACCGCGAGCCGAACGAGCTGTTCTGCACCACGCCCGTCTCGAAGCTGTTGATCTGGTGCAGCCCGCGGAACGACGGGCCCCACCGCTGCCACCACGCCTGGCCGCTCGCCGTGCTCTGGAGCAGGCTCGGGGTGTAGAGGCTCATCCACTCGGCGTCCCGGTTGCCCCAGCGCGCCTCGGTGTTGCGCAGCGTGCTGTCGGTGACGGCGCTGCACCCGGCGAACGACAGGCCGAACGCGCCGCCCCGCCCGTGGTAGTAGGTCATGTCGACGTCGTCGGCGTACACGTGGTCCTGGCCGCCCGCGAACGCCGGGTCCTTGAAGTCCTGCTCCCACGCGTTCGCCCCGGTCCAGCTGAACTGCACCGGGACGCCCGCGTTGGTGAAGCGGGTGTTGAAGCCGGTGATGTCCGCCGGGATGCCGGACAGGGACTGGCAGGTGCCGGTGCCGGAGCTGCCGACGTCGACCCGGGTGGTCCACTGCGCGCCCACGTCGCCCGCGACGCCCGCGTCACCGGCGGCGCGCTGGCGGGGCGGCACGGTCGGGTCCGGGGCCGGGTCGGGGCTGCCGAGGACGCCGGGCAGGTGGAACACGGACGACGAGCCGGTCGACGGGTCCAGGACCCGGCAGCGGAGGACCGGTTCCAAGCGGTCGTAGACCGGGGGGCGAGCGACCCAGGGCGGCGCCCAGTAGATGTAGTCCGCCAAGCCCAGCTGCAGCGGGTACGCGGCGGCGCGGCACCTGCTGTAGCGCTCGTCGTAGCCCAGGACCTGCACCGTGCCGGCGCGGGCGAGCACGCGGGTGGAGTAGGTGAGCTGGGTGACCGAGCCCGCGCCGTCCAGGGAGACCCGGATCTTCGAGCCGGGGCCCTCCAACGGGAGGCCGTCGAGCTGGAAGTCGAACGTCACCGTGGTGTCCAGCGAGGCGCCGGCCACCGCGTTGCCGTTGGCGTCGGTGATGTCGAGCGTCGAGTGGGACGCGCTCGCGGTGGCGTTCCCGGGGAGCAGGCCGACACCGCGCAAGGTTTCGGTGACGCGCTTGGCGGCCTCGTCGAGGGGGACGGCCCTCAGCCCGCGCACGGCGTCGAGGTCGAGCTGGGTCTGACTGGTCGCCTGACCGCTCTCGTCGGGCCGGCCCGCGCCGCGGTCGATGCCGGGGACGCGCAGGTGGCGGTCCTCGTCGATGAACGTGACCACGCCCTCGGGCGTGCGCTCGACGCTCTCGAGGCCGAACGCCCGCTGCAGGGCCGCCGCCTGCTCCGGGGTCAGGCCCTCCGAGCGGACGGCGTACACGGGCAGTTCGTCGGCGGCGGACGCGGTACCTGCGGTGGCGCCGGTCAGCGCCACCGCGCCCAGCATCCCGGACAGGGCGAGCAACGTCGCTCCCCGTCGTCTGGTGGACATGCGTTTCCCTCCTGCGCCGCGGAGCAGGGCCCGCGGCGCGACAGGAGGACTTCGCCGAACGTGGTGTGATACGGAACCGGACCGGCGTCCACTCGAACGGCGTCACCCGTTGACGCTCTCGGCCCACGAAGAACCTCCAGGTGGGGGACGCTCCGCTCCTGCGGTCCGCGGCCTCGACGCGGTACCTGCCGCGGCTGCTCCGGGAACCGCGCATCGAGTCCACACCGGACTCGACGGAGCCGCGCACGACCGGCCGGCAGATCGGACGCCGTCGAAGCGCCGCTCTGCCGGGAGTCGCACGGTCTGCAAGCACCCCGCCCGGGGTCGCTGCCGCGCAGCGACCGAGATCGACAGGGACCGCTGTCGACGCGGAGCGGTCGTTCACGCGCCGAATGGCGCAGCCCAGGCTTTCGATATCTCATGCACGATTTGTGCGGACAGCGTGCCCGGTATTCGTCGTATTCCATTTCGCTGCATGGCGGCGCGCCGGTTCCCGGTGGGCGCGGGCCGAACGGCCGTCACTCGGCGGACGCATCTGCAGTTCGATCGGACGGCGGCCAACAGGGAGAACGCGGAACGTCAGCGGGCCAACGACATCCTCAAGGCCGCGTCCGCGTTCGCGACGGAACTCGACCCGACCCGGGGCAGGTTGGGCGCAACCGAACACGGCCGTGGCCTGCTCGTGGTCAACAGGCTGTCGGTCAACCGGGGACATCGGCGTGACGGCGACCGGGGAACCGTCTGGGCCCAGGTCCGACGGGCCTGAGTCGTCCGTGCGAACACCGCGGCCGGAGCAGGACGAGGTGGTGGCGGCCTGTGCTACGCGGCGTGGAGTCGTTCGGGTCGTTGATCGGACCTTGGATCCGGTCGATCAACGACCCGAACACCGGTGCTCACGTCGAGGGGCACGGGGTGGTGCCGGTCAACGGGTGGGGTCAGACGGGAGGTGCGGACTGACGGGCCAGCTCCGACAGATCGATGAGGAACTCCGCTGCCGGTACGGGTTTGCCTTCCTTGCGGGTCGGTGACGGTGCCAGTGGCACGAACAGGTCGGTGGCTGCCGAGTGCAGCCACAGCGCCATGACGTAGAGGGCGGGGATGCGCAGGAGGCGGAGTTCGAAGCCTGCCGCCGCGAGTTGGGGCAGCTTTCGGACGGCCTTGACGGCTTTGTCGGTTTCGGCCACGAACGGACCCTCGGTGAACTGCGAGACCTCGTGGGTCCCGTCGGGTGCCTGCGTGGTTTCGGCGCTGGCGATGAGTTGTCCGCCGTCCTCGACGAGGTAGCGCCAGCCGACCGGCCGGGCCGTGTCGAGACCGGCATCGGAGGTGATGTCGTCGAGCCCCATGGTGAAGACTTGGTGGGGGGTGGACAGGTCGAGCCGGTCCTTGCGGGCGCCGCGCAGTGCCTTGGTGGAGAACTTGCCGCCGTCGGCGAACGCGCGGAGCTTCGCCTTGACCTTGTCGGGCACGCCGGTGGGCGGGTCGGGCAGGTGCAGGGGCATGCGGGCTCCTCAGGCCTTGGTCTTGTAGCTGACGTTCCAGGTCCCGGAGCCCTGGTAGTTGTCCCGGAAGGCGTCGTAGGTCAGGTCGGAGTCCCCGTACCAGGGGTCGGCCACGGCGACGTGCTCCACCCCGTCCACCCGGGAGCGTCCGCGCACCGCCGCGATGTGGCCGCCGCCGCCCCGCCAGGCGATGTTCACCAGGACCGGCGCGGACTTGGCCAACTCGGGGCCGAGTTGCAGGCTGGTCAGGGCGTTGTCGAGGCGCTCTTTGAAGTGCCCGACCCTGGTCAGCGGCGCATCCGGCCACCGGCCCCAGTTGCAGGGCGACACCTGACCCGCGCCGACGACGCAGTCGTTGCGCCCGAACTCCGCGTTGGCCAGCAGACCCTGCGTCCACGCCGCGTTGGGGTTGTAGAACCTGGCGACGCTGACCGAGGCCGCGTCCCAGCACCAATTGGTCTGCTCCTGGCGCTGCATGACGAAGTCGAGGCTCTGGTCGGCCAGGTCGAGGACGAACGTCTCGTCCCCGCCGCCGTTGGCGTCGAACTGGCAGTTGACGATCCCGCCCCCGGCGGCGGTGGTGGCGGTCACCCCACTGCCGACCATGCGCAGGAACACGTTCGGGAAGGCCACCGATCGGAAGGAGAACGACCCGTTGTCCTGGGCGTGGAGCTTGTACTTCTCGTAGACGCCGGGTGCGCCGGCGATGAACTGGCAGCGGACCGACCCGCCTCCGGAGCCTGCGGTGGTGACCCCGGTGCCGTCCATCCACAGGTACACCTTCGGGAAGGCCGCCGACTCGAAGGCGTACGACCCGTCGGCTTGGGGGCGGACCCGGTACTTCTCCTTGGGGCCTGCCCCGTACTGGCAGTTGACCGTCCCGCCCCGGTAGTTGTCGGCGGTCACCCCGGTGCCGTCCATCCGCAGGTACACGTTCGCGTAGGACATCGACCGGATCGTGATCGGTGTATCCCCGAGCACGGCAAGGTCGGCTACCGATAATGGCATGTGGTCCTCTCCTGTTCGCGTGGTTCCGGTACGCGACTGGCTTCCGAGTTCCGCCGCCGGCCGTCTCGCTGTGGTGGGCGTTGTCGGTCAGGAATGCTGCGAGTCGCATGTCGACTGCATGGGAGGTGAATTCAGGTGAGCGTGATGCCGCCCCCGACGACCGGCGCGCCCGAACCTCTTCCTGAATCATTGCTCACACGGGCGCTGTGCCGCCAGAGACCAAAGGGCCCATCGATCGGCCATCAGGTGCCGGCACACGCTCCTACGATGGTGTGAAATTCCGCCTTTTCGCGGAAGGCGCTACTTGGACAGCCGCTCTGTCACGCGGTCGACACCCGCACCGTGAGGAAGCGTGATCGGCCGATGCCCGCCCCCTGGGGATGGGCGCTTCAGCGGCGACGCCGGAGAACTCGTGTCCACCGCGCCGGAAGGCTACGCCGAGGTGGTTTCGAGGCGGGCGGAGGAGGTGGTGCCGGAGACGGTGCCCAGCCCGAGGGGCACAGCAGGATCGGAGCGGACGGGCTGATGGAGGTCGACACCACGGTGTCGCCGGCGGTGACGGTGCCGGTCGTGGTGACGATGTGGGTCGCGTCGAGGGTGGCGACGGTGGAGCTGCCGGAGATGGTGCTGGTCTGGCCGGTGTTCCAGGTGGTGGTCAGGGTGGTGGGGAATCCGGTGAGCAGGTCCAGGCAGGACCGACCGGGGGAGCTGACCTCGACGGTGCGCGAGCCGGAGGTCAGGCCGGGCACGCCGGCCGAGACGCAGGTGTACCGGGCCGAAGAGGTGACGACGACGGTCTGCGGGGTGGCGGTCAACGGCGGCGTGTAGGTGTTGGTCTGGTTGCTGGGCGGGACGCAGCTCACGTCCAGGACGCCGGCCGGAGCCGGGGCAGCGGTCGGCAGCGCGGTGGCCGGGCAACGACAGCGACGATGAGGACGTGACGCAGACGCATGGAGCCCGTTCGGGTTGTCGGCTTGCGCGCACACCGCCGACCGGCTGGAGGGCGCGCGACGACTTCGTTGGAGCCTTTCACATGGCGGAGGCGGATATCAGCCACCGATCAGCGGGCAGCCGATCGTGGTCGCCCTCGATAGTCGGGACGTCGACCCGAATCCGAGTGCATCGATTGCCGACACTGTTGCAGATCCGCTGCTCCGGGTGAGTTCAGGACGTCTGACCGAGGGGATCGGCGGCCACGGCCCTCGTGATACTTCACGTGGGCATCGGATGGCTCCGTCGAGATCCCCGCAATTGACGTGACGTTGGTCTTTCGAATGACACGCCGGGTGTGTTGGCGGCACGAAAGAAGTCGACCGCGTGGAGCCTTGACTGTGCCCGAGTAGCCTAGTTCGCGCGATTCCGGACTCTCGGATTCCGGCCGCTCCTTGATCGGTGCTCCATGTCAGGGGTGGGGTGGCGGCGACGTGCCGCAGATGCCCGGGCGGCACGGGCGCTGCTTGCTCAACATCTCCGTGCCGCCCGGACCCGGGCCGCTGGAAGCGGCCCTGCCGCCGTGCGATCGCTGTTGCGGCACTACGCCAGTTGCCCAGGACGTGCGAACGTGGACCGCAGAGGTACGGGCTTCGCGGTGTATGCGGTGTCCGTTCCCCGTTGCCCCAGATCCACATCGGCGCCTGGCGCCGATGTGCCGGAGGCTGTTGGTCGTCAACTCGGTGGCGATGAGTCGAGGTCGGCCGTTCGCTCGGCGTCCAGTTCCCCTCGTCGCGCCCGGCCGCTGACGGGCGTGCGGACATCGCGGATACCGCCGGTGGTCTTCGATGACCAGGTCGGCCGGCGTCGGGGGCGAGCCGTCGCCGCCTCCGTCGATCCGGCGATGCACCGGATGCGATCCAGCTCGGTAACCAGTGGCAGGGCTGAACAACTTGGCCGCGGCGGCGGAGAAGCCCGTGACCGGCCACAGCACGCGCCGGTACGTGTCGGGCCCACGGGCACAGGAAGGCCGCAGGGGCGCGATTCTGCAGCGGCACGACCAACTCGGGTGATGTGCTCGATGCGCTGCAAGGTGCCGTCGAGGATCGTGCGGGTCCCCGTGCCGGTATGCACGCGAGCCGGCCGGCCTCATGAACGTGGTGGTGGACGGCGGCTGCGGGGCGACGCTGAACCCGGCGGCGAGGCGGGTGCAGGTGTCGCCGTAGCGAAACAGGCCAAGGGACCGGCAGGGCATGGCGCCCGTGGGCGCGTTCGCGTGACTTGCTTCGGATGCGGGGTCGGTGGGCCGTCGGCTGTCGGGCGAACCGGTGGTGCGGATCGAGCCGGTGACCTGCCCGTCGTTCCCGCCGCCGGGCAGGTCACCTCCACAGGGCGGTCTGCGGGGTCAGCCGCAGGTGATGAGGCTCATGCTGCTGCAACAGCCGCCGCTGCAGTGCTGGCTGGTGGTGCTGGCCGCCATGGTGTCGAGGCCGTCGAACTCCGGGGCCGTGGTGTCGGAGGTGCTGAGGTCTTGGAGATCGAGCAGATAGCGCATGACTTCCTTCTTCCTGGTCAGATGCGGGCGGGCGGGGGTGGGACGTGCGGCAGGAACGGCAGGAGCTCGCCGCCGTTGAGCACGGCGTGCAGGGCGGTGAGGACACCGGCGCCGCCGCTGCCCAGGTCCATGGAGAGCCTCATGAGTTGCTCGCCGGGGAAGGCGACTTCCCCGCGCAGGTCGATGAAGTGCAGCGGTGTGGATCGCAGGTGGGTGGTGATGGCTGCTTCCAGGTCCGCGTCCGGGGCGTCCGGGTCGCGCAGCAGGCCCAGGAAACCGACGAGGCCGGCGCGGCCGTTGAACAGGCCGGGTTGCACCGCGAACTCGATGGAGGCGGCGCGTCGGATGCCGGTGAGCACGTCCGTGAGCCGCTCGTCCGGGCTGTGGCCCAGGTAGAGGTGGAGGACCGCACCCACGCCGGCGCTGCCGGAAGCCAGGTACGGCAAGCTGCGCCAGCCCTCGCTGAGCTGGACGGAGTCGTCCTTGGTGACGCGCACGCACGACGCGAGGTCATGTGCCAGGCAGGTCGCGGCGGCGTCGAGCCACTGCTGTTCGCCGGTGTGCTCGAAGAGCCTGATGAGCAGCAGGGCGGGGCCGCTGTCGCCGCGCAGCAGACCGCCGCGTCCGACGCTGGACGAGCGTGTCCCCAGCGTGCCGAGGGTGACGGGTTCGCGCGCGGCCAAGCGGTCGACGAGGACCGCGCCGATCTTGCGGACCAGGGGGAGCGTGTCGAGGCGGTCGGCGAAGTGCAGGTGCGTCAGACCGACGCCGGCGAGGCCCGCGAACAGGTCGTCGGACAGCTCGGTCGGGTCCAGCGACGTCGTCCGGTCGAGGACCTGTGACGCCTCGTCGGTGAGGCCGAGGTGGTCCAACGCGTAGGCGATGCCGCACAGGCCGTCGTGCAGACCCACGTGCCGGTCGCTGCCGCCGGCTCCCACCGCGCGCACCAGCCACTGCTCGTGCTCCGGGTGACGGCCGTGGCCGGTGATCGCGAGGGCGTGCAGCACACCCGCCGCGCCGTGACCGAACCCCAGGCCGTTGCGGCTGAACTGGTAGAGGTCGCCGGGGAAGAGCCGGTCGTCGCGGTGCGGGGTGGCCGTCGACAGGATGGCGCGGGCTGCGGAGCCCAGAGCGCCCGCCCAGTCGGAGCCGCCGCCGCGCAGGTCGGCCGCCCTGAGGGCCACGGAGCCCGCGACCTCGGGCAGCGGGCCGATCTCGCGGGCCACCAGGTCGGTGAAGCCGGCACCCACGGGGAACCGGTCGGCCACCGCCGCGGCCAGCTCACCGGCCTTGCCCGGGTCCAGCGGCAGCACCTGGGTGATCGGGTAGAACATCGCCAGCCGCAGGCAGCCCAGCGCGTAGTGGTCGGCCGCCGGGCCGGTGCGGTGGTCGGTCGGCACGTAGCCGGGTGCGCCCACTCCGACGTTGGGGCGTTCACCCTCGCGGTAGGCCATCTCGAAGTCGATGAGCCGGACGCGGCCGTCGGGCTCGACGACCACGTTGTTGGGGTGCAGGTCGGCGAACACGATGCCCCTGCGGTGCAGTCGGTCCAGCACGTCCGCGACCTGGTCGAGCACGTCGAGCGCCCACCGCGTGTACTCGGCGACGTCGGACTGCGCCGGGTCCGCCCCGATCAGCGGGTGCCGTTGGACCATCAACCGGTTGAGCCGCGCGCCCTGCACGTACTCCTGGGCGAGGAAGTGGTGCTCGTCGAGGACCAGCAGCTCGTAGGCGTCCGCCACGGCGGGCACGTCGGCGAGTTCGACGAGGAACGCGTGTTCGCGGTGCAGGCGCCGCACGGCGTCGGCCCCGGTCCGGTCGAGGCCGGCGTGAGGTCTGGCTTCCTTGAGCACTACCTGACGATCCACCCGCAGGTCGCGTGCCACGTACACGCCGCCGCCGTTGGAGAAGTGCAGAGCGCGTTCCACCTCGTAGAAGAAGTCCGCCGGTCTGTCCCCATCGCCCAGGGCGGCGACGTGCGGAACGAGGAACTCGGGGATCTTCACCCAGTCGGGCGGCCGGAACACGGTGCCGCGGACGTCGGGCACGAGCTTTCCGCCCGGTTCGGCGATCGCGGGCACGAGTTCACCGGTCGGCACCCGGCAGAGTCGTCGGGCGAAACCGCCGTAGCGCACGTGCACCGGTCCGTTGCGCCACCGCAGATCGCTCAGGATGCGCGGCCCTGGGACTCCGGCGAGCAACTCGTCGAGATCGAGGAGGGCGAGATGGAGTTCGTCCTCGTGCTGCGGGTACACGGTGACGAACTTCCCGCTCCCGCTGCGGTCCGCGTACTTCAGGTTGCGGAACAGCAACGTCCTGGCGCTGTCCAGGAACTTGAAGGAGATCCGCCGGGGCACGCAGTAGTCCCACACCGTGCGCAGGACGCGGGGTGCCTCGTCGAGGGTGGACGAGACGTGGATCTTCCACCCCTGGTGGGGCAGGTCGACCCCGTCGGGGACGAGTTGGGTCCACGAGTCCCGGTGCGCTTTCGTCCACCCGTCAGGAGGCGGCTCCACGCCCTGCGGCCAGGATTCGCCGGGATTCCCCCATCGGTCGGGTGAATCGTAGAACAATGGATCCGCAAGGCAGAACTGTGCGTATCTGTCCACTTTTCTCCCGGTTCCCGGTGTGGATCGACCGCCATCGTAACGCGTGTTCGACCTGTTGTCGTTAGGCCATAAGAATCACGTTGGACGAAGAAGGGTAACAGTCGATACCGCAATTTCCGGGTTCGAAACCGGGGAGACGGAATACTGGGTCGAGGTGCTTGTTCAAAGGTGGCTTTCGCGGTGGCTCATCCAGAGAAGGTCATGCCCGGTTTCGGTGAGCCTCGGGCGGGGTCCGGGCACGTGCAGGCGGTCACGCCGGCGCCTCGTGAAGGGGCCCGCCTGTTGCCGGGCACCCTGCCGTGCTGGTTGCTGGGTGCGCACACCTTCCTGGACCGTCCCTGTGCGGACCGCGCACCGTCGGGTGCGCGCACCGCTCGAACACGTCCAAGGGGACCCACTCCGGGATGGCTTCCCCGGTGCGGGGAACGGGTTACACGCCGGCGAAGACGGTGTGGGTCTCCAGGAACCGGTCGAGGGCTTGGTCCTTCATGCTCATGCCGTCACCGGAGCCGGTGAAGCCCCATTTCGTGTAGACCGCTTGGACCTTGCCGCCCAAGGGGATCAGTGACACGGAGGCGCCGAACCTTTTGGCCCTGCGGACGATGTGCTCCACCAACGCGCCTCCCGCGCCGGTGCGTTGCGCGACGATGTAGGCCGGTGCGGCGACGAGATCGGCGATGATGATCTCCTTGCTGCCCTCGTCCCACCCCCGCACCGACGCGATCGCCACCGCTTCCGCAGCGTCTCCGTGGACCTCGCGGAGTACCAGTAGTGTGGTGGTGCCGTCGTCGACCGAGGAGATCTGTCCGAGGACGCGCCCGGCGTCCTCCAACTTCTCGTACTTGCCCGCGGTGGCCAACGAGGCCGCCCGGATCTCGTCCACGCCTTCGTAGATCCTGCTGAAGGCCTCCAACCAGGCATCGTCGTCGTCGTCGGGCCGCGCAGTCAGACCGGTGGCCTTCAACTCCACCAGTCCGATCCTGACCTTCTCCCGACCGGACTCGGCGTTCGGCACATCGACCGCCACCCGGAGCACGTCCGCCACGTGGGTGTCGACCCGGTCGAGCCGATCCGCCAGCCCCAGCTTGCCCAGTCCCACCAGCGCGCGGTGGCGGATCGAAGCCGGGTCGCTCAGCGCCGCCACCTGGTGGCCGACGTCGACCACCCACCGGTCCAGCAGATCCCGGTCGGACGCGACGATGACGTCATAAGGCATAGGATTCTCCTCCGGCTTGGCTTGATGTCGCCACTAGGTCGCTCCGAAACGCCGTAGTGTTACGAAGCGGATCGGGGGAAGTGGCGAATATTATCCGCTTCGTAATAGGGGGTACAGGCTGACGGTGGGAGTTCCCTTTCCGCACTATTGCGGACGTCGTTCCGTCGGGACGGTTGTTGTCATGAGCAAAGCTCGCATTTTGATCGTGTCGGACCTCTAAATCCCAAGAAGTCATGGTGGTGTCCTCTGGCCAACCGACCGCAGTACGAGTGCGCTGATCGCGGCTCGGGCCGTACGGGCTGCGGGACGCAGGCTGAGCGCGAACCGGGAACTTGCGCAGTAGGGCCTGATCATTCCCGCTTGTGCGGGAAGCCCCGGTGAAGCTGACTACCGCGTCCGGGGTGTGGCGGACCGCCCGCTCGAAGGGGAGGCGCACCGGAATCGGCCACGATTCCAGTGACCCGGGACCGCCCCGCTCGCGTGGGGAAGGCGCCTGCCGTGCGACGCGGCCCGACAACGATCGGGGATCACCCCGCTCGCGCGGGGAGGCACTTCATGACCAGCGACTTCGCAAGTCGTGGAGTGCTTTCACTCGGTTCGTTCTGGTTCCGCACATCGGAGACCGGGAGATGTGGTTGCGCCCTGTCCGGGCTGGGCGAGGTGTTCACCGTAGTGGTAGGCCGCTTGCTCCGGCGTTCGCCAGGCGCGGTCACGTCAAGCGCCAAGCGGGTGGCCTGTGGAGCGGCGGTGTCAGCAGCGCCGGTGGTTCCGCGGTGCCCCATCTCGCGACGGATTCGCCGACCGTCTGCGGGACGAAGTGCCCCAGGGGCCCTTGACCGTCGCGTAGGGGTGCCAGGCGCCCGCTTCGTAGAACCAGGCGCCGACGCAGTGCGCGCCGGCGCCGACGTAGAAGGACAGCACCCGGCTCCAGTAGAGCGGGCTCCCGTCCGTGCGCCAGTGGGCCGGCAGGACCGCCTGGTAGGCACCGGCGACATAGTCCTTCGACACCCCGATCCCGATGGAGGTCTCGTTGCCGATGTAGTTCGACGGTTGCAGCGGTGCGACCGCGGCACCGGCGGACGCGGCCGGAACCGGGCCTCCCGCCTCCACCGCAGGAGTGCTCAGCGCGGCGTTCGCGGGTGCTGCGGCCGGCGAGATCGCGGCGATCACCGGCAGGAACAGCACTGCCGGCCTTCGCGCGAGGACGTTCCTCTTCTTCATCGTGCCCCTCTCCTCGTCCTGTGCCGTGCCGCCACAGTCGGGGGGGGGCACGGAGCGAGCGTCCGGGCCGTCCGTGTGAATTCCCGTGCTTCCCCACAACGTGCTGCTCGGTGCGGTACTCCGGCTTCCGGGGATCGGTCCCACGGGGGTGGGGATGGCGGAGTTCCGCCTTCTGTGCGCGGTGTTCGCGCTCGTGGACGGCGCGGCAGCGGTGTGTGCTGGCCGCGCTGGCGGTGGACGCCGGTCAGGTGGTCCCGGTCGACCGGCTGATCCACCGGGTGTGGGGCGGGCACCCGCCGCAGCGGGCCCGGGGACACGTCGCCACGGGCCGGCGACGGGCGAAGTCCCCGAAGTGCGGGCAGGACCGGACCGCGGTGGTACGTCATCTGCGCAGCGGTGGGTGCCGCGATCCCGATCGACGGTAGAGGCGGCGATGTCCCGGGTCCTGGGAGCCGGCACGGCGCTCGCGGGAGTGGCCGCGCTGTCGGCGTGGTGCTCCCTGTCCGGGCCGACGACCCCCCGCGGGGCACGCGAAACCGTACTCGGGCACCGCGGTCCGGGCGATCGTGGAGCCCGCCTTCGCGCACTGCGCCGGGATGACGAGCGCTCCCGAGCCGTTCGTCCTGGGCCCCGCGTGGTTGCGTGAGGACGGAAAGTTGGTGATCGCCGCACGTTCCCACGGCGCACTCATGAACTGCACCTGCCGAAACCGGGACGACAAGGGGGCGGTCACCGTGGAACTCGCCGTCGGGTCGCTCTTCGGCATACCGTTCGGCGCCGTCCACACCGCCAGCTACCTCGATCGACCCGGCGGAACCGTGACCGGGCACGCGGAACCGATGTGGCCACGTCGAACTTCCTGACGCACCGGTACCCGGCCGGTAGGCACAGCAGGTGTCACACGACGCGATCGGCCGCCCACCTCGGCGGCGCGGTCGCGTCGTGGCGTGCCCTCACCCACCCACCGGGCACGCCACGACGCGGATCACGCTATCGACGTGTCCTGCTGCGGATCGCCACGACCGCCGCGGCGACGGCCAGCGTCAGGAACACCGCGTAGCTCACCGCTCTGGGCACCGCGCCGGTGAGCAGCAGCACCAGGTTGAGCACCATCGACCCGAGCACCAGCAGGTAGGCGCGACGTTCGAGGCCGGTGAGGCCCGGTGGCGGTGGTCGTCGGTCGCGTTCGTGGCGTCGCACCGTTCTCCTTCCTGGTCAGCAGACCCACAGCGCCGTGAAGGCGACGCCGACGGCCGCTCCGGTGAACAGGACGTTGTAGCCGGGGATCAGGAATCCCGCCGCGGTCCAGCCGACGGCGGTGCCGAAGGCGGAGACGTCGCAGGCGTTGGGGGCCGTGCCGGTGGGATCGCTGAGGTTGACCGGGTCGCCCTGCGCGTAGGCGTAGGGGTTCATCTCCTGGCCGGTGGGGTCCGGGGCGGTGAAGCGCGCGTAGGTCGGGTTGTAGAAGCGCTCGCCCAGGGCGTACACGCCGCCCTGGAGGCGGTAGCCGCCCAGCCAGCGGAACGGGTTGGCGTCGGCGATCGCGCCGCCGTTGGTGGTCACCGCGGCGCCGTAGGGGCTGTAGACGTAGCTGGCGGCCAGGTTGCCGTTGGTGTCGACCAGGCCCAGGACGCTGCCCTGGTGGTCGGTGACGGCGCCGTAACGGGCACCGGTGGGCGTCCGCAGACCCAGTAGCAGCCCTTCCGGGTCACGGCTGTAGCCGGTGCGCGCGCCGTTGTCCACGGTCTCCGATACCCCGAGTGCGGTGCGGGTGAACACGTGCGTGGTCGCCGATCCGCCGGGCGGTGTTTCGGTGATCGCCGCCGGCTGCGTCTGGTCGGCGGTGTCGTAGCTCAGCGACAGGGTGGTCTGGCCGCTGGTGGTGCCGTGGATCAGCTGGTTGGCGGGGCTGTAGGTGAAGGTGCCGGCAGGGGAGGCGCTGGAGGTGAGGTTGCCCGCGGCGTCGAACCCGACCGCGGAGCCGTCGACCTGGGTGAACCGGTCGGCGGCGTCCACCTGGTAGGTGTGCCCCTCGCCGGAGAGCAGGTTGCCGGCGGCGTCGTGGGTGTAGGTGCCGGAGTTGGCGCCGGTCAGCCGGCCGAGCGCGTCGTAGCGGTAGGTCGTGGTGCCGCCGGCCCGGGTGCGGACCTGGACCTTGTCGGTGTCGGTGCCGTCCGCGCGGCTGTAGCGCCACGTGGCGTTGATCAGCTCCGACGCGGTGGCGGAGGTGACGCGCAGCGCGGTGGGGCGACCGGAGGTGTCGTAGGTGTTGGTCTGCGTCGCCCCGCCGGGGAAGGTGGTGGCGGTGCGCCGGTCGGCCGCGTCGTAGGCGAAGGTGGTCGTGCCACCGAAGGCGTCGTCCAGCTCCACCAGCCGGTCCGCGGCGTCGTAGGTGTAGTGGGCGGTGCCGCTGGGCGTGGTCAGCGCGACCAGGTTGCCCACCGCGTCGCGCTGGTAGGTAATCGTCTCCGCGCCCTTGCGGGTCTCGACCAGGGCGTTGCGGGGGTCGTAGGTGAACGTGCGGGTAGCGGTGGGCGTCTGGGTCTTGGTGAGGTTGCCGTTGGCGTCGTAGTTGTTGGCCTGCAGCACGGTCGCGCCGTGCTTGACCGAGGTCACGCGGTCCAGGGCGTCGTAGCCGTAGTCGAGGCGCACGCCGTTGCCGTCCGTCACGCTGGTGATGCGCGACAGCGAGTCGTAGGTGTACGACGTCGCGCCGGCGGGCGCGGGAGGCGCGACCTCGATCAGGTTGCCCGCGGTGTCGTAGGTGAAGTCGGTGTGCTCGCCCTTGCCGTCGACGCGGTAGGACACCGTGCCGTTGGGGTCGTTGTAGCCGAACGTGGCGACGTCGATGTCCAGCGCGTCGGACCGGACCTTGAGCAGGTTGCCGGCGTCGTCGTACTCGCGCGACAGGTTGTTGCCCGACGGGTCGGTGACCAGCGTGGGCAGGTGCGGGTGCGCCGAGGAGGTGTAGCCGACGGCGCTGGTGGCGCCGGTGGGTTGACTGCTGCCGGTGGGGTTGTTCAGCGTGTCGTAGCTGTAGCTCACCTGGTGGTCGAGGGCGTTGGTGGTGGAGGCGACGTCGCTGTTGGCCGTCCAGGTGGTGCTCCGCTGGTGGCCGAGGGCGTCGGTGACCGACACCGGCCGGTCCTGGTCGTCGAACTCGTAGCGCGAGGCGTGGCCGTTGGCGTCGGTGACGGTCACCGGGCTGCCCACCCAGCCCTCGTCGACGTAGGTGGTGGTGAGCGGGCCGTCCGGTCCGGGTTTGGTGATCGTCGAGACCCTGGCGCCGTCGTGCTCGATCCGGTGCACGCCGCCGCGGGCGTCGGTGATCGTGCTGATGGTCCCCGACGTGTCGGGAAGGTAGCCGATCTCGATCCGGTTCCCGCCCCGGTCGGTGAACGCGGTCAGGTAGGGAAGGCTGTTCGGCGCGGTCCGCGAGTAGGTGAAGTCGCCGAACTTCGCGCCGGACGGGTCGGTGATCCACTGGATCATGTCCGCGCCCAGCAGGCCCGTGGGCGTGTTGGTGAACGAGGTGACCCGGCCCTGCGTGTCGGTGATCGACGCGAGCCCGCCGCGGGTGGTGTACCGGAAGGTGATGCTGTTGCCGTTGCGGTCGGCCTGCGACACCAGCCACCCGCTCGCGGTGAACAACCAGGTCTCACCGGTCCGGTCGAAGGTGACCACGTACTTGCCGCCGGGCAGCTTCTGCAAGGAGGCCGGCAGACCCGGCGCCCGGTCGTAGCCGCCGTCGGCGCGCCTCGGGAAGTCCCAGCTGCACCCGTTCGCGCCCCACAGCTCCAGGTGGCCGCTCTCGTCCTGGAACTCGGTCGCCAACCCGATGTCCGGGCCGGTGCCGAGCATCCACCCGCCCAGCGTCGAGGAGTACGTGCTGCCCTCGTGCACGTGGTCGACCGACAGGTCCAGGCCGGTGCCGCGCACGGTGAGGTCGTGCGCCACGACCCGCAGCTCCCCGCTGACGAGGTCGACACCGACCTTGAGGGAGTCGCTGACGCGGTGCCAGTCGACCAGCTCCGACGTCGTGCCCGGACATTCCGGCGTCGTGGCCGCGGCGCGCTGCTCCCCGCCCGACGCCGGCCGCGGAGCCGTCCACGGGCGGTCCGGCTCCTCCACACCGCCGGGTTCCCGGTCCACGGTGGCCGAAGGCACCCACGCGGGCGGTTCCGGCACCGCGTCGACAGCCGCCACCGCCGGTTGACCGGTGGCCGTCAGCAGGGCCGGAAGCAGCAGTGCGGCCACGGCTGCGGTGAACGTGCGCAGCACAGGGCCACGCAGCGAACTGCGTCTCATTATCGGTCTGTCCCCCCTGGTACAGCGCCCTCCTGGCCGAGCACCCCCAAGTGCTCGCGGGCGTCACGTCCGAGCATACGAACGGCACGGACGGGTCCACCACCGCGCGGAACCGCGCTCGACAGCTTCACCCCCATGGCCCAGTCCGTCTTCGGCGAAGCAGATCGCCGTGACCTGCTCACCTTCGGCGTCCAAGGGGGGAAGAGCGACAACGGTGGAGTCTCCCGCCGGCGGGACAGCCCACAGGCACAGGGCGACCGCGCTGCCGCGTCACGGCGACGGCCGGGGTGGGATCGCCTCGTGGACTCGTCCTCGGTGCGGCCGGTGAAGCCCGGCCCGAACCGGACCGGGCCCCGTCGACCGCACTAGGGTGGGCTCCGAGCACCATCCGAGCACCATCCGACCACCTAAGCGCGTGGTGTGTCCCCGACGGTGACGTCGACCAGTGCCAACCCGACGACGTCCACCCGACGGTTGCACGCCGACCGGGCCACAACCACGACAAGTACAGCGTGCTGCACTGGCCCCGGCTGCGGGCCTGGCTCGACGACGACCGCGAGGACATTCGTCTGCGCAACAGGCTTGCCGAGGCCGCGCGCACCTGGTCGGCGTCGTGGCGGGACCTCGGCGCGCTGCTGCGTGGTGTCCAACTCGACGTGGCGGTCCCCTGGCGCGAGCGGGGTGGCTCCTTCAACGCGCTGGAGCAAGAATTCCTCGATGCCGGCATCACCGCAGACCGCGCCGCGCGCGCCGGGCAACTGCGTCGCACGCGCCAACTGCGACGGCTCACTGCGGTGTTCGCCGCCGTGACGCTCGTGCTGGCCGGCACGACGACGTGGGCGCTGCGGGCGCAGCGGACCGCCCAAGAACGGGAGGCGCACGCCAGAGCGCTCATCGACGCGGCCACCGCGCTGCCGCTGTTCTCCGAGGACCCGGCAGAGGACGCCGGAACACGTGCCCACAGCGACACACGGGACGTGTGGGCCGACCGGCGACCCGAGCACCGGCAGGCAGGCGCCGTTCGAGGCCGGTGAGACCCGCTCGCACGAAAGGTCGGTGAGCACCTCGGTCACTCGACGTTCGGGACCACCCCGCTCGCGTGGGGAAGACGGCCCCAGGTGTTCCTGGCTGTCGCCGTTCCCGCAAGCTCGTCACGAGCCCGGCTCACGGCCTGGTCAGGCTCGGGTCTCCAGTCGTGCGAGCAGCGCGAAGGAGTTCGGCAGCCGCCCCCGCCACGCCGCCGCCTCGACGCCGTCGGGTCGCCAGAACGGCTCGGGGTGCTCCGACAGGTGGAGGATCTCCAGCCCCGCGGAGAGAACGGCCATGACGATCTCGGCCAGGGTGACCTGCCGCTCCACCGCCCCGTTGGCCGGGAACGTGTCGTTGACGTGGTCGCGGTCGAAGTAGCCGCGATCGGGTCGGACGCGGGGCTCGTCCTCATCCCACGTCCAGAGCGGGACCATCGGGTGGGCCTCGTGGACGAACAGGTGCCCCGACGGCTTGAGCAGCCGTGCGACGTCACCCGCCCACGCCGTCAGGTCCGACAGCCAGATCAACGCGCCCTTGCCCGTGTAGACCAGGTCGGCGCACCCGTCGCGCAGGGGAGCCCCGGGCAGTTCGGCGACCACGTACCGGCAGTCCACCCCGAGTTCCCGGGCACGACGCCGCGCGGCCGCCGCCGCGACCTCGCTGAAGTCGACACCCACCACGGACCGCGCCCCCGCGCCCCCGCGCCCACCAGGGCCACGTCGTCCAGGCCGTGCCCGCTCTGCAGGTGCACCACCGCGGGCGACGAGGCCAGCACGGGCCCGAGCAGGTCGAGTTCGAGCGGGACCAGCGAGGACCGGTTCCGCGCCTGCGCCAGCAGGTCGTCGTACTCGCGGACGTGCTTCTCCGAGGCCGACTCCCAGGCACGCCTGTTCCACGACGTCTCGGGGTTCACACCCGCCACCGTGCCCGCGCCCGCACGACCCCGTCCACCGGATATCGCCTACGGGGACCTGGGTGCACGAGCCCTGCCCTGCCGGGAAGGAACGGCGGACGGCCGGGTCGGGGCGTCCTGCGTTTCGTCGAGCGCGATGAGCGTCGCGCTGCGGAAGGTCGCACCACCGAGTTCCGCAGGGACGCCGTCGCGTCGGCCGTTCGTCGGACCGGTCGACATGGCGGCGGCGGTGAACCGGGCGGAGCTGCGGGCACTGCGCAAGCGGGTGGCGGAACCGGGGTTGGAGAAGGGCGTCCTCCGCAAGGCGTCGCATATTCTGCGCAGGAGGTCGCGTCGTTGCCCGACCTCTGCGAATGGCTCGCCGCCGTCCCGGCCAGGACGCGGCGGGCCGAGGCTGACGAGCACCTGGCCGCCGGGATCGTCGAGGTCCACGCCGGTCACCGGGGTGCCTGTGGGCGTCCGCGGATCGTCGCCGCGCTGCGCCGCCGGGGCCGCCGGCTGGTCGGCGGCATCGCTTACCCGCCCACGGGGGAGGGCCGGCTCCACCTGGCCACGGTGATCGACCTGCACGACCGCGAGGTGGTCGGGCACGCGATGGCGGAAGACGTGCGCGCCGAACTGGTCCGCGATGCCTTCGACCTCGCCATCCGGCGCGCTCTGATCAGCGGCGCTGCGATTTCACGCCGATCGCACCCCCAGGGCTGTCCCGCTCCACGCTCGCCGGACCGGACGACCCGCTGTGGACCGACGTCGAGGCCACCGCCCCGGTCGAGGAGCGTGACCACGTGCCGGGCCTGCCCCTACCCACGCCGGGCTTCCTCGTCCGGACCACGGCGGAGGACGGGATCGCCCGGCTGCACAACCACGGCAGCGACCACCTGCGCCCCGGCCACGCGGAGACCGCCGATGGCGACGACCCGCACTACAGCCGGTTCGTCTGCACCACCCGCACCGGTCCCGCACCGGCGGGCGACCCGGCCGACAACCACTTCACCGTGCTGTTCCGCAGCCTGCGCGGCACCTGTCGCCGCATCCACCCGCTCGGCGCGGGGCACGACGACGGCTTTCAGGTGGTGCATGGTCACCCGGCTGGGCCCGGTACCTTGACGACGAGCGCTCCGGGGTCCACCTGTACCTTCAGCGACCTGGTCGTCCCGCAGACCTCTCCGTCGACCTCGAACGGTTTCGTGCGACTGCCGCGCAACTCCAGGCGTCGGAACCGGAACCGCTCCACCGCCGGCCCGTCCACCCGGCGGGAACCGATCAGGCGCCCCGCCGTGACGAGCCAACCCCTGGTGCGCACGTCACGCAGCAACGCCAGGTCCAGGAGCCCATCGGCGGGATCCGCCTCCGGCAGGAGGGAGACCCCGCCCTGCAAGGCACCTATGTTGCCGACGACCGCCCCCAGGACGCGGCGGGTCAGCCAAGGACCGTCGTCCAACCGGACAGCCACCCGACTGGCCCCCGATCTCAGACCCTTGAGGACCGCCGGCACGTACGCAGGCCACCCCAGGAGGCGCTTCATCCTGGGCGAGGTGTCGCGGACCATCTCCGCGTCCAAGCCGATCCCGCCCATGCCGACGAAAGGGCGTCCGTCCAGCAGACCCATGTCGATGCGGCGGTCCGCCCCGTCGAACGCGGACGTGACGGCGTCCTCCACCCCACTGCCGATCCCCAGGTTCCTGGCCACGAGGTTCCCCGTGCCGATCGGCACGATTCCCATCGCCACCCCGGTGTGCGCCAACCCGGCGGCCACCGCGTTCACCGTGCCGTCTCCACCACACGCCAGGACCAGCCGCGGGTGGTCGCGCAGGGCGAGTGCCGTCACCCCCGACCCGGCATCGTCAGGGGTGGTCTCGAACCACCGCGGCTCGCACCAGCCGCGTTCCCGGGCGGTGCGGGACACCAGGTCCCGAAATCCGGAGTGGTCCACCACGGCGACCGGATGAACGACCACCGCCACACCAAGCCTGTCACGCCATGGATCCACCCGAACCGCCTTCACGAGGTCGACACCGGACCGGATGCCCTCCGGCAGGCGAACGTACACGCGAACGTGACACGCAAAGCACTGCGAACCCGGCCAGGCCGATCACATCCCCGCCCGCGTCGCCGACGCGGGTGCGGCTCGGCAGGGTCCACCGCCGTGGACCCGCGGGTCCACGATCGAGCCATGAGCCCCGTGCAGGGTGTGCGAGCACGGTTGCGTCAGCACGGAGCCGAGGCGATCGATCACCCCGGTGGCACCCTCTACGCCCACCTGTCACGCGTCCACGACAGCCTCGGCCGGCTGGGGTTGGGTGCCGACGTGCGGTTGGCCGGTTTGGCGCACGCGGTGTACGGCACGGACGGTTTCGACCTCGCGCTGATCGATCCCGCCGACCGCGCCACGCTGCGGGACCTCATCGGTGAGTCGGCGGAGAGGTTGGTCTACCTCTACGGCGCGTGCGACCGTGGCCTCACCTGGCCGCGGCTGGTCGGCACCGGTGAGGTCCGGAACCGCTTCACGGGCGCGAGCGAGCGCCTGGATTCCCACCGGCTGCGTCTTTTCGTCGACCTGAGCATCGTCAACGAACTGGACGTGGTCGAACAGGACCCGACCGTGGCGGAGAATCACGGCGCTTACTTCCGAACGCTGTTCACCTCCTGGGCCCCGGTCGCCTCTGCCAGGGTCACAGCCGAGGCCGAGCGGGTTCTGGACTTCAGCACCGCGACGGCAGGCTGACGAGGAGCACTCCGCCGATCGGTCCGCCTCGGTGTCAGCCGAGGTGCGTCCCGGAGTCCCACCAGTCGAGCACCCGCGCCCCGAACAGGGTCAGCCACTTCGACGGCTCGCCAGCCGGGACGTCGACCTCGAACCACACCCGCCCGGGGTGCCGGCGGGCCTGGAGCCACGTGCCGTCGGGCTGCCGGGCGGCCCGGACCCGCTCGATCGCGGCGGCCATGCGCGGGTCCGGCGGTGTGCCGTCGAGAAGGGCGGCCCGGCGGAAGTACTCGGCCGCGTTGAGCACGCTGTAGTACCAGCGGAACGGGTAGGCGAAGCGGTCCACCCACGGCGCCACCGGTTCCCCCGTCGACAGGCGGCGGAACAGCCCACGCCGCAGCAGGTACTCCTCGCCCGCACGCCGGGCGGCGTGCGTCGCGTCCGTGCCGCCGGTCGCGGCGTCGTGGGCGAGCAGCCCCGTGAGGGAGTTGAGCGTCGAGTGGAACGACGATCGCCTGGAGCCCTCGACCCACGCGCAGTTCCAGCCGCCGTCGGGCAGTCGGTGCTCGACGAACCAGTCGACGACGCCGGTGACATCGGCGCCGAGCCACAGGCCGTTCCCCACCGTCCAGGCGTTGACGCAGCAGTCGACCTCACCACCCCAGTACGGGAGGCCGTCGTACTCCCAGCGGCAGTGCTCGGCGAGCAGTTCGGCCGTGCGGCGCTCGCGCAGGACCGCTGCGTCCAGACCCCACTCGCGCAGCGAGTTCAGCGACCAGGTCGTCGCAGTCCAGGGCTGCCCCTCGGTCTCCGCCGCACCGAACTCGAAGCCGGCGGGGAAGTACGCGCCGCCGGCCCACCGGCCGTCGGGGTCCTGGAGGGCGAGCAGTCGCGCGCCGAAACCCTCGGTCGCGACCCGGGCCCGGGTCGCCTCCCAGACCTCGGGCGGTTCGCCCGCGAGGTCTCGCTCGACCTGCCAGCGCAGCGCCGGATCGGAGTCGAGGAGCCACGCGAGCACGTCGCCGGTCACCATGGCGCGACCTTAATGGAGCTT
Source organism: Saccharothrix longispora (assembly GCF_031455225.1). Lineage (GTDB taxonomy): Bacteria > Actinomycetota > Actinomycetes > Mycobacteriales > Pseudonocardiaceae > Actinosynnema > Actinosynnema longispora. Next base: position 2,140,542 of record NZ_JAVDSG010000001.1, read on the forward strand.
CGTCAGGTCGGTTGAGGGTGGCCTGTGGTGGTGTGGCCATCGCCGGCGTGACGCCGGAGGAGATGGCCGAGCGCCTCGGCGGTCGACGACACCGGCTTCCGAGGGCGGACCTCCTCGCCCGAGCCGGTGATGGACTGGCGGTTGTTCCGCCGCGGTGCTCAGGTGAGCTGTTCGCGCGATCCGGGAAAGGGGTCGGCGAACCGCAGTTCGGCCGCCAGTGCGCACTCCTCGTCGGTGAGCAGCGCTTCCCGCAGGGCGGAGGCGACCACCTCGGGCGAGGAGCGGTGCGAGACGACCACCAGTTCCTGGGCGCGGTCGCCTGTGCGGGGGTCCCAGCCGGTCGCGGTGGTCCGCGGCCGGTCGTCCACCGCGGCCGGCCACGGGCCCGCTTCCCCGATCCGCAGTGACCTGCCCGCCGCTTCCAGCCACAGGGCGGTGTCGTGGCGGCTCGCCAACCGGACCCGGCCCCGGATGCGGACGGCACCGCGGCAGAGCGCGACGAGGACCCGTTCCAGGCGCGCGGGGTGGAAGGCGCGCCGGGCGGTGAAGTGCACGAGGTGCACCCCGTGGGCCGGCTCGCGTGGCGGTTCGCCGTGGAGCACGGGACCGAAGGTGTCGTCCACCTCGCCCCGTCGCGAATCGGCGGGGATGGCGGCCAGCAGTGCCGGGACGTCCAGGTGGGCCAGTTCCTGCCGTGCGGCGGTCGGGTTGAGCCGGTCGAGGACCGCGGTGACCCGTCGTCCTCCGGTCCGGTGAGCACGAGCGCGTCGGCGAACTCGGCCTGGCCCACGACCAGGTGCGCCACGGTGCGGTCGTCACCGGGGGCGGCGCCCAGGCCGCGGTCGGCGAGGAGTTCACCGCCGGTCGCGTCGGAGAGCCAGGTGGCCCGGTCGACGACGGTCACGACGGCGGTGACGCGGATCGGCTCGTCCGTCAGCGCGAGGCACACCGCCTCGGGTTCCAGCGCCGGGTCCAGGTGCACCACCACCGGTCCGTCCAGGCTCCGCAGCAGCGGCAGCAGGTCGTGACGCATCGTGCACGACACGCAGCCGTGCTCCAGGTGCAGCTCGGTCAGCAGGCCGTCGACCCAGCGGCGCACGACGCCGTCGGACAATCGGCGCAGGTCGTGGCGGACCAGTACCGCGCCCGGCAGCGCGTGCCACACCTCCTCCGCCACGACGTGCTCTTCCGACCCGGTGACCAGAACGACGGAGGTGCCCATGCGGGCACTGTAAATGAAAACCATTGTCAATACAATGGTGACCGGCCGAGGCGGTGCCGGCATTCGGGTGAGCGTGCGACATGCGGCATACATGCGCATGACCTAATGTGTTGTTGCGCTCGGTCACGAGCACTGGGACATCCAGGTGCTTTGACGCCCCGGCAGTACCGAAAGGCGGAACCCCATGACCACCGCACACCTGGAGCACACCGACCACGAGCACGCGCACGGTGAGGGCTGCGGCCACGTGGCCCTGCCGCACGAGGGCCACGTCGACTACGTGCACGACGGCCACCTCCACCGGGGGCACGACGGGCACTTCGACGAGTGCGAACCGGCCGACCACGGCGCCCACGACGACCACGACCACGCGCACGGCGAGGGCTGCGGCCACGTGGCGGTCCCGCACCGCGACCACGTCGACTACCTGCACGACGGCCACCGCCACGCCGTCCACGGTGAGCACTACGACGAGCACTGACCCGCGGTCGCGGTCCCACCCGCCGGGACGCCGGACGGCTGTCCCGCGGTGCGGCCGTCCTCACGTCGCCGGGCCGCCGGTCGGTCCCGGGTGCGGCGCCCTGCCCCGGTGCGCGGTGAGGGCGGTGAGCAGCGCCAGGTCGGCACGTCGTCCCAGCCAGGCGGGATCGGCGGGGTCGAGCAGGTGCGACCACGCCGCGACGTCCTCGTCCGCCAGGTGCGGGCGGGCCCGGTCGACCCTGGCGGCGAGTTCCCCCAGGACCACGTCGCGCACGTTCCCGGGCAGTGGGGCGGGCACGTCGACCAGTGCGCTGCGGCTGGTGACGCCGGTCAGTCCGGCGTCCGTCAGCAGGTCGGGCCAGCCCCCGGTCCGGCGCACCCGACCGGGCCGGGCCTCGGACCAGGCGGTGAACCAGCGGTTGTGCGCCTCGTCGAGGCGCACCTCCAACCCGGGGCGCCCGACGCCCACGTCCCAGGGCAGGCACCGCGCGGGCAGCCCGCCCTCGACGAGGCAGAGGGTGCCGCCCAGGCGCAGCAGGCCGGCGAGGCCCGCCACCGCCGCGCCCCAGTCCCTCGTGTGGTGCACGCAGGCGGCCGACCACACCGCGCGCACCGCCTCCTCCAACAGGGGCGGACCGTCGTCCAGGTCGTGCAGGACCGGCCGAACGCGGTCCCGCACGCCTGCTTCCCGTGCCGAGCGGAGCACCGCGTCGAGCATGGCCGGGTCGTTGTCCACGGCGTGGACCCGGCCGGTGTCCCCGACCCCGCGCGCCGGCACGACGGTGACCGCGCCCGCGCCCGGCCCGACATCCGCGACGACGTCGCCCGGGCGGACGCGCAGCGGTGCCAGGAGGGACGAGTGGGCGGCCAGGAAGACCGCCTCGGCCGCCACCGGTTCCCGGGTGGACGTTCCGGTGCCGTCAGGTGGAGCGGTCGTGGTCATCGTCGCCGTCCTGCTCCCCGGTGTCGTCCGGTCAGAGCTGCGCGGTGTGCCGCGGCAGGGGGAAGTGGTGCTCGTGGTCGTGCGCGTCGAGGTCGTCCCAGGCGGGCAGCGGGTCGTCGAACCGCCGCCACGCGGTCGGGCCGCCGGCCAGTTCGTCGTCGGTGAGCAGGGCGGGGTCGAGGCGGCGGCGGGGTTCGTCGCGGTCGAGGCCGACGCCGATGAACACCAGTTCCTGGCGCGCGGTGTGGCCGTCGAGCAGCTCACCTGGCTCGATGGTGAGGTTCGGCCCGGCCTGGGACCACACGGCGAGGGTGTGCGGGCGGCTGGCGATGTGGCAGAAGCCCTTGCTGCGCACCACGTCGTGCCAGTCCTCCAGCGCGGCGGCGAGCCGGGCGGGGTGGAAGGGCCGGTCGGCCCGGTAGGTGGCCGAGCGGATGCCGTACTCCTCGGTCTCCGGGGTGTGCGACCCGGCCAGCTCCTCGGCCCAGCCCGGTGACGTGGCGGCGGTGACCGGGTCGTAGCGGCCGGTGTCGAGCACGTCGGCCAGGTCGACCACGCCGCGGTGGGAGCGGACCAGCCGGGCGTTCGGGTTGAGCTCGCGCAGCAGTGCCTCCACGGTGGCGAGCCGGTCGGGCGTGGCGAGGTCGGTCTTGTTGAGCACCAGCACGTCGGCGAACTCGACCTGGTCGACCAGCAGGTCGGAGATGCCGCGCTCATCACCTTCGCCGGCGGAGATGCCGCGCTCGTCGAGCCGGTCGCCGCGTTCGAGTTCCACCATGAAGGTCGAGGCGTCGACCACGGTGACCATGGTGTCGAGACGCGCGTGGTCGGACAGGCTGGTGCCGTCCTCGAAGGTCCACTCGAACGTCGCCGCGACGGGCATCGGCTCGGAGATGCCGGTGGACTCGATGAGGATGGTGTCGAAGCGGCCCTCGCGGGCGAGCGCGCCGACGCTCTCGAGCAGGTCTTCGCGCAGGGTGCAGCAGATGCAGCCGTTGGTCAGCTCCACCAGGCGCTCGCCACCCCTGCCCGACACCAGCGAGGCGTCGATGTTGACCTCGCTCATGTCGTTGACGACCAGGGCGACCCGGCGTCCCTCGCGGTTGGCCAGCACGTGGTTGAGCAGGGTGGTCTTGCCCGCGCCGAGGAAGCCGGACAGGACGGTGACGGGAACGCGGGGATCTGCGGTCATGGGGTTCTCCGGGTGGGGAGGGCGGACGTGCTCCGCTCGACCGGTGGAGCGCACCCGGTCGGTCGACGGCCTCGGCGGGGTGGGGGAGCGGTGCCACCCGCGGCCGTTCTCGGCGGCGGCGCCGTGAGGACACGTCGACTCCGCGAAAAATGACAATCGTTTTCATCAGTTTAGCCCGCCGGGTACGCGGGGGTCGAGAGGGTGCGGGGGCGACCGCTCTCGTCCGGCGTGGAACGCCTCCGGCCTCCGGGGGTGGGCGCCGGGTGGCGTCTTCGGGACCGCGCACGTCGGTTGCGCCATCCAGCGGACGGAGGCGGGGTCGCCGATGGGCCGAACGGCCCAGTTCGCCTCCGATGTCGGCGAACTGATGGAAATGATTGTCGTTGTCCTGTAGGAACTCAGGCGTCACCCGAGCGCCCCTCGCCTTGCTCCCGGAGGAGACGTATGAGTTCCGCACCCGTGTCCGCTGATGTCACCTCGGTCACCGCCTGCGTGGCCGACGTGCTCGGTCTGGTCGAGACCGAGGTGGACGTGGACGCTCTGCTCAGCGAGTTGGGCCTGGAGTCGTTCACCGCGGTGCGACTGCGCCGCAGGCTGCTCACCGACCTCGGCGTGGACCTGCCGCTGACGGCGTTCCTCGGCCGCGCCACGGTGCGCAGCGTCGCCGCCGGCGAACGGGACCCCGGCGCGGACGAGCCGTTCCCCCTGACACCGATCCAGTCCGCCTACCTGGTGGGGCGCGAGCCGCTGTTCCCCCTGGGCGGCGTGGCGACGTTCTTCTACCACGAGTACGACCGCGTTCCCGGCGACGACCAGGAGGCGGACCTCGCGGCGCTGGAGGCCGCGTGGAACCGCGTCGTGGCCCGGCACCCGATGCTGCGCATGGTGATCACCCCCGACGCACGGCAGCGCGTGCTGACCGACGTGCCCGCCTACCGGTTCGAGCGGGTCGACCTGCGCGACGCCGCCGACGTCGACGCGGCGTTGGACGCGATCCGCGCCGAGTCCTCCCACCAGGTGCGGCCGACCGACCGGTGGCCGCTGTTCGACATCCGCGCGGCCCTGCTGCCCGACGGCCGCACGCGCCTGTACGTCGGCATCGACGTGCTCACCGTCGACCTGGGCTGCTGGTTCCAGCTCATCCGCGAGTGGGGCGCGCTCGTCGCCGACCCGGACGCCGCGCTGCCCGAGCAGACCACCACCTTCGCCGAGTTCGTGCGCCGCCGCGCCGACGACCCCGCGGAGCAGCGGAGGCGCGAGACGGACGGCCGCTACTGGTCGGGACGCGGCCTGCCGCCCGGCCCCGGCCTGCCGTGGCTGCGCCCGGCGGCCGAACTCGGCGTGCCCCGGTTCACCCGCAGGCAGACCGGGCTCGACGAGACCGAGTGGGCCGCGTTGCGCAAGCGGGCCGCCGGGCACGGCCTGAGCCCCACCGGCGTCCTGCTCGCCGCGTTCGGGCTGGTGCTCGACCGGTGGGGCGCCACCGCGCCGTTCAGCCTCAACACCACGCTGTTCGACCGGGCCGACCTGGCCGCCGCCGATCGGACACCCGGCCTGGAGCACGTGGTCGGCGACTTCACCTCGACGGTCCTGGTGGACGTGGCGGTGCCGGACCTCACGGCGTGGCGGGGGTTCGCCGACTACGCGGTCGCCGTCAACCGCCGGTTCTGGTCCGACATGGACCACCGCTCGGTGTCCGGGATGGAGGTCGCGCAGCGGCCGGGCGACCTGGACGCGGCGCCCGCGCACCCGGTGGTGTTCACCAGCGGCGTCGGCCTGTCCGGCGACGGACCCGCGCCCACCGACTGGCTGGGGCGCGAGGTGTTCGGCGTGTCCCAGACCCCGCAGGTGCTGCTCGACCACATCGTCTACGACGAGGCGGGCCGGTTGAAGATCGCCTGGGACACCGTGGACGGCGCGCTCGCCCCGGACTTCGTCGACGGCATGCGCGACGCGCACGTGCGGCTGCTGCGCCGCCTGGCCCACGCGGACGACTCGTGGACCGACCCGGCGCTGGGCTGGGACCCGGCCTTCCTGCCCGACGCGCCGCTCACCGCCACGCCGTTCCCCGACGCGGGCCCGCTGCTGGACGACCCCGCCCGCACCGCCGCCGGCCCCCACGCCGACGCACCGGCGGTGATCACCCCTGGGGGCGTGGTGTCGCACCGCGAACTGTCCGACCGGGCCGACCGCGTCGGCGCCGTGCTGGCCGGCGCGGGACTCGGACCCGGCGACCTGGTGGCCGTGGTCGCCCACAAGGGCATCGACCAGGTCGTCGCGGTGCTGGGGGTCAACCGCAGCGGCGCCGGGTACGTACCGGTCGAGCCGGGGTGGCCCGACGCCCGCGTCGCCGCCCTGTGCGGACGCGCCTCCGTCCGGCACGCCGTCGTCGCCCCCGGCACCACCACGAACTGGCCCGACGGTGTCGTCGTCCACCGCCTCGACGCGGACGGCGTGCTCGCCGGCCCCGAGGCCGCGCCGCGGCGCGCCGAGCCCTCCGATCTGGCGTACGCCATCTTCACGTCCGGGTCCACCGGGACCCCCAAGGGCGTCGCCGTCGAGCACCGCGCCGTGCGCACCACCCTCGACGACCTCGCCGAGCGGTTCCCCCTGGACGCCGACGACCGCGTCCTGGGCCTGTCGGCGTTCAGCTTCGACCTGTCGGTCTACGACGTCTTCACGCTGCTCGGCGTGGGTGGCGCGGTCGTGCTGCCCGACCCGGAGCGGCAGCGCGACCCGGGCCACTGGCTCGACCTCATGGCCGAGCACCGCGTCACGGTGTGGAACACCGCCCCGGCGCTGCTGGAGATGCTGGTCGAGTACGCCGAGATCGACCCCGACCTGGCCCGCGCGGCGCTGAGCCGGCTGCACCTGGTGTTCCTGTCCGCCGACTGGATCCCCGTCACCCTGCCCGACCGCCTGCGCGCCCTCGCACCCCACGCGCGGGTCGTCTCGCTCGGTGGGGCGACGGAGGGCTCGATCTGGTCGATCTGCCACCCGATCGGCGACGTCGACCCCGCGTGGCCGAGCATCCCCTACGGCCGCGCCCTCACCGGCCAGTCCTTCCACGTGCTCGACCCCGAGGGCAGGCCCTGCCCGGTCGGCGTCGACGGCGAGCTGCACATCGGCGGCGACGGCCTGGCCCGCGAGTACGTCGGCGACCCGGTGCAGACCGCGCAGCGGTTCTTCCACCACGACGTCCTGCGGCGCAGGCTCTACCGCACCGGTGACCTCGGCCGCTGGCGCACCGACGGCACCATCGAGTTCCTCGGCCGCGTCGACCGGCAGGTCAAGATCCGGGGGCACCGCATCGAGCTCGGCGAGGTCGAATCCGTGCTCGACCGCGCGCCGGGCGTGCGCAAGTCGGTGGCGAAGTCGGTGCCCGGACCGGACGACCGGCCGCGCCTGGTCGCGTTCGTCGCTCCGGCGGACCCCTCGTCCCCGCCCGGTGACGACGACCTGATCGCGCTGCTGCGCTCCTCGGTGCCGGAGTTCATGGTGCCCAGCAGGTTCGTCCACCTGCCCGAGTTCCCGGTCACCGCCAACGGCAAGATCGACTACGCGGCGCTGGGCAACCCCTACCGCCGCACCTCCGCGCCCACCGCGTCCCGGCCCGCCGCCACCGAAGCCGTTGCCGTGGCGCAGGTTCCCGCCGCGCCGGTCGAACGACCGACGCCCTCCGCGCCGGTCGTCGACGGCTTCGGCGCGCTGCTCGGGTCGGCCGAACGGCGCGGTCTCGGGGTCACCATCACCGTCACCCCCGGCGCGCTGGCGCCGGTCGAGGCGTTGACGGCCGCGGCGGAGTGGGCTCACGAGGTCCGGCAGCACGCCGCCGCCTCCGGTGTTGCCCTGGTCGAGCGGCTGCCCGACTCCGGCCTGCTGGCCGTGGACCTCGGACACCCGCCCGCCGCCGTGTCCCCGCCGACGGTCACCCGCGACCGCCCGGAAATGTCGGACCCCCGTGGCACAGTGAACGCAGGGGACCCCCTGGGCGGGGACCTCCGCCACGGCGCGGGCACCCACGCGGTCCCGGTCGTCGAGGGAGCCGATCCCGCCGTCGAGCGGGCGGTGTCCGACGTGGTCGGCGACCTGCTCAAGGCACCGGTGGACGCCACCACGCCGTTCTTCCGCCTCGGCGCGACCTCGCTCACCCTTGTGCTCGCCCACCGCCGCCTTGCCGCCGAACTGGCGCCGGAGCTGACCGTGGTCGACCTGTTCGCCAACCCCACGGTCCGCGACCTCGCCCTGTTCATCACCCGGCGGCGGCGCGGCGGCGCCCCGACGACCCCGGAGCCGACCCCCGCGCCACCGACCCCCGCGCCACCGACCAGCGTGGCACCCGCCGACCGGCAGGACGCGGCGGCCCGCCGCCGTGCCGCGCGGGTCCTCGCCGGCGAGGTGGCCCGATGAGCCCGATCGCCGTCACCGCCGTCGCCTGCCGCTTCCCCGGCGCTCCCGACGCGCGGCGGTTCTGGGAACTGCTGCGCGACGGGCGCGGCGGACTGCGCCGGTTCACCGACGACGAACTGGACGCGCGCGGCGTCCCGGCCGCGCTGCGCCGCCACCCCGACTACGTCCCCGTCGGCGGGATCATCGAGGGGCAGGACCTGTTCGACCCGCTGCCCTTCGGCCTCACCGACGCCGAAGCCGCCCTGATGGACCCGCAGCAGCGGCTGTTCCTGGAGTGCGCGTGGCAGGCGCTGGAGCAGGCCGGGCACGGCGGCGGCGCGGGCGTCGACTCCGTCGGGGTGTTCGCGGGTGCCATGCACAGCTCCTACCTGACCAGCAACCTCGCCGGCCGGTGGGACCCGACCGGCGGCGGGCTCGACCCCATCGGCAGCCTCCAGACGGCCATGTCCACCCAGGCCGACTACCTGCCGCTGCACACCGCCTACCGGCTCGACCTCACCGGCCCGGCGATCAGCCTCAACACCACCTGCTCGACGTCGCTGGTCGCCGTGCACGTCGCCGCCCAGTCGCTGCTGGCGGGGGAGTGCGACATGGCGCTCGCCGGCGGGGTGTCGCTGATCGTCCCGCAGGGCCACGGCTACCGGTACGTGCCCGAGGGCATCTTCTCGGTCGACGGCCGGGTGCGGGCGTTCTCCGCCGAGGGCACCGGCATCGTCTACTCCCAGGGCGTCGGCGCCGTCGTGCTGCGCAGGCTCGACGACGCCCTCGCCGACGGCGACCCCGTCCTGGCGGTGCTGCACGGCAGCGCGGTCAACAACGACGGCGCGGACAAAGCCGGGTTCACCGCGCCCTCGGTGCGCGGCCAGGCCCGCGTCATCGCCGAAGCGCTCGCGGTGTCCGGGATCGACCCGCGCGACGTCGGCTACGTCGAGGCGCACGGCACCGGCACCCGCATCGGCGACCCGATCGAGGTCGCGGCGCTGCGCAAGGCGTTCGGCGGCACCGGGCCGGCGTGGTGCGGGCTCGGGTCGGTCAAGAGCAACATCGGCCACGCCAACTCCGCCGCCGGGATCGCCTCGTTCATCAAGGCCGTGCTCGCCGTCCACGAGCGCACCCTGCCCGCCACCCTGCACGCCCACCCGCTCAACGACCAGCTCGGCCTGACCGGCTCGCCGTTCGAGGTGGTCACCGAGACCCGCCCGTGGGACACCCCGCCGCACGCGGGCGTCAGCTCCTTCGGCATCGGCGGCACCAACGCCCACGTGCTGATCGGCCCCGCACCGGCCCGCCCGGCCGCCGAACCCGACCCCCGGCCGCAGGTCCTCGTGTTCTCCGCGCACGAGAAGGCGGCCCTGCCCGCCGTCGTGCCGCCGGGGGAGCCGTGGGCCGACGTGGCGCACACCCTCCAGTCCGGGCGCACCCACCTGCCGCACCGCGTGGCCGCCGTGGCGCTCGCCGACGGCGACGTCCGGTTCGGCGCGCCCGCGACCGCCGACACCCCGCCCAGGATCGTCTTCGCCTTCCCCGGCGGGGGCAGCCAGCACGCGGGCATGGGCGCCGACCTCCACACCGGGGAACCGGTGTTCGCCCGGAGCGTCGACGAGTGCGCCGCGCTGTTCGACGACCTGCTGGGCACCGACGTGCGCTCCGTCGTCCTCGGCGACGACAAGGCGCTCGCCGAGGACGCGGCCACCGGGCTGCCCGCCCTGTTCACCGTCTCGGTGGCGACCGCCCGCCTGCTCGCGTCCTGGGGGGTCCGCCCCGACGTCCTGCTCGGCCACAGCCTCGGCGAGTACGCCGCGGCCGTGGTGTCCAGCGCGCTCGACCTGCCCGAAGCCGCCCGCCTGGTCGCGGTCCGCTCCACCGCCATGGCCCGCGCCGCCGGCGGCGGGACGATGCTGGCCGTCCCGCTGGGCGAGGCCGACGTGACGGCCCTGCTCGCCGAGCACCCCCGCGTCGACCTCGCGGTGGTCAACGCCCCGGACGCCTGCGTGGTGTCCGGTCCCGCCGACGCCGTCGACGCCCTCGCCGCGGCGCTGACCGCGCGCGGTGCCCGCGTGTCGCGCCTCCCCCTGGACTCCGCCGCCCACTCCCGGCTCATCGAACCCGCGCTCGGCCCCATGCGGGACGCCGTGCGGTCGCTGCGGGCCGGCGAACCGGAACTGCCGGTCGTCAGCTCCCTCACCGCGGCCGCGGTCGGACCGGAGTTCGCCGACCCCGGTCACTGGGTGCGCCAGCTGCGCGAGCCGGTGCGGTTCTCCGCCGCGCTCGCCACCGCCCTGGCCGAGCCCCGCCGCACGGTGCTGGTGCAGGTCGGCCCCGGCGCGGCACTGGCCTCGCTGGCCCGCCGGCACGGCGCCGCGCACCTGGCCGCCACGCTCACCACCTTCGACACCGACGGCACGAGCGCCGACCTGGCCGCCTGCCGCGCCGCCCTGGGCGAGCTGTGGGCCCACGGCGTCGACGTCGACCTCACCGCCCTGCACCGCCCCGGACGCCGCCGCGTCACCGCACCCGGCTACGCCTTCCGGCGCCGCGCGCTCTGGGTCGAACCGCGCGAGGCACCGCGCGAGGAGACCGCGACCGCACTGCTCCAGGTCCCGGTCTGGCACCAGCAGCCGCCGCTGCCACCGGCCCGCGTGGACGGCCGGTGGCTCGTCACCGGAACCGACGCCGCGCCACTGGCCGAAGCCCTCACGCGCGCCGGCGCCGAGGTGGTCGCCGACGCGGCCGGGCAACCCGTGCGGGGTGTGCTCGTCGTGGTCGGCGAGAGGGAGACGCCCGCCGAGGCGCGCACCGCCATCCTCGACCACGCGGCGCTCGCCGCGCTCGACCCGCGCCCCGACTTCCTGTTCCAGGTCACCACCGGCGCCTGCCGCGTCGTTCCGGGCGACCGGCCCGCGCCCGCCACCGCCACCGCCCGCGCCCTGCCCCGGGTGATCGCCCAGGAGAGCCCCGGTCTCGCCTGGCGCACCGTCGACGTGCCCGACACCGGCTCCACCGCCGCAGCCCTCGTCGCGGAACTGGCCGACCTGCTCGACCCGGGCACCCGACCCGGCGCCGAGGTGGCGCTGCGGGACGGCACGCGTTTCCTGCGCACCCTCGCGCCCTGGCCGGTGACCCCCGAACCGCCGACCGGCGGCACCGCGCTCGTCCTGGGCGGCCTCGGCGACGTCGGCCTCACCATGGCCCAGCACCTGGCCCGCCACGGCACGCGGGTCGTGCTCACCTCCCGCTCCGGCGACGACCCGGAGCGCGCGGCCGCCGTGCGGACCCTGGTGGAGCGCGGGCACGACGTGAGCGTCCGGGTGGCCGACGCCGCCGACGAGCACAGCACCAGGGCACTGCTGGACGAGCTGCGCCCGGACCTGGTCGTGCACGCGGCGGGCGTTGTGGCCACGGCCGACCTGCGGCCCATGCGGTCGGTCGGCCCGGAGCAGGTGGACGGCCACCTGCACGCCAAGGCCGGGGGAGCGCTCGCGCTGCGCGCCGCCATCGACGCGCTGCCCGCCGACGCCCGCCCGCGCACGGTGCTGCTGATGTCCTCGGCAGGCACCCTGGTCGGCGGGATCGGCACCGGTCCCTACTCGGCGAGCAACGCCTTCCTCGACGCCCTCGCCGAAGGCCGCACCGACCGGGAACCCCGCTGGACCAGCGTGGTCTGGGACGCCTGGAAAGTCGGGCCGCTGGGCACCGAGCGCGAGGTCAACCTCGACTTCGCCCTGGACGCCGCCACCGGCATGACAGCGCTCGACGCGGTCCTCGCCGCCTGCCGCACCGGGCACGCGCCACCCGTCGTCGCGGTGTCCACCACCGACCTGCGCGACCGGGTGCGCCGGGCCGCCACCGCCGTCGCCGTCGAGCCCGCCGGGAACGACACCGACCTGGGACCGGTGGAATCGGTCGTCGCCGGGACGTGGTCGGAGCTGTTCGGCGTCCGCGTCGGGTCCGCGGAGGCCGACTTCTTCGCCCTGGGCGGCCACTCGCTGGTGGCGACCCGGATGCTCACCGCCCTCGGCGAGCGCTACGGCACCCGCCTCGGGCTGCGCGACCTGCTGGCCAACCCGACCGTGGGCGGCCTGGCCGCGCACATCGCCGCCCACACCGGCACCACCGCGTCCCCCGCCGCACCGGCGGCGGTCGTGCCGGGCAGCGGCAGCGACGCCGACGGCACCTTCCCCATGACCCGCGTGCAGCACGCCTACTGGGTCGGCCGCGACGGCGGGTACGCCCTCGGCGGCACCGCCTGCCACTTCGCGCTGGAGTACGACTGCCCCGACCTGGACCTCGACCGCTACGAGCGGGCGTGGAACCGGGTCATCGCCCGGCACCCGCTGCTGCGGGCCATCGCCACCCGCCAGGGCCGGATGCAGGTCCTCGACCACGTCCCGCACTACCGCATCCGCACCATCGACCTCGCCGCCGCCGACGACGACAAGCGGGAACAGCGCCTGGTGCGGCTGCGCGATCAGGTGTTCCGCCGGCCCGGACCGTCCGACCGCTGGCCCCTGGTCCAGGTGCGCGCGGCCCGGCTGCCCGGCGGGCGCACCAGGCTGTTCCTCGGCGTCGACGTGCTGATCTGCGACGCCGCCAGCTACTGGATCATCGACCGCGAGCTCCAGCACTTCTACGAACACCCCGACACCGACCTGCCCGAGGTGGACGTCACCTTCGCAGACTGCGTCGCCGCGCTCGACGCCCGACGCGGCACCCCCGGGTGGCAGCGCGCCGCCGAGCACTGGCGCGCCCGCCTGGACGACCTCCCCGGAGCACCCGCGCTGCCGGTCGACACCGCCGTCGAGCAGGCCCGCTTCACCCGCCGGGCCGTGCGCCTGGACCGCGACCGGTGGGCGGCCTTCCAGGCCGCCGCGGCCGAGCACGGCGTCACCCCCACGGCGGCGCTGCTGGCCGCCTACACCGACGCCCTGGGCGACTGGACCGGCCAGGACCGGTTCGCGGTGACGCTCACCCTGTTCGACCGGCCCGCGATCCACCCGGCCGTGGACTCCGTGGTCGGCGACTTCACCTCGCTGCTGCTGCACGAGACCGACCGCGCCGCCGCGCCCGACTTCGCCGGCCACGCCCGCCGCACCCAGGCCGCGCTGTTCACCGACCTGGACCACCGCGAGTTCTCCGCACTGGAGGTGCTGGCCGAACGCGCCACCCGCACCGGCGAGGTGACCTCCGTGCCGGTGGTGTTCACCAGCGCCATCGGCCTGGCCGACGTCATCGGCGGCGACCGCGACCTCCAGTGGGCCGGCGAGCAGGTCGGCGCGCTGAGCCAGACCCCGCAGACGTGGCTCGACCACCAGGTGCTCGAACAGCGCGGCGAACTGCTCGTGCAGTGGGACGCCCTGGAACCGGTGCTGCCGCCCGAGGAGGTCGACCGGGCCTTCGCCCGCTACACCGCGCGCCTGCGCGAGCTGACCGACCCGGCCGCATGGGGTGCCTGGCCCGTCGAGGACGTCGCCGTCACCCTGCGCGAGGGCACCGGCGACCGCACCCTGTTCCTGCTGCACCCGTCCGGCGGGGACGTGCTCTGCTACGGCGGCCTGTCCCGCGACCTGGACGAGCGGCTCACGGTCGTCGGCATCACCGACCCCGGCCTGGCCGGGCACACCGCGCCCACCGACCTCACCGCGCTGGCCCGCCGCTACGCCGGGGTGCTGCGCCGCGTCCAACCCGCCGGGCCCTACCTGCTCGGCGGCTGGTCCATGGGCGGCAGCCTCGGCCACGAGGTCGCGCGCGTGCTGCACGAGCAGGGCGAGCACGTGGCGCTGCTGGTGGTGCTGGACTCCAACGACCCCACCTACATCACCCCCGTGACCGGCGACGTCGAGGGCGAGGTGCTGGCCCGCCACCTCGGCGCGCTGGAGGCCTACCTCGACGTGGACCTCGGCCTCGGCGGCGACGACCGGTCCGCGTTCCTCTCCCTGACCCCGGAGCGGCGCCGGCAGGCGGCCACCGAACGGCTGCGCGCCCACCGGCTCCTGGGCGCCCGGGAGGACCTGCGCGACCGGGTCGCCGTCTTCGCCCGCCACCTCGCCGGACTCGCCGCCCACACCCCGCGCCCGCACACCGACCCCGCCACGCGCACCGTCCTGCTGCGCGCCGACCGCCGGGCCCCGCGCAACAGCGGCATCGGCATGGGCGTCGACGACACCCCGCCCGACCTGACCGACCTCGGCTGGTCGGCGCACCTCGCCGGACCGCTCGACGTCACCGGCCTCGACGCCGACCACTACTCGCTCATGCGGCCACCCGCCGCGACCACCGTCGCCCGGGCGCTCGACGCCGCCCTCAAGCCCTTCCTGTGATCAACCCCCGAAAGGCACCACCGATGAGCCGACACCGCCTCCGCCAGGTGTCCAGAACCGCCCTCGCGCTCGCCGCCGCCACCGCGCTCGCCGCCGGGTGCGGCTCGGCGGACGACCGGGGCGCACCCGCCGCCGTCCCCGACACCCTGCGCTACGTCACCGCCGGCGCCGCCGCCTCGGCCACCGACGACCCCCACGGCGGCATCCTCAACCAGTCCGACCTGGCGCGCTTCGCCCTGGTCTACGACGTGCTGGCCAAGCCGGGCGCGGACGGCGGGACCGAACTGCGACTGGCCGAGTCCATCACCCCCGACGCGGCGCTCACCCGGTGGACGGTCACGCTGCGTCCCGGCGCGACGTTCACCGACGGCAAGCCCGTCACCGCCGCCGACGCGCTGTTCTCGCTGCGCCGCATCCACGGCAAGTCCGCCGAGAACTTCGGCCGCATGACGATGTTCGACCTCGACGCGTCGAGGGTCGTCGACGACTCCACCGTCGAGCTGGTCACCACCAAGCCCTACGCCGAGGTGCCCCGCGCCCTGGAGTCGGTGACCTTCGTGGTGCCCGACGGCACCACCGACTTCACCCGGCCCGTCCCCGGCTCCGGCCCGTTCACGCAGGTCGAGGGCACCCCGGAGGCCGCGGTGCTGGAGCGCAACGACGGGTGGTGGGGTCCCGCCCCCGCGCTGCGCCGCGTCGAGGTGCGCGCCGTGATCGACCCGCAGGCCCGCGCCCAGGCCGTGCTCACCGGGCAGGCCGACGTGGCGATCGGCGTCAACCCGGCCACCGCCGAGCAGGTGAAGGGCAACGCCGACTACGCGGTCGTGCACCGCGAGGCGATCACCCTCTACCCGTTCGTCATGCGCCTGGACCAGGCGCCGTTCGACGACGTCCGGGTGCGCGAGGCGATCAAGCTCGCCGCCGACCGCGACGCCCTGGTGGACAAGGTGTTCCTCGGCTACGGCAAGGCCGGCGGCGACCTGATCACCCCGGCCGACCCGATCAGCCCCGACCTGCCCGCCCGCACCCGCGACGTGACCAGGGCGCGCGCCCTGCTCGCCCAGGCAGGTCACGGCGGCGGCCTGAACCTCACCCTGCACACCACCACCTCCTACCCGGGCATGGACACCGCCGCGCTGCTGTTCGCCGAGCAGTTGCGCGAGATCGGCGTCACCGCCGAGGTCGAGACCGCCCCGCCGGACACCTACTGGACCGAGGTCTGGGGGCAGCAGCCGTTCTACGTCGGCTTCTTCGGCGGCATCCCGTTCCTGGACGTGGCGCGGGTGTCGCTGCTGTCGGACGCGCCCACCAACGAGACCGGCTGGAAGCGCCCCGAGTGGGACGCCGGCTTCGACGCCGCCCTGGCCACCGCCGACCCCGCCGAGCGCACGAAGCAGCTCGGGCAGTTGCAGACCGCGCTGCGCGACGAAGGCGGCTACGTCGTCTGGGGCGCCGGTGACGGGCTGGACCTGGTCCGCGCGGGCGTGGAGGGCCTGCCCACCGGCCCCGGCTTCGAGAGCAGCTTCATCGAACGCACCCGCCTCACCCGCTGATGCCCGTGCTCCTCGGGACCGCCCGTGCGCTCGGCCGCGCGGCGCTGGTGCTGACCGCCGTGTCGGTGCTGGTGTTCCTGGCCACCGCCGCGCTGCCCGTCGACCCGGCACGGGCGCGCACCGGCGGTCGGGGCGACGTCACCGCGCTGCGCGCCGAGCTGGGCCTGGACCGCCCGCCGTGGACGCGGTTCGCCGGGTGGGCGGGCGACCTGCTGCGCGGTGATCCCGGGGTCTCGCTGGTGTCCGGCCGCCCGGTGACCGACCTGCTCGCCGCCCGCCTGCCCGCCACGCTCGCCCTGGTGGCCGCCGCCGCCCTGGTGGCGCTGCCGCTGCTGCTCGCGGGTGGCTGGGCGGCGGGCAGGCGACCGCGCACGGCCGCCCCGCCGCTGGTGGCGGTGGCGGCCGTGCCGCAGGTGGTGGTCGCCACCGGCCTGGTGGCGGTGTTCGCCGGGGTGCTGGGGTGGTTCCCGGCGGTGTCGTTCGTGCCGGTCTCGGGCTCGGTGTGGGACCGGCCGGAGGCGCTGGTGCTGCCGGCGCTCGCCCTCGGCGTCCCGGCCGCCGCCTTCGGCGCGGGCCTGCTCGGCGGCGCGGTCGCCGACGCGCTGGCGCTGCCGCACGTGCGCGCGGCGCGGGTGCGCGGCCTGCCCGAGCCCGTGGTGCTGCTCCGCCACGTCCTCCCGGATCTGGGGGCGCCGCTGCTGCGGGTGTCCGGCCTGGTCGTGGCGGGCATGACCGCCTCCAGCGCCCTCGTGGAGACCGTGTTCGGCTACGCGGGGCTGGGGGAGCTGCTCGTCGGCGCGGTGTCCACCGGTGACGTGCCCGTGGTGCAGGCGATCGCGTTGCTGTCGGCCGTGGTCGTGGTGGTCACCTCGACCGCGGCGGACCTGCCGGCCGGCACCCCGCTGGGCAGAACCCCGTTGGGCAGCACGCGATCGGGGAGCACGCGGTGACGCGGGCCGCGCTGCTCTGCGTCCTGCTCGTCGTGGTGGGCGGCGCGCTGTGGACCCCGCACGACCCGACCGCCGCGATCGGACCGGCCTGGTCGCCTCCGGGCGGTGACGCGCTGCTGGGCACCGACGCCCTGGGCCGCGACGTCCTCTCGCGCGTCCTGGCGGGCGGCGCCGACCTGCTCCTCATCGCGCTCCTGGCCGCCGCGTGCGCGAGCGCGGTCGGCCTGGCCTGGGGCCTGGTGGCCGGCTGGACCGGGCGCGGCGGCGCGCTGCTCGCCGACGTGCTGATGGCCGTGCCGTTCCTGGTCCTGGCGCTGCTGTTCGCGGTCACCCTGCCCGGCTGGGCGGCCGTGGTCGCCGGCACGGTGTGCGGCGGCGCGCCGCTGACCGCGCGGCTGGTCGGCGACCTCACCCGGCGGACCCGCGCGACCGGCTACGTCGAAGCGGCCCTCGGACGCGGCGAGCGCACCGCCTCCGTGCTGTGCCGCGAGGTGCTGCCCTCCATCGCCCGCTACGCCGTCGCCGACGCCGCGCTGCGGTTCGTGGTGGCCCTGCAACTGGCCTCCGCGCTGGCGGTGCTCGGGTTCGGCGCCCGGCCACCCGCACCGGACTGGGGGCTGATGCTGCGGGAGAACCTGCCGGGGGCCGCGCTGAACCCGGCCGGTGTGCTGGGACCCGCCGCGGCGCTGACCGCGCTGTCGCTCGCGGTCGCCCTCGCCGGGCACGGCGCGGCTCCCCGGCCGCGCACCCCGCGTCCGGGCACCCCGCGTCCGGCAGCGTCGGAAGACCCGACCGGGGTGACGACCGCGCGAGGGCTGTCGGTCGACGGGCTGTCCGTCGTGGACGGCCGGGGGCGCGTGCTGCTCGACGACTTCTCCGCCCTGGTCGCACCCGGCGAGGTCGTCGGCCTGGCCGGGCCGTCCGGCGCGGGCAAGACCACCGCGGTCCGCGGGCTGCTGGACACCCTCGACGGCGACGCGGTGAAGGTCGCCGGAACCACCCGCTGGCAGGGCAGCCCCGTCCGGCCCGGCCGCGCGGCCCACCGCTGGCGGCGCGAGCACGTCGGGGTGCTCGACCAGGACCCGGCGGGCACCCTGGACCCGCGCCACACCGTCGGCCGCGCCCTGGGACCCGCCGGGCTCGCGGTCCTCGCCGAACTGGGACTGGACCCGGCGGGGTTCCGCGACCGGCTGCCGCGCACCCTGTCCGGCGGACAGGCGCGCCGGGTGGCACTGGCCCGCGCGCTCACCGGCGCACCGGCCGTCCTCGTGCTGGACGAACCCACCGCCGGCCTGCACCCGGAAGCCGTCGACCTCGTGGCCCGCGTGGTCCTGGCCCGCCGCGGCGACCCGTCCCGGGTGACCCTGCTCGTCTCGCACGACGAGGTGTTCCTGGCGCGCGTCGCGGACCGCGTGCTCGCCGTCGGGGTCGTGGCCGCCACGCACGTCGAGGCCCTCGAGCCCCGGCCTTCGGGACCGACCGCGCTCGCGGTCGACCGGCTGACCGTCCGGCGCGGCGGCCGCACCGTGCTGCGCGACCTCACCCTGGACGTCGCGGCGGGGGAGGTGGTCGCGGTCGTCGGCGAGTCCGGCAGCGGCAAGTCGACGCTGCTGCGCGCCCTGGCCGGCCTCGTCCCCGCCGACACCGGGGAGGTCCGCCGCGGACGGGTGGTCCTGCCGCGCGCCGTGGCCGACCGCGACCGCGCCGCGCTGCGGGCCGTGCAGCTGCTGGCCCAGGACCCGGCCGACGCCCTCAACCCCGCCCACACCGCCGGCACCGCGATCACCCGACCGCTGCGCGTCCTCGGCGACGCCACGCGGGAGGCCGCCCGGTCGCGGGTGCCGGACCTGCTGGCCGGCGTCGGGCTGGCCGCCGACACCGCCCACCGCCGCCCCGGGCGGCTCTCCGGCGGTCAGCGGCAGCGCGTCGCACTGGCACGGGCGCTGGCGGCCGAACCCGCCGTGCTGCTGGCCGACGAACCCACCGCCGCCCTCGACCGCGCCACCGCCGCCACCGTGCTCGACCTGCTCGACGACCTGCGCGACCGCGGCCTGGCCGTGCTCGTCGCCACCCACGACCCCGCGGTGGCCGCCCGCGCCGACCGCGTCCTGCGGTTGTCCGCCGGACGCCTCACCACCGACCACCCCGCCCACCACGCGAACGGAGCCAGTCCCCGTGTCCCCTGAGCAGACCGCCGAGCAGACCGCCGAGCTGATCGCGCTGCTGGCCGACCACCCCTGGATCGCCTCCGCCGTCCAGGACGGCCCGCGCGTGCGGGTCAGGCCCACCCGCGCGGCCACCGCGATGCGCCCGTCGCCCGGCCCGCTGGTCCTGGAGCACCTGGAGCACTGGGGCGAGGTCTACGACTTCACCTATTCGACGGGCGCGGCCCGCCCGGTCGGCGAACCGGACTTCTCCGGGTGGCGGTCCTCCGAGACGGGGGAGCCGTTCCCGGTGGAGCACATGACCGACTGGGTGGAGCGCACGGTCGACCTGGTGCTGGCCGCCCGACCGAGGTGGGTGCTGGAGCTGGGCTGCGGCACCGGCCTGCTGGCGCACCGGCTGCGCCCGCACCTGGCGGGCTACGTGGGCACCGACGTGGCGCAGTCGGCCGTGGACCGCCTGGCCGCCGAGGCCGACCCCTCCTGTGCCTACGTCCGCGCCGCCGCGCACGAGGTCGCCTCACCGGGTGTCCTCGCCGCCCTCGCCCGCGCCGGGTTCCCCGCCGAGGGCCCGGACTGCGTGCTGGTCAACTCCGTCACCCAGCACTTCCCCCACGTCGAGTACCTGGCCGCGGTGGTCGTGGACGCGCTGCGGCTGCTGGCCCCCGGCGGGAGCCTGGTCATCGGCGACGTGCGGCACGCCGGCCTGCTGGAGGCCCACTGCCGGCGCGTCGAGGCGGCGGTCGACCCCGACCCGGCGACCCTGGACGAGCGCGCCAGGAGCCGCGCCGAACGCGACGACGAGCTGAACTTCGACCCGGCCACCCTCGCCGCGGCGGCCGCCGGCGCCGGGCGGCCGGTGCGCGTCAGCGTGCACCCGAAGGCACTGCGCGCCGACACGGAGCTGACCCGCTACCGGTTCGACGCGGTGCTGCGCGTCGACACCTCCACCACCGCCCGCCCGGTCGACGTGCCGTGGTCGGGCACGGCGGACCTGGTGGGGGCGGTCGACGCGGGCCCGCCGGTGCGCGTGACGGGCATCCCGAACCGGCTGCTGTCCCCCGCGCCCGGCGGGGTCACGGCCCGTGAACTGCGCGACGCGCTCGTCGGCCGCGACGCCGCGGTCCTGCTCGACGTGCGCGACCCCGCGCTGCTTGAGGTGGTCGCGCCCGCCTCGGCGGCGCCCGCGCCCGCGGCGCTGGTGGCGGCCGGACCCGCACGGGCGCACGAGCCGTTCACCGCGTTCCTGGCGCGCCGCCTCGGCGAGGTCGCGCGGGTCGCCGCGCGCCGCAACGGCCTGCCCGCGCCGGTGGTCACCGTCGACGCCGACCCGCTCGCCGACGCCGCCCGCGCCGCCGACGCGGCGATCGGCGCCGACGACGCCCGGCGCCTGCCCGCCTTCCTGCGCGACCTGGACCGGGTCGCCCTGCTGGCCATGGCCGCCACCCTCGGGCAGGCCGGCGCGGAGGGGACCGCCGAGGAGGTCGCCGACGCGCTGCGGGCCGCGCCCCGACACCGCTGGATCGTGCGGCGCTGGCTGGCCGCGCTGGTCGAGGAGGGCATGGTCGCCCACGACGGGCGCACCTACCGGGACGTGCTCGCGGTGTCCCGCGCCGAGCTGGAGGACGCCGTCCGCGACATCGACCGCGCCCGCCGCGGCATGGGCTACCCGCCCGAGCTGACCCGGTTCTTCCAGAGCGCCACCCGGTACCTGCCCGAACTGCTGCGCGACGAGGTGGCGCTCCAGTCGCTGCTGTTCGCCGACGGCGAGACCGGCACCGCCGAGGGCGCCTACCGCGACAACCCGGTCAACCGCTACGCCAACGCCGCCGTCGCGCACCTGGTGCGCGCCCACGCCGACACCCCGCCCGCCGGAAGGCCGCTGCGCGTGCTGGAGGTCGGCGCGGGCGTGGGCGGCACGACCGCCGACGTGCTGGCGGCGCTCGCCGGCGTGCCGCTGGACTACCTGTTCACCGACGTCTCGCGGTTCTTCCTGCTCGACGCGGAGGAGCGCTTCGCCGGGGTCGACGGGCTGCGGTTCGGCACCTTCGACATCGACGACGACCCGACCGGCCAGGGCGTCGGCGCGGGGGAGCTGGACGTCGTGCTGGGGGCGAACGTCCTGCACAACGCGCGCGACCTGGGCGCGACCCTGCGCGGGCTGCGCGACCTGCTCGTCCCGGGTGGCCTGCTGGTGTTCGTCGACACCACCCGCGAGATCCGCCAACTGCTGACCTCGATGCAGTTCCTGATGTCGGCCCGCGCGGGCCGCGAACCGGCGGGTTCCGGGGACTTCCGCGCGGGGACCGACCGCATCTTCCCCACCGAGGCCGAGTGGACGACCGAGCTGCTGGTCGCCGGGTTCGAGCCGGTGGGCTGCCTGCCCCCGCCGGACCACGCCCTGCGGCCGATCGGGGTGCAGGTGTTCGCGGCGGTCCGCCCGTCGTCGTGAGCGGGCGGACCGCCGCGCGGATCAGGAGGGGAACACGCCGAGCCCGGAGCGGAACAGGTCGCCCTCCATCCACACCGCCGCCCGCACGCCGTCGGCGGCACCCAGCACGACCAGGGTGGTGGCGTCGGGCATCCCGGGCAGCTTGGCCATGTCGCCCGCCGCGGACACGCCCGGCGTGGTCGTCTGCCCGATCTCGTCGACCTTGACCGTGCCGTCGGGCAGCACCTCGCAGCCCAACTGCTCGGCCAACCCGGAGTGCCGGCGGGTCGGCGCGCGGTGGAAGACCGCCTCCCGCCGCAGGGTGCCGCCGTCGGCGAAGTGGATGGTCAGGTCGCCCGCCTCGCCCGTGATCTCGGTGATCTTCCCGTCGACGATCGGCAGCGCGCGGGCGGCCACGGCGGCGGCGACCGGCTCGGGCAGCTCGATCGGGCCGTCGGTGCACAGCACCACGTCCTCGCTGAACCGGTCGCCCAGGTACAGCGCGAGCATGGCCTCCACCGGCTCGCGGGTCACCACGGCGAGGGTCTTGTCGCCTGCTTCCCAGCCGTGGCAGAACGGGCAGTGGAACACGCTGCGGCCGAACCGCTCGGCCAGGCCGGGGATGTCATAGGGCTCGTCGACCTGGCCCGTGGCCAGCACGACCCGCCGGGCGCGCACCACCGCGCCGTCGGCCAGTTCCAGTTCGAAGTCGTCCTTGGCGCCCCGCGCGGCCACCACCAGGCCGGTGCGCACCTCCACGCCCGGGTAGGCGGCCAGCTCCTCACGGCCCAGGGCGAGCAGTTGCTGCGGCGGGAAACCGTCGCGGCTGAGGTACATGTGCATCTCGGAGGCCGGCGAGTTGCGCGGCTCGCCGCCGTCCACCACCAGCACCGAGCGGCGCTGCCGGCCGAACACCAGCGCCGCGCTCAGACCGGCCGGTCCACCGCCGACCACCACCACGTCGTACATCGGGACTCCTCTCTCTGGTAAAACGATAATCATGTTCGATGATATGGGTCCGTGGCTGCGCCGGTTGAGCACTCCGGCCGCACCCCGCCTGCGCCTGGTGTGCCTGCCGCACGGCGGGGCCGGCCCGTCGGTGTTCACGCCCTGGGCCGAGCACGTCCCGCGGGACGTCGAACTGCTCGCGGTGCGCTACCCGGGCCGCGAGGACCGCTGGGGCGAGCCGCCGCCGCGCGACCTCCGCGAGGTCGTCGCCCGCGTCGTGGCCGCCCTGCGCCCGCTGCCGGAGCTGCCGTTCGTCCTGTTCGGGCACAGCCTGGGCGCCGCAGTCGCCCACGAGGTGGTGCAGCGGCTGCGCGCGGTGGGCAGGCCGCTGCCGGTGCGGCTGGTCGTGTCCGGCCGCGAGGCGCCCCAGGACGAGCGCGGCGGCGACGTGCACCGGCTCGGCGACGCGGGGCTGCTGGCCGAACTGCGCCGGCTGGGCGGCGTCGACCCGGCCGTGCTGGCCGACCCCGACCTGAGCGCCCTGGTCGCCGAGTGCGTCCGCGAGGACTACCGGCTGGTCGAGACGCACACCGGCTGGAGCACCACGCCGCTGCCGGTGCCCGTCTCGGCCTTCGTCGGCGACCGCGACCCGGACCTCACCCCCGACGACGCCGCCCGCTGGGCCGCGCTGACCACCGCGGGGTTCCGGTTGCGCGTGTTCCCGGGTGACCACTTCTACCTGTCCGCGCAACCGGACCGCGTCGCCGCCGAGGTCCTCGCCGACCTCTAGCGCCGACCTCTAGCGCACCCGCCAGGCCAGCACACCGGCCGGCGGGTCGGCCACCGGCTCGCCCCCGGCCTCGCGCAGCTCGGCGTGCAGCACCTCGTCGGAGGCGATGAACGACGGGAAGGACACCGACTCCTCCGACACCAGCCGATCACCCTCGTGCACCCGGTAGGTCATCGTCCACACCAGGCCGTCGCCGTCCACGACCGCCTCGCTGACCGTGTCGTAGCGGCGGCGGCCCAGGGTGCGGCCGGGCACGGGCGTCGGCGGCACCGCCATCGGCGCCTGCGGCATCTGCACGTCCACCACGACCACACCGCCGGGGGCGAGGCGGGGCACCCAGCGCGCCCACAGCGCCTTGCGGTCGGCGGGGGAGAAGTGCGTGAGCACGTGCAGCAGCACGACCGCGTCCACCGGGCCGTCGACCTCGGCGGTCAGCGCGTCCTCGGGCAGCACGGTCACCGGCGGGTCCTCCAGCGCCGCCAGGCGGGTGGTCAGCGCGGCGCGCATGACCGCCGCCGGTTCGACGGCGAACACCTCGCCGCCCTCGGGCAGGTTCGCCAGCAGGGTCTCGGTGAACTGGCCGGTGCCCGCGCCGATCTCCACCACCCGCCCCGCGCCGGCCAGCAGCGCGGTCAGCGCCGCCCGCATCGCGTCGCGCTGCGCCCGGGGGAAGATCAGGTCGTAGTACTGGGCGTTGACGGCGTAGCCGTCCGCCCCGGAGTTGTCTGCCCCGGAGCCGTGGGTGGGCGTGTTCGGGTCGGTCATCGCGTCAGCTGTCCTTCGGTAGTTCCAGTGCGGTCACCAGGTCGTCCGCCGCGAGCGCGGCGGCGGTGCGCCGGGGGTCGAGCACGTCGGCGGCGTGGTGTGCCCCGGCGGGCACCCGGCCTTCCAGCACGTCCGCGGCGACCAGTGCCGCGACCACGCCGCTGAGCTCGTAGGAGTCGGGGGTGCGCAGCAGGACCCGGCGGCTGCCGGCTCCCGACCCCGCCGGCGGGCGGGCGTGGGCCAGCAGCGCGTAGTGCCGCCCGCACTCCTCCACGTCGCGCCGCGCCGCCTCCACCACGGCGTCCACGTGCGCGTCCGGCGGCTCGTCGTCGGCCCACGCCGTCGCCAGCACCTCCGGGAGGTTCTCCGTGGCGTAGACGGTGTAGTTGCGCAGTTCGGCCACACCCAGCGCGCCGGCGAGCGCGACCATCTCCGCGGACAGGAACGGCCAGGCGTGCACCCGGCCCCGGAAGCCGGGCAGGGTCACCCCGCGCAGCGGGGCCAGGGCGTGCTCGACCACCCGGCCCTCCCGCCACGCCGCCAGCGCGTGGCCGAAGCGGGGCCCCCGGGTCAGCAGCGCGTCCACCGCCGACAGGCGGCCGATCTCGACCGAGCCGCCGACGTAGACGTCCAGCCTGCCGATCGGGCCCGCCTCGGCGAGCAGCCGGGGCAGCAGCCCCGACAGACCCGGCATCAGCCCGGCGGAGAACACCGCGGGCAGCCGCACCAGCGCGTCGGGCGCGCCGGCGGTCAGCGCCTCCAGCGCCACCGCGTCCCCCGCGGCGTCGACGTACCCGGCCCCGGCGGCCAGCGCGACCCGCGCGACCACGTCCAGCACCCGGTAGGACGGGCCGGCGCAGTTGACCACCACGGCACACCCGGCGCAGAACGCGGCGAGCGCGTCGGCGTCGTCCAGGTCCACCGCCACGGCCTCCGACGCACCCGGCACCGCCTTCGCCCGCGCCAGGTCGCGCCCGCCCACCCGCACCGGGTGACCCGCGGCCGCCAGCCGGTCCACCACGACGCGGCCGACCGCGCCCGATCCGCCGAGCACCCCGATCAGGCCGGTCACGACGCACCCCGTGCGGCGAACGCGGCGGCCACCCCGGCCACCGTGGGCGACTCCAGGAAGTCCCGCACCGCGACACCGCCACCGAGCCGCTTGGTCAGGCGCGCCAGCGCCCGCACCGCCAGCAGCGAGTCGCCGCCCAGCGCGAAGAAGTTCGCCGAGCGGTCCAGCACCGGCACGTCGAGCAGTTCCTCCCACAGCTCGGCGACGGCCTCCTCCAGCGGCGTGGACAGCGGCCCCTCGGCCACGACGGCGTCACCGTCGCCGTAGCGGCCCAGCAGCAGCCCGTCGCCGGTCGGCCCGGTGGCCGCGGGCAGCTCGACCACGCGGTCCCAGCCCTCGCCGTCGGCCAGGGTGCCGATCAGCTCGACCAGGTCGGTGAACGCCGCCTCCACCTGCTCGGCCTCGAACAGCTCGTCCACGAGGGAGAACACGATCGCCATCTCCGAGCGCAGCTCGTAGAAGCGCACCTCCAGCGCCACCTGCGGGGTGCGCAGCTGGTGGTGGAAGTCGCCGAAGTCCACCTCGCCCAGCGGGCCCGCCGACTCCGGGTGCGCCGCGCCGACCGCCGCGTCCATGCCCAGGGTGCTCTGGAACACCACCGGCGCCACCGGTCGGTGGGTGCCGCGCCTGCGGCCCAGCTCGCGCGACACCTCGACACCGGTGATCAGGTTGTGCGCCGCGTGCTCGCCGAACCTCCGCTGCGCCGTCGCGGCCAGCTCGGCGAACGTCGCGCCCTCGGCCAGCTCGGCGGGCAGCAGCATCGTCGACGCGCACGCGCCCACCACCCGGTGCACGTCCGGGTGCACCGGCAACCGGTTGAGCTGCAACGAGTTCAGCAGCATCCGGCGGTGTCCGGTCCACCGCGCGAGCACGACGGCGAACGCGGTGAACATCGCGGTGGACGGCGTCACGTCGTGCGCTGCGCACCGGTCGCGCAACGTCGCCCACCGGTCCGCGGTGAGCCTGGTCTCCCGCGTGCCCATGGTCGTGGCCCGCACCTCGCGCGGGTCGCGCACCAGGGGCAGCGCGGGCGGTTCGGGCAGCGCGTCCAGCCGCTCCCACCACCACGCGCGGTCCGCGTCCCACGCCTCGGTGCCGGGCAGGCCGGCGACGGAGGCGACGTAGTCGCCGAAGTCCATGTCCAGCGGCGCCAGCACCGCGTTCCAGTCGGCGCTCAGCGCCAGCAGTTCGCGGTTGAGCAGCGTGGCCGACCAGCCGTCGAACACCAGCAGGCTCATGCTGGTGTGCAGGCGGGCCGCGCCGTCGGGCAGCAGGCTCAACCGGATGTCCAGGCCGGGACCGCGCGTGGGGTCGGGGCCGGTGGCGCTCATCTCCGCCCGCACGCGCTCCAGGGTGTCGCCGGCGGTGTCCGCGTCGGCGTCCCGCAGGTCGTACACGGTGGGCACGGGCACCGCGCCGGGCGCGTCGAGCGGCAGCACGTGCTGGTCGCCGTCGGCGGTGACCCGGGCCCGCAGCATCGGCTGGTGCTCGGCCAGCCGGCGCAGCGCGTCGTTGAGCGCGTCCTCCGCCTCGTCGCCGTCGACGTCGGTCAGGCCGACGTCGCCGTAGAAGTGCGCGGAGTCGTAGGACAGCTCCCACCCGTCCTGCTGGCCCACGAAGTAGCCCTGCTGGAGCGGCAGCAGCGGGAACGGCGCCTCCGGGTCGGCGCGTCGGCGCAGCTCGACCGGCAGCGCGCGGGCCGTCGACCCCGCCGCCGACCGGCGGCGCACCAGGTCCGACAACTGCCCGATCGTCGACTCCACGCCCACGTCGGACAGCGCCAGCACCACGCCCAGGCGCTTGCGGACCAGCGCCGCCATGCGCACGGCGAGCACGGAGTCGCCGCCCAGGCGCAGGAAGGTGGTGGCGGGATCGACCGGCCGGTCGCCCAGGTCGAGCAGGTCCGCCCAGATGCCCGACAGGACCGGCGTGGGGTCCTCGGCGTCGGGCGCTGCCGCGGGGGCTGCCTCGGTGGCGGAGGTGGTCACGGGGTTCGGCTCCTCTTGCTCGAAGGGGTGAAGACCGCCAGCCGCTGGGAGAACGCGGCGAGCGGGTGGTCCGGCGGCGGCAGGTCCACGACCTGCTCCAGCCCGGCGCCCGCGGCGGCGGACGCCCACTCCGGACCGGTGAGGTACGTGCGGGTGGTCCCCGCGCGCAGGTCGGTGCGCACGACCGGCCGGCCGCCGGGGCGCGGGGACAGCAGGAACGGCATCGACGCCAGCGACTGGTGGTGCTCGTGGCAGGTCTCCACCAGCAGCAGCGCGCCGTCGGCGCGCAGCAGCCCGGCCACCTGGCGCAGCAGGTCGGGCACGTCGGTGGCGTTGTGCGCGGTGTTCACCGCGACCACCAGGTCGAAGTCGCCCTCGCGCACCTGGGGTTCGAGCGGTTCGGTGAAGTCGACCAGCCGGAAGCGCAGGTAGGCGTGATCGGCGAACCGCGCGGCGGCGTCCCGCAGGAACAACGGCGACAGGTCGGTGAACAGGTAGTCCGACCCCGTGCCGGCCAGTGTGGGCAGCAGGTCCGCGGTCGTGGCGCCGGTGCCCGCGCCCAGTTCCAGCACGCGCAGTCCTCCCCGTGCGCGCACCAGGTCGGCGACCACCGACGCGGCGGCGGCGTTGAGGTAGCGGTTGACGGGGTTGTCGCGGTAGGCGGCGTCCGCGGTGGCGAGCTCGGAGTCGCGGAACAGCAGCGCCTGCGCGGTGACCTCGTCGGTGAGCAGCGAGGGCAGGGCGCGCAGGGAGTCCAGGACGTAGGTCGCCAGCGCGGGGGGATAACCCAGGCCCGCCACCGAAACCGTGATCGCCTCGCGCGCCGCCGCGAGTTCGGCGCGGCGCGGTGATCGCACCGAGCGCAGCAGGCCGCTCCCGTCCACGTCGGCCCACCCCTCGGCCGCCAGCGCGCGCACCCAGTGCCCGGCGATCCACCGGTGCCGGTCCGCGGCGGGCACGACGTCGGCGGGGTCGGCGGGCAGGGCCACCTGGGCGGCCGCGCGTCCCACGAAGTCGCAGATGCCCAGCAGCACGGCCAGGTCCAGTTCGCGGACCAGCTCCGGCGCGACGTCGACGTCCTCCACCGCCGCGCGGCCCAGCGCGTGGGCCGCGGCGGGCAGCGCTCCAGCGATCAGCACCCGGTTCCCCTTCCCCTCCGCCGCGGTGCGTGGCGGAGTCAAGGCGAACCTACACGAAAATGATTGTCGTTACGTAGAACATCTGCCGACGAGCGGAGGACGGGGGTGGGCGGGGTCCTCGACGGGCTCGTCCGCGATCCCGGCCACCTCGTCGCCGGCCCTCGTCACCCCGGTGGCGCGACCATCCCGGTGTGCCCGTCGAGCGGGCAGCGCGCGCACAGGCCGGCCAGTTCCACCGCCACCCGGACGTCCGCGAACCCGTGCGTCGCCGCCGTCTCCGCCGCCCACCGCGTGACGGGCGTCGTGTCCACGCCCACCGTGCGGCCGCACCGCACGCACGTGAGGTAGTGGTCGTGGGCGTCGGTCCTCGGTCGAAGTCCGCCTGGCCGCCCGCGTCCGACCGCTTCCGATCACTCTCGGCACCAGGGCGGAGATCCACCCACGAGCCCGCCGCGCCCAGCGTCGACGAAGGACGCGGCTTCCGACGGGAACGGACTCGTCATGCGAAGCGACGCGTCACTGCTTAGGTTCGGAGTGGGGTTCGGTCAAACAACGTGCCGAGCGTTCGCGCCTGTTGCCGTGCGTTCGTCCGGTCTCCGTCCCGGGTGAACGGCGCGCCTGGAACGGAGGTCTGATGACAGCACGCCCGGACAACACGTCGGATGTCGCGGTGGTCGCACTGGACGCCGACCGGGTCGACCGGGCGGTGGGGCTCTCCCGTGGTCTGGGGCGGGCCGGGCATCGCGTCACCCTGTACACCAGTGCGCCGGTCATCGCGTCCCTGCCCGCCGGGTGCCGGTCGATCGCGACGCGGGACCTCGCCCGCGACTGGGAGCGCCGCGCCGCCGCGCCCGACGTCGTGCACACGGTGACACCGGCGTCGGTGCGTGCCGTGGCCGCGCTGGACGGTGTGTCCGCGCCGGTCGTGCACAGCCACGACCCGGGCGACGACGTGGGAACGTTGCCGCCCGGAGTCGTCGAGCACTTCGTCGTGGGCGGTGCCGGCGAGGTGGCGGGCGTGCTGGGGACGGGAGTGCCGCGTGGCGCGGTGAGCGTCGTCCCCGAGGGCGTCGACCTCGCCGAATGGGGGGTGGGGGGACCGGCCGCACCGCGATCCGGAGTTTCGCGGCTGGTGTACCTCGGCGCGCTGCGCCCCGGCGACGGCGCGGACACCGCCGTCGCCGCGCTTCCCTGGGTGCCCGACGCGGAACTGGTGATCGGCGCCGACGTCGACGCGGACAGCGGACGCGCCCGCGAGGAGGTCGACCGGTTGTGCGCCGGTGCGGCGGCGCTGAAGGTCGCCGACCGCGTCCGGGTGACGGGACCGGTGTCCGCCGAGCTGCTGCGTTCGGCGGACGTCGTGGTCCACACCCCGTGGAACGCCCGTCCGGTGCGTTCGGTGCTGGAGGCGATGGCCTGCGGCGTGCCCGTCGTCGCGAGCGCGGTCGGCGTGCTGCCCGACACCGTCCTGGACGGTGTGACCGGCGTCCTCGTGCCGCCCCGACTGCCGAAGGCGCTCGGGCTGGCCGTCAGGCGCCTGCTCAACGACAAGACCCGGCGCGCCGCCTTCTCCACCGCCGCCTCGGACCGGGTGGAGCAACGCCACACTTGGGACCGGATCGCCATCGAGACCGCCGCCGTCTACCGAGGCTGCATCGGAGCCCGCGCCGAGCCGGCGTGACGCCGGACCGCGCCGTCGTGGCGGGTGCGGTGGACGGTGAACAGGCAGAGGATCGTCGCCGTCGGTGGTCAGGGGGCTTCCGCCGATGCTTCTGCACGTCGCTCGCGTGGCGAACCGGTCAGGGCGCGGGCGGCGCGGTGCGGGCCGGCAGGTTGTCCAGCTGCCGCTGGATGCGTTCGACGACGGTCTCGCGGCCTTGGCGGTGGTAGAGGTCGAGGGCCTGCCGCCAGGCCTCGCGCGCCTGGTCGTGCCGTCCCAGGGCGGCGAGGGACTGGCCGAGGTGGTCGAAGGTCTCGGCGGTCAGGATCGTGTTGCCGTGGTGGCGGACCAGGACGAGGGCCTGCCGGTAGTACCGGACGGCGTTGTCGTGCCTGCCCGATCGGTGCTCGATCCAGCCCAGGCAGTCCAGGGCGGTGGCCTCACCGGTGACGTTGCGGTGGCGCCGGTGCAGGACGAGCGCGGCCCGGGTGTGCTCCCGGGCGGTGTCGAGGTCGTCGAGTTGGGCGGCGTACCAGCCGACGAGGCCCAGCGCGGCGGCTTCCCACGGCGGGTGGTCGAGCGTGCGGTAGAGGGCCAGGGTCCGCTCGGCGTGCCGCCGCGCACCCAGGTGATCGCCCCGGCGCCCCAGCGCGAGCGCGAGCAGGCGGTGGGCGTGGGCCAGTTCGGCGGGGTCGCCGTGCTCCGTGGCCAGGTGGAGCGCCTGCAGCAGGTGCGGGATCGCTTCGGCGTGCCGGCCGAGGCGGGAGTGGGAGTTGCCGAGCAGCCCGTGGGCGCGGATGCGCGCGACCGGATCGGACAGGTGTCGCGCCGCGTTCAGCGCGGCCTGCCAGGCGGTGAGGGCCTCGTGGAGGTGCGACCGCCACATGTGGAAGATCCTCAGCTCCACGGCGAACTGCCACACCACCTGGTGCATGCCCCGTGCGGCGGCGGCGTGCTGGGCGGCGAGCAGGTTCACGTGTTCGCCGTCCAGCCAGGCCAGCGCCTCGAGGACGTCGGCCGGCGGGTGCGGTCGGGAGTCGGGGAGCGGCGGCGGTGTCGGCAGGGGCGGTTCGTCGGGGTCGAGGAGGCGGTTGGCGATGTGCACGGTCTGCAGGTAGAAGTCGACGACGCGCCGCCGTGCCGCTTCCCGCACCTCCTCGGGCAGTTCCCGCTCGGCGACCGCGCTGCCGTAGGCGCGTACCAGGTCGTGCGTGGTGTAGCGGTTGAGGAGGTTGCGGCTGATCAGCGAGGCGTCCTCCAGTGCCCGCAGCACCTTGCGGACGCGAGCCAGCGGCAGTCCGGTGAGACCGGCGAGCGCGGGCAGGCCGGCGTCCACGCCCGGGGCCGTGCACAGGAGCAGGAAGACCTGCCGCGGTTCGGCGGTCAGGCCGCGCAGCGACCACGACAGGACGGTGGGCAGGCCGGCGCCCGCCTCGTCCTCCTCCAGCGCCTCCACACCCAGGTCACGCAGCTCTTCCGCCAGCGCGCCCAGCCCCGAGAGCGGGTCGGTGCGGGCGCGCCCGGCGAGGACGGCCAGGACCAGGGGGTAGCCGCGGCACAGCTTGACCAGCTCGTCCGAGGCGAACGGTTCGGCGGCGAGGCGCTCCTCGCCCAGCCGGTCGGTGAGCAGCGCACGGGCGTCCCGGTCGTCCAGCACGTCCAGGGACAGGTGCTCGGCCCCGTGCCTGACGATCAGTCCGGACAGGCGCTTGCGGCTGGTGACGAGCACGGTGCAGGTCGGGCTGCCGGGCAGCAGCGCCGTCACCTGGTCGGTGTCGACGGCGTTGTCGAACACCAGCAGCATCCGCCTGCCGTCGACCAGGGTGCGGAACAGCGCCGCCTGCGCGTGGAGGTCCGCGGGGAGGTCGCCGGGTTCCGCGCCCAGGGCTTCGAGCAACCCGCGCAGCGCCACCGCGGGATCCATCGGTGCGCCGTCCGGGCCGAAGCCGCGCAGGTCGACGAACAGCTGACCGTCGGGGAACCGGTGCAGGTTGCGGTGCGCCCAGTGCAGCGCCAGCCACGTCTTGCCCATGCCGCCGGCCCCGCTGATCACGTGGACCGCCACCTTGCCCGGTTCGTCGCGCAGCGCGGCATCGAGCTCGGCCAGTTCCTCGCGGCGCCCCGCGAAGGGGGTCGGCGGCGCCGGCAGTTGGCGCGGAACGCCC
This sequence comes from Saccharothrix longispora, assembly GCF_031455225.1. Taxonomy (GTDB): domain Bacteria; phylum Actinomycetota; class Actinomycetes; order Mycobacteriales; family Pseudonocardiaceae; genus Actinosynnema; species Actinosynnema longispora. The sequence goes on from NZ_JAVDSG010000001.1 coordinate 2,172,729, forward strand.
CGCGAGGAGGACGGGGCGACCTCGTCGGGCGCGAGCTCCTCGACCGGGTACGGGTGGCCCGGCAGGGCGACCCAGGCGAGGTCGTCGGTCTCCTTGACCCGGACGCGCACCGGGCGGAACGCGCCCGGTTGGAGCACGGAGGAGTGGCGCACGACCTCGTCGAAGATCCACCGCGACACGACCAGCACCACCGCGGCGGGCGACTCGGCCAGCGCCTGCTTCACCGCGGGCGCGTCGAGCAGGCGGAAGGCCGCCGTCAGCGCGGTCGCCGTGGCCCCGTGGTCGTCGAAGGCCACCTCGCCCGCATGGACGGCCATCCGCATCCGGACACGGCGCTGCGGCGGGCTGGACCCGTTGTGGGCGGTGAGCACCCCGGCCAGCGCCGCGGGCGCGGACTCGACCAGCCGGGCTTTGGGCACCTCGGGCGGGACGAGGACGAACAGGCCGTCGCCGCGGTCCTCGCGGTAGCAGTCCACCCACCGGACACCCGCGGTCCCCAGGGCTTCGGCGACCGCGGTGTAGAGCACTCGGCGGACGGCCAGCTGATCGGGCAACTTCCGCCGCAGGTCGCCGAACCCCTCCACGTCGAAGACCGCGATCGTGCGGTGCGTGGCGGAGGCCATCGTCACCGGAGCGCGGGAATCGGCCGGAGGTGGCGCTGTCACGAACGGGATCGTTCCAGCCACCCGGTGACGAGCCGAGGCGAACGGCGAAGCTGCACCCGAACGCCGCAGTCACCCCTCGGAGGTGGCGCCGCGCTCCAGCCGCGACGGTTCACCGGGCCTTCGAGCGGCATGGGCCCTTCGGGGACGAGCGACGTGGCCGGGTCCAGGATCGAGGGGTGGAGGTCCCTGCGGCACCACGTCGTGTCCTCGACGACAGACGTCAGGACCGCGGTCCCTCCGGTCGGGCCACGTCGGAGCCGACGCCCACCACGCCCCCGCCCCCGGACGTCGCGACCAAGCGCCGTCCGGGCCTCGCGGTCACGGAGACCGAACCCCGGCCGCAGTCGAGGCGGCCCGGCTCCCGCGAGTCGTGGAAGACAGCCGTGTGCCGCACCCTTCCGCGACAGGACCGGCTACTCGGTGGCCCCTCGGGGAACGGCGTCCCGCGCGATCCGGTCCAAGTGCTTCTGGATGGTCGACACGTAGTCGAGCGGTGTCAGGGCGCGTGTGCGCAGCACCACGGCGTTGCCGTCGGTGTCGAATGCCACGACCGCCCCGGGGCCCGGGTGCTCGCCGAGGTCGTAGCCCGGCACCGCGAAGTCCTCGTGCGGTCGGGCCGCCGCGGTGGCGAACGCCTTCCACCTCTCCCACTGGACGACGGTGATCTGCTCCGGCTTGCGCCGGGAGTGCGATGGTGGAGTGAGGACGAACAGCCGCTGATGCGCGTTCACCGACCTGATCACGGAGAGTTCGTACCGCAGTTGGCGGTAGAAGTGGGGGAAGGTGATGACGCACCGCGAGTGCTCCACCAGACAGGTGAACTGCTCGCGCCACTGCTCGTCGTCGGTGTAGACCGGCGTCCCGCCGTGCGGGGGCAGGTAGTCGGTCAGGTTTCCCATGTGCTGCCAGGGGCCCAGGCGTTCCCGGACGGTCGGTGCGAAGAACTCCCCGAACGTCGCGGTGCCGCGGCGCAGCCGGTTGGACTTGTAGGTGACCCCCAGCGCCGTGCCCGCCTCCTGGTTGGCGGAGGTGCGGGCGAACCGGGTTCGTTCGAGGTCGAACCCCCGGATGTACACCACGGCTCCCTCCCCGATGACGGCGTCCGCTTCGTCTTCGGCCTTCTGCCGGCGCAAAGCGGCGTCGAAGAAGAGGCCGGCCACGATGACGAGCGGCAGGATCAGCACGTGAACCCGCGATTCGACCAGGCCGTCGAGGCCGTCCTCGACGAGGAGGTAGCCGAGTCCGACGGGAACGGCGAGGGTCACCACCTTGCCGAACAGGAAGAACGGCACCCGGACCTTCCTGGAACCGGCACGCCTCGTCCGCGCGGCCGGTCTGCTCTTCACGGACGCCGCCAATGCCGCCGTGGTGACGCCACTCGTCACCACCACCACGACGGCCGTGCTGTCCCCGGCGCCGCCCAGCAGGACCAACACGCCGAACGTCGTGGCCGTGGCCAGGAGGACCGCCGAGACGGCGTAGACGAGCAGGCCGGACGCGCCCCACGCGCGACGAACCGCCTTGGGCGCGCCGAGCAGGAACGAGACCGTCGTGACGGACGCCGTCAGCACCAACCAGAAGAGGAGGTTCACCGCGACCCCTCCCGTTCCCCGTCGCCCCGGGGGGCTGCGGCGGGTGGCCCCGGTGTCCACGCACCGGAACCGACCCTGTCCAGCGCCCGGGTGATCCAGTTCCGGGAACGGACGAGGTGGGCGGTGTTCCCCAACTCCTCGTGCAGCGCGATGGCACGTCCGTGGCAGACCGCCGCTGCCCGGTGACGGCCCAGAGCGCTCAGGGTGAGCCCCAGGGCGTCGAGGGTCTGGGCTTGCCCGTACCGGTCACCCACCCGCTTGAAGATCCGGTGCGCCCGGCCGTGCAACGCCACCGCGAGGTTCGGGGAACCCGACGCGGTATGCACCCGCCCGAGGAGGTTGGTGGTGCTCGCCTGCCCCACCAGGTCGTCCCGATCGGTGTAGGTGTCCAACGCCGCGCGGGCATCGGCGAGCGCGTCCTCGACGCGACCGGCGCGCAGGTGACTCCCGGCCCTGCCGTTGAGGCAGTTGGCCACACCGTTGGTGTCACCCGAACGGCTGTGGTTCACCAGGGCCAGGGAGTAGTGCTCCGCCGCGCGCTCCGGCTGCCCCATCTCGTCGTACGCCCTGGCGAGCGACTGCAGGACGCGGTTCTCGGCGATCACGTCGCCCAGGGACCCGACAGCGGCGAGCGCCACGGTGAGGCAGTCGACCAAGTCCTGCCACCTGCCCTGGAGGTGCAGGAAGTTCACCGTCGTCCAGGGGATCATCCACGCGTGGACCAGCGCGCCCTGGTCGAACGCGACACGAGCGGCGGCGAGCAGTGCCGTGATCTCCGCGGTGAACCACGCCGCCGCGGCCGCATAGCCGCCGACGACCGGCAGCGCCACCCCCTCCGGTGGTGCGGGGACGGTGATGGGGCTGCGGTGCGGGTTCAAGTACCGGTCGGCGCGGAACGCCGCGTGCAACGCGTAGTCGAGGAACCCGGCCAGTGCCGTGCGGCGGTCGGTCTCCAGATCGAGGTCGTCGCATCGCTCCCGCGCGAAAATCCGCAACAGGTCGTGGAAGCGGTACCGACCGGACTCGACGAGCAGAAGGTTGTGGGAGGAGAGTTCGTGCAGGTGCGCGTCGGTTTCCGGCACCGACAGGCCGCTCAGCGCCGCGGCGGCCCGCGTGTCGAAGGAGTCTCCCGGGTACAGGCTCGTCAACCGCAGCGCACGCGCCGCCCCGGCGGACAGCAGGTCGTACGAACTCGCGACGACGGCTCGCAGGTCGACCGCCGGGACGTCGAAGGCGGGCGAGCCGAGGTGGAGGTCGCCGTCCCGTACGTCCTCGGCGAATCTGTCGAGGTCCATCCCGGAGTGGTGCAGCGCGGAGGCCGCCGTGATGGACACGGCCAGCGGCAAGTCGGCGCACTTCTCCGCCAACAGTTCGACCGCGGGGCTCTCGGCCAGTTCCGCGCCCAGGTAGCTCTCGAACAACTCCAGCGACTCGGCGCGCGCCAAGGGGGTCAACCGCAGCACTTCCGCGCCGTACAGGGCTTGCAGCGCGGCAGGTCTGCGGCGCGAGGTCACCAGCACGAAGCACGTGCGGCTCCCGGGCAGCAGCGGCTCGACCTGACCGCTGTCCCGGGCGTTGTCCAGGATCAACAGCAACGCGCGGTCGTGGGTCAGGTCGCGGAACAGGGCTGTGCGCGAATCGGCGTCGTGCGGCACCGCGTCGGGAGCGACACGCAGGGCGGACAGCAGGGCGAGCACGGCCCGTTCGCGGTCGAGGGCGGATCGTCCCGGCGTGAACCCGTGCAGGTCGAGGTAGATCTGCCCGTCGGGGAAGAACCGGTCTGCCAGGTCGTGGGCCCAGCGGGTCGCCAGGCTGGTCTTCCCTACACCCGGTGGCCCTTCGATCACGCATATCCTGCTTCCCCGGCCGTGCGGGGCGCTCGCCAGTCCCGTCAGCCGGGCGAGTTCCCCCGCCCGGCCGACGAAGTGCTTGCTCGTCGCCGGCAGTTGGCGGGGAGCGCGGTATTCCAAGGCGACACCCCGGTGCAGGTTGATGTCACCGTGAACCGATCCGGCCTGGATCACCGACCCCGTCGAGGTCGTGTCCACCCGATTACCCACAGCAACCTCCGGGTCGTCGTCCACGCCGCGATCCTGCCCTGTGATCAGGGACTTCGGGGCGCAGAAGTGCGGAGGTGGCGGTGAAGATCGGATTGCCGCCCGAGATGCCCGCGCACAGCCTTCGCGCCGGCCGCGGACGAAGCGGTACGGGCACCGCGGTCTTCTCCACCGCTGCGCCCGGGTGATGCGTGGAAGCGCGGGCAAGCGGTCGACGAGGGCGTGCGGACGCGGTCGATTGCGCACTCGGGCACCGCTGCCCTCCTCTCCGGGCACGGTGCGCACCCGGTCCGGGAGCGGTGGCGCACAGGTCTTCCACACTGGACCTGGACACATCAGGCAGTTCGGAGGAATCCCCGCGCTTCACCGCCGTCCCGCACCGGTTCGTCACCCGCGGGCGACAGCCGTCACCGCCGGCACCACCTCGCACGTTCGACGCGGCACACCGACCCCGCACAGCCGGGTGAAGGGCAGGAGCGCATGTCCCACGGCGACAGTGACACCGCGGAGCGGGCCTTCTCGTTCGGTCTCGCCGCACGGGCCTACGCGGACCTCCGCCCCTCCTACCCGGTCGAGGCCGTCCGGTGGGGGCTGAACGGCACCTCCGGCCGGGTCCTCGACCTCGCGGCGGGCACCGGGAAGCTGACCGAGTGCCTGACCGTGGTCACGTCGGACGTCGTGGCGGTCGAGCCGGACGCCGACATGCGCGCCGAGCTGGAGCGGCGACTGCCCCGGGTGACCGCGCTGGACGGGGTCGCCGAGGCGATCCCGCTGCCCGACGAGTCGGTGGACGCGGTGTTCGTGGGGCAGGCGCTGCACTGGTTCGACCTCGGACCGGCGCTGACCGAGATCGCGCGGGTGCTGCGACCCTCCGGCGCGCTGGTCGCGCTGTGGAACCACGACGACACCGGCGTGCCGTGGGTGGCGGAGTTCGCCGCGCTCGCCCGGACGACCACCGCGAGCCGGCACTGGGCCGACCCCCTCGTCCCGCTCCCGGCCCATCCCCGGTTCGCCGCGTTCGAACGCCGGAAGTACCCGAACCCCCAGCCGTTCACCGCCGAATCGCTGGTCCGCATGGTGTGCACCCAGTCGCACATGCTGCTGGCGACGCCGGGGGAGCGGCAGCGGCGGGTCGCCGAGCTGCACGGCTTCCTGGCCGACCGACCGGCCACCTCGTCCGGCGGGTTCGAGCTGCCGATGGTGACGACGGCGATCCGCGCGGTCAGGCCCTGATCGCCCCCACCGCCAGACCGAACTGCCGGCACGTCGAGGTGATGCCCGCGACCACACCCACGCGGTCACCCTCGACGCGTTCGGTGGCCAAGGCGGTGATCAGCGCGTTGGTCAACCCGAAACCCGCGCCGAAGAGCGCCTCCCCGACCACCGGCGCCCACGTGGGCGAGTGCGCCCCCACCCGGACCAGCACCAGTTCGGCCGCGAGCACCACCACGCCACCGAGCACGAAGGCGCCCCCGGTGCCGAGCCGGCCGCGCACGCGCGGGGCGGACCAGGCGCACAGCACGACCGCCAGCGGCATCGGCAAGGTCATCAGACCGGACGCCGCCGCCGAGAGGCCCCGCACCTCCTGCCAGTACGACGAGGCCCTCAGCAGGAACCCGCCGAGGGCCACGAACAGCACGACCGCCGCGAGCGCGGACACCCACAGCGCGGTGATCCGGAACAGCCGCGGGTCGACGAACGGGTCACGCCTGCGCAGCCCGTGGCCGACGAAGACCCCGGCCAGGACCAGGGCCCCCGACGCCCACACGAGGGCCGGCACCCCGGACACCGCCACCGCCCGCATCAGGACGAAGAACAGCAGGACCACCAACACCTGACCGAGCGGGTCGACCCGCCGCGCCCGCGACGCGGTGGACTCCGGCACCACGGCCGTCGCCGCGACGAACACCCCGCAGCCGAGCACGGCGACCAGGACGAACACCGCCCGCCACCCGAACGCGTGCACCACCGCGCCACCGACGAGCGGACCCGACGCCATGCTCAACCCCATGACCGCACCCCACACGCCGAGCGCGCGTGCCCTCTCCTCCGGCCCGGGGAACGTGGTCAGGACGATCGAGAGCGACACCGGGTTGAGCATCGACGCCCCGACACCCTGCACCACCCGACCGGCGAGGAGCACCCGGTGGTCGGGCGCCACCGCGCACACCGCGGCACCGGCCGCGAAGACCGCCAACCCCACCCGGAACACCCGGCGACGACCCCAGCGGTCGGCCACCCCGCCGGCCAGCACCAGGAAGCTCGCCAGGGCGAGGCCGTAGCCGCCGACCACCCACGGCAGCACGGCGGGGGGAACGTCCAACCCCCGCCGGAGCGCCGGCAGCGCGAGGGTGACGGCCGTGGCGTCCACGCCGACGAGGAACACGCTCAGGGTGCACACCAGCAGGACGACCGGTCGGCGGTCGGGCGTCACGCGGATCACCCGCCGCCGCACGGCACGAACAGCTCCATGGTCGCGATGCGCCGCGCCACCCGCTGGAAGACCACCTCGCGCAGCACACCGGCCCCGTCCACCCGCGTGCCCAGCTCGACCACGCCGGCCGCCGTGCCCAACCGGATCGTGGGCGCGACACCGCCACCGACGATCCGGTTGGGCACCGTGCCGGCCGTGACGGCGGCCGCGGCGAGCGCCACCGCCGAGGTGAGGCCGATCGCCGGGTGCGGCGCGAACATCGACATCATCCGGACGGACACGTCGTGCTCGTCGGCCCCCACGCGGCGACCGGAGGTGGTCGTGTACGCGGTGGGCGGTGCGACGAGGCCGACCTTCGGGATGGCGTCGGGCACCGGCGCGCCCGGTGGCACCAGTCCCATCCGGACCGCGCCCTGGCGACGCAGGGAGATCAGTTCGGAGCTCGCCTCCCGGATGCCCTCGACCGTGCCCGCGCCGAAGCCGCGGGCGTCGATGAACATGGCCGGCGCCCCGGCGTCGACGAGGGTCGCTTCGAGAGCGCCCACCACGTCCACCGCGCGCCCCGAGGGCAACAGGCGCCCGGAAGTGCGGCCCACGGGGTCGACGAAGCCGAGTGCGACGGGCACACCCGTGCGACTGAGCGATCCGGGCACGAGCGCGTCACCGCACTCGGGGATGGCGCCGTGCTCGGTGGCGACCGCGGCGGTGAGCAGCGTGCCGGTGTTGAGGTTGAGCATCCGCACCACCGTGGTGCCCGCGCGGGGCGCCACCAGTCCGGTCTGGATCGCGTGGAGGCCGACGGCGGTGGCGCAGTTGCCGCAGTTGCTGCCGTACTCGACGACCTGGTTGCCGATGCCGACCTGGGCGAACAGGAACTCCACGTCGACACCGGGCCTCGACGACGGGGAGACGACCGCCGCCTTGGACGTGGTCGACGTGGCGCCGCCGACCCCGTCGACCTGGCTCGGGTCGACGGAGCCGAACGCGGACAGCAGGATGTCGTCCAGCGCGATGTCGTGGCCCGCGAGGTCCTCGGCGTGGAAGATCACGCACTTGCTGGTCCCGCCGCGCATGAGCGTCGCGGGGATGCGCAGCAGTCGTCGGGAGGGAAGGACGGCGATGTTCGGGGAAGACAGCACGGTGACCACCTCCTCGCAGACCGTAAACCCCTGCTGCCCCGGTGTGATCCGGCCTGCGCCTAGGGGAAGGGGACTCGTCCCGTTCGGGAAGCGCCTCACGCAGGACCACACCGGTCCCGGGGCGCCGTCCAGGCGGCCGCCTGGACCTGTCGGGACAGTCCCACCGGGATGTCCGGTACGGGAAAGCGCTCCCGGCGCCGAACCGGGAACCCCCCCGCCGCGACCGTCCGCTCCCGACGCCCTGCGCGAACGACCGCCCCGCGCTGCCCGATGGGGCGCGGCACGTCCCGATGATCTTCTGCACGCGTTCCGCGAGTCCTACCGTGTGCGAATGGGAGTGTTATCCCCCAACAGGAATGACGCGCCGACCGTCCTCGCGGTCGCCACCGCGCTCGTCCTCGCCCTCGCCGCGTGCGGCACCGTCGACGGCTCGCTGGCGGACGAGGCCCGCGACGGCCTCACCATCGGCATCCGCTTCGACCAGCCGGGCATGGGGCAGCGCCGCGCCGACGGCAAGTACGTCGGCTTCGACGTGGACGTCGCCCGGTACGTCGCCGCCGGGTTCGGCGTGGCCGAGGAGGACATCACCTGGCGCGAGGCCCGCCCCGCGGACCGGGAGAGGCTGATCGAGGACGGTTCGGTCGACTTCGTCGTCGCCGCCTACTCCATCACCGACCAGCGGCGGGAACGGGTCGCGTTCGCCGGCCCCTACTTCGAGACGGGGCAGGGACTGCTGGTGCGCTCCACCGACACCGGCATCACCGGCCCGGAGGCGCTCGACGGCAGGGAACTGTGCTCGGTGACCGGGTCCACGTCGGCGCAGAAGGTCAAGGACGGCTTCGCGGCGGGTGTGCGCCTGGTCGAGTACGGCGACTACTCGGACTGCGTCACCGCGCTGCTGGCGGGCAAGGTCGACGCGGTCACCACCGACGAGGCCATCCTGGCCGGGTACGTGGCCGCGAACCCCGAGCTGCTCACGCTCGTCGGCGAACCGTTCACCACCGAGCGCTACGGCGTGGGCCTGGCCAAGGACGACGCCGCCGGCCTGGCGGACGTCGAGACCTCCCTGGAGGAGATGATCCGGTCGGGGGAGTGGCGCGCCGCGCTGGAGCGCAACCTCGGCGCTTCCGGCATGGACCTCCCCGAGCCCCCGCAGGTGACCGGCGGGTAGCCCGCCGGTGACGTGCGGGGTACGTCCGGGCAAGCAACCCCACCCGGGCGGGCACAAGCCGTCCCCGACGGTTCCGCGCGACGGCGGCCGCGTGGTCGGCTTGACCCGACCCTCCCGGAAGGAGGCCCGCCATGACATCCCGGGCACACCGGGTCGAGGCGACGGCCCCGGCCCACCCGCAGCGGCGCGGCACGAACGAGGTCGCCGAGTGGTACCGGTTCCGCCTCGGTTGGCCGGTGGAGATCACGGACAGTGGCGTCGACCTCCCCCTCGCCGGCGGCATGGTCGCCTTCGAGGTGCCCGTGCACCTGGCCGGGGGAGTCCTCAAGCGACTGACCGAACTCGGCGCCGTGGGCCCGGCCCTGCGCACGGGGGTGGGCAAGGACCGGGTGACGTTCCTGTGCGACGTCAACGACATCGTGATCACCCAGGCGGACGTGCCGCTCGGGGTCAGGTACCTGCGGGTGGGCACCGTGCTCCCGCTCCCGTCACCGAGGCCGTCGGGGGCGTGGTTCGTCGCGCCGGACCCGGATCGCGGGTGGTTGCCCTCCGCGAGCGCGGTGCTGCACGCGGTGTGGCGCACCACCACGGCGGCCGCGCGGGTCATGTCCTCCGGGTTCGCCGTGCGCCACGTCGGGCAGGCCCGCCCCCGGAGGGGGTTCGCGTGACCGATCCGGCCGGCCTGTCCCACGCCGAGCCCGTCGTGTTCGCCGGTGACCTCTTCCTGAGGTTGGCCGCCGAGGGCAGTCTCGTGCTGGAACCCGCCGAGGCGGACCGGGTGATCGAAAGCCTGCGCCGCACCCTGCACGTGCTCACCGACCGCGTCCACCTGGCCGAACTGCTGCACGACACCCCGCTGGACGACATCCGCCGCCTCCACCCCGAGGCGGAACGCGCCGTCGTGGACGCGATGTTCGCCGAGCAGGTCTCCGGGGGCGCCCTGCGGCGTGCGCTCGACGAGCTGCCCAAGTACATCCGAGCCTTCGAGAACGCCAAGAGGCCGTGAGCTGATCACCGGGCGCGGCTCGGCGGGAACCGGCCGCGGACCTCGACATCCCCGTACCACCGCGCCGACCCGGGCGGTGCCCGGCGAGCGCGTGCAGTGGCCGGAGAACGTCGGATGAGGGGTGCACGGCGGGACAGGCATCCGCTCGGGCTTCGACGGGAGACCCTGTGGGACCAGGTGCCTGGTTCGACCTCGTCGCCTCGGAGCGTCGCGGGCGTTCGCTCAGCCGGTTCAACCGGGCAACGCGCACCCGATCATCGCGCACAGTCCACACCCCGCGTGTTGACCGCCGCGCGCGCCGGGTCGAGCCTCTCCCCGAGGGGCGAGCGGAAGGTGTTTGCATGCACACGACTGACACACCGGGCACTCCGGCCGACTTCATGGCCGGGGCCTTCGCCGTGCTCGGGCAGTTCGCGCCCGACCCGACCGACATGTTCATCGGGCTGGTCTTCCGGGTCTCGGGACCGTGCCCGTCGGTGGACGCGGTGCGGGAACGCGTCGCGTCACGCCTGCACCGGTTGCCGCCGATGACCGAGAGGCTGGTCCCCGGCGAGGTGGCGCGCTGGGAACCGGTCCTCGACTTCGACGTGGACCACCACGTCCGGGTGTTGCCCCGCCAGGAGGCGGTGGCGACGGCACGGGAGGTGTTCGCCGACTCGTTCGACCCGACCCGGCCGCCGTGGTGCCTGTGGATCTCGGACAACGGATCGGGCACCTGGGACGCCTACTACCTGGTGCACCACGGGCGGCAGGACGCGGGTGGCGCGGTGCGCACCGTGGAGGCGCTGCTGGGCGCCGGCGAACCCGCCACGTGGCGGAGGACCGGTGACCGCCGCCGGTCGTGGTCGCGCGGGTGGCCGGGCGCGGTGTCCCTGCTGCCCGACCTGCTGCGCACCCGCCTGCCCGCCGAACCGGCCCCGCGGTGGTCCGGCGGGGAGGAGCGGGTGCTCGGGCTGGGGAGCGTGCCCGTCGAGGACCTCAAGCGGGTCTCGCGGCGCAGCGGCGCCTCGGTCAACCAGGTACACCTGGCGGCGATGGCCGAGGCGCTGGCCGGGTGGCTGCCGCCGGTGCCCGGCAGGCAGGTGTGCCTCCCCGTGGAAACCCGGCGCGACGGAGAACCGCACGACGACTTCGCCAACCGGATCGGGTTGATGCGGGCGGTCCTGCCGTGCGGTGGTGACGTGACCCCGGCCGAGAGGTTGCGGGCCGTGGTGGCCTCGGCGAGCCGGACGCGGGTCGAGCGGCACCGCCGGGCCTGGCGCGACCTGGCCGACAACGCCCCGGGGCGGGTCGCCGGCCGGGTGCTGCAGCTGATCACCGACCCCTCGCGGGTGGGCGTGACGGTGGCGGCCGTCCGCATCCCGGAGCTGTCGGCCCTGATGGGCGGACAGGTGCTCGGCGTGACGGCGATCCCGTGGCTGCCACCCGGGCACACCTGCTTCGCGTCGCTCATCAGCTACGGCGACCGGGCCCGGCTGTCCGTCCTGGTGCCCGAGGGCGCGCCCGACCCCGCCGAGCTGATCCGGCTGTGGGTGCGGGCCGTCGACGCACTGGACGCGGACCGCGCGGACGTGTCGGCGAGTTGAGGGGCCGCCTCGGCCCGCGCCCGCGTGCCTGAACCCCACCCCGTGCACGAGGACGCGCTCGACGCGGCGCCCCGGCGCGGGCTCGCCGCGGTGGGGCCGCCCTGTCGGGCGTGAACACGTCGACGGCACGACACCGGGCCGCGCCGACCCGTTCGGCGGCCGTCGGACGGTCCAAGAGCCCGCCTGTCCCGTCCGGTGGGCGGGGTCATGGACCGCCGGCGGCCCGGTCCCGGTCGGCGGCGACGATCAGCGGACTCCCGCGGGCACCCCGGTGCCCGCGTGGACTTCGGCCGCCGATCCCTCGTCGGACGTGGCCCGCGACACCGGGCGGACCGGTCGCCGGGCGCCCCCTCAGCCGGGGAGGTGCCGGGTCGGCGACTCGACGGGGTCCACGACCGCTCCGCGCGAACGACGCCAGCCCGCACGTGCCCTGGGGTGGAACCGGCGGTCGTGCGGGACGAGGCGGAACGCCAGGTGCACGGCCCGGCCCAGGACCCGGTGCAGGTGCTCGTCGAGGTCGCTCCAGCTCAGACCCAACCGATCACGGATCACCGGGTCGTACAGCCCGGTGGTCAACCACCGGAACCCCCGCGCGAGCAGGGCCCACAGCGGTGACCAGAGCGCCTGCGGCACGGCAGGCAGGAAGTGGGGCTTCGGCAGGCCGGCCAGGTCGAGCACGTCGCGGGTGGCCTTGTTGTCCACCAGCACCCGGGAGCACATGTCGTCCCAGTAGGTCTGGAACTCCTCCCACGAGCCGGGCACCGGTCGCATGCTCAGGCCGTACAGCGCGTACCACTGGACGTGCTCGGCGAACAGCTGCCGCCTCGCCGCCTCGGGCACCCCGCCCATGAACCTGTCCCCGAAGCGGATCGTGGTCATGAAGAACACCGCGTGCGCCCAGTAGAAGACGTCCGGTTCCAGTGCGTGGTAAGCCGCGCCCGAGTCGTCCGCGCCCCGGATGGCGGTGTGGTGACCGCGCACCTCGACGGCGGTCTCCCGGGCCCGCGCGCCGTCGTAGACGACGCCCAGGATCGGGTAGAACGAGCGGAACACGCGCTTCCAGCGCTCGCCGAAGAACCGCGAGTGCTGTTCGACCGCGAGGCCCAGGCGCGGGTGCATGTTCTGCATGGACCCGGTCCAGAGCATGACGAGCACGTTGCGCCAGTCGCCGAAGTAGCGCCACGTCAACGAGTCCGGGCCCAGCGGCACGGGACCTCCGCTGTTCTCCACCTCAGCGCTGGTGGCTCGTGGACAGCAGTCGGTCCAGGCCGAGGCGACCACGCCGCATCGTCAAGGCGTGGTTGTGGGCGAAGGCGCGGCGGGCGACCGGGGCGAACACGCGCAGCAGCCTCTTCCGCGCGGTGCACTCCTGGGTGATGTGGACGTCGGTCGAGCCGTCGGCCCGATCGGTCACCGCGAAGTCGATCCAGCCGGCGATGTCGCCGTCGAGCGCCAGGCGGAAGTGCCCACCCGGCGCGTCGCGGACCAGGAAGCGGTTGGTGACCCTCAGCGTGTACGGGAGGGAGGAGCGCAGCGCGATGGCCACCGCGTCGTCGTCGATCCGCTCCACCCGGCGGTAGTCCGGCCACCAGCGCGGGTACTCGTCGATCGCGACGAGCGCGTCGAAGACGGCTTCCTTCGGGTGTCCGACCGTCCACGAGAGGTCGAACCGGTAGAAGTTCAGGTCCACGGCGCACCTTCCACCCGACGGGCCCACCCTCGTGAGCCGGGCCGAACGCTAGTGCCCCGTCGTGAGCGGGTCCGGTCGTCGCGCTGTTCTCGTCCCCTTCGGCGGGAGGAGGTGCGCGTTCGGACAACCGCGGAGCGCGCGGGCCGACGAGGAAGGCCGTTCTTCCTGTTCAGGCACTCCTGCGGGGAATGCCGAAGTCCCGGATCGCGAGTCGGCCCATGATGCACGGGACAGGTGTTCCGCCATCACCCCGGAGGTCGTCCGCTCATGACCGGAGCAGATCGCGATGCCGCCGACGACGTGACGCTGGCGGTCAGGTGGCCGAGTCCGCCGGACGGGCAGCACGTCGCGAGGCCCGCCGACTGGGCGACGGGCCTGTTCAAGAAGCTGGACCCGCTGCCCGGTGACCGCGAGCCGCTGCGGGTGGAGGTGGTGGGTGGCGGCCCGGTGGGGTTGTCGTTCGCGTGCACGTTGCGGGCGATGATGGGTGACCAGGTGGTGATCCGCATCCACGACCGGCGGTGGAAGCGGCAGGGCAACAAGGTGGTGTGGTTGGGGCAGGCGGAGGGCAACTTCCGGCGCGAGCAGGTCGTGACCCTCCAGAGCAACGTGTGGTCGACCCTGCCGCACCAGGTGCAGGAGCGGTTGTTCACGCAGGGGCGGTTCGGGGAGATGTGGCCGTTGGGCCCGGACTCCCCGGAGGGGAAGGGCCGGCCGCGCAACATCAAGATCCGGTGGATCGAGGACGCGCTGCTGGAGATGGCGCAGGAGCTCTACGACATCGAGCTGGTGCCGGGCCGCTACGAGGTGCCTCCGACTTGGGACGGCACCCAGGTCCTGGTGGTGGCGGATGGGGCGAACTCGCCGACCCGCACCGCGTTGAAGGACCACTTCGGTACGCCGGATCGCAATTTCTACTCGGTGGACGGCGAGCAGTTGGTGGAGACGGTGTTGGGCATCCGGGTGCGGGGGAACTTCCCGGACGAGCACACGGTGCCGTTGACGGTGGGGCAGAACCGGTACTTGTTCAACTCGTTGGGCGGCGGGTTCATCAACATGCGGTTGACGGCGGAGGAGGCGTCGGAGATCGTCGCGATCGGGGAGAACGCGCCGGTGGAGTGCATTCGCACGTACCGGTGCATGATGCTGCCGCGTGGTGACCGGTTCGTGTGCGATCGGCATCGGGCGATCTTCAAGCCGTCGGTGGACCGGTTGTCGTTTTTGTGGCCGCGGATCCTGGACGGGGCGCGGTTGTTCGGGGCGGGGCCGGGGGACATCCTGGGGATCACGATGTTCAACCTGTCGATGACGCAGAACGCGCGGTTCACGGCGCAGTTGGGTCCGTCGACGTTCGGGTTCCTGATCGGTGACGCGGCGAACTCGCTGCACTTCTGGCCGGGTCGGGGGCTGAACACGGGGGTGAAGAGCGCGTTGTCGTTGGCGGGCACGTTGCGCTCGCGCTGGCAGGGCAGGCAGTTCCGCTCCTCGGACTTCTCCGCGCACGAGGGTTTGATGCAGCAGTTGCAGTACCGGGAGAAGTCACGGGCCTGGACCACGATGCTCATGCCCGACCAGGACGGCATGCCGAGGCTGGTCGAGGACAGGCTGCGCGACGGGTTGACCGGCCCGCACGACCGTGCCGCGCTGGTCCGGGTGCTGTTCGAGCGGGTGAAGGACGTCAAGGCGCGGATGACCGGGCGCATGGGGCCCTTGCCGGCGGACGAGTGGTACTTGGAGCGCATCAACGGCCTGCACGTGAAGACCCTCAAGCAGTTGGTCGAGTCCGGTCCGTGGATCACCCGCGAGATCGGCGGCGACGAGGTCTCGGTCGACGTCGACTTCGCCGACATCGCGACCGACCCGAACCCGCCGCTCCCGGTCCTCGTGCCGCAGGTCGATCCCGAGCAGACGACCCTCACGCCGCTGCGCGCCCTGATGGCCGCAGCACGACCGCCTGCCCCGGCGGGGTGCTCGGAACCGACCGTCCTCACGTCGCTGAGCGACGTGCTCCCGGTCGCCAACGCCTGATCCGGCACCCCGCGGCCGACCGACGGACGCCGCACCGGGCTTCGGCCCGGTGCGGCGTCCGCGAGCGGAACGCGGTGCGGATCAGCCGAGGGCCTCGCACGGGGTGGCGTCCGGGTCCTGGGCGGCTCCCGGCACCCAGCGCACATGGTGGAGGGTGGCGTCGAGCCGGCCCGCCGTCGTGAGCAGGAAGGGGGTGTTGACCTTCTTCGGGTCGAGGCCGGCGGCGGTGAAGCACGTGATCGGGATCTTCACGCTCCGCTCCGCGCCGATCGGCAGGCGGCGCAGGAGCGCGGTGGCGTCGAGTTCGGCGGCGCACGGGTAGACGCAGTGGACGGCGAGCGCCGTGGTGGCGGTCGGCTCCTGGTGCAGGGTCAGGTCGATGACGAGGGCGCTCGGGACGTCGGCGTAGGTGCTGAGGTCCGTGCCGCCGTCGGTGTGCTGGAGGTAGACCTGGCCGGGCGCCGTGCCGCTCCACGTCACCCGCAGGCCCGCGGCTCCGTCGGGGGACGCGGAGATGGCCTGGTAGGCGGCGGTGTTGTCGTCGCCGATGGCCGTGCCCGCCCAGTCGTCCTCGGCGCTGCCGAGCATGCCGCGGTACGCGGTCGCCCCCCGACCGCCGTAGACCTCCAGTTCGGGTCCGCTCACCGCTCGCTGCCGCACCGTCGAAGGGCTCGCCGAACCGGACGCGGAAGGTTGCGCCGAACCGGGTGCGGGAGACTGCGCCGAGCTGACGCCGGCGGCCCGTTCATCGCCTCGGGGGTCGCCGCTGAACGCCAGGGCCGCGGTCGTACCGACCGCCACGACCGCGAGCACCGCCGCCGCCGGGACGAGCCACGGGCGCTTCCGCTTCGACGACGCCGCGCGCGCCGAGCCGGTAGGCGGGGTGGCACGAGCCGCGCCGACGGGCGGAGCACCGACCGCTGCACCGGTCACGGGCGACTGACGTGCCGGTGCGGGGGCAGATGCGATGTTCCGGGCGATGGCCGCCGCGCCGAGGGCGACGGTCAGCTTGGGGTGCAGGCCGACGTGGATGGGTTTGCCGAAGGTGGCGGAGACCATCTGCGCGACGAGGGGGATGCGGGAGGAACCGCCGGCGAGCAGCACGCCGGTGAGGTCGTCGGGGCGCAACCCGGCGGAGTGGATGGTGCGGTGCAGCGCCTCCGTGGTCAGCGACACCGAGTGGCGGACCATGTCGTTGAACCGCAGCCGGGTGATCGTGACCTGCCGGGTGTCGCCGGGCAGCGGCGAGGGCAGTGTGACGTCGGGTTCGGTGGAGAGCTGCTGCTTGGCCTCGACGCACAGCGCGCGAGCCGCGGCCAGGACGGCGGGCGTGTCGGGTGCGGCGGGGTCGAGGGCGGTGAGCGCCCCGTCGAGCAGGGCGTCGAGGTGCGCCAGCACGGCCTGGTCGAAGTCGATGCCGCCGAGGCGCTCGACGCCCTCCGGGGTGCCGAGGATGCGCATGCCATCGTCCTGCGCGCGCAGGACGGTGGCGTCGAAGGTGCCGCCACCGAGGTCGTAGACGGCGATGAGCTCGCCGTCGCCCAGCCGGCGCTCCGCGCTGTAGTGGGTCGCGGCGGCCTCGGGTTCGGTCACGACGCGCACGCCGGTCAGGCCGGCGAGGCGGTGCACCTCGTCGAAGTGCTCGCGCCGGTAGGGACCCCACACCGCCGGGCAGGTCAGCACCACCGCGTCCGGCGGACCGCCCTCGTGGGCGGTCACCGCGGCCACCACGTCGCGCAGCTGCGCGGCCAGCAGCGCCGAGGGCGCGTAGGGAGCACCCCCGACGACGAGCGGCGCGGGGTCGCCGAGCCTGCGCTTGTGCCCGCGCGAGACCCGCTTCGGGTCGGCGACCGCAGCCGCCTCTGCCGCGTCACCGGTCAGCAGCGCGCCGTCCGCCCCGGCGAACACCGTGGACGGGGCCACGACGTCGCGGCCCAGCGGCACCACCCTCGTGCCGGACTGCCCGGACACGGCCGCCGCCGTGAACGTCGTGCCCAGATCGATGCCCAGCCCGTACCCCACCGTCGAACCTCCTCGCGCGCCGCTTCACCGGCATCCTCACGCCTGCCGCGCCGCGGCACCCGGCCGGAAGGTCGCGCGCTGCCCCTTCGGGAACGGCACCATGCCTGTCCACTCCGGAAACCGACCTCCGCCACAGGGTGGGCACGGCCCCGTGCGGGTGACGGGACGCCGCGCTCACCGGCACCGACCACCCGGTCGTCACGTGCCGGCCCTTCCGCTCCGCGAGCGCGTGACCGAAGGGGCACCGAGGGCTTCGCCATCGGGCGAGCCGTGCGGTTAGCCGTTGTCCGGATCGGCCCGGCTCCGCTGCACTGGGCAGCACCGCTGGTCAGGAGGTCGACTGTGTCCACGCCGCACGCCGAGCAGCTCCGACCTGCCCGCAGCGCGGCAGGCGAGGGGGAGGTCGTCACCCCGGGGTCGGACGGGCGCGGGCCGTGGTCGGGGACGCCGTCCTGCCCACATCGGGCCGGACCGCCGTTGACGAGGCCCTCCCGCCGGGCGGGGGAGAGGTGCCGGCCCGCGTGACCGCGGACGGGCCGGGAGTGCCGGAGAAGTCGCAGGAGCCGGCGGACGCCCACGACC
This sequence comes from Saccharothrix longispora, assembly GCF_031455225.1. Lineage (GTDB taxonomy): Bacteria > Actinomycetota > Actinomycetes > Mycobacteriales > Pseudonocardiaceae > Actinosynnema > Actinosynnema longispora. The sequence goes on from NZ_JAVDSG010000001.1 coordinate 2,190,701, forward strand.
ACTGGTTCGACGAAGCCACCCGAGGCACGCCGGGGCTCACGATCACCAGGTAAGCACGCAGCGGGAAACCGCAGGACCGACGGAGCCCCCCTTGCCCGTTCACCTCGACCCGTCCAACGGCGGCAACGTCTGGGCGATCCTGCTCGCCGGCCAGAAGATCCCGGAGATCGACTCGCAGGCGGCCTACGCGTTGGCGTCCTCGTGGGTCGAGGCCGCGCGGCAGCTGCAGGGCCTGGACGGGCAGCTGAACGGGTTGGGCGGGCACGTCGAGAACGCCGTGGGCGGCGCGACGGGCCGGGCCTTCCGCGCCTACGTGGGGAAATTCGACGGGGTCATCCCCAAGTTGACCACGGCCGCCCAGGCCCAGTCCCAGTCGCTGCACCAGCTGGCCCTCCAGGTCGAGCACACCGAGTACTCCATCGTCATCGAGCTGTCGTTCTTCGCCCAGGCCATCGCCTGGTCGATGGCCAGTCCCTTCACCGCACCGCTGCTGCCCTCCATCATCACCGCCGGCCGGATGGCCATGACCCGGCTGCTGCAACGCCTGCACTGGGCCGCGCGCATCCTCGCCGAAGCGCTCCAGGAGGCTGTCCAGGAGGTCCTCCAGGACGCCCTCGCGCAGCTCATCCAGTTCATCGAGCGCAACCGCGAACAGTGGGACGCCATGAACACCCTGCTGTCCGCCATCGGCGGCGCGGTGGCCGGTGGCCTGATCGGCGGCGCGCACCAGGTGATCGGCAAGCTCAACCCCAAGCTCTCGGAGAACCCGTTCGTCCACGGCGGGGTGGAGGGCGGCGCCGAGGGCATCGTCGGCGTCGGCATGGGACTCGCGCTGGGCCAGAGCCTGGGCGACGTGTGGACCGGTGTCGTCGGCGGCGCGTTCACCGGGACGACGCAGACCTTCATCGACAACCAGTTCGGCGGCGACGACCTGGCCGGCATCGACGTCGAAGGACCGGACACGTCGGGGATGGAGGTCGAGGACGTCGGCGGCCCGGAGACCGGCACCGGTGTTCCCGAGGAAGGACCGAACACCGGCACCGTGCTGGTGGAGCAGCCTCCCGAGATCTCCGACGAGGCCTTCGGCGACAGTGTCGGCGAGCAGCCGCAGGAGCCGAGCACCGGGGCACCGGAGGGCCCGGTCGACGCTCCGCCGGTCGACGGGGCGGCGGACGAGGTCACGGGGGGACAGCCGGAAGACCAGCCGGGGGCCCCGCAGCCCGGTGACGAGCCGCCGGCGCAGACCGGGGACCACTCGGCGGACGCGCCGATCGCGGGCACCGGCGTCGGCAACGACCCCACCCGGGAGTTGGGGCAGGTCATCGGCACCGGCGCCGGCGCGGCGGTGGGCACGGTGGGGGCCGCCGCGCTCGTCGCGGGCTTCCTGGGCGGTCAGACCAGGCTGGACACCCCACCCCCGGGAGCGCAGGGCACGACACCGCAACCGGGCGCCGCCCCGTCGCAGGACGGCACCCCGCCCACCACGACACAGCGTCCCCACGACCCGGCCGCTGTCGGCACCGGCGGGGCGCCCGGTCCCCAGGACCTGACCGCCCCGCTCGCACCTCCCGGTGCGTCCGACCAGGTCCTCCAGGGCCCCGGCACCCCGCTGCCGCCCGTCACGGGCCCTTCCGAGGACGTGCTGCCGCCACTCGGAGCCGACCAGCGGGACCCGCAGGTCGGGCCGGCCGGTGCGCAGCAGGCGACCTCGGACGAGGCGGCGACGGGACCGGCTCTCCGCACGACCCCCTTCCCGCAGGGGGACCACACCGGCGTGCCGGAGAACGGCGCCACGACACCGCCCGCCGACCAGGGCGCGCAGGTCCCGCCCGGCCAGGGCGACCCGACCGGCACGACCGGTTCACCGCAGCGGCAGGACGGGTACACCGCGCGGCCGGCAGCGGACGGCACGTCGTCCCCGCTCCCGGTGGAGCAGACGCCGATCGCGACGGCACAACCGGCGGCCCACACCCCGCCGCAGCAGGGCGGCACGACCCCGGCCGCGACCCAGGGGCCGAAGTGGACCGCCGAACTGGTGCGGCAGGACGCGCTCGAATCGCGGTACCTGCTGGACGCCTTCGACCCCCCTGCGCGCGACGCGTTCCTGGACAGGGCGACGGTGATCGTGTCCGCGATCCCGGTGGACGACCCCGCGGTGAACGACAGCCTCGTCACGGTGGTCGCCGCCCACCTGGCCGAGGGACGCGGTGACCAGGCGGGTGGGGAGTTCGCGCACGCGGTCGCCAGGGACCTCGGCATCCTCCCCCCGGCCGACCCGACCGGTCGAGGCGGAACCGCGGACCACCCCGGCGCGGAGACGACCGCCTCCCCGGTCCCGCCGACGCAGGCCGCACCACTGCCTCTCCCGCACTCCGCGCCCCCCGCCCCGAACCCGGCCTCGACCGGACCGACGCAGCCCGCGGTCGTGCAGGGCCCGCCCTCGCACGCCACCACCCCCGCCTCGACGGCAGGGGAGCGCACGCCGCCTCCCGCCCCCGGACGTCACCGGTGGACGGAATCCGCGTTGCGGCTGGACGCGGCGGAGTCGGTGCGGGAGTTGGGGGCGTACGACGCCGCTGTGGTGGAGGACGCCATCAAGGGCGCCGTGGAGGTCGTGTCCGCGATCCCGGGGTTGGAACAGGCCGTGGAAGACGATCTCACCGCGGTCGTCGCCCTGCACTTGGTGCAGGAGCACGGCGGCCAGGCCGCCGCGGACTTCGCGCGGTCGCTCGTCCACGACCTCCGAGGGGCTTCGCGGGTGGAGCCCGTTGAAGCGCCGGTCGCCGTCGACCTGTCGGACGCGGAGGACGTCGGGCCTACGGTGAGGTCGGAGTCGCCCGTCGGGCCGGACGTGGCGTCGGGGGAGTCGGTGCTCGCCCCGTCGGAGGAAGGCGCGCGGTCCGAGCCGGTGGTGGCCGGTGCCGGAACAGGTGACAGCTCTCCGGCGCCGTTGTCCTCCGCGTCGAATTCCGCGGGGTGGGGCCCGTCCCAGGCGGGTCGTGCGCCCGCGACGGACGGTGGTGGCCCGAGGTGGACGAAGACGGCGTTGCGGCTGGATGCGGCGGAGTCCTCACGGACGTTGGCGGGGGTCGACCCCGCGATCCGGAAGTCCGTCACGGATCGGGCCGCGAGGATCGTGTCCACCATCCCCGGTCTGGACACGACTGCGCGTGACGACCTCGTCGAGGTGGTCGCGGTGCACCTGGCGGAGGGGCACGACGACGGGCACGGGCTCGCCCACGCCCAGGTGATCGCCAGGGACCTGCGCATCGACCCGTCCGGCCAGTCGGACGAGAGGAGTGACCTGGCCGACGACTCCGGGCGACAACCGCAGGCGCAGACCCCGACCCTCGACTCGGGGACGCCGGAATCCCCGGCGCGCGCGGACGACGCGGTGATCGGCGCGCGCCTGGAGAAGCTGACGCCGTCGCAGCACAGGAAGCTGATGAACACCGCGGCGACGATCGTCAGCGAGCACCACCACGCGCCGCTCGTCATCGGGACGCCCACACCGGACGAGGCGCGCCGGCGGCAGTTGCTCGACGAGATCACCACCGTCGTGGCGCACGCGCTCCACACGGGTACGGAGGAGGCCGCCCGGGAACTGTCCCGGACGTTGGCGACGAGGTTCGGCACCCGGCGCCGCACCGGGCTGCCGGGAGGGAGCCGACCAGCGGCGCTCCCGCACACCGCGGCCGGCCCCTCACACGTCGAGCCGGACGAGTCCGGTGAGAAGGACGCCGGTTTCCCCTCCGCACCGGTCGACGGTCCCCAGGCCGGTGCTCACGCGGTTCCGCTCCCGGACGCCCCGGCGGCACCGGCGGAGGACACCGCCGGCTACGAGACGGCGTCCGAGGGCAGCGGCGACTACGAGACGGCGTCCGAGGGCGGGCGGACCGCCGGTGACACCGCGTCCCGGAGCGAGGACCCCGCACCGGCAGAGGAGATCCCCGCCGAGGACGACGGGCAGGAGTCGCCGCGAACCCTGTCCGCGGACTCCCTGCCCGACTACCTCCGCAGCGGCCAGGCGCTCGGCGTGGCCTCGGCCGCCGCCTCCGCGAACGGCAGGGAACGGGTGCTCGCGGCCCTGGGCGTGATGCTCCCGAAACCCGACGGCGTGCGGCCCGAGGGCGTCGAGAAGGTCGAGCGCGCCCTGGAGGAGGAGTTCGAGTCGCTGCTGGGTACCGGCCGGACCTTCCAGGTGCGGGTCGGCAACAGGTGGTACGAGGCGCGCGTCACCGCCACGCCGCAGTTCCCGGCCGGGGAGATCCCCATCTTCCGGCCCGATGGCGCGGCCCTGCTCGACCTGCGGGTCAACACCGTCGTCTCCTCGGGCACCGTCACCGACAGCGCCTCCGCCGGGGACCTCGCGATCGCGGCGATGGCCAGCCAGGGCGTCGGCGCGTACGCGATGGCGATCGGGAGGACGCCGCGCGCGCACCCCCACACCTACACCAACACCGGGGACTCGGTCACCGACCAGACCATGATCCGGTCGGGGCCTTCCGGGCGGATCACCGTGCCCGTCCGCTACACCGTGGTGCTGAAGGACGACCTCGGGCGCGGGAAGGGGAGCGCCGAGGTGTCCGGCGACGGGGTGGACGTCACCCTCGGCATCCCCGACGACCTGACCAGGGCCATCGATTCCGGCACCCGCTCGGGACCGGTCACGCCGGAGGACCCCGGCTGGGGCGCGAAGCTGGAGCACCCGTTCCCCGAGGCCGTCACCGACCTCGACACCGACACGTCCTTCGCCGACGTCGCGGCCAGGCTGCACCCGTCGGTGACCGCGATCGGCGCCGCCGGTCGCACCACGCTCCGCGAGTTCCTGTCGCCCACCGGCATCCGGGACCAGCTCGTCCCGATGCTCAACGGCTGGGTCACCTCCCCGGACCTGGTCAGCGCGCACGGCGCCCACTCGGCCGTCGTACGCATGAAGGCCGTGCTGCGCGACGCGGAGCTGGTCGGCACCGACGAGGCGTGGCGGCTGCGCAACCGGGGACAGCTGGTCAGCGGCAGCGGGGTCAGCGCGTCGATCGCCGGCGGGTTCGACGCCCGGCTCGCGGTCGGCGGCGGTGTGGGTCTGCCGACGCCGGTGCTCATCGGTGTCGGCGTCACCGGCGGCTACTCCGCGCGGACGGCCGAGAGGTCGTCCGCTGGCAGCGGCACCATGCTGCGCAGCGGCCTGGAGATCAAGCGGGACGTCGGCCTCTACAAGATCACGACCGACGTGCTGGTGCGCGCCTCCACCGGACCGGACACCACGATCCCCGTGACGACCTACCTGCGGGTGGGCATGGGCGAGGCCGCAGACCTGGGCCTGCCGACGACCACGTCCGCAGGCCTCGTCAAGGAGGGCACCGCGGGCACGCGCTCCGCACTGGCGCACCTCACCGACGGCCTGGCCGCGGGCACCCTCCGGGTCGGCGCGTTCACCCCGGCGGACGACGTGCAGCCGCAGGTGGAGGCCGCGCTGAAGAAGCTGCCCGGGTTCGAGCGGTTCCTGCCTGACTGGAACCTCGACGGCGTGCGCCCCGGCAAGGTCCGCGGGAACGCCGCCGACGTGGCCGAGCAGCTGGGCAACCTGCGCGAGCTGACCACGAAGCTCTCGCCGACGGCGCTGCGCGGCAGCATGGAGGAGCTGCTCGGCAACGGCGTCAGGGTCCGGCTCACACGGCGCGGCTGGTTCAGCGACCAGCACGTCTCCGTCGTGGTCAAGGCGAAGCTGGGGCCCGGCACCCACCGGGGCGAGGTCGAGAAGCACCACATCCGCCACTACACGGCCGCGAGCCCCAGGCTGGGCAGCTCCACCACCACCGCGAAGATGTGGAACATCGGCCTGGAAGGGCGGGTCGGCGGCCTGTGGCGGTCCGTCGCCAACGTCGTCGGGCTGTTCCAGAGCGCGGTGCGGCTGCACTTCGGCACGACGACCAGGGCCGCCGGCGGTCCCGTCGTCGAGGCCAGCTCCCTGGACATCGGCAGCCCCGGCGCGCACCTCTTCGAGCACGACGTCGAGTTCGACGTCGAGATCACCTCCTACAGCCGCCCCCGCTCGTGGTGGCGGTGGCTGGCTCCCGGAACGCCGTTCCGGGAGCTGCCGGAGCCGCTGGTGGTGGCGCGCACGGTCGACCTCGCGCGGTCGCTGGACCCGGCTGAACGGGACGACCCCGACGTGCTGCCGCTGATCCGCGGCCCGGTTCGGCTGTGGATGGGCGAGGGGGCGACCGTCGAGGCGGACCCGGAGCGATTCCGCCCCGGCAAGCCCAGCACGGTGCCGCTGTCCCCGGCCGGGGGCGTCGCCTCGCTCCTCAACCCGGGCTCGGCACGTCCGCACCACGAGTGGGTGCACGTGGAGGCCGTGGCGCACACCGAGGCGCTGGGCGAGGCCGTCGTCGAGGCGCTGACCCGGGCGTCGGGCGGCGACGCGTCGCTGACCGCGCCCGGCAGCGAAGCACGCCACCAGCTGGACCGGCTCCTCAGCCCGACGGCCCTCAAGACCACCATGCACCAGTGGGTCCACACCGGCGTCATGGCCGGCGAGCTGCGCTACAACCGCGGGGTGACCGACCGGGTCGGTGCGGTCGGCATGGTGATGGACCTGTCCAACCCGCGCCGCGTGAGCGTGGCGGACACCACGTCCTCGGAGAACTCGGCCACCGGCGGTTCCTACGCGGTCGGTGGGAGGTCCGTCGTCCGCGCCCTGGACTGGATCGTCAACCTGGGCGGCACCGCGCGCCGCAACGCGGCCTCCCCGAAGGGGCTGGGCGGCCTCAACGTCCTGCTCCGGTGGATGCCGCGGCTGCGGTCGAAGTCCGACACCCGCGTGCTCGTCGGACTGGTCGACCGCAACCGGGTGACGGACGAGAACTCCCGCACCGTGCTGGTGCAGATGGACGCCCTGGTGAGCGTCGTCGCCGAGAGCCGGAAGGAGAACACCCTCCACGCGGCCGCGATCGGGATGGCCGGCGTGGCCGTCGCGCTGCCCGGCGCCGTGTTCGTGCGGGTCGACGAGGCGACCGCGATCCGGATGGGTGTGCTGCCCGACGTCGGATCGGCGTTGGAGCCGATCCTGGAGGCGGACGAGTCGGTCCAGCGGGAGTCGGCCGAGGAGGAGTCGGTCCAGCGGGAGCCGGCCCCGCGGACGCCGGAGACGCTCCACCCGCCGCGGCTCCTGGTGCCCGGCCGTCCCGCGACACTGGCGACGGGACTGCTGGAGCCGGGGCGCGACGCCGACCTGTCGGCGGCGGTGTGGAACCTGGTCGACCAGGTGCGCGGGAACGCGGACACCTCGTCCGGGCACGGGCTGCTGCCGGACTCCGTCCTCGACGACCTCATGAACAACCTCCGACGCCTGGCCGACTTCACCACGCCGACCAGCACGAAGGCGCTCATCGACGGTGCGCTCGACGGCGGCGTGCCGCTCCTGCTGCACAAGCCCGGCAAGGGCGTGGGCAAGGACGTCTACCAGGTGACGCTCAAGGCGAGCCTCGTCGACGAACCGCGCTTCGACGGCGTCGTGAACGACGGCGCGAACATCGAGCACGCGATCGTCGGCCTGCGGCGCCACGTCGACGGCACGGCACGGGCCAGCGGCTGGAACGCGATCCTGCGCGCCCCCGGTGCCCACGCCACCGATCCCCAAGGCGGCGACCCGGCCAACACCGTCGGTGTGATGCCCACCGCCGGTACCGCCCGCACACAGGTCGTCAACTGGTCCGCGGGGACCACCGACACCGTCCTCGTCGTGCGCGGCATGAGTGGCCCGATGGCCCTCTACGAGCTGCCGATCCGGTTCGAACTCGTCGTGCAGAAGGGGAACGAGGACATCGCCCGGGTGATCGGGGACCCGGTGGAGCTGCGCCTGCGCCGACAAGCCGACGTGCTCACCACCGTGCCACGCCCGGAAGAGCCCTACCGGGCCGAGGCCCACCTCCGGTCCGCCGAGGAGGCGCGGCTGGGGAACGTGGCCGCGTGGCGCGCCGGCGCCACCCCTATCCCGAAGGCCGCCACCGTCGAGGAAGAGGTCGGCGTGCTCGACCTCCGGGGGGCCGCCGTCGCCGCGCTGCGCCAGGCGGCCCGGAGCACCGACGGCGGTCTCGGGTCCGCGGGGGCGCTGCTGTCCGCCCTGCGCTCCCACGAGCTGGCGGGCTTGACGGGCAAGGGCACCGGCGCGTTGAACACCCTGCTGTCCGCGTTGAGCCCCGAGCAGGTGCAGGCCGCCCTGCCCGGCATGGCCCGGGGTGGGGTGCTGGAGGTCCCGGACCTGCACGAGTCGTCGGTGGGGTGGGCCGACCGGGCCTCGCTGAAGGTGCACGCCAAGCTGGTCAACCCCAGGCTCGGCTCCCTCAGCGACGGGGCGTTCGACTACGACCTGTCGGTGGGCACGACGAGCGACGACACCACATCGGTGCGCGTGCAGGCGAGGGAGCTGTCCGGCGGCCTGGGCGCCGGCACCTTCAACCACGTGGAGCGCCACGCCGACGGCAGCCTCGACGGGCCGAACTCGGTCAACTTCGTCACCAACGGCATGGACGCCCGGCACGTGTCGGAGGCCGTGGACGTCGTCACCGGGGGGAAGGAGAACTTCCGGCACGCCGACCGGCTGGTGATCGACCGCACCGGGGTGGTGGCGTTCGACGTGGAGTACCGGGTCGTCGCCGACCTGGGGGAAGGCCGCGTCGGGGTCTACGACCTGGCCGTCCCGGGTTCGGTGGGCCTGCGGATGCCGGTGGCCGACGCGGAGGCGGTGCTGGGCAAGCCCGTCGACGGCGACCTGGCCGCCGCCCAGGACGCGGTGGACGGAGCCGCGAAGGCGTGGCGCGAGGCCGAGGTCGAGGTCGAGAAGGCGCGGCACCACGTGCAGGACCTGGTGATGGCCGTGGAGCGGACCGACGCCCTGACCGCGGCCGAGGCGGAGGTCGAGAGGGGACGCGCCGAGGTGGCGGTGCGTGCCGAGGCCGAGCGCCTCGTGGAGGTGACCTCGCCCGAGGAGGTCGTCGCGGCGAGGGCCGCAGTGGCCGACCTGGTGGCGCGGGAGTACACCGAGGGGCAGCGGTACACCGCCATTCAGCAGCAGGTACGCGCCACGCAGGAGGTGCTCGGGCAGGCGGAGGACGAGGTCCTCCGGGCCGTGCACGACCAGGAGTTGGCCAACCTGCAGGCGGACCTCCGGCGACAGCAGGCCGTGGTGGGCGGCCTGAACGCGGAGCTGAATGCCGCGCGCGAGCGGTTCACCGAGGCAGCCGAGTCCCGCTCCCGCGCCGAGGACGCCCGCCAGGCATCGACCGCGGCACAGGTCCGCCTCGCCGCCGCCGAGGCCGCGGCGGCGGCCGCGCGCCGGGAACTCGACGCCCACCAGGACGGGCGCGCGCCGCACGGCCGGGTCGCCGCGGCGAAGAGCGCGCTGCGCACCGCGCAGGTCGCGGCGGGAACCGCGAAGCGGAAGTGGTGGCGGGCCAAGGCGGCGGTGGATCGGGAGATTGCCGGCTACAACACCCGCCCCCCGTTGACCCTGGACGACGTCCGGCACGTCCCGTTGACCGACTCCGCCGGTCGTGGGGTCGGTGTGGCCTTCCTGACCGGCACCGAGGCCGAGGTGGCGGCGGACGTGATGCGCGACCGCGGCGCCGGCCGGTTCTCCGTGGCGGTGCACCACGGTGACGACGGGTTCCGCGTGCCGTTGAGGTCCGGCGGCGAGGCGGTCCTCAAGGAAGCCGCGTTCCTGCGGCTGCTGCTGGCTTCGGACGTGGTGCCGCAGGACCGGAAGCTCACGCTGCTGGCGTGCGAGGTGCGCGACGTCGAGGCGCTGCGCGGCTGGGGCCGTGAGCTGGGGCACCGCGGCGGCATCGAGGCGTTCCCGACGAAGGTGCGCCTGTCGCGGACCGGTGGGCTGGAAGTGCTGCCGCCGGGTGCCGAGCCCGCTCCTTCCGATGACGCGGTGGTGCTGGGGTCTACCGACCCCCGCGAGTACACCGTCACTGACATGACCTTCCGCGACCGCTACTTCCCGACCGTCCCGCTGGCCGAGGACGGCCGGACTCTCGACTTCTCGTCCCTCCGGATGTTCGACTGCCCGGCCATCGCTTTCCCGAGCGACTGGCGCAACTGGTTCCACCTCCGGCAGATCGGCGCCAGGCTGCAACTATCCTTGTCCGGAGTAGGTGTCAGTCGGCGCGCGAAGCCGATCTTCGTGTTTGTGCCGGTGCGCGGCGACGACTTCTTGGTGCGAGGAGCGCTCGACGACGGCACCCGGTTGGCCGCCGAAGTGGCGGCGACCGCCACTTACCGCGACCATTTCGACGGTCGGGTATTCCTGATGCAGGACGGGGACGGGTCGCCCGACGACTACGAGCGGCGGGCGACGGTGTTCGCCGCGGCGTTGCGCGGTGAGGGTGCCTCCGTTGCCGTGGTCACCAACACCAAGCCGTTCCCGCGCTCGACCTTTGACCTGAGTCAGGTCAACCCGGTCGTTTCGGCCGAGAGGGACGGGCGGTTCGAGATATGGGGACCGACCCCGCACTTGCCCCGGTACGAGGCGGGACCGCCTCCGCTGTACGTCCCGGTGGAATCGCTGGACGACCTCCAGCACGTGCCGCTGATCGGTGCCCAGGGTGAGTCGGTGGGCATGGCGTTCCTCACCGGGCATGAGGCCGATGTGGCGGTGGACGTGCTGGGCAGGACACCCCTGGGGCCCGGCCGGTTCGCGGTGGCGGTGCACCACGGCGAGGCCGGATTCCGGGTGCCGCGGTCCGGTGGTGAGGTGGTGCTGGGGGACCAGGCGTTCCTGCGGCTGTTGTTGACGATGGGTGTGGTGCCGCGGGACGAGCAGATCGTGCTGCTGGCGTGCGAGGTGCGCGACGTCGAGGCGTTGCGCGGCTGGGGCCGTGAGCTGGGGCACCGCGGCGGGATCGAGGCGTTCCCGACGAAGGTGCGCTTGTCGCGGACCGGTGGGGTGGAAGTGCTGCCGCCGGGTGTCGAGCCCGCTCCTTCCGATGACGCGGTGGTGCTGGGGCCGACCGACCCCCACGAGGAGGACTCCGAGGTCGGATCGGTCATCTTCTTCCCGGGCGGCCGCCGGGCCCTGACCCGCCTGCAGCGGGTTCACGAGAAGCTGCGCGTCCAGTCGTCCGCGCCACGGGTCTTCGTGTACGTGACGGTGCGCGACGGCAGCTTCCTCGTGCGGGGTGAGCCCGCCGACGGCGCGCGGTTGGCCGACGAGGTGGCGTGGAGCGCCACCTACCGCAACGCCCCGGCCGATGCCGAGGTGATCCTGATCCAGGACGGGGACGCGTCGTTCAGGGGCTCCACGATACGGGCGGATGCGTTCGCCGAGGCCCTGGGCGGCGTGCCGCACCGCGTCGTGACCACCAACACCGCCCAGCTGCCGAGCCTCATCGGCCCGCGAGGCTTCGACCTGGATCGCCTGAAGCTGGTCGACGCTTCCCGGACACGGCTGGCCGTTCCGGTGCCGCAACTGCTGCGGAACGCCGGGATCGGTGATCTCGGCGTGTCGTTCCTCGTCGAGGACGACCGCACGGTGCTCATGACCAGGTTCGGCGCCATCGCGACGGACCAGACGCTGCGCCTGGCGAAGATCGTCGGGACGAACGGGAAGGTCGTCTACCTCTCCACCCCGTGGAGGGCCGCTACCCGGGGCGATCGCGCCCGGCCGTTCCTGGTGTTCCTCAACAGCGGAAGGCGCGGGTTCGTAGTCCGGACGTCCCACGACCAGCACCTGCCCCTGTCACCGCGGCTCATGGCCGAGGTGCTGGTGGCGGACCCCGACTTCCGAGCACTGGCAGGTGGCCCGACGCGCCGACCGATGGTCCTGGTCATCGTCGGTGACGGGGATCCGGCGTTGGTCCGGGAGCTGTCCCGGGAGTTGGCCCGCCTCGACGGGCTGCGGCTGCGCTACCGGTACTCGGGGCCGATGCCCGTCCGGGCGGAACACCCCTTCCTGGAGCTCCGGAGCAGCGATGAGCTCCGGGACCCCGAACTCGAGCTGGAGGAGGGGATCGGGTTCGTCAAGCAGGGGTCGGTGTACTTCGTTCCTCAGCAGGAGTTCCCCGGTTTCCGCTACCGGGACGTCGCCGCCGCGTTGGCGGGCGGAGCGGACGTGAGGGGGTCGTGGAGACCGTCGTCCCGGCCCGTCGTGGTCGCACTGCCCACCGCCGAGCAGCACGGTGTCGTCTTCGCCGGCGACCGGCGGCCGGTGGAAGTCGATGGTGTCACCCTGGCTCACCTCATGCTCGAGGACGAGCGGTTCCGCAAGGACCTGAAGTCCCAGATCCGCCCGGTCGTGCTGGTCGGGGAGCACGCGGGCGCGCTGGACGGTCCCGGTGGGTTCGCTTTCGCATTCGCCGCGACCTTGCGCGAGAAGGGGTTCTCCAACCCGGTGTACGCCCCGACGGGGGGTCTGCTGGTCACGTCGGGATCCATCTCGGTGGAGTCGGGTGGCTGGTTCAGGCAGATGTCGGAGCCTGTCGCGCGCGTGAGTCCTCTGACCGGTCCCGATGGTCGGGTGCGCGGCGTCCTCGTGCGGGAACCGAACGACGAACAGCGCTACCGGGACCTGCTGCGGTGGGCGACCGAGCCCCGGTCGCTGATGAACTTCCGGACCCTCGACGGGTACGAGGTGGACTCACCGTGGACGGCTGGACGCACGCCGTTGCCGGTGTTCACCGGACCGGTGTACGACTCGTCCGGGTATGCGGTCTCCCTGGCCGTCCGGTTGCGCAATGACGGCAAGTTCCGCGCGGCGGCGGGAATCGACCCGGACGTGCCGCTGCTGCTGGCGTCCTTGGACAGCGGTCCCGACGTCCGCGATCTCGACGTCGAGTCGTTCGCGCGGGCACTCGTGCCGGGCGGCTACCACCGGCGGGTTCACCACGTCCTCGGCGGACTGCGGATTCGGCCCGACGGGGAGCTGGTGCTCGGCGGCGAGGGTTTCCGGACGGTGGAACCGCGCGAGCTGACGGCTGCCGACGTGGTGATCCACCCGCACCTCGGAGTCACCGACGGCCGGCCGGTCGGCCAGTTCCTCTCGGTCAACGGCGGGCAGGACGCGTTGGTGTCCTTCCGCCGGCGGCGGGAACTCGTGTACGAAGCGACGGATTACGTCCGGCTGGTCCGGGACGGCGAAAACCGGCTCTTGCGAACGGAGACGATCCGCCTTCCTTGGGCCGATCAACCCGCACCGCCCTGGATCGTCGAAACGTCCCTGGATTCACGAGGCGCGTTGGTGCGCATGGCGACCAGCGTCCCGGACATGGCCGGCGACATCGTCCGCTTGGACGGCAGGACACTGACCCGCTTCGTGCTCGACAGCGAAACCTATCGGGAATCGGGGCACGACCTGGCCGCCGGCCTGGTCCTCGTCCCCGATCCCGCCGTCGTGGTGAACGCGCCTTTGCCGGACACGACCGTGATCGGCTTTGCGGTCGACGTCCGCGCCGAGGTCGAGGAACGGACGGGTACCGGTACCCGCGTCTGGACGATGACCGGTATCCGGCAGCTGAACCGGAACCTCCGGCTCGCGACCGTCACGAACGGCAGGTTCGTCGAGGTGCCGCTCCTGCACCGGCCGCCGGAGCCGCTGCCCCCCGCGTACGAGTCGTCTCTCGTCGACGTGCCTGGTGGGGGTGCGCTGCCCCCCGCGTACGAGTCGTCTCTCGTCGACGTGCCTGGTGGGGGTGCGCTGCCCCCCGCGTACGAGTCGTCCCTCGCCGACGTGCTTGCCGCCCCCGTGCACCCGGCCGCCGCCGGGCTCCTGATGGAGCACACCGAGCACGTGCCGCTGACCGACACCGCGGGCCAGTTGTTCGGTGTGGCGTTCCTGACCGGCCGTGAGGCCGAAGTGGCGGTGTCCGCGCTGCGACGGTTGCCCGTTGAGACCGGCCGGTTCGTCGTTGCGGTGCACCACGGTCGACGGGGGTTCCGGGTGCCGTTGCGCTCCGGCGGAGAGGTGCGGTTGGACAACCGCGCGTTCATGCGGCTGCTGCTGGTGTCGGGCGTGGCGCCATCGCGTGCGAACGTGATGCTGTTGACCTGCGATGTGCAGGACACCCAGGAGATCGTGTCACTGGTGCGGGAGTTCAGGCACCGAGGCAGGTTCACCATGCCAGTCGGCTGGACGCAGCTGTCGCGGAGCGGCGTGCGGTACCTGCAGTCGGCACCGAGTTCGCCACAATCGCCGGACGTGGTCGTGCTGTCGGACGACGACCCGGTCGTGCCGTCGGAGGACCACCGGATCGTGCCGGTGGACGACGGTGCGGTCATGCCGGCGTCCGGTGGGGGTGCTGTCCCGCTCGAGGTGGGTTCCGTCGCTTCGGGGTCGTCGGGTGTGGAGCGGTTCGTCCCGGTGGAGGATCACCTGGGCCGGGCGGTGGGTGTGGTGGTCTCCGGTGGTTCGTGGCCCGGTGAGGGGGTGGGGTCGCGGCTGGTTCAGCCTGTGTTGTTGACGGATCGCGTCGGCGGCGGCATGGCGGTGACGACGCGATCCGGTGACCGGGTGGTGTTGGAGGGGAACGACCTCCTGCGGGTGTTGCGCGGTGTGGGGGGCTTGGACGCGGAGGACGAGCGCCGCATCCGGGAAGCGGAGGCCGCGGCACGGGGGCGGTCCGACCGGATCGTGGACGTGTCGGACGAGGACGAGAGCACGCCCCGGCACGAGCGGGCCGGGTCGCCGCCGGTCCACCAAGTGGTCGCCGCGCCGTCCGACGGGGAGCCGGTGGATGACGGTGCGGTCGTGGCGGCGGGTGCCGGCGTGGTCGAGTTCGACGGCGACCTGCCCGGGATCGCCTTCCCCGCCGGGGCGGGGCACGAGGCGCGGTTGCGTGCTCTGCGCGAGTCGTTGGTCGTCCCGCCCGACGAGCGGATCGTGCTCGTTCAGGTACCGGTGCGGGATGGGGCCTTCCTGGTTCGGGGTGTGGCTGACGACGGAACCCGGTTGGCGGCCGAGGTGGCCGCGTCCTCGGCTTACCGCCATGCCGATCCGGAGGCCGCGGTGGTCCTGGTGCAGGACTGGGAGGGTGAGCCGGACGACGGGCGGGCACGGGGTGAGCTGTTCGCGCAGGTGTTGCGCGGGGACGGGCCCTACCGCGAGGTGACGGTGACCACCGAGCCGCTGGAGACGGCCGAACCGGTGGACCTCACCGAGGTCCCCTCGGAGACCGTCTCCCGCCTGCGCATGGCCGATGTGGTGGTGCAGCCCTTGGCGACTGTGGGAGGCGGCGGCTTCGCCGTGTCGTTCATACCGGGTGAGACGCGTGCGATGATCCTGGATACCTTCGCCCGCGGCTTCACGGACCACTCCCTGCGCTCCCTGCAAGTGGTCGACGAGGACGGGTGGACCCGTGACGTGCCGGCGGCGTGGGCCGCTGCCACCCGTGGTGACCGCGCCCGGCCGTTCCTGGTGTTCGTGAGGGCGTGGAGAGACCACCGGTACCTCGTGGCAGGTCCTCGTGGTGTCCCGCAGGAGCTGTCGCCGGAGGAGCTGGCCGAGCTGATCGTGGGGCACCGGCACTTCCAGGCGTTGGCGGGTGGGCCGGTGCGCCGGCCGATGGTCCTGATCATCGTCGGTGCCCCCGTCCGGTTCAGGGATGCCGCGCTGCGCGCGGCCCTCACGCGCCTCGACGGACCGCGTCGGCGTTTCATCTACGGGGGCCCGCTTCCGCTCGACTGGGACTCCCACGTCCTGCAGGGCCAGGACGTCGAGAGCTTGCTGGTGCCGCAGCCCTTGCCGCTGGTGCAGCTCGCCCACACCGCGGTCGGTGGGGTGTTCGCGTTCTCCGTGCCGGAGGGCATGGACGCGGGAGGCCACGCGGAGGTGGTGGCGGCGTTGCGGTCCGTGGCGCGGGTGGTGGGGCCGTGGGGTTCGCGTGAGCCGGTGGTGGTGGCGTTGCCGACCACCGAGCGGTACGGCGTCGTGTTCGGCCTCGACGACCGGGCGGTGGAACTCGACGGTGACGAGGCGGCTCGTGACCTGCTGGCGGACGGGGGTTTCCGGGCGGCGTTGAGGTCGCGTTCGGGTCCGGTGGTGCTGGTGGGGTCGGATTCGGGTTCGTGGCGGGGCATCGGCGGGTTCGGTTTCGACTTCGCGGAGGTGTTGCGGTCGGAGGGTGACTTCCGGGACGTGTACGCGGTGGACGGTGACGTGGTCGTGGGGCCGGAGGGGGTCGCGGCGGCTCCGGGGGCACGGTTCGAGCTGGTGTCGACGCTGCGGTCGGGTGACCTGAACGTGAGCCCCCTGCATGATGCGCTCGGGCGGGTGAGGGGGTTCCTGGTGCGGTCCGAGGGTGACGAGGAGGTCTATCAAAACCTGTTGGTCTGGGCCACCCGCACCACGCCCGAGGCGTTGTCGACCTTCGTGCGGGTGGAGGACGGTGCCGAGCTGTCGACGCCGTGGGCCGATGGCGCGCCGCCGGTGCCGGTGTTCGTCAGGGGGACGACCGACGGGCACCCGGCGCTGCGTGTCGACGGTGAGCGGATGACGCTGTCCGCGGCGGAGTTGGCCGAGGCGCTGCGCGACGACCCGGGGTTCAGGACCGGAGCGGGAACCGACCCGGACGTGCCGCTGCTGCTGGCGTCGGTGGACCCCGGTGGGGTGGACGCGGTGGCGTTCGCCGAGGCCCTCGCGCCGGGTGGCTACCACCGCCGCGTCCACCACCCGGAGGGCGTGCTGCGGTTCACGCCCGAGGGGCGGCTGCGACTGGAGGGCAAGGGTTTCGGGACGGTCGAGCCCCGCGCGCTCCGGCCTGGGGACGTGGTGACCCACCCGCACCTGGTGCCCGGCACCGATCGGCCGAACGGCCAGTTCTTCCCGGTCCACGGGCTCAGCTCCTTCTCGGTTCACGGGCTCAGCGCCGTGGAACTGGCCGCTCGGAGAGCGCGCGAGATCGGGGAGGGGACCACCCGGTACATCCGCGTTACTCCGGAACCCGGCGGGCCCCAGGAGGAGCTCGACCTGCCGTGGGCCGGTCGGGAAGCGTGGTTGGTCGACGTGACCGGAGACCAAGGCGGCATGCTGGTCGGCCTGGCCACCGGCGACCCGGACCTGATCGGCGATGTCGTTCGGGTGGACGGCCGTGTCTTCGCGAACCTGGTGCTGGACGGCGACGTCCACCGGGAATCGGGGCACGACATCGCCGGAGGGTTGGCGCTGCGCCACGGGTTCTTCGCGGCATCCCCCGACGACATCCTGTTCGGGCCGGCGGACCACGTGCGCGCCGAACTCGAAGCGCGGCGGGGTGGCCTGGTGCCCGTCTGGGCCGCTGACAGCGCGGTACACCTGATCCCGGGTAGTGGCCGACTGGCCCTCGCCGGTGGCACGTACGTCGAGGTGCTGCCCTCCTACGGGTTGGCAGGGCCGCCGCCGCCCCCGTACGAGCGGGGGGAACCACCCGCGTACGAGGGGGCCGGAACAGCACCGGTCGGGCAGGACCGGCCGGACAGCGACACCGGCCATGAGGGCTTGTCCGAGGAGTCCGGTGGCGTCCGGTGGGAGGACGTGGAGTCCGTCCCGTTGGTCGACTCCTCGGGTGTGCGGGTGGGTGTGGCGTTCTTGTCGGGTGGTGAGGCTGGTGTGGCGGTGGATGCGCTGCGTGCCGGGGTGGGGGAGCCGGGTCGGTTCTCGGTGGTGGTGCATCACGGCGAGGACGGGTTCCGGGTGCCGTTGCGCTCGGGTGGTGGGGTGGTGCTGGGCGGGCGTGCGTTCCTGCGGTTGGTGTTGACGG
Organism: Saccharothrix longispora; assembly: GCF_031455225.1. GTDB lineage: Bacteria > Actinomycetota > Actinomycetes > Mycobacteriales > Pseudonocardiaceae > Actinosynnema > Actinosynnema longispora. The sequence goes on from NZ_JAVDSG010000001.1 coordinate 2,208,433, forward strand.
CGGGTGCGGTGCCTGCGGATTCGACGCTGGTGTTGTTGGCGTGTGATGTCGGGGATGTGGAGGGGTTGCGGGGCCTGGCTCGGGAGTTCGGGCACCGGGGTGAGGTGGAGGTGTCGGCGGGCAGGACGCGGTTGTGGCGTGACGGTCGGGTGGAGACCCTGCCTGAGGGCGTGGAGCCGGAGCCGTCCGACGACGCGATCGTGCTCGCGGACGACGATCCGATCGAGGTCGGTGACACCGCGTCCGTCGATGACGCCGGGTTCGTGGTGTCGACGCTGCGCGCCGGTGACCTCCGGCTCGGTGCCCTGCCCGGTGCGGACGGCGAGGTGGTCGGGCTGCTGGTGCGGTCGGAGGGCGACGAGGAGGTCTACCAAGAGCTGTTGGGGTGGTCGGCCGAGGTCACGCCCGGGACTTTGTCGACCTTCGTGCGCGTCGAGGACGGCGCGGAGTTGCCGACGCCGTGGGCCGAGGGTGCGCCACCGGTGCCCGTGTTCGTCAGGGGGTCGTCCAACGCTCACCCGGCACTGCGTGCCGACGGTGAGCGGATGACGGTGTCCTCGGCCGGGGTGGCCGAGGCGCTGCGCGACGAGCCCGAGTTCCGCGACTCGGCGGGAATCACGTCGAAGGTGCCGTTGCTGCTGGCGTCGCTCGATGCCGGTGGGGTGGACGCGGTGGCGTTCGCCGAGGCCCTCGCGCCGGGTGGCTACCACCGCCGCGTCCACCACCCGGAGGGCGTGCTGCGGTTCGAGCCCGACGGGCGGCTGCGGCTGGACGGCGGCGGTTTCGCCACCGTCGAGCCCCCGGCCATCCGGCCCGAGGACGTGGTGAACCACCCGATCACCCACCCGGGCACCGGTCACCTGATCGGCCAGTCGTTCCCGTTCGGGAACTTCGACGCCGCGGCGGCGGAGACCTCCTGGCGGCGTGAAGCCGCCGCCAACCACACCCGGACCACCCTGGTACTCGACCCGAGGGGCGGGGTCGTCGAGAACCGGGCGGAGGTGGCCAAGCCGTGGGCGGACCGGGACACGCCTCCGCGGTTCGTCCACGTGTCGACGGACGCGAACGGCGCGTGGTTCCACATGGTCACGGGTGACCCGTACCGGTCCGGTGACGCCGTCCTGCTGGACGCCGGGCTCGCGGTCGAGGCCGTGCTCGACAACCCCGTGGTCCGGACAGCCGGGGTCCCCTCCGGCGGGGTGGTGCTGATGGGCGATCCCGCCCCGAAGGTGGCGCACGCCGTGCGGGCGGGGTTGCGAGCACGTGCGGGTGACGTGCCGGTCTGGGCCGAGATCACCGAGCGGAACTGGTACACGACCATCGCGCCGGAGCGCCTCACCGGCACCTACTACGCGGAGGTGCGGCCGCCCAAGAAGGTGTTCTTCCCGCGCTCGTCGAACCACTCCCAGCTCGCGCGGTGGCGGGACCTCGCCTCCCACATGCCGCTGCCTCCCGACGGTCTCGACCCGATCCACGTCTTCGCGCACGTGAGTGACGAAACGTTCCTCGTCAAGGGAGAGGAGCACGACGGCGAGGAGCTCGCGGACCTGGTCGCGCGTTCGGACGAGTACCGCGAGGCCGACCCGCACGCGCCGCTGCTGCTGGTGGTCCCCCTGCGGGAGCCTTCCGAGGACCACTTGGACGTGGCGCGGGAGTTCGCGAAGGCGTTGCGGGGCCGTGGACCGTACCGGGAGGTGCTGGTCAACACCGCTCCGCTGCGAGTCAGCGGGCGTGCGGGCGGCGCGAACATGAGCGGGGCGCGGTTCGTCCGGGTGTCCGTGGTGCGCCCGACCGACCTGCACCTGCTGAAGCTGCGCGACCTCCGCGGCGACGAGCACGGTGTGGCCTTCCTCCCCGACACCGAGAACTACCCGGCACTGCGCCGCTCGACGAGGACGCTCACCCACGACTACGCCAGGCGCGCAGTGGTGCACATGACGGAGACCGCCTTCCAGTGGAGCCCGGCGGAGTGGGCGTCGTCCTACACGGGGACTCGCGCGCGACCGTTCGACGTGTTGCTGCAGAGCCAGGGCGACCGGTACGTGGGCAGGTTGCGTGACGGGCGCCTGATCGACCTGTCCACGTCGGAGATGGCATCGGTACTTGCCGTGCTCCGGGCCTACCGGCGGCCGGCGGCGGGCGGGGCGCGGCGGCCACTGGTCCTGCTCACCCGGGCCCACCCGGCGAACCGGGAGCTCAACGAGGAACTCCTGCGCCTGCTCAACGCGGTCCAGTCGAGGCCGTCGTGGCAGTACTCGGGGCTCGTGCGGTTCAAGCCGGAACACGTGGCGAAACTCGGGAGCGTGGGGGATCTCGCGCTGCTCCCAGCCGACGGTCGGCTGTTCTCGGCCGGTCCGGAGGTACGGCGCGCGGACGTGGTGCTGGTGTCGTCCGTCGATGTGTTCCGCTTGGCGGAACCGGAGGACGTTCCCACCGGTGTGCGGGACGTGGCGGAACGCCTGTCGGAGGGCGGGTGGCCGTGGGGCGGGGTGCGGCCGGTCGGGCTGGTGCTGGCGTCGGCGGAGGGGTACGCGGTCGTGCCGACGGTGGACTCGGGTCGGGTGGAGGCGAGCGGTGACCACGTCGCCCGGCTCGCGCTGGAGGACCCGGGCGTCGCCGAGCTGCTCGACGCGGTGCCGGACCGACCGGTGGTGCTGGTGGGGGAGTCCGCCGGCGACCGGCGGGCGATCGGGGGAGTGGGGTTCGACTTCGCCTCGGAGCTGCACCGGCGGGGCGATTTCCGCGACGTGTACGCGCTGGTGGGCGCCGCCGGTGGCCCGCCGCGGTTCGAGCTGGTGTCGGGCCCGCGCACGGGGGACGTCGAACGGGAACTGGTGCGCGACGCCGCGGGGAAGGTGGTCGCGGTCGTCGTGCGCTCGCCCGGCGACGACGAGGCGGTGGAACGCGTGCGGCGGTGGGCCCTCGCCACCACGGCGAAGACCCTGTCGCGGTACCGCAGCCGGCCTGGCGCCCGCAAGCGAAAGGAGTCGCCCTGGTTCGGCGGCCCGCCGCCCTTGTTCTTCTTCACAACCTCGTCCGACTCGGGGGGCCACCTGGTCCTGCGCCGTGACGGCCGGGCGGTGAGCCTGTCGTCGGCGGAGCTCGCCGCGGCCCTGCGCGACGACGAGGAGATCCGCGACGCGGCCGAGCGCAAGCGCGAAGTGGGGTTCGTGCTCGCCTCGTTCGACGGAATCCCGGGGGACCCGACCGGGTTCCGCGACGCCATGCTGCCGGGTGGTTACGCCAGGAGCGTGCACTGGCCGCAGCAACGTCTCCTGATCGGTGACGCAGGCACCCTGGTGATCGAAGGCGGGGACTTCGGGACCGTGCCGGCAGTAGAGCCGGGCCCCGATGACTTGGTCAGCTTCCCCCTGGTGAACCCCGTGTCCGGGCGTGTGGAGGGGCAGGTATTCCCCGATACGTTCCTCTTTCAGGTCAGTGCCTTCGCGACGTTCGAGTCCCAAATCCAGAGGGGTAATCGGCACTACTACAAGGAGGTGGAGTCCGAGATCCCCGCTGAGGGCGTTAACAGGGAATTCTTCAAACGCCGGATGAAGTGGGTGGGATCGACGGTGCCGCCGTGGTTCATCCAGATGCACGGATCGCCGGAGACGGTCAAGGCCAACATGCGCACCGGCCTTCCTCACTCGTTCGGGGACAAGGTCTCGCTGTCCGGGCAGCAGGCGGGACACGTGTTGACGAAGAACCGGATCTACCTCTCCAGGTCGCACTCGCCGGGGGAGGAGAAGGTGGCGATCATGTGCCTCGCCGGTGCTTCCGTGAAGGACCGGCCCTCGGTGACGTCCTACATCCGCGAGGCTTTCGAAGAATCCGAAGGTGCCCGGGTGGTGCTGCACGCGGCGACCGAAAGATTGATGTTGACAAGGTCGTACTCCCGGATCGACGTTCAGCGCGGAGGACGTTTCCGGCGGGTCCCGCTGCCGGGGAAGCCGTTCGACGACTCGTCCGACGACGAGTCCACCAGCGGTGGTTCGGACACCGATCAGTTCGACAGCGACAGCGACAGCGACATCGATTTCATCGACTTCGGGGAGTCGTCGGGCGAGTCCGATGACGAGTCCGACGACTCGTCATCGGACAGCGACGACCCTGACACCGGGAGCGACAGCGACAGCGACACCGGCCATGAGGGCTGGTCCGAGGAGTCGGGTGGCGTCCGGTGGGAGGACGTGGCTTCGGTGTCGTTGACCGATGTGTCGGGTGCGCGGGTGGGGGTGGCGTTCCTGTCGGGTGGTGAGGCCGGTGTGGCGGTGGACGCGCTGGGTGGGGCGTCTGGTGTGCCGGGTCGGTTCTCGGTGGTGGTGCATCACGGTGTGGGTGGGTTCCGGGTGCCGTTGCGCTCGGGTGGTGAGGTGGTGTTGGACGGGCGGGCGTTCCTGCGGTTGGTGTTGACCTCGCGCGTGGTGCCGGCGGATTCGACGTTGGTGCTGCTGGCGTGTGATGTCGGGGATGTGGAGGGGTTGCGGGGGTGGGCTCGGGAGTTGGGGCACCGGGGTGGGGTGGAGGTACTTCCCGGTAGGACGCGGTTGTGGCGTGACGGCCGGGTGGAGACCCTGGTGGAGGGGCAGGAGTTCGAGCCGTCCGACGACGCGGTCGTGCTGGCGGACGACGACCCGGCCGAGCCCGACGGTGGTCCACCCGCCGGTACCTCCCCGAGGCCGGCCGACGTGTTGTCGTGGCCGTCGTGGGACACCGCGGTCGACGGTGACGGGTTCGTCGTATCGCTCCTCCCCGAGTCGGTGGCGGCCGGGTTCGACCTGGAGAGGTTCGCCAAGAATCTCAGCGATCATTCGTTGCGCCTGTTGCAGGTGCTCGATCCGGACGGGAACTCCACGGAGTTGGTGGTGCCCTGGGCGGGGGCCGCGGACGGTGGTCGTGCGCGGCCGTTCCTGGTGTTCCTGCACGCGGATCGTGGTGGGTATGTGGTGACCGTGCCGGGTGTCGGTTCGGTGGAGCTCACCCCCGCCGGGATGGCCGATCTGTTGTTGGCGCATCGGCACTTCCGGGCGTTGGCGGGTGGTCCGGCGCGTCGGCCGATGGTGCTGCTCACCCTGGGCGATGGTGACGGCGCGCTGGACGAGGAACTGCTGCGCGTCCTGGTGGAGCGCGACGGTGTCCGGCAGGTTCACCGGTACCACGGCATGCTGGCCCAGCACGAGTCCCGATCCGATGTGCTGCGGATCGCCGACCCGGCGGGACTCTCGCAGGGAGCGCTGTCGGTGACGGGCCATGCCCGCCACACGGCGGTCGGTGGGGTGTTCGCGTTCTCCGTGCCGGAGGGGGTGCACGTCCGGCACGCGGGGGTGGTGGCCGCGTTGTTGGGTGGGGCGAGGGTGGTGGGGCCGTGGGGTTCGCGGGAGCCGGTGGTGGTGGCGTTGCCGACGACCGAGCGGTACGGCACGGTGTTCGGGCTCGACGATCGGCCGGCGGAGTTCGACGGCGCGTCGTTCGCCCGCTCCCTGATGGAGGATGAGGGTTTTCGGGCGGCGTTGAGGTCGCGGTCGGGTCCGGTGGTGCTGGTGGGGTCGGATTCGGGTTCGCGGCGGGGCATCGGTGGGTTCGGTTTCGACTTCGCGGGGGTGTTGCGGTCGGAGGGCGACTTCCGGGACGTGTACGCGGTGGCCGGTGACGTGGTCGTGGGGCCGGAGGGGGTGTCGGCGGGGCCGGGTTCGCGGTTCGAGCTGGTGTCGATGTTGCGGGCGGGCGACCTCCGGATGGGTCTCCTGCGCGGTGCGGACGGCAAGGTGGTCGGGCTGCTGGTGCGGTCGGAGGGCGACGAGCAGACCTACCAGGACCTGCGGAGCTGGGCCGCCGGGGTCACGCCCGAGACGCTGTCACACTTCCTGCGCACCACCGACGGCACCGAGCAGCACTCGCCGTGGCCGCACGACACCACGCCGGTCATGCTGTTCTTCACGAAGCGCACGTTCGGGAACGCGATTCGAGGGCTGCACGTCGACGGCACCTCCCTGCGGCTGCCGCTGCGGAATCTGGGCGCGGTGCTGCGCGACGACCTGCTGTTCCGCGACGTGGCGGGGATCGAGTCGCACGTTCCGCTGCTGCTCGCGTCGTTGGACGCCGGTGGGGTGGACGCGGTGGCGTTCGCCGAGGCCCTCGCGCCGGGGGGCTACCACCGCCGCGTCCACCACCCGGAGGGCGTGCTGCGGTTCGAGCCCGACGGGCGGCTGCGGCTGGACGGCGGCGGTTTCGCCACCGTCGAGCCCCCGGCCATCCGGCCCGCCGACGTGGTCACCCACCCGCTCACCGATCCGGCCACCGGCCGGTCCGCCGGCCAGTCGTTCCCGGGCCGCAGCTTCGACGCCGCGCGGGCGGAGGTCTACTGGCGGCGTGAGGTCACCGCTGCCCACCACACCCGCACCGTCGTGGAACCAGCCTTGAAGGGCGGCTCCACCAAGCACCACGTGCAGGTGCCCAAGCCGTGGGCGGACCAGGAAGCGCTCCCGTGGTTCGTCCACGTGTTCACGGAGCCGAACGGCGCGTGGTTCCGCATGACCACGGGTGACCCGTACCGGTCCGGTGACGCCGTCCTGCTGGGCACCGGGCCCACGACCGAGGTCGTGCTCGACAACCCACTCCTCCGGGCAGCTGGCACCCCCGTCGCCGGCGTGGTGCTGAGCCACGACCCCGCCCCGCAGGTGGCGCGCGCCGTGCGGGAGGGCCTGCGGGTCCGCGCGGGTGAGGACGTGCGGGTCTGGGCCGAGATCACCCGGCAGACCTGGTACCCGACCATCGCACCGGAGGGCGTCACCGGCACCGACCACGTGGAGGTGCGAACTCCCGGGGTGCTGTTCTTCCCGCGCTCGCCGAACAGCTCCGACCTCACGCGGTGGCCGTACCTCCTCGGCCGCATGCCGCTACCCCCCGACGGGCTCGACCCCGTCCACGTCTTCGCACACGCGGATTCCACGGCGTTCTTCACCGAGGACCGCCGGTACGACGGCACGGCGTTCGCGGACGAGGTCGGCCGTTCCGACGTGTACAACGAAGCCGACCCGCACGCCCCCCTGCTGCTCGTGGTCCACCTCCGTGGCGCTTCCTTGGCTCACCTCGACGTGGCGCGGGAGTTCGCGGAGGCGCTGCGGGGCTCCGGGCCGTACCGGGAGGTGCTGGTCAACACCGCTCCGCTGCGAACCGGGCACCACACGGGCGGGGCGGACATGAACGCCGCGAAGTTCGTGCGGGTGTCCGTGGTGCGCCCGACCGACCTGCACCTGCTGAAGCTGCGCGACGCGCACGGTGGTGAGCACGGTGTGGCCTTCCTCCCCGACACCGCGAATTACCGGGCCCTGCGCCGCTCGACGAAGGCACTGGCCAACGACTACACCGGGCGTGTCGTCCGCGTCTTGAACAGGGGCGTCGACCAGGATGCCCACCTGGTCCCGGTGGATTGGGCGTCGTCGTACACCGGTACTCGCGCGCGGCCGTTCACCGTGTCGTTGCAGAGCCAGGGCGACCGGTACGCGGGCAGGTTGCGTGACGGGCGCCTGATCGAGCTGTCGGCGTCGGAGCTGGCCCCGGTGCTGCTCGCGATCCGGGCCTACCGGCGACCGGCGGTGAACGGGGCGCGGCGGCCGGCGGTCCTGCTGACCCGTGCCGACCCGGCGAACCGGGAGCTCAACGAGGAACTCCTGCGCCTGCTCAACGCGGACGGGATGAGGCCGTCGTGGCAGTACTCGGGAGGGGCGTCGTTCCACCCGGAGGTCGTCGGGAACTTCGGGATCGTGGGCCACACCACACTGCTCCCGTCGGGCGGGCGGTTGTTCTCGGCCGGTCCGGAGGTGCGGCGCGCGGATGTGGCCTTGACCTGGGAAGGGCAGGTGTTCCGCCTGGCGGCGCCGGAGGACGTCCCGACTGCTGTGGGGGGCGTGGTCGACCGCTTGTCGGAGGGCGGGTGGCCGTGGGGCGGGGTGCGGCCGGTCGGGCTGGTGCTGGCGTCGGCGGAGGGGTACGCGGTCGTGCCGACGGTGGACTCGGGTCGGGTGGAGGCGAGCGGTGACCACGTCGCCCGGCTCGCGCTGGAGGACCCGGGCGTCGCCGAGCTGCTCGACGCGGTGCCGGACCGACCGGTGGTGCTGGTGGGGGAGTCCGCCGGCGACCGGCGGGCGATCGGGGGAGTGGGGTTCGACTTCGCCTCGGAGCTGCACCGGCGGGGCGATTTCCGCGACGTGTACGCGCTGGTGGGCGCCGCCGGTGGCCCGCCGCGGTTCGAGCTGGTGTCGGGCCCGCGCACGGGGGACGTCGAACGGGAACTGGTGCGCGACGCCGCGGGGAAGGTGGTCGCGGTCGTCGTGCGCTCGCCCGGCGACGACGAGGCGGTGGAACGCGTGCGGCGGTGGGCCCTCGCCACCACGCCGGAGACCCTGTCGCGGTACCGGTCCCGGATCGACGGTGACGAGCGGGAGGAGCAGGCGCCCTGGCCGGCCCGCCGGCCGCCGTTGCTGCTCTTCACCACCCGGTCCGAGTCCGGTGCCCACCGGACGCGGCGAGGCGACGGCCGAGCGGTGTCCCTGTCCTCGGCCGACCTCGCCGCTGCCCTGCGCGATGACCAGGACGTCCGCGACGCGGCCGGGCACTACCGCGAGGTGGGGTTCGTGCTCGCCTCGCTCGACGGGGTCTCCGGGGAACCGGTCGGTTTCGGCGACGCCATGCTGCCGGGCGGCTATTCCAGGATGGTGCACTGGCCGGAGGGACGTCTCCTGCTCGGTGACGACGGCACCCTGACCGTCGAAGGCGGGATCTTCAAGACCGCGCCGGCGAAGGAGCCGGAACCGGACGACCTGATCGCCGAGCCCTTCGTGAACCCCTCGTCCGGGCACGTGGAAGGGGTGACCTTCCCCTTGGACGACAACGACCTGTTCGGTGGCACCGTGGCGTTCGACCACGGGATCATCAAGGGGGACCGGCACTACCACAAGGTGGTGCGGACGAACAACGCCGACGGCAGCGTCAACGACGTGCTCGTCAAGCGCCGGATGAAGTGGCGGGATTCGGCGACGCCGCCGTGGTTCATCGACATGCACGGGAATTCGGATGTGGTCGTCGCCTCGATGCGCACCGGCCACCCCCACCGGTACGGCGACGTGGTGACCTTGTCCGGGCCGCGGGCGGGGCACGTGCTGACGTACAACCGGGTCTACCTCTCCAGGCCACACCCGGCGGGGGAGCAGAAGGTCGCGACCGTCTGCCACATCGGTGCCGCTGGACCGGACGGCACCTCGGTCGCCTCCCACATCCGGGAGGCTTTCGAGAAGGCCGAAGGCACCCGGGTGGTGCTGCACGCCGCGACCGGTGTGGTGACCCTCAGCGGCCTCACCAGTCGGATGCGAGTCACGGGCGGAGGGCGCTATCAGCGGGTTCCGATGCCGGGGAAGCCGTTCGACGGCCCGTCCGACGACGAGTCCACCAGCGGTGGTTCGGACACGGAGCGGTTCGTCTCCGACAGTGACAGCGATTCCGAGGATTTCTTCGAGGAGTCGGGTGGCGTCCGGTGGGAGGACGTGGCTTCGGTGTCGTTGACCGATGTGTCGGGTGCGCGGGTGGGGGTGGCGTTCCTGTCGGGTGGTGAGGCCGGTGTGGCGGTGGACGCGCTGGGTGGGGCGTCTGGTGTGCCGGGTCGGTTCTCGGTGGTGGTGCATCACGGTGTGGGTGGGTTCCGGGTGCCGTTGCGCTCGGGTGGTGAGGTGGTGTTGGACAGGGGGGCGTTCCTGCGGTTGGTGTTGACCTCGCGCGTGGTGCCGGTGGATTCGACGTTGGTGCTGCTGGCGTGTGATGTCGGGGATGTGGAGGGGTTGCGGGTCCTGGCCCGGGGGTTGGGGCACCGGGGCGACGTGGAGGTGTCGTCGGGGCGGACGCGGTTGTGGCGTGACGGTCGGGTGGAGACCCTGGCGGAGGGTGTGGAGCCGGAGCCGTCGGACGACGCGGTCGTGCTGGCGGACGACGACCAGGTCGAGGGGGTCGTCACCGACTCGGGCATCGGCGGCCCCTCCCACGCCCAGGCGTACGACTCCTACGGCCAGGCGGGCGGGGAACCGCTCGTCATGTTCCCCGCGTCAGCCGACGACCCGGTCACCGGGCGGTGGCGCCACCTCCACCACGTGCTGCGGCAGGCCTCGCCGGGACCCGCGGTCCACGTCATGGCCTACGGGCGCGACGGGTGGTTCTTCGTCGACGGCCAGTGGCGCGACGCCACGGTGTTCGCCGCCGGGATCGCCCGCTCCGATGCCTACCGCGCCGCCGGCCCGCACACCCCGCTGGCCATCGTGGTCGAGCTGTCCGGCCCCGACAAGGCGATGGCCAAGGCGGGACGCCGGGTAGCGGAGGTGCTGCGGGGCAACGGCCCGCACCGCCAGGTCTCCATCAACACCGGCCCAATCCACGTCGACCACGCCACGGACGAGATCGACCTGGCCACCGCTTGGTTCACGCACGTGGACAGGCTGCGTCCGACCGACGTGGCGGACCAGGTGCTGCACGACGCCCACGGGCAGGGGTACGGCCTCGCCCTGTACGCCGACACGGGCCGGTACGCCGGGCTGCGCTTCGCGGCGGAACGGGCCACCGACTACAGCCACCGCATGGTGCTGTCCTCCGCGGATGTGGAGAACCCGCAGCGCGCGGATCACGTCGTGCAGGAGTGGGCGCCGTCCACGACCGGTGACCGGGCCAGGCCGTTCGTCCTGCACCTGGAGAGCGACGGCGAGTCCTACCAGGTCAGGCGCCGCGACGGCCACATCTTCCCGCTGACCGCCGCGAAGATGCGGCGACTGCTGTCCGAGCACCCGTTCTACCGGACCCTCGCCGGTGGACCGGTGCGGCGACCACTGATCCTGATCACCCGCTCCCCTCGACCGAACAGCGCGCTCAACGCCCAGCTGCTGACCCTGCTGCGGCAAGACGGGCTGCGAACGACCTTCGAGTACTCGGGGCCGGTGGGCTCCCCGACGCACTCGCGGAACGGCACGGTGGTCGATGTCCACGTGCCCGTGATCCTGTCGCGCGACCTCGTGATCTCCCGCGGCCCGGGGGTGGCGCGCGAGGACGTGGTGCTGACCAGGACCGGTGCCGTGTTCCACTTGGCCCCGTCGGAGAAGGTCACCGACATGCTGCGCGGAATCGCGGACCATGCGGCGGCGGGCGGGGCATCGCCCCTGGTGCTGGTGGTGGCTTCGGCCGAGGACCACGCGGAGGTGCCGACGAAGGACGAGGGCCGCGTGGAGTCGGGTGGCGGAGAGGTCGCCCGGATCATGCTGGGGGACCGGGACTTCGTCGACGAGTTGCGCGCGAACCCCGGCCGGCCGGTGGCGCTGGTCGGCGAGAGTGCCGGCAACCGGGTGGGGATCGGCGGGTTCGGGTTCGACTTCGCGTCGGTGCTGCGCGAACTGGGGGACTTCCGCGAGGTGCACGCGCTGGCGCGGGACGACCACGGCAGACGGCGCTTCGTGGACGTGTCGGGGCTGCGGGCGGGGGACCTGGACCTGGCGTTCATCCGCGACGCCGGGGGGTGGGTGGTCGCGGTGGTGGTGCGCTCGCCCGGGGACGAGGAGCGGGTGCAGCAGGTGCGGCGTTGGGCCCGTGGCACGTCGGAGACCGCGCCGCGTTCGCTGCTGTTCCTCGCCTCCCGCTCCGGTGACGGCTACCTCGGGGTCCGCCGCGACGGGCGCCTGATGCCGTCGCTGTCCGCGCGGCGGCTGACCGAGGTGCTGCGGGACGACCAGGACGTCCGGGACGCGGCGGGTGACACGGTGGACCTGGTCTTCGTGTTCGCCGCGCTCGACGGCGCCACGGTCGGGGCGGAGGACTTCGCGCGCGGCATGGCACGGGGTGGCTACTCCCGGACGGTCGGCTGGCCCGACGGCACCCTGGTGCTCCGCGAGGACGGGACGCACACGGTGGTGGACGGGACTGTCCGGGTGATCCTCCCCGCCACGCCCGAGCCCGACGACGTGATCACCCACCCGCTGATGGGACGCACGGCGCAGGTGGAGGGTCAGTTCTACGTCCGGGACTGGAGCGACCTCGTGAAGATGTCGGCCGAATACGTGATCGAGAGAGGTGACGCCTACGCCGTCCGGGAAGTCGGGAGCAACTCCATCGCGCCGATGGGGTACCGCAAGAAGTGGCGGGATCAGGCGGTGCGGTCGTGGTCCATCGCCATGCACGGCGGCCCCGGCAAGGGGATCGGCAGGCTGCGCACGGGTCACCCCGACCGGTTCGGTGACCGGGTGGAGCTCGACTCCGGGAACATCGGCCACGTCCTGACCCGCAACCGGGTGTACTTGTCGGTGCCGCACCCCGCCGGTGAGCACAAGGTGGCGACCATCTGCCACTTCGGCGTGCCCGGCCCGGACGGTGTCTCCCTCGCCGCCCACGCTCGTCAGGCGTTCGAGCGGGCGGAGAGCGCCACGGTGGTGCTCTGGGCCGCGGACCAGGCGATGGAGCTGGACGTCGTCTCCGGCATGCGGGCGGTCCGCGCCGGCGGCCGCTACCGCCGGGCGCCACTGCCCAGCCTGCTGGCCGAGGAATCCTCCAACGGTGACGGCGACGACCCCGTTCCCGGGGCGCAGCCGTCCCTCCCGCAGGAGGAGCCGATGCCCTACGGGCCGGCCGGTGCGGGCGCGGCCTTCCCCCCGCCCTCCTCCCGGACCGCCCCCGGCGGCGTTCGGGTGTCGCTGGCCCCGACGACGTCGGGCGCGGTGGCCGTCGCGTTCCCCCGGGGGGAGGCGGACCTGGCGCGGTGGCGGGCGCTGCACCCGCGCCTCCCCGCCGAGGCGGGTGGCCCCGCGCGGGTCGTCCTGTTCGCGCACGCGGACAGCGGCGGGTTCCTGGTCGACGGCGGGTGGCACGGTGGCGCCCGGCTCGCCGCCGAGGCGTGGCACGACCCCGGTGTCCGGGCCGCCGGGCCGACCGCGCCGGTGCTGCTCCTGGTGGACCGGCCCGAGGGCCACGTGCCCGCCGCGCGCGAGTTCGCCGACGCGCTGCGCGGCGACGGTCCCTTCCGCGAGGTGTTCGTCAACACCGGCCCCGTGGTTCTCGACCCCGTGCACGGACACGTCGACATGGTCCGCGCGCGCTTCGTGCGGGTGGCGCTGCCGCGGACCGACGACCTGTTGTGGACGCCCTTGCACGACGTCCACGGCGCCGACCGGGGCATCGCGTTCACCGTCGACGGGGAGGTGCGGGCCACCCTGCGAGCCTCCGCCGCCTTGAGCGACGACCACGTGCGGCGCGTGCTGGCGTCCGGTCCTCCCGAAGCCCGGCGAACCACCACGGCACCGTGGGCGATGACCACGGACGGCACCTGGGCCAGGCCGTTCGAGGTCAGGCTCGACGGTGAGGCCGGCGCGTACGCCGTGGGGCTGCGCGACGGCCGCGAACTGGCGCTGTCCGCCGCGGACGGGGCGCGGGTGGTGGCCGGTCACGAGCACTACCGCCGCCTGGCGGGCGGGTCCGTTCGGCGACCGCTGCTGCTGGTGGCGCACACCGAGCACGACGGCGACGCGCCGAACCGGGAGTTCCTCGCCGCGCTGCGGGAGCTGGAGGGGCCCCGGCGGTCCTTCGAGTACTCGGGGCCGGTCGCGGTCAGCGCGCACTCCGGTGTGCTCACCACCCTGGGCCGGAACGGATTCGCCCCCGGACCCGACCCGGCCTCCGCCCCCGTGGTGCTGCGGAGGCACGGCGACGTGTTCCACCTCCCGGCACCCGGTCGGGGGGTTCCCGACGACCTGGCCCGGATCGCCGACGCGGTCGTGCGCGGGCGGTGGACCGACCCGGCCTGGGGCGACCGGGAACCCGTCGTCGTGGTGCTGACCTCAGACCGCCTGCACGCCGACGTCACCCCGACCGCCGGCGGCGGCGCGCTCCAGCTCGACGGCCACGAGACCGCCGCGGTCCTGCTGCGCGACGAGGGCTTCGCCGCCCTGCTGGAGGCCGACCCGGACCGGCCGGTCGTACTGATCGGCGAGGACGCGGGCAGCCGGGTGGGGATCGGCGGGGTCGGGTTCGACTTCGCCTCGGCGCTGCGCGCCGCGCGCGACTTCCGCGGTGTCCACGCCCTGACCCGCGACGAGGACGGCACGACGCGCTTCGCGGACGTGTCGGGGCTGCGTGCCGGGGACATCCGGATCTCACTGGTGGTCAACGCCAGGGAGCACGTGGTCGCGGTGGTGGTCCGCTCACCCGGCGACGAGGAGCGGTTGGACCAGGTGGGCCGGTGGGCCTGGAACTCGACCCCGTCGAAGACCGCCTGGGTCCGGCGCACCGACGACGGCGAGTGGGAGGAGTCGCCGTGGTCGCCGCGCTTCCAGCCGCTGCTGTTCCTGGCGGGCAGGTCCGGTGACGGCTACGCGGCGCTGCGCTCGGACGGCCTGCCCCTGGAGCTGTCCGGCACGGATCTCGCGGCGCCGCTGCGCGACCACCAGGACCTGCGCGACGTCGCGGGCGACACCCCGGCGGTGGCGTTCGCGCTGGCAGCCCTCGACGGCGAGACCGTCGGGGCGGAGGAGTTCGCCGCCGGCATGGTGCCGGGTGGCTATTCCCGGGAGGTCCACCACCCCGTCGGGCGCCTGCTGCTCCACGAGGACGGCACCCTCGGTCTCGACGGCCACTTCGAGACCGTGGAGCGGGTGCCGCCACATCCCGACGCCGTGCTCGCGGACGCCCTGCTGGAACCGGGGACGGGGCGCGTCGAGGGGCAGTTCTTCCCGGTCACCGAGCAGGACCGGGCAGTCATGTCGATCGCCAGGGTGCTGGAGGCCAAGGCGGGCCGCCCGTACTACGTCAGCACCGCGTCGGTGCCCGACGTGGACGGCAACCCGGCGGTCGCCGATTCCACGCACCCCACCCCGTGGACGGGGGCCGTGCCGTCGTGGTTCTTCGACATGCACGGCGGCCTCGACGGGGAGCAGGAGGTCCGCCTGCGCACCGGGCACCCCCACCGCCACGGCGACGAGGTGATGCTGGGCCCACTCACCACCGGGCGGGTGCTGACCGGCAACCGGATCTACCTGTCGGTGCGGCACCCGGCGGGCGAGGCGAAGGTCGCGACGGTCTGCTACCTCGGGCGGCCGACGCGCGACGGCCGCCCGTCGGCCGCGTCCTACCTGCGCGCCGCGTTCCAGAAGGCCGAACACGCCCGGGTGGCCCTCTACGCGGTGACCGCCGAGGTCAGCGTGCACGCCCACACGGGGCTGCGGGTGGTGCGGGACGGCGGCACCTACCGCCGCGTGACGCTGCCCGGCGAGGTCGACGACGCCCCCGACGACGAGGTGCCGGCCCACGTCACGCTGCCCGTCGGCGTGGCGTTCCCCGTCCGCCCGTGACAGCCGTGCCGGGCCGTTGGGGAAGTGGTGCCTGCCTCAACGCGCCCGGTGCCCGCCGCGCAGGTTGTCCGCGCGGGGCGCGGGCCGTGCAATGAACCCACCCGATATCCCCGAATGACGCGTGACAGGAGGACGACGTGGAGGCGGACGCCGACGTCGAGAACTGGTTCCTGCTGATGGACCCCTCGTGGGAACCGCAGACCGAGGACGAGGCGCCGCCCCTGGAAGCCGTGGTGGGCCTGTGGCCGGTGAAGCCGGACGGCGCCCTCGGTCCCTTCCGGACCAACCCCGGCTACCTGCCCTCGAACCCCGACTCGCCGGCCGACCCGATGGACGCGATGCTGCGGTTGGTGATCAGCGGTGACGCCGAGGTCGAGCAGTTCCAGCTGCTGATGCGCGACTCGCTGTTCGACATCGCCATGAACGGCGACGACCGCCCGCTGGTGATGCGCTCGCCGGACGACGTGCCCTGCGTGGTGATCGCCACCTCCGAGGTGCACCGCCTGCGCGTCAGCTCCCCGGACTGGCGGCGGATCGACCTGGTCGAACTGGTGAACATGCTGGCCGACGACGTGGACGTGCTGTTCAACCCCGGCGGCCCGGCCTCCGTGCGACTGGTCGGCGACTTCATGCGCCGGGCCCTCGCCCTGTCCGACGAGGAGGCGGGCGCGACCTACCAGCGCTTCCACGGCGGGCAGTCGCTGGAGGTGCTGCCCTGGGAGGTGCCGCCGGTCCCGGGCGGCCGGACCGCCACCGAGACCACCACCGAGCCGGAGTTCGCCACCATCGCCGCCACCGCCGAGCCGGAGTTCACCACCACCGAGCCGGCGGCCGACGAGAGCGCCCCTCCGACGGCCGTTCCCCGCCCCGAAGCCTGAACCGGTTGGATGACGCCACGAACCCGCCCACGCTCTCTGCGGGCGGGTTCGTGGCTGTGCTTCCGGCGTGTGCCGCTTCCGGGTTCGGCTGCCCGGCGGTGTGGACCACCGCCGGGCAGCCTGGGGCGGCTACCTGTGGGCGTGCGCCTTGATGACCGGCGAGTAGTAGCTGCCGGAGGTGTGGAACACGTCGTTCGACCGGTCGGTGGTGTAGTACCGGGTTGCGAGGGCCTTGTTCTGCGGGGTGTCCGGCTTGACGACGATGCCGACGCTCTCCCCGCCGGTGTGGGTGGTCACGACGCACTGGTTGGTCCAGGCGGTGGCGGAGTAGGAGCTGCGGCCCTGCACGTAGGTCGGGAAGTAGGCGGAGACGTGGAAGTCGTCCGCGTAGTTGCAGAGAGTGAAGCTGTAGGTGGCCGCTGACGCCGTGCCGGCGGTGGCCGTGGCGATGGTCGCGACGAGGGCGCCGACGGCGAGGGACGACAGCGCGGTGCGGAGGGCGCGGAGGCTGAACACGGGACTCCTTGCAGGGTGTTGCGGGTGGTGTCCCGCGCAGTCTGGCCACGGCGCGCCGCCCGCCGCTGCGGTCCGGGAGCCTTTGTGCCCGAACGGCTACACCGCCTTTCCCGGTCGCGCGATCATGGTGGTTCCCGGAGGACCTCGCCGCTCGCGGGGTGGCCTAATCGGCTCAACGGCGTCGTGGTGCCGCCGATCTGGATGCGGAGGAACGGGTTGATGTTCATCGCGCCGAAGTGGCTCAGGCGGCTGAACCGGCGGGTCGCGAGGGTGAACCGACAGGTCGCGCGGACGTGGTCCGGGTCGGTGCGCCGGCCGGCCGTGGTCGCGGTCGCGGTGGTGACCGCCCTGGCCGCGGGGATCGGCTGGGCCGTGGTCGCGGGCCTCGGCGGCGACCAGGCCGCGAGCGCGCCGGCGGGCGTCTCCGCCCGCTCCGAGGCCCCGTTGCCGCGTGCCGCGACCTCCACCCCGGTTCCCCCCGCGTCCTCCTCGTCCGCCGAGCCCGTTCCCGCGCCACCGCCCGCACCCGTCGTCGCGCCGGCCGGTGACCCCCGGTCCGGCGGTTCCCCGGCGCCCTCCGGCGGCGAGGCGTGCGGTCGGTTCTTCGACGACTTCCGCTACGCCTCCAGCGGCGACGGGCGGTTCACCGCGGCCGGGTGGACGGCGCGGTCCGAGTCGGGCGGACCCGGGCCGCGGGGTGCGCGCTGGTCACCGGGCGACATCACCTTCCCGTCCGTCGAGGGCGAGCAGGTCGCCCAGCTCAGCGCCTCCACCGACGGGACGAACGCCGGCACCAGCCAGGCCGAGCTCGTGCAGCAGGAGCGCCGGTTCGGCCACGGCACCTACGCCAGCCGCGTCCGGTTCACCGACGCACCGATCACCGGCGCGGACGGCGACCACGTCATGCAGGCGTACCTCACGATCACGCCGCTGCGCGGCGACGACGACCCGCTCTACAGCCAGCTGAGCTTCACCGAGTACACCCCCAACGGGGCGTGGGGCGGGCGCGACCCGCTGCGCAGCCATGCGAGCGTCCACACGATCCGGTCGGAGCCCTACGAGGCCGACCAGGCCGTCACCTCGACCCCGGGGGGCTTCGGCGGGTGGCACACGGTCGTCACCCAGGTAGGCGGGGGACACGTGCGGTACCACGTGGACGGTGTGCTGGTCGCCGACCACGTGGACGACGGAAAGGGGCGCTCGGTGCTGCCCCGTCAGCCGATGTCGTTGAACTACAACCTGTGGTTCATCGACCTGGAGGGCCACCGCGGCGGGGTCAGCACGTACGTCCAGCAGGTCGACTGGACCTACTACGCCCAGGACGAGCTCGTCGCGCCCGCCGACGTGCAGGGGCAGGTCGCCGCCCACCGCGCCGCGAGCTCCGCCCGGGTGGACACGCTGCGCGGAGGCGAGCGGACACCGCCGCGTTGCCGTTCCTGACCCGCGCCGCCCGGATGCCGATCGGAGCGTCCGGACACCACGCCCGGCCTGTCGCGCAACGGCAGATGGGCCACGGGGCGACCCCCATCCGGAGGATTGCCCGGTATCCGCCGGGCGTGTGGGATGCGGGTCCGGGAGTGGTGAGGAGATCTTTGGTGAACGATGAGGCGTACCGGGACAAGGTCGCGCTGGTCACCGGTGCCGCGCACGGCATCGGCGCGGCGGTCGCGCGCAGGTTGGCGGGCGGTGGCGCGCGCGTGGTGGTCGCCGACCTGGACGCCGAGGCGGGCGCGGCCGTCGCCGACGAGATCGGTGGCCTGTTCGTCCCGTGCGACGTGCGCGCGGCAGGCGACAGCGCAGCCGCGGTCGAGGCGGCCGTAGAGGAGTTCGGGGGACTGGACATCGCGTGCCTGAACGCCGGTGTGGTGACCGGTGGTGACGGCGGGTTCGACGTCGAGCACTACCGCGAGGTCTTCGCCGTGAACGTCGACGGCGTCGTCTACGGCGTCCAGGCGGCCCTGCCGGCCCTGCGGGCGCGCGGTGGCGGGCGGATCGTGGCGGTGGCGAGCCTGGCCGGGCTGGTGCCCGTGCCGTTCGACCCGTTCTACGGCGCCAGCAAGGCGGCCGTCGTGAACTACGTGCGGTCGCTGGCGCCGCTGATCGCCCACGAGGGCATCCGCCTGAACGCGTTCTGCCCGTCCTTCACCGACACCACGGCCATCGACGGCTTCCGCGGTTTCATCCGAGACGCGGGCCTGCCGGTGATGGAGGTCGCGACCGTCGTCGACGCGGTGGAGTCGGTCCTGGCCTCACCGGGAACCGGCGAGGCCTGGTACGTCCAGTCCGGGCGGCCCAGCGAACCGATGGCCTTCGCCTCCCCGCCCGACCCCGTTCCCACGGCCTGATCGCCCCGGCCGCGCACGGCGCACACCGCTCCGGTGGGCGTCGTGCGCGGTCAGGGCGTCGGTCGCGGGTCAGCCGCCGCTCGACGCCACCCGGTCCCGACACCGCCGCAGGTCCCAGGTCGCGCCGAACCGCCGGTAGAGCCGATCGACCTCGGCGAGCACCGTGTCCGCGGACGCGCCATCCGCGCCCGAACCTCGGGCGAGCAGGACCGCCGCGTCCTCCAGCACCGCCGCCAGCTCGACCGCGCGGCCGACCGACCGGTAGTGCCCGGCGACGCCGAGCAGCACGTGCGGGTCACCCACCAGCAGTCCCCGGCAGTGGGCCGCGGCGGCCGCGGCCCGCGCCGGGAGCACCTCCCGCGCGGCTTCCTCCTCGCACACCTCCAGCGCCTCGCGCGCCACGTCCCCCCAGTCCGCGTCCAGGGCGAGCCGCACCAGGTACGGGAGCCACTGGTGGCGCAGCACCAGCGGAGCCTCCTCGGGGCGCAGCAGGGGGGAGAGCACGCGGACCGCCTCGTCCAGGGAGTCCCGCTGCTCGGCCGCCAGCGCCCAGGCCACCAGCAGGAAGTCCGCGCTCTCCCGCTCGGCGGTGGTCATCCTGGCGTACGCGCCGACCGCGTCCAGGTGCACGGCGGCGTTGGCGCGCTCGTCGCGGTGCAGCGAGATGAGCGCCGAGACGCCCCGCAGCAGCGCGGTGCCGGGACCGGGTTCCCGGACCAGGTCGAAGGTCAACCCCCGCGCTTCGCGGTTGACCCCGCTCAGCTCCACCAGCGCGCGGTCCCAGTCGCCCGTCCAGTAGTGGTGCACGGCGAAGGGGACCTGCATCCTGGCCGACAGGCCGTGGTGGGAGACCGCCGTCCGGGCCTCCAGCAGCGCGGTCTCCGCGTCGTCGAGGCGGTCGAGGTTCTGGAGCGTGAACGCCCGGTTGTCCAGCAGGTCGCAGCGCGCCTCGACCAGCTCAGGCCGTCCGTCCAGCGCGGCCAGCCCCTCCTCCACGTGTCGGAGCGCCTGCGCGTGGTCCCGGCGCAGCGTCGCCACCAGCCACCTGCTGCGCGACGCGTAGGCGGCCTCGCAGGCGTCACCGGCCGCGACCGCCTCGGCGCGCACCCGCTCGGCGTCGGCGTCGGCCTCGTCGAGGTCCGCCGCGGCGCTCCGGCGCAGCCCGGCCAGCAGGGCGTGGTGCCGGACGCGCCAGATGGCGGGCACGCCCCGTGCCCGGACGGCCCCCTCCAGGACCGCCAGGGCTCCCGCCGTGTCGCCCGCCCGGCGGCGTGCCAGTGCGAGCAGGTGCCGGGCCTCGGCGGCGTCCGCCGGGTCGGCGATCTCGACCAGGGCCTCGGCCACTTCTGCACCCGGGTCGCGCCCGAGGTGGAACAGGGCGCGGAGCAGCGACATCCACAGCGCCGCGCGCTCCGCCCCTCCGGCCGGGGTCGCGGCGAGCACCCGCCGCAGCAGGTCGACCGCGAGCAGCGGCGCGCGGTCGACCACCTCCTCGCGGTGGGTCACCAGCCACCGCGTGGTCCAGGCGTCGATCACCGAGGACTCCACCGTCAGGTGCTCCGCCACCCGGTCGGCGGGCGCGCCCGCCTCGGCGAGCGCCTGGGCGGCCTGTCGATGCAGTGCTACTCGCAGTGACTGCGGCACCCCCTTGTAGAGGGTCCATCGCACGAAGGGGTGACGGAAGGCGAGTAACCCGTCCGACTCGGCCACCAGGTGGGCCGCCACGGCCTCGTCCAGCGCGCGCAGCAGGTGCAACGGCAGCCGGCCCGTCACCGCGGCCAGTTCGCCCACGTCGAACCGCATGCCCAGCAGCGCGGCGGAACGCAGCACCGCGCGGGTGTCCTCGGACAGGTGCGCCAGGCTCTTCCCCACCCCGTTGCGCAGCTGGTAGACGCTGTCCGACAGCACGGTCTCGTCCACCTCCGCGACCCCGTCGACCACCCGCACGCAGCCGTCGCGCACCATCAGCTCGGCGATCTCCAGCGCGTACAGCGGGTTGCCCGCGGCGATGGCGGCCAGGGAGCGCAGCGCGGGACCGGACGAGGCGCCGACCACCGAGCCCACCAGTCGCTCGGCGTCCGCCGCCGACAGCGGCGCCGGTTCCAGCACCACGCCACCGCCCGCCACCACGCTGTCCCGCAGGTGGCCCACCCCCGCCCGGGAGCGGTCCGGCCTGGTGGCGCCGACCAGCAGCAGCGGCAGGTGCCCGGTGGCGCCGACGAGGCGGTCCCAGAACAGCAGGCTGGCGTCGTCGGCCCACTGGAGGCCGTCGAGCACGAGCACCAGCGGAGCGGTGGAGCACAGGTCCGCGACGAGCCCGAGCAACCGGTCCACCGGGGCCGTCCGGTTCCACCAGCGCTGCGCCGCCGGGTCGCGCAGCTGCCCGGCCAGGTCGGCGCGCCGCCGGTCGGCCGAGGACGACGTGACGTCCAGGGCCTCCAGTACGACCTGGAGCGGGAAGCGGGCGCTCAGCTCGTCGGTCGTGCCCCAGGCCACGTGGTGCGGTCTTCCCGTCGAGCCCGCCAGGGCGGTGACCAGCAGCGCGGTCTTCCCGACACCCGCCTCGCCCTCCACCCAGACCGCCCGACCCCGACCCGCGAGCACGTCGTCGAGCGCACAACCCAGGGCCTCCAGCTCCGCCGCCCGCCCGACCAGTCCCCTCGGCGGCAGCCGCACCGCCGAGGGCTGGACCCGCAGCAGCGAACCCTGCGCAGGAAGGGCCGAAGGGCCGCTCAGGACGACCTGGTGCAGGTCGCGCAGCGCCTGCCCGGGAGCCAGGCCCTCCCGGGCCAGGGCCACGCGGGCCTCGCGGAAGCTCTCCAGCGCCTCGGCGTGCCTGCCGCCGCGGTGCAGCGCCAGCATCAGCAGTTCGCGCAGCGACTCGTCCAGGGGGTGCAGGCGCACCAGGTCGGTCAGCTCGGCGACCAGCCCGCCGTGCTCGCCCGACTCCAGCCGCGCCCGCGCCCGCAGGCGGATCGCGTCCAGTCGCAGGCTCGCCAACCTGCGGCGGGCCTGCTCGGCGAACGGGCTGCGCAACCCGGCGTAGCCCTCGCCCGACCACAGCCCCAGCGCCTCGTCCAGCAGGGCGGCCGCACCGGGCAGGTCACCCGCCGCGTACCGCCGCTCCGCCTCCAGCCGGGTGCGCTCGAACACCTCGCTGTCCAACGCCGAGCGGTCCAGCCGCAGCGAGTAGCCGTCGGAACCCGACACCAGCGCGTCCCGCGCCGGACCGAGCGCCCGCCGCAGCCCCGACAGGTAGGTGTGCAGGTTGCCCGTCGCGCTAGCCGGCACCGCCGAACCCCACACGCCCGTGATCAACGTCCGCTGCGACACCACCTGGTTGGGATGCGCGGTCAACACCGCGAACACGGCCTGCTGCCGGTTCGAGCCCAGTGGCACCTCGCGGTCGTCCGACCACACGCGCAGCGGTCCGAGAACCTCCACGCGCAAACGACCGCTCACGTCCTCCACCACCTGGCTCCTCCGATCCACACCGCCGCCCGGTCGTCGACGCGTGTGGGATGCCATCTAGCCGTCTCCGAGACGCCATTTTCCCCTGCTTGAGCGGAACTTGATGGACGGGTCGCCTGTGTGCGCACTCCTGATCGGACTTTTGGGCACCGGCGGGGGTTGACATCTGCTGCCCCGGAGGCGGGGTGCCCAAAACTGTGGCGGTGCATCGCGGCGCCGTTCGGCGCGTGGATCAAGCGCACATCCATCAAGGGGAAGCCCATGAATGCACCGATTTCCACCACTACCCCTGGCCTCACCCGGGCCGCCGGGTTGCTCCAGGAGACCCACGGCTTCACCACCCGGGGCTCCCAGGCCGTCGCTGACACGGTGAACGTCCTCCGCGTCAGCTGGACCGGTGAAGCCTTCAACATCTACGAGAGGTCCATGCAGGCCTGGTTCCAGGACTGCAAGGCCATCACCGACGCGCTCGCCTCCATGATCCTCCTGGTCCAGGAGCACGCGACCACCGCCACCCGGGGTGAGGACAACAACGTCCAACTCGCCGCCTCCATCCCCACCGGCCCCGATCTGGGCATCTGACCCATCCCGCGAAGGAGACCACGACGTGACGAACTACACGTTCGACCAGCGCATGGCCGACCAGGCCCGCGACCAGATGGCGGAGGTCAGCGTCCAGCTCCGGAACATGCTGGGTCAGCTGAACCAGGAGCTGGGGACCGCGCTGCAGGACTGGAGGGGCGAGGCCCGGCTGGCGTACGAGGCCGCCCAGAAGAAGTGGAACGCCGCGGCGGATCGGATGCCGAGCAGCCTCCACTCCGCCGAGGTCGCCCTCCAGAACATCACCAACGGTTACCTGCGCGTCGAGCACACCGGCGTCAACGCCTTCGGGGCGCACAACACCAGGTGATCACCCGGCCGCGCCGGGTCACCCCGGCGCGGCCGGCCCACGGGAGGAGGAGCTCATCCGATGAAGCTCGACTGGGACAAGGTAGACGACGCCAACGCCTACACCGGCGACACCACGGCACCGCCCGCGGGCACCTACCAGGGGGACGTGCCGGACCTGGACGACAGGGTTCCGCCCCCGCCCCGGAAGACCGGCGACACCGGCGCGACCGTGGTGAGCACCGACGCGCTCAGGACGTTCGCGCGCAACCTCCGCCAGCTCAGGGAGCTGCTGGAGGAGGCGTTGAAGACGCTGCGGGGCGTCGACATCGCTCCCGGGGCCTTCTACCACGCCACCGACCTGACCACGAAGCTCACCGGGGGTCTGGTGCCCTCGGTCGAGGAGTTCCTGATCAAGGCGATCGACGCGCTGGAGATGACGGCGCGGAACCTGGAGCAGCTCGCCCACGACTACGACACCACCGAGGAGCTCAACGGGCTCACCGCGGTGAAGCTCAACGAGCACATCCAGGACGCGGTGGGCTACATCAACCAGACCACCGGGATCACGAACCCCAACCTCGGCGGCGGGGGCACCGACCTCGGCGGTCCCGCCCCCGACGACGACGCTGACGGTGACACGGGCGACGAGGCCGACGACCCCGACACCAAGGACTGACGGACCAGGACGAGCTGAGGGCGATCGAGGATGAGCACTCCGGAGGGGCCGGATACCAAGACCAGCACGACCACCACGGACAAGGAGACCGGTGCGGTCTACGGTGTCGGCGGTGGCGGCGGGTCGGCCGCGGATTACGACGCCATGGACTGGAAGCAGATCCAGGCCGTGATCACCGGTGCGGCCGCGGTCGGCAAGACCGACGCCGACGGTCGCCCGATCAGTCGGGACCTGCTCCAGGAGCGCACCAAGACGGTGTCCGATCCGGCGTCGCTGTGGAACGCCGCGACAGACCTGCGCTGGGTGCAGGAAGCGCTCGGAGCGGTCGCTGTCAGCCTCGATCAGCAGGTCGAAGCCCTCACCGGTGAAGACGGGCCCTGGCAGGGGGAGGCGGCCACCCAGTTCCAGCAGGCGCTGATGAAGCCGCTCACCCAGGCGTTCCGCAACGCCGCCGAGCAGATCGGGGGCGGTCCTCTGGGCAGCCAATCGGCTCCCAACCAGTTGTGGAGCGCGGGCGACCACCTGGAATGGGCCCGCCAAACCGTCTGGGAGATCAACCGGCACTACACCAACGAGATCATCCGGATCGCGGAGGCGTACGACGGCCACGACCTGCAGCACGATCCCCGGACCGGGCAGCCGATCATCGACCCCCGGGGCGGGCACAGCAGCATCGAGTACCGGATGGACAACGGCAACATCTGGATCAACTGGAACCAGCAGGTCGTCGACATGATGAGCAACGACATGCGCAAGGTGCTCAAGACACTCGCGGCCAACTATGACAACGTCAGACTCCAGAAGCAGGCCCAGCCCGTCCCGACACCGGGGCTGGGCGGTGGCCTCGGCGGGGGGATGAGCCAGGAAGAATTCGACGACCTGTTCGGCAACCGCGGTGATGTGGACGGCCCGAACATCCCGGAGTTCGACTTCGACGACCTGTTCAGCGACCGCGGTGACGGCGGAGGTGGTCCGAACCTCCCCGAGGACCTGGAGTTCGACAACCCGTTCAAGGACCTCGACCTCGACCTCGGGAACGGCCAGGACGGTCCGGGGGACCCGACTTCGCCGGATATCCGGATCCCGCAGTCCGGCCTGGGGGACACCACACCGCCCAGCGTCAAGGAATTCGACCTCTCGGGCGCCAATCCGCCGTCGGGCAGCGGCCTCGGCGGCCTGGACGGCTCCGGGCAGCCGGAGATTCCCGGTCCCGGCGCCTTCAACCCGGAAGGACCGCCGGGAGCCGGCTCGCTGCCGGGGGTGGACCTGACCTCTCCGGGGGGCGTGCCCCCGTTGTCGTTGCCCGACCCGGCGGCGTTCACACCGGGGGAGTTCACACCGGGAGGGGTGGGGTCGGGTGCGCCCGGCGGACTGCCGGGTATCGTCCCGCCGCTGCCGAACCCGGCCAGCGGGATACCGCTGCCGACCACCGGCGGCATCCCGCGCCCCGCGCCGTTCAGCCCACCCGGCCGATCGGGCGCGGGAGCACCCGGCTCGGGCCCTGGAATGCCCGCCGAGTTCACCGCCACCCCGCCTCCCTCGCTGGACAGCGCGGGGCCGTCCCTGCCCCCGGACCTCGCTTCGCCCGCGGACTGGGTCGCCGGAGAGCCCCCGGCCCTCGGCACGTCCCCTGGTGACCGGGGTGCGCCGCCGATGATGCCGCCGATGGCTCCGATGTCGCCTCCTGGTGGTGCGTCGGCGGATCGTTCGGACGCTTCGGGTCTGATCGGTGGCGAGGTGGCGCCCTGGGAGGGCTCCGGACTCCCTGGTCTGGGTGATCCGCAGAGCCCGGCCGGTCTGGAGTTGCCGTCGGTGGAGCCGGAGGAGTGGGCTGCGCCGCAGGGTGGTGGTGTGCCGGTGGGTGGTGCGTCGGGTGCGGGTATGGGTGCGCCGCCGATGATGCCGCCGATGGCTCCGATGTCGCCTCCTGGTGGTGCGTCGGCGGACCGTTCCGATGCTTCGGGTCTGATCGGTGGTGAGGTGGCTCCGTGGGAGGGTGGCGGGTTGCCGGATGTCGGTGAGCCGCAGGGGTTGACCGAGGTTCCGTCGGTGGGGCCGGAGGAGTGGGCTGCGCCGCAGGGTGGTGGTGTGCCGGTGGGTGGTGCGTCGGGTGCGGGTATGGGTGCGCCGCCGATGATGCCGCCGATGGCTCCGATGTCGCCTCCTGGTGGTGCGTCGGCGGACCGTTCGGACGCTTCGGGCCTGATCGGTGGCGAGTCGCGGCCGTGGGAGGCCGGCGGTTCTCCCGGTGTGGGTGAGCCGCAGGGCTTGACCGAGGTTCCTCCGGTGGAGCCGGAGGAGTGGGCTGCGCCGTCGCAGCAGCAGACGGGTGTTGTGGGTGGTGCCGGTGTGCCGCCGATGATGCCGCCGATGGCTCCGATGTCGCCTCCTGGTGGTGCGTCGACGGATCGTTCCGATGCTTCGGGTCTGATCGGTGGCGAGTCGCGGCCCTGGGAAGGCGTGGGACTGCCGCCGTCGAGTGATCCGCAGGAACTCCGGGACGTGCCTCCGACCACGCCACAGGAATGGGCCGTGGCTCCGCAGGGAGCGGTCCCGACCAGCGACGCACCTGTCGTGCCCGTTGAGCCCGTCGTGCCCGTCGAGCAGGTGACGCCCGCCGTCCCCGTCGTACCCGTCGCGGAGCCGGTCGCGTTCGCCCCGGAACCGCCGGCACCGCCGCTGCCGGTCGCGCCTGCGGAAGGGGCCATTCCGCCGTCGGTGCCCCCGGCTGCCGTGGTGCCCCCTGCGGTGGTAGCGCCCGTCGTGGTGCCGCCGATGGCCGCGCCGCCGGCGGCGGTACCGCCCGCGACGAACCCGCCCGCGACGAACCCGCCCGCCAGGCAACCGGATCGCGTCGGTGGTGAGGGCGCCTCGGGCGGCCCGCGCAGGGAACGGGAGATCGTCACGGCCGGCCTGGTGCCAGGGCACGTCGAGCCGGCCGCGCCGCCGGCCGTCGACGAGGACGTCGTGCCGGTCATCGACTTCGACGCCGACGAGGACACGAGCGCCTGGGGTGCGGTCGGAGCCGGAGGGCTGTTGTGGCTCGCCTCCGGGGCGTCCGGAGGCGACCGCGACGAGGAGCAGGAGTCCACACCGGACTACGCCCTGCGCGACGACGCCCCGTGGCAGCACTCGTCCAGCACGGCGGTCCGGGTGCAGCCGACGCCCGCTCCCCGCCCGCGCGAGAACTCCATCCCCAAGCCCTACTACCCCGACGACAGCGTGCTGATGGCGGGTGACCAGGAGGTGCCCGAGGAGGTCGAGGACGTCGTCGAGCCCCAGGAGGACGAGGAGGCCGAGCGCACCGCGGGCGACCTGCTCAAGCAGGACGAGCGGGTGTGGGGCGCTCCGGTGGCCCGCACGCCGGGGGTCATCGAATGAGCACCACCACGGTCAAGCGGCGACCCCGCGCGGCGGGCCCCGAACTGCCGGAGGGGCAGGAGGAGCTCCAGGAGCCACCGGTGATGCCGGAGCCCGCCGCGCGGGACTTCGGCTCCGCGCTGATGTTCATCCCGATGGCCATCGGTCCGATCGCGATGATCCTGGTGTTCTCGTCGGCGGGCGCCGGCGCGTCGCCGATGATCTACGTGATGGGCGGCTCGATGGGCATCGCCATGATCACGATGGGGCTGAGCCAGCTCGGCCGCGCCGGCTCCGAGCGCAAGCGCAAGCTGAACTCCGAGCGCCGCGACTACCTGCGCTACATCGACCAGTTGCGCACCCGGGCCCGCAAGACCGCCGACGAGCAGCGCGCGGCGGTGGCCTGGAACAACCCCGACCCGTCGTGGCTGTGGTCGGTCGCGCGCGGTCCGCGCCTGTGGGAGCGGCGCGGCAGCCACGACGACTTCGCCCGCGTCCGCATCGGGCTGGGCACCCAGCAGGCGGCGATGGAGTTCACCCCACCGTCCACCAAGCCCATCGAGGACCTGGAGCCGCTGTCGGCGATCTCCCTGCGGCGATTCGGCGAGACCTACCGCACCGTGGGCGGCATCCCGATCTCGGTCGGGCTGCGCAGCTTCACCAGCGTGGAGTTCGCGGGAGACCCGGACGCGGCGGTCGAGCTGGTGCGGGCGATGCTCGCCCAGCTGGTCACCTTCCACGCGCCCGACGAGCTGCGGGTCGCGGTGCTCGCCGGTGAGGCCACCCAGCCCGGTTGGGACTGGGTCAAGTGGCTGCCGCACAACGTCCACCCGACGGCCCTCGGCGCCGGCGGTCCGCTGCCGATGCTGGCGTGCGACCACGACGAGCTGATGACCCTGCTCGGGCCCGAGGCCACCGGGCGCGGTGAGCACGACAAGTCCGCCTTCCCCAGCGTCACCGAGCCGTTCCTCGTGGTGGTCGCGCACCTGGCGCACGTGCCGAGCTCCTCGCCGCTGCTCGGCGGCGGGCTGCGCAACACGGTGCTGCTCGACGTCACGGGCGTGATGCCCGGCGGGGCCAAGGTGCTGCGCCTGACCTGCCGCGACGACGTGGTGGAGTTCGCCGTGGGCGACGGCACCGGCACCGCCGTGCGGGACCGCCTCAGCGGGGTGCGCGCGGAGGCGCTGGCCAAGCTCCTCGCCCCCAAGCGCACCAGCGGCACCATCGACGTGGTCGAGCGGCCGTTCGAGCAGGACTTCGAGCTGACCACGCTGCTGGGCATCCGCGACCCGCACACGTTCGACGTGGCCGCCCAGTGGCGGAACAAGACGCCGCAGCGCGCCCGGCTCCAGGTGCCGATCGGCGTCACCGAGGACGGCGAGGTCGTCGAGCTGGACCTCAAGGAGTCGGCGCAGGGCGGCATGGGGCCGCACGGGATGCTGATCGGCGCGACCGGTTCGGGCAAGAGCGAGCTGCTGCGCACCCTGGTGTGCGCGCTGGTGGCCACGCACTCGTCCGAGGTGCTCAACCTCGTGCTGGTCGACTTCAAGGGCGGCGCGACGTTCCTCGGCATGGACCGGCTGCCGCACACCTCGGCGATGATCACCAACCTGGCCGACGAGCTGCCGTTGGTGGACCGGATGCAGGACTCGCTCAACGGCGAGATGATCCGCCGCCAGGAGTTGCTGAGGGAGAGCGGCCACTCCTCGCTGTTCGACTACGAGAAGGCCCGCCTGGCGGGCGGCCAGCTGCCGCCGCTGCCGACCCTGCTCGTGGTGGTGGACGAGTTCAGCGAGCTGCTGGGCAGCAAGCCGGAGTTCATGGAGCTGTTCGTCTCCATCGGCCGGTTGGGGCGCAGCCTCGGCGTGCACCTGCTGCTCGCGTCGCAGCGCCTGGACGAGGGCCGCATCCACCGCGTCGAGGGCCACCTGTCCTATCGCATCGCGCTGCGGACGTTCTCCTCGATGGAGTCGCGCAGCGTCATCGGCGTCGGCGACGCCTACGAGCTGCCCTCGGCGCCGGGCAACGGCTACCTCAAGATCGACACCACCACGCTGGTGCGCTTCAAGAGCGCCTACGTGTCCGGGCCGACGGCCGTGGCCGCCCCCGTCGGCACGACGGAGACGACCGCCGTGGCGCACAGCCGGGTGCTGCCGTTCCACACCCACGCCCACCCCCTGGAGCACGTGCAGGCCGTCGAGGAACCGGACGAGGAGGAGGAGCGGGACGAACCGGAGGTCGCCGCGGACGCGCCGAGCCTGGCCGAGGTGCTCATCGACCGGTTGTCCGGCGCGGGCGCCGCCGCCCGTCAGGTGTGGCTGCCGCCGCTGGCGAACGCGCCGAGCCTGGACACCCTGCTGCCCAGCGTGCTGCCCCACCCCGAGTTGGGCATGACCGTGCTGGACGCGGCGGTGCGCGGGCACCTGCGCATCCCGGTCGGCGTGGTCGACCGGCCCTACGAGCAGGTGCGCGAGATCCTCGCCGCCGACCTGTCCGGCTCGGACGGCCACGTCGGCGTGGTCGGGGCCCCGCAGACCGGCAAGTCGACCCTGCTGCGCACCCTCGTGCTCGCCCTCGCCGTCACCCACACGCCCGAGGAGGTCCAGTTCTACGGGCTGGACTTCGGCGGTGGCGGCCTGATGTCGATCAGCGGCCTGCCGCACGTCGGCTCGATCGCCACCCGCATGGAGCGCGACCGCGTCACGCGCACCGTGCAGGAGATCACGCAGATCATGGAGCGGCGCGAGCAGGCGTTCGCCGAACGCGGCTTCGAGTCGATGAACGCCTACCGCAAGGCGCGCCGCACCGGCGCGATCGACGACCCGTACGGCGACGTGTTCCTGGTCGTCGACGGCTGGTTCACGATGCGCCAGGACTACGCCGACCTGGAGGGCAGCCTCACCGAGATCGCCGCGCGCGGCCTGTCGTTCGGCATCCACCTCGTGGTCAGCTCCTCCCGCTGGTCGGAGATCCGCCCGTGGCTGCGCGACGTGCTGGGCACCCGCTTCGAGCTGAGGCTGGGCGACGCGATGGAGTCCGAGGTGCAGGGCCGCAAGGCCGCCACCGTGCCCAACCAGCCCGGCCGCGGCCTGACCAGCTCCGGCTACCACTTCCTCGCCGCGCTGCCCCGGCTGGACGGCAGCTCGGACACCGACGACCTGACCTCGGTCACCAAGGCCATCACCGAGGAGATCCGCACCTTCTGGCCGGGCCGCAACGCGCCCGCCGTGCGGCTGCTGCCGACCAAGCTGCCCGTGGTCGAACTGCCCCCGCCGGACGGGGACCTGCGCGTGTGCCTAGGGCAGGACGAGCAGCGGCTGGCACCGGTGTGGCACGACTTCTCGGTGGTGCCGCACCTGATCGCGATGGGTGACGCGGAGACCGGCAAGACCAACGCGCTGCGGCTGGTGCTGCGCTCCGTCGTCCAGGGCTACCGCGCCGACCAGGTGAAGATCGTGCTGGGCGACTCGCAGCGCGACCTCGACGGCATCGTGCCCGACGACTACCTCGCCGGGCACGCGGTCAGCAACGACGCGCTGGCCGACCTGGCCAACAAAGCGGCCGTGTCGCTGCACAAGCGCATCCCGGGGGCGGACATCTCCTCCGACCGGCTGCGCCGCCGCGACTGGTGGGACGGCCCGCAGCTGTTCGTCGTCGTCGACGACTACGAGCTGATGGGTGCCGGCTCCGGCATGGGCACACCCCTGGACGCCCTGCTGCCGATGCTCGCCCAGGGCGTGCACATCGGCTTCCACCTGATCATCGCGCGCAGCAGCGCCAACGCCATGAGAGGCATGATGGACCCCGTCCTGCGCCGGCTGTGGGAACTGGGCACCCCCGCGTTGTTGTTCTCCTACCCCAAGGAAGAAGGAAAGTTCCTGGGCGAGGCCCCGCCGCGCACGCTGCCGGCGGGCCGGGCCCAGCTCGTGACCCGGCGCGGCGTGAAGCTCGTGCAGACCGGGTTCGTGCCCGTGCCCCAGCTCGCCGGGGACCGGTCGTGACGGCCGCCGCGGCGCTGTGCCGCGTCACCGTGGTCGGACCGGCCGGCAAGGCAGACCTGGCGGTGCCCGTGGCGACGCCGGTCGCCGAGCTGATCCCGGTGCTGGTCGAGCACGTCGTGCCCGAGGAGGAGCGCGGCGCCGAGTACGGCTCCTGGGTGCTGCAACGGCTGGGGGAGGCCCCGCTCGACCCGGACGGCACACCGGAGACCCTGGACTGGCTCGACGGCGACCAGTTCCACCTCTCGCCCGCCGAGGACCCGCTGCCGGAGTTGGACTTCGACGACGTCGCCGAGGGCATGGCCACCGCGATCGGCAGGCAGGGCGACCGGTGGAGCGACGCGGCCAACCGCAGGCTGTTCCTGGGCCTGTCGGCGGTCGTGCTCGCCACGATCGGCGCCGCCCTGTTCGCCGCGCCCACCACGATGGCGTTCGCGCTGACGGCGGGCACCCTGGCCCTGGTGCTGCTGGTCGCGTCGGTCGCGGTCGCCCGCACCAGCGGTGACCGGCCGCTGTCGGCCATCGCCGGGGTGGCCGGGTGCGGGTTCGCCTGGCTGACCGGCCTGATCGGCCTCGCCGGCCCCGACGGCGAGGTCGCCCCCGTCGGGGTGCTCGTCGGCGCGGTCGCCGCCCTCGCCTGCTCCCTGCTGCCGCTCGTGCTGCAACGCCTCGTGGTGCGCGACCTGCCGGTGGTGCCGTTCGGCGTGGTGGTGGTCCTCGCGCTGGGCGCCGTGCTCGCGGGCTGGCTGCTCCTGGGCGTCGAGCTGAGCGGCACGCAGACCGCCGCCGTGACCGGCACGACCTTCTTCCTGCTCACCCTGTTCACGCCGAAGATCGCCACCCGCGCCGCCCGGCTGCGCGGCCCCCAGCTGCCCCGCACGGCCGAGGAACTCCAGATCGACGTCGAGCCCGAGCCCGCGGCCGACCTGGTCGCCCGGACCCGGCAGGCCGACCAGTACCTGACCATGCTCGCGGTGGGTGCCGCGCCGGTGCTCGCGGTGGCCGTGCCCGTGCTGTTCACCGACGCCGCCTGGTCCGGGCACGTGATGGCCGGGCTGCTGACCGCGCTGCTGCTGCTGCGGGCCAGGGAGTTCCGCAACGTCGTGCAGCGCACCGCCCTGTCGCTGGCGGGCACGTGGTGCGCGCTGTCGCACGCGGTGGTGCTGCTCGCGCTGCTCGAACCGGTCTGGCGGATCACCGGGCTGGTGGCGCTGCTGGGTGTCGCGGTGCTGCTGGTGGCCGCCGCGCTGCGCCCGCTGCACCGCCGTCCGCTGCCGCTGTGGGGGCACCTCGCCAACGTCCTGGAGATCTGCGCGGGCGTGGCCGTGCTGCCCGTGCTGCTCCAGGTCCTCGCCGTCTACGCGTGGGCGCGCGGATTGGCCGGGTGAACCGTGCAGACCCAGCGCGACCACCTGCACGCCTACCAGACCATGGTCGGGCGGATGAGCTCCGCCCTGCTGCTCGGCGACACCAGCCACGGCGAGCCGCCCGCCAAGCGCGCCCTGTTCGGGCTGGTCATGGGCATCGTGCTGGCACTGCTGATCGGCGTCGGCTTCGGCGTCTACGGCCTGATCAAGCCGGGCGGCTCGCAGGCGTGGAAGCAGCCCGGCGCGATCCTGGTCGAGGAGGAGACCGGCGCGACCTACGTCCACCGGGGCGGGGTGCTCGTGCCGGTGTCCAACCACGCGTCCGCCCTGCTGCTGGTCGGCGAGGGCGCGCACGTCGAGACGATCAAGCGGGTGTCGCTGGCGGGGCTGGAGCGGGGGCCGGAGGTCGGCATCGAGGGCGCACCCGACGCCGTGCCGGACCGCGCCGCCCTCGTCACCGGGCCGTGGCTGCTGTGCCTGGCGAAGTCCGGCGGTGGCATGGGGCTGGACCTGGTGCCCGGCGCGCAGGCCGCGGACGCGGGTGACGACAGCCACCTGTGGGTCGCCTCCGCGGGCCGGCAGTACCTGCTGTGGGGCAACCGCAAGCACCGGTTGGCCGACGACACCGTCCCGGTCGCGCTGGGCCTCGGCACCGGACCGCCGGTCGCGGCACCACCCGCGTGGCTGGACGCCCTGCCGGACGGCCCCGTGATCGGCGCCGCCGACGTGGCGGACGACGGGAAGGGCGGGCCGTCGGTCGCCGGCGCGCCGCGCCGGATCGGCGACCTGTTCGAGCAGGCCACCGCGGGCGGCGGCACCCAGCACTTCGTGCTGCGTGAGGACGGCCTCGCGCCGCTGTCGCGGATCGAGTCGGTCCTGGTGCAGGCCAAGCTGCGGCGCGGCGTCTCACCGCTGGACACCGCCGCGCTCGCCGCCGCCCCCCGCTCGGCCGACACCTCGCTGGTCTCCCGCCTGCCCGCCCTGGACCGCACCACCTCGCTGCTGGACGGCGACGGGCCCGAGCGCGCGGTGTGCCTGCGCCAGCGGCCCGAGGGCGCGCGGGTGGTGAGCGAACTGGTGACCGCCGACCCCGGGCACAGCCCGGCGCAGGCCACCGGGACCACCGCCGCCGTGCGGCTGAAGCCCTCCTCGGGGGTGCTGGCCGCCGCCGTGCCCGTGGCGGACGGGCGCAAGCCGGACCGCTTCCTGATCACCGATCGGGGTGTCAAGTACTCGTTGCCCGACGACGGTTCGGTGGCCGCGCTGGGGTTCGGCGGCATCGCGCCGACCCCCGTGGCCGCCGATGTGCTCGCCGCGGTGCCCACTGGGCCCGCGCTCGCGCGCAGCGCCCTCGGCGTGGTGGAGAAGAGAGGCAGTTGACATGAGCCCGATGACCGAACGGCGCGGCGGCGTGGAGATGACCAGCCGCATGATCGGCAACGCCCTGGTCGTCCACCCCCGGGACCAGTTGACCCCCGAGGCGCGCAACCTGGCCCTTGTCGTGGCCGTGGACCCCCACCACGACCTCGTCGTGGTCGACCTGCCCACGGGCAGCCCCTTCTCCGCCTGGGAATCGGTGGCGGACCTGATGCCCCGGCCCCGGCGCGGGGTGCGCATCGTCATCGGAGGCCGGTCCCGCGAGACCACCGCGCTGGCCGGCCAGTGGCTGGCCGAGCGCCTCAACCGACCGGTGATCGCCCCCGACGGCGCGATCCTGCCGGGCGTGGGCGGCTCGCTGTTCGTGGACGCCGGGCGGCACAGCGGGTGGATCAGGTTCCAGCCGGGCAAGCCGCCGCGCTGGGAGTCCAAGCGCTTCCCGAAGCCCATCTGGGAGTCCGAGGCGCTGTCCGACCCCGTCGCCACCAGCGCCACCGGCATCGCCGAACCCCTCGGCGGCGGGGTGTGGATCAGGCCCGCGTGCGACGACGGGCAGCTGCGGGTGCACCGCGCCCGGTTGCAGGAGAACCTGCCGTGCCAGCCCGACGTGCTCACCCTGGTCCTCGGCTGCCCCGGCGCGCCGTCGATCTCGTTCGACGACGTGGCCCGCTTCTGGGCCGGCCTCCCGACCCAGCTGAAGGGGCGGACCAGGCTGCTGCGCTACGGGCAGCTGTCCGCCTCGGACGGCGGCTCCTCCGAGCAGGCGCTGACGAACTTCATCGGCGACGAATTGGTCTGGTACACCGGTCTGCCCGTCGGCTCCGTGGTCGACCCCGACGTCTACACCATCCGCGCCGGCGGGGCGCCGGGCTGGCGCAGCGCCGCGCGCGAGCTGTCCTACACGCCCCAGCCCGAGGGGACCACCCCGCCACCCCGGCTGGTCAGCCACCGGCCGCCCGTGCACGGCGTGTCCGAGGTGGGCCCGGCGGTGTACTGGTACGCGCCCGACGCGGTGGTGGAGGTGGTGCCCGCCGGCATGTGGGTCCGCCCGCCCGAGGAGCCTGAGCACGCCGACTCGGTGCGGTCGACGCCGGTCGACCCCGAGCGGCACCTGATGCTGTTCGAGGCCCCCGACGAGGCGACCGCCGGGCGGATGAGGGCCCTGGCCGACGACCTGGTCGCCCGCCTGGACCCGACGACGCGCTGGATGAGCGACGTGCTGCCCGCCGCCGCGCGCGCCATCGTGCGGCCCGGCGTCCGCTCCACGGGCCGCGCGATGGCGGGGATCGACGAGGAACCGGACCGTGAGGTCGCCGCCGCGCCCCCCGTCGCCGCGCCGTCCGCCTCCGTGCCCTCCGTCTCCGCGCCACCCGACGGCACGCGTCCCGGCGCGCCGGTGGTCGAGGCGGCCACCGAGTTCGTGGCCGGACCCGTGCCCACGCCGGTCGTGGACCTGGTGCCGGTGGGTCACGAGTTGGACGCGGAAACCCGGCGCCAACCGGGCATCGGCAGTCGGTTGGCGCCCGACCGCCCCACACCGGACGACGCGCCGGTGCTCCCCTCGTCGCTGCGCACCGAGTCGGGCTTCCCCGCCACCCAGGGTCCGTCCGCTGCTCCGACTCCCACTGCCCCGACTCCCGGTGCCTCGATTCCGAGCCCTCCGCCCCCGCCCGGCCCCACACCCCCTGTCACCCCCACCCCGCCGCCCGCGGTGCCCGACGCGCCGACCGCACCCCCGGCAGCGGCGAGCCCCGCGCCGCCGGTCACCGTCGCGCCGGTCGCCGTGCCGCCCGCCGGCGTCTCGCCGGTCGCCGCGCCGACGACCGGGGGAGGTGCCCAGGCTGTGCCGCCGGTCGGCACCAGACCTGTCGGCGCACCCCCCCTGAGCGGTGGGGCCGATGTGCAGCCCCCCGACACGTCGGCCCCACCACCCCGTGACCAGGCGCCTGCCGGGCCAGCCGAGGCGACCGGACCGACCGGGGACACCAGGCCCGGTCCGGCCACCC
The DNA here is from genome assembly GCF_031455225.1 of Saccharothrix longispora. Lineage (GTDB taxonomy): Bacteria > Actinomycetota > Actinomycetes > Mycobacteriales > Pseudonocardiaceae > Actinosynnema > Actinosynnema longispora. The sequence continues at coordinate 2,244,677 of NZ_JAVDSG010000001.1, forward strand.
GGGTGCAGCCCGTGCCCGCCGCGGCGGCGGCTGCCGTGGTGCCCAAGCGCGGCCTGGACGACGAGCGCACCTGGTTGCGCAAGACCCTCAACCAGCAGTTCTCGTCGGTGGCGAACTCGGTGGCCCGCGTGCTGTCCGAGCACCCCAGCTTCCAGGGGTCCACCGGCCGCTCGTCCGACCTGCTGACCGACGCGGTGGCCGTCCGCCTCTACCTGTCCCCCGAGGGGGACGGGGTGGACGACGCCCTGCGCACCGCCGTCGTCGGCCCGCACGTGCCGTTCGCGCGCTGCGCGGTCTCCGGGTTGAGCCGCCTGCCCTCGCACCGGGGCATCGCCGTGTTCACCACTTCGATGACCGAGCAGGAGTGGGAGCTCTACCGGGGCCGCAAGCTCGTCACCGAGTGGGGGTTCCTCAACGCCCTCAGCGCGCCCTGCGCACGCCAGGAAGGCGACGTGGACGTGCTGGTGTGGTCGATGACCGGTCGGCGCACGCGGCTGCTGGAACCGGAGGTCAGCGGCATGACCGACCGGGTGCTGTTCGTCCCCGGCACCAGCTTCAAGGTGCTCGGCCTGACCGAACCCGCCGAGGGCGGTCGCGGCCGGGTCCTGTTGCGCGAGCTGGCCGCGGGGGAGATCGACGCCACCGGCCGGGTGGACCGCAACCGCGTGTCGCTGGACGAGTTGGCGGCGGTCGCGCTGCGCGGCAGCGCCGACAAGTGGGCCTCGGCCTCGCGCGACCCGCGCACCCCTGCGTACGCGGTGCCCAGGTTCCACACGTTGCCGGGTCTGGTCCGCAGTGCCCGAGCGGAGAGGTCGCAGGCATGAACCGACAGTTGCTCGTGGTGGCGCAGAACCGGCTGGACGCGTACCCGACGATCGGCGCGGCGCTCACCGACGCCCGCGACGGCGCGATGATCAGTGTGCTGCCCGGCCGCTACGACGAGAACCTGGTGCTCACCAGGATGGTGACGCTCAGCGCCGAGGAGGGACCGGGCACCGTCGAGGTGCGCGCGGCCACCGGCAGCGTCGTCGTGGTCGACGCGGAGGCCGTGCGGCTGACCGGCCTGGTGCTGACCGGCGCCGCCGACGACGTGGCGGCGCTCGACGCCCGGCGCGGCGAGGTCGCGCTCGACGGCTGCCGCGTGTCCAGCGCGTCGTGGGCCGCCGTGCTGGCCAGGGGACGCGGCCGGGTCTCGCTGCGCGGGTGCGCGCTCACCGCGACCGGCGGCGCGGGCCTGGTGGTCACCTCGCCCGCGCAGAGCAGCGTCGAGGACACCGAGATCGCCGACGCCGCGTCGTCGGGCGTGGTGGTCGCCGAGGACGGCGTGCTGGTGCTGCGCCGCGTGCGGGTGCTGCGCGCGGGCGGCAACGGCATCTGCGTCAACGGGCGCGCCCGCGCCGTGGTCGAGGACTGCGAGGTCGTCGACACCGGCAAGCCCGCCGTCGTGGTGGAGGGCGAGGCCGCCGCCGACATCCGCGACCTGGAGGTCAGCGGCAGCGGCAGCCTCGACCTGTACCTGACCAGCACGGGCGAGGTGACCGTGGCCGAGTCCCGGTTCACCGGTGCGGGTGTGCAGTCCGCGCACCTCGCGGGCGCGACGACGCCCCTGCTGCGCGCCTGCCGGTTCGTCGGCGCGGGCCGCAACGCCGTCCAGGTGACCGGTTCCGCCGCGCCGCGCTTCGAGGACTGCCGCGTCGACGACAGCCCGATCGGCGTCGTCGTGGACGGCGAGGCCACGCCCCGGTTCACCAAGCTGTGGGTCGGCGGCTCCACGCACGGCGCGGTGCTGGTGCGCGCCGAGGCCCGGGTCGAACTCCGAGGGCTGCACGCGGAGCCGGCGTCCGGCCCGACCGTCGCCCTGTCCGGGCGGTCGACCCTGCTGCTGGCCGACGCCGAGGTGTCGGCGGGCGACGGGATCGGGCTCGACCTGTCCGGCGAGGTGAGCGCCGAGGTCGGTGACCTCAGGGTCGCGGGCCGCGCCGAGCACCTCGTCTCGCTCTCCGGCGGCGCCCGCGCCACCGTGGCCTCCGCGCTGCTGCGGGGCGGCGGCCTGCGCGTCGGGGAGAACAGCATGGCCACCGTCCGCGACGGCGAGGTCGTCGCCGCCGCCGCGGACGGTTTCGAAGTCGCCGGCGGGGCGTTGAACGCCACCAGGTGCCGCGTCCGCGACGCCCGCCGGCACGGCGTCCACGTGCACAGCGGCGGGCGCGCCGACGTCCAGGACAGCGAGGTCACCGGCAGCGCGGGCGATGGTGTGCTGCTGGACACCGAGGAGGACGCCTCCGTGGTCGGCTGCACGGTCACCGGCAGCGGCGGCACACCCGTGCACCGGCGCGTCGAGCACGACCGGCTCACCGTCACCGGCCTGGTCACCGACGAGCGCCAGGTCGCCGTCGGGGTCGGGCCCGCGCCCGCCGAGCGGCCCGGAGCGGACCGGTTGCCCGGCACCCGGCCGACCGGCGGCGCGAACGGGGACCCGGACGGCTCGGTCGCCCTGGACGGGCCGTTGGCCGACCTGGACTCGCTGATCGGCCTGCACGGCGTGAAGCAGGAGGTCATCGGCCTGATCAACCTCATCCGGATGAGCCAGCGCCGCAAGGAGCTGGGCCTGCCCATGCCGCCGATGAGCAGGCACCTGGTGTTCGCGGGTCCTCCCGGCACGGGCAAGACCACCGTCGCCCGGCTCTACGGCTCGGTGCTGGCGGAGTTGGGCATCCTCTCGCGCGGGCACATGGTCGAGGTCGCGCGCGCCGACCTGGTCGCCCAGTACATCGGCGCCACCGCGATCAAGACCGCCGAGGTCGTGAACAAGGCGATGGGCGGGGTGCTGTTCATCGACGAGGCGTACACCCTGTCGAGCCAGTCCGGGGGCAGTGGCCCGGACTTCGGCCAGGAGGCCATCGACACGCTGATGAAGATGATGGAGGACCACCGCGACGAGATCGTGGTCATCGTCGCGGGTTACTCCGAGCTGATGGAGAAGTTCCTCGCCTCCAACCCGGGCCTGGCCTCCCGCTTCACCCGCACCATCGAGTTCCCCAACTACAGCGTCGACGAACTCGTCACCATCACCGCCAACCTGTGCCGCAAGCACTACTACGAGCTGTCCGACGACGCGGTGGCGGCACTGGCCGACTACTTCGACCGGGTGCCCAAGAACGACACCTTCGGCAACGGCCGCGTGGCGCGCAAGCTGTTCGAGGCCATGGTCAACAACCAGGCGTCGCGCCTGGCGAACGAGCCTCCGGCCAAGGACTCCGACTTCAACCGGCTCAGCGCGGCGGACCTGGCGCCGGAGATCGCGGCCCTCGGTGCGGCGGCTCCGTCGGCCGGCGGTCCCGACGTCGGCACGGACCCGGCCGCCGCGCTGGCCGCCAGCCGCGCCTGGCGACGGCTGAGCGCCCTGCACGGCCTGGCCGACGTGCGCGAGGCGCTGGGGCGCACCGCGTTGCGGCTGTGCGGGCTCAAGCAGCGGCGCAGGCCCGTGGCACGGCAGGCCAGCGCGGTGCTGGCCGGCCCGCGCGGCACCGGCCGCAGCGAGGTGGCCCGGCTCTACGCGCAGGCCCTGGCCGAACTCGGCCTGCTCGACGCGGGCCACGTCGTGCGGGTCCGCGTCGGCGTGGACCTGTGCCCTCGGTGGCCGGGCCAGGCCGCCAGCCTGGTGGGCCGCGCGTTCGAGGACGCCGCGGGCGGGGTGCTGGTGCTCGACGCCGACGCCGGGTGGCTCACCGACTCGGTGGAACGCCGGGTGGAGACCGCCGAGGCGCTGGTCGAGGCGGTCCGCCGGGACGCGGACGGCGTGGTCGTGCTGCTGCTGGGCGAACGGGGCGCGGTGCGCGACCTCCTCGGGCTCGACCACCTGCTGGCGGAGTGCTTCGCCGAGGCGTGGGAGTTCACCGAGCACGACGTGGACGACCTGGTGCGGATGGCGGTGCGACACCTGGCGCGGCGCGGCCACGACGTGCCGGACGACGCGATCGCCGCGTTGCGGGCCCGCGTCGAGGGGTCCGCCGACCGCACCGCGCACGGGGCGCACCAACTCGCCGACCGCCTGGCCGCCACCGCCGCGTCCCGCACCCTCACCGCGGCCGACCTGCGTTCACCGGCGTCGGGCGGACTGGCCGCCGTGGGCTGATCGGGCAGACCCGGTTTCGCCAACAGGTCACCCGCGCCCACGGGCGTTGTCCGCGCGCCCACCCGCACCGCATCGTTGACCGAGGAGGTCGTCATGCCCAGTTCGCACACCGAGCAGTTGGACCAGCTGCTGTCCCAGTTCCAGGAGCAGCAGCGAGCCATGGTGGAGATCCAGCGGCGGCTGCGGGAGATCCGCGCCACCGCGACCGCGCCGCGCAAGGTGGTGTCGGTGACCGTCGGGCACGGCGGCCTCGTCACCGACGTCAAGTTCCCCACCCCCGCCTACAAGAAGATGCCGCCCGCCGAGCTGGCCGGTGTCCTGGTCGACACCATCACCGACGCGCAGCGCAAGGCCGCCGACGAGGCCGCGGCCCTGATGGCGCCGCAGATGCCGCCCGGCCTGGACGCCAAGGCCATGTTCTCCGGCGAACTCGACATCGAGGCGTTCACGCCCCCCGAGTCGGGGTTGCCGGAACCTCTGCGCGCCGTGCTCCGGACCGAGGGCTGAGGAGAAGACGATGGCCGCCGACAGATCGGGAACCACCGGCGGGGAGGCCCTGGACGTCACGGTACCGCCCGTGTCCCTGCCCGACACGACACCGGTGCCGCGCGGCACCGGCGAACCCCTCACCGTCGACACGGACAAGCTGCGGGCCGCCGCGGCGCGCTACGGCGTCCAGGCGGGCGTCTTCCACGCTCTCGCCGAAACCTTCAGCTTCCTGCTCAAGCCCCCGATCAAGCGCACCATGGATGAGGCGATGGGGGACGAGACGGTCGAGAAGTTCGTCCCGGCCTACCTGGAGACGACGAACCTGATCCTGACCGGGATCCAGAACATCGGCAATGCCCTGCACGGCATCGCGGATGGCGTCGGCCTCCTCGCCCAGGGCCACGAGAAGACCGAGGACAACAACATCCAGATCGCCCGGGGCGCCCTGATCTCCCCCGCCACGTCGGGCACCTCGGCCCCCGACGTGAGCCAGGGGGCCGTGGTGCCCGGGACCACCGGCGAACCGGTCCCGCCCCCGCCGTCACCGACGACCGGGCCGCAGCGCAAGGGCGTGGTCCACGGCCGGGGGGCCACCGATCAGCGCGACTGGAGCGGGATCGGCATCCCGTCGACGCCCCAGGAGTTGGTCAACGCGCACGGCGAGAAGATCGGCGTGCTGGCCCCGCTGGGCGCGGACGTGCCCGGCGGCGGTGAGCGACTCGTCCTCACCGGCGCGGACGGGCGGTCGAAGGGCTTCTTCCAGTCCTACGGCGAGCACACCCTGGACGAGGCGGTGGAGGGCGAACTGCGGCCCGGCGTCCTGGCGCCGTTCGCGCCGTCCAGGGAGGAACCGCCTGTGGAGCCCGGTGAGGAGATGGGGCCGGTGTCCTTCCCGTCGGAGGTGTGGGCTGCGACGCCGCCGGGGGAGGGGGATCTGTCGACGCCGCTCCCGGGGGCGGGTGTGGAGACGTTCCCGGCGGTGGAGGGGGTTCCGGTGACGCCACCGGAGGAAGGGCTGTGGGAGCCGGCCACGGAGTCGGACGTGTTCGCGGCGACGCAGGGGGTGCCCGCCTCCCGTGCCGACGACAGTGATTCCTAGAGCGGCTCCCAGCCGGTCACCGGCGCGGTCGGAGGACCGTTCGCCGGGCTTTCCCGTCCCGCGGACGTGATCCCCTCGGCCAGGCTCCCACCGCGTCCACCTCTCCGGTGCGCTGCCACGTGATCCTGGTCGAGCTGCGGTGCGACCCCACCACCAACCCCATTACCAGCGCCTGACGGGATTCCTGCGATGCCGGTCCACCTCGACCCGTCGAACGGCGGAAACTTCTTCGCCATCCTGTTCGCGGGGCAGAAGATCCCGGAGATCGACTCGGCGGCCGCGTACGCGCACGCCGAGGAGTGGGCGAGGGCGGCTTCCCAGCTGGCCGGCTTGGGCGCGGCGATCGACGGGTTGGCGAAGCACGTCGAGGCGGGCGTGGGCGGTGCGACGGGGCGCGCTTTCCGCAACCACGTGAAGGACCTCGGAGGTGCTGTCCCGAAGCTGGCGGGGGCGGCCGAGAGCCAGGCCCAGGCCCTGCACCAGTTGGCGTTGCAGGTGGAGCACACCGAGTACTCGATCGTGATCGAGCTGAGCTTCTTCTCCCAGGCGCTGGTGTGGGCTCTGGCGAGTCCGTTCACGTCGCCGTTGGTGCCGCAGATCGTGGCTTACGGCCGGTTGGCGCTGGGACGGGTCATGGAGCGGCTGCACTGGTCCGCGCACCTGCTGAAGGAGGCGTTGCAGGAGGCCGTCGAGGAGATGCTGCAGGACGCGATCGCGCAGATCGCGCAGTTCGCGGAGGGCAACCGCCAGGAATGGGACACGCTCAACACGGTGCTGTCGGCCATCGGCGGCGCCATGGCGGGTGGGTTGATCGGCGGTGCGCACCTGCTGGGGCGCAAGATCATGCCGGAACTGTCGGACACGGCGGTGTTCGACGGCTTGGTGGAGGCCGGCGCGGAAGCCGTGACGGGCACGGTCCTGCCCCTGGGCGTGCAGCTGGTGCTGGGGCAGGAGCAGAGCCTCGACGACGTGTGGACCGGAGTGGTGAACGGCGCGTTCAGCGGCATGGTCCAGGGCGCGGCGGATCGCCTGTACGACGGCGAGGACCTGACCGGCGTCGGGGACCTGGACGACCTCGACCTGTCGGGGTTGGAGGAGATCGGCGACGTCGCGCCGGCGACGGGGACCGACGCGCCCGCCGATCCCGGCCAGGAATTCGAGCAGCGGGAACCCGAGCAGCTCGCCCCCGAGCCGGAGGGGGGACAACCCGTTCCCGGCGAACCGATCCCCGGCGAACCCGCTCCCGCAGAACCGGAATCCGCGCAACCGTTCATCGAGCAGCCGGAAAGCGCGGCTCCCGCCGAGGAGGACGCGCCGGCCCCGGTCGCTCCCGGGCTCGGCGGTCAGGTCGGTCTCGACCGCCCCATCGGCATCGGCACGGGCGCCGGGAGCGTGGGTGTGGTCGTCGCCGGAGGGATCGCGGGCGCTGTGGTCGCCGCGGCCGGTTCAAGTGCGGCAGGAGCCGGCACTCCACCGCAGGAGCAGCCGCGGGTAACCACCCCGCCCGCACGGGTGTCGTCCGACCCGGCCGGCTCGCCGGACCAGGGAGCCACCCCGCCCGCGACGGGTGCGCAACCGCCGTCGCACGGCGACCGGAACCCCGCGGACCCGCTGCTCCCGTCCGACCAGCGCACCCCGGTGGTCGAACCGCGCGAACCCTTGGCGGGTCCGGTGGGATCGACCGACGGACAGGGCTTCCCGGACGCCGCGCAGGCGCTTCCGTCCCAGCCCACCGCGGAGGACCGTCCGGGGACCGGCGCTCCGGCGGGTGACCAGCCCCGACCCCTGGGATTGGACGGGCGGCTGCCGTTGTACTCCGGGCCGGCCGACGCGGCTGGTCTGCCGGCCCTGGAGGTGGCGTGGCCCTTCCCGCTCGAACAGGGGCCTGCCGACGGCACGGTGACGACACCGCCGGGCGCGGGACATCAGGAGGGCACCCAGTCCCCGGCGGCCCAGTCCACGGCTGCCCAGTCCCCGGCAGTCCAGTCCCCGGCAGTCCAGCCCCTGGCGGCCCAGCAGCACGACGAGGCTCCCGTGGAGCGCGAGCAGGGGAGCCCGGGTCGGGACGCGGTCGCCCCGCGCACAGGCCCGGCGGATGCGGACCGCCCCGTCCCGGACACCGGAAACGAACCGGTGACGTCCGCGCCACGGACGACCGACCTGTCCGCCGCGGAGGACCACTCGTCCCCGGGGACGTCGGACCGGCCGGCCGGTGAGATGCCCCGGGATGCGGTCGCGCAGGTCCGGACGAGCGCGGACGCCACCGCGCTCGAAGCCCCGGCGGCACGCGGAGATGTGCGGGAGGGGGCGGTACCGGAGTCGTCGCCGACCGCCGTGCAGGGTGCGCAGCAGGGGCAGCCCCAGGAAGGTCCCCGCAAGGGTGGCACGCAGGGAACACCGGACGCGGTGCCGGCCGCCGGTACCGGGGCGTTCGATCACTCCACCGGCGCGGACACCCCGCGCGCCGAGCAGGAAGCGCCGTTCCCACAGCCGTCCTCGACCATCGAGCAGACCCATGCCGTTCCCGCGCCGGACATGGCGGGTTGGACCGACGGGACCTCTTCCGACGAGATCTTCTCCGACGAGGCCTCTTCCGGGGGCACCGTCGAGGCCGTCGAGACGGAACCCGCACCTGTGGAACTGCTCCGGGACTCGGCGGACGGCCTCGCATCCGAGCCCTCGTCCGAGGTGTCGTCCGATGCGATGGACGAGGCGCAGCGGTCGCCCTCCGGGTCTCCGGCTCCCGCCTCGTCGACGGTCGAGCAGCGGCTGGCGTCCTACAGGCCCGACCCGGCGAAACACGAGCGCGACGGGCGGTGGGTGCACACCGGGACGAAGGTCGAGTACGTCGACAACGAGCCGTCGCCGTTCGTCCGCATCCGGGTCGACGCGGACACCACGGTCGGCCTGACCCCGTTCATGGTCCGCAAGTGGTTCGCGGACAGCGGGATGGAGATGCCGCAGGAGAGCAGCCTGTTCGAACTGGTCTTCCCGTTGCTCTACGACGCCGGTCCGGGTGGCGGCGAGCGCTCCCCCGAGGTGTTCGACATCGGGGACGCGGCGGACTTCCGCCGCGAGCTGCGAGGGCTGATGTGGCAGGAGCACGCCCGGGAACAGCAGGACGTCGTGGACGCGGTCGACGCACTCGCCGAGTGGGTGACCACGGAATACCCGCCATCGGACTTCACCTACGTGGGCCTCGGTCGCAGCCCTGCTCCGTTGATGGCGGCGTTGCAGAACAGGGACCTCGACGCGGTCTCGGTCCCCCTGTCGAACTTCCGACCCCCGCCGGCGAACCCGAACTCGATCCTCGACAACGCCTACCGGGCGAACGACGGCAAGGTCGCTCCGTTGACCGACGAGCAGCGCGCCATGCTCGACGAGCACTTCGCCGAGTTCCTCGATGGTCTGCCGGACGACCGCGACGTCGTGCTGGTCGACTTCACCGTGACCGGCCTGTCGCTGCTGTCCGCGCAGCACTACCTCCAGCAGTACCTGGCGGTGCACAAGCCGGACGTCGCCGTGCACGCGCTGGCGCTGCACCAGGACGTCGACTCAGCCAACCTCGGCAAGACGGTCGACGCCGCCGCCCACCCCGCGTCGTTCCTGGACAGCATCACCGAGATGATCTGGGCGACCGACGGTGCCGCTGACCGCGAGCGGTGGCGCGACCGGTTCAACTCGTTCTCCCTGGGGGTCGACGGGCCGCTCGGCGACAAGGGCGCGCTGCTGGGCAAGGCCCTCCGCCGGGAGGTCTTCGACGACCTCGCCGAGTACGGGTCCTTCAAGTTGCTGAGCAAGGACCGGGAGGCGTTCGACCGGGACCGGCCGAGGCGTGAGCACGAGGTCGAGCCCGGGGTCACGACGGCCTACGAGGTCCTGCGCGACGCGGTCAAGGAGGTCACACCCCCGAGCCCGGCCCTGGTCGTCGAGCCCAAGACCGACGACCGGTCGATCGCGGACCCGGCCGCCAGTACCACCCACGACCCCGGCACCGGGCGGACCGGTGAGCTCGGCGGTGCGGGGGATTCCGGATCGGGCACCCCGCGGGCGGTGGGGTCCGACCCCCATTCCGCCGAGCGCGTGGTCGCGCCGCCTCGGACTGCCATGACGTTGCGTGCTGAGGTCGAGGCTTCGCTGGACGTGTTGACGAACGCTCCGGAAGTGGTGCGGGCGGCCGCGTTGCGGCGGGCGCGTGGGATCGTGGCATTCACGACGGCGGTCGATCCGGTTTCCGCACCGGGGGTGTTGGCGGATCTGACCGCCGTGGTCGCGGTCGACTTGGTTCGTCATGCCGGTGTGAAGGGTTATTACCGGGGTGCGGTGGGGCTGGCGCACCGGATCGCCTGGGATTTGGGGATCGCCGCGTCGATCTCGCCGTTGTCCCGGTCGGATGACGCGGTGTGGAACCGCGCCCCGGAGCGGGTCTGCGACGTCGTGCCCGGTGTCGCCGGGGTGACCGCCGACCAGCGGGACGACCTGCTGCTGTTGGCGAGGGATGTGGCGGAGGCGGCGCTCACACGTGGGGCGTTGGGTTATCTGCCGCCGGTGGTGGCGGTGTCCGGCGCGCGGGCCGAGCAGGTCGTGGCGGTGTTGCGGGACGTTCCGCTGGTGGTCGTCGAGGTGCGCGAGGGTGGTCGCGTCGACGGCACGGACGTGTTCGTGGACTGGGACCTCAGGCGCGAGACCCCACTGGTCCTGCGGGACATCGTCCCGACGGCGGATGCCTTGGTGCCGGACGTCGAAGCCCTGGTTCTGGCGGAGGGCGAGGAGGTCGGGGTCGCCGCGCAGCCGGAGGCGTCGATCCTGGACGACCCGACCTGGCGGCGCCGGACCGATGTCAGCGCGGACTGGTTCGCGCCGGCGCAGCCTGTTTCCCGGGAGCGCATCGAGGCGGTGCGTCCGGAGGTGGTCACCGGCACGGTGCGGGGTCGTGATCACGGTGTGGTCGTGACCAGCGAGATCACCCCGGAGCGGGTCAGCCTGGGGCTCGTGCTGCGGACCATCGCGTACGACACCCGTGAGTTCACCGTCGACGGGGTGGCGGTGCGCGAGTTCGCGGTGCGGTTGTTCCTGGACCCGCGCGATCCGCAGGACGGGACGATCAACGCCACGACCGCCGAGCTGGCGGAGTTGCAGCGGCGTGCCCGCGAGGGCGTCGAGGGGGTGTTCAACCGGGGGTACCGGCTTCCGGACGGGGCGCAGTTCCACGTCCGGATCGAGTTCGCCGACCGGCTGGAGGGTTCGCACGGCCACATCCGGATCACCCCTGCCGGGACGGAGGCCACCCAGCACACGTGGCCGGTCACGATCGAGCCGGGGGTGGTGGCGCACGAGTTCGGGCACTTCCTGGATTTGAGGGACGAGTACCTGGACACCGGTGAGCGCAAGCCGGTGTTCAACAGCTTCCCGGGCCGGGGGCTGGTCGTGGAGGACGGCGGCATCATGTCGCCCGATCCGCGCGCGGGGGGCGGATCGCTCAGGCCGCGTCACCTGGTGGCGGTCGAGAGGACCAGGAGGGCGTTGGAGAGTCCCGCCCCGACCTCCGAGGCGGCTTTGCGGCGGCTGGTGGAGCACGACCCGGGCTGGGTGTTCGACGACTCCGCCGTGTCCCCGTCCACCTCCTCGACCGACATCGCCGCCCACCCGCCGACCAACCAGACCGGTGACCGGGCGACACGACAGCAGGACACGTCGGCGGCACGGGGAGGCGTGCGGCTATCCCCCGGACCGGAGCAGTCCCCCTCTGGTTCTTCCGTTCCCGCCTCGTCGACGGTCGAGCAGCGGCTGGAGTCCTACAGGCCCGACCCCGCGAAGGAGGAGTACGACTGGCGGTGGGTGATCACCGCTGCGGGATGGGACTACGTCTACAACGAGCCGTCGCCGTTCGTCCGCATCCGGGTCGACGCGGACACCACGGTCGGCCTGACCCCGTTCATGGTCCGCAAGTGGTTGGCGGACCACGGGATCGACCTGCCGGAGCGGAGCTACCTGGCCGTACTGCTCGTCCCCATGCTCTACGACCCCGATGTGGAGGGTGGCAACCGCGCCCCCCGGGTGTTCGACATCGACGAAGCCGCGGACCTGCACCGCGAACTGCGCGAGATAGGACGGCAGGAGCACGTCCACCATCAGCAGGCGCTCGTGGACGCCATCGACGCACTGGCCGAGTGGGTGATCGCGGCGTACGCGCCGTCGAAGTTCACCTACGTGGGTCTCGGTCGCAGTCCGGCCCCATTGATGGCGGCGTTGCAGAACAGGGAGCTCGACGCGGTCTCGGTCCCGCTGTCGAACTTCCGGCCTCGCCCGGCGGACCCGAACTCGATCCTCAACAAGGCCTATCCGTCATACGACGCCTGGTATGCCCCGCTGGACGGCGAGCAGCGAGCCATGCTCGACGAGCACTTCGCCGAGTTCCTGGGCGGTTTGCCGGAGGAGCGCGACGTCGTGCTGGTCGACTTCACCGTGACCGGCCTGTCGCTGCTGTCCGCACAGCACTACCTCCAGCAGTACCTGGCGGCGCGGGAGTCGGAGATCGTCGTGCACGTGCTGGCGCTGCACTGGGACAGCGCGAGGAGCACGCTCGGCGCGGCGATCGACACCGTCTTCGACCTGGCGTGGTTCTCGGGTGACGACGCAGGGGACTGGTCGGGCAACGGCGTCGTGCACAGCGGTCGGTTCACCGCCTTGTCGCTGGGCGCGGACGGGCCGTTCGGCGAGAAGGGCGTGCTGCTCGCCGACACCATGATGCAGGCGAATTTCGACGCCCTCGCGGAGTATGGCTCCTACAAGTTGTCGAGCAAGGACCGGGCGACGTTCGACCGGGACCGGCCGCGGCGCGGGCACAACGCGGAGCCCGGGGTCACGACGGCCTACGAGGTCCTTCGCGAAGCGGTCGCGGAGACCTCGCGCTCGGCCCTGGTTGTCGAGGAGGAGGGGGACGGGAGCGACGGCGGGCAGACGATCGCGGACCCGTCCGCCAGTACCACCCACGACCCCGGCAGTGCTCACGACCTCGGCGCCGCGAGGACCGGCGAGCCTGGCACCCACCCGGCGCAACGCGCCGTGGCTCGGCCCTGGACTCCTGTGTCGCTGCGTGCGGAGGTCGATGCGTCGTCGGAGGTGTTGACGAGTGCCCCGGAGGGGGTGCGGGTGGCCGCGTTGCGGCGGGCGCGCGGCATCGTCGCGTTCACCACCGCGGTCGACCCGACCTCCGCGCCGGACGCACTGGCGGACCTCACCGCCGCGATCGCGATCGACCTGGTGCGCCACGCGGGGGTCAAGGGCTACTACCGGGGCGCGGTGGCCCTCGCCCACCGGATCGCCTGGGACCTCGGGATCGCCACGTCGCCCTCGCCGCTGTCCCAATCGGACGGGGGTGTGCCGAACCGTGCCCCCGAGCGGGTCTACGACGTCGTGCCCGGTGTCGCCGGGATCACCGCCGACCAGCGGGACGACCTGCTGCTGCTGGCGAAGGACGTGGCGGAGGCGGCGATCACCCGGGACGCGCTGGGCTACCTGCCGCCGGTGGTGGCGGTGTCCGGCGCGCGGGCCGAGCAGGCCGCGGAAGTGCTGCGGGATGTTCCGCTGGTGGTCGTCGAGGTGCGGGACGGCGGTCGCGTCGACGGCACGGACCTGTTCGTGGACTGGGACCTCAGGCGCGAGACCCCGCTGGTCCTGCGGGACATCGCCCCGACGGCGGAAGTCCCGACGGCGGACACCCTGGTGCCGGCCGTCGAGGCACTGGTCCTCGCGGAGGGCGAGGAGGTCGGGGTCGCCGTGCGACCGGAGGCGTCGATCCTGGACGACCCGACCTGGCGGCGCCGGACCGATGTCAGCGCGGACTGGTTCGCGCCGGCGCAGCCTGTTTCCCGGGAGCGCATCGAGGCGGTGCGTCCGGAGGTGGTCACCGGCACGGTGCGGGGTCGTGATCACGGTGTGGTCGTGACCAGCGAGATCACCCCGGAGCGGGTCAGCCTGGGGCTCGTGCTGCGGACCATCGCGTACGACACCCGTGAGTTCACCGTCGACGGGGTGGCGGTGCGCGAGTTCGCGGTGCGGTTGTTCCTGGACCCGCGCGATCCGCAGGACGGGACGATCAACGCCACGACCGCCGAGCTGGCGGAGTTGCAGCGGCGTGCCCGCGAGGGCGTCGAGGGGGTGTTCAACCGGGGGTACCGGCTTCCGGACGGGGCGCAGTTCCACGTCCGGATCGAGTTCGCCGACCGGCTGGAGGGTTCGCACGGCCACATCCGGATCACCCCTGCCGGGACGGAGGCCACCCAGCACACGTGGCCGGTCACGATCGAGCCGGGGGTGGTGGCGCACGAGTTCGGGCACTTCCTGGATTTGAGGGACGAGTACCTGGACACCGGTGAGCGCAAGCCGGTGTTCAACAGCTTCCCGGGCCGGGGGCTGGTCGTGGAGGACGGCGGCATCATGTCGCCCGATCCGCGCGCGGGGGGCGGATCGCTCAGGCCGCGTCACCTGGTGGCGGTCGAGAGGACCAGGAGGGCGTTGGAGAGTCCCGCCCCGACCTCCGAGGCGGCTCTGCGGCTGCTGGCGGAGCACGACCCAGGCTGGGTGTTCGACGACTCCGCCGTGTCCCCATCCACCTCCTCGGTCGACATCGCCGCCCACCCACCGACCGGCCAGGTCGGTGACCGGGCGACACGACAGGAGGACACGTCGGTCGCCGGCACGCGCGCGAGCACGCCGAGGTGGACGCCGGAGACCGTGCGGGAACGCGCCGACGAAGCGCGGGCGCGGGTGTTCGACGCCACCCAGCGGACGCAGGAAGTCCTGTACCTGCGGGCTCGCGGGCTCGTCGTGGAGGCCGACGCGGAGAACGCGGCCGGAGGGCTGCGCGCCGACCTGATCGACATCGCCGCCGACGAGTTGAACGCGGGCACCGACCTCGCCGCGATCTCGTCACTGGTGCACGCGGCCCTGAACGACCTGCGAGGCAGCGCGGTGCCGTCCGACGTGCGGCCGTGGACCGAGCGGGAGGTGCGCGCGAGGGCCGACGACGCGCGGCGCGGCGTGAACGGCCTCGGTGCCCGGACCCGGGCGGCCACGCTGCGGCGAGCGCGCGCGACCGTCGGGTTCCGGCGTTCCTACACCGATCTCGCACCGGAGGTGGCCGAGGACGTCACCGAGGTGGTCGCGCGGGAGGTGGCCGGGGACGTGGTCCGCCGGGCGAAGTACGTCCTGTCGACAGGGCTGGCAAGCATCGAGGCCGTCCCGGAGATGGCGGAACGCCTGGTGGTCGCCGTCGCGAGCGACCTGGTCGACCGGATCACCCTCGACCTGCCCCGTCGTGGCCTACCACTGGCGCTCGTGCACGAGGTGGCGTTCCCCCTCGTCGGCCGCGCGAGGACAGCACCGTGGACGCCGGAGGGGTTGGCGGCCGAGGTCGCCGCGACCAGGGACGTCCTGGGCACCGTGGACATCGCGACGCGGAAGGCCGCGACGCGGAAGGCGAAGGACTTCCTCGCGTCCAGGACGGACTACCGGGGCGTGTCCAAGGCGGCGCTGGAGGACCTGACCACGGTGGTCGCGGCCGAGCTGGTCGAAGCCGCGTTGCTGACAGCGGAGAAGGTCCTGACGTCCGGAGCGGACGGGGCAGGTCTGCCGCGCGACGTCTGGCCCTCCCTGACCGACGTGCTCGCGGCGGCGCTGGCGGTGGCGGACCCCTATCGGGAAGCGGAGTTCCTGGCACACCGCATGGCACTCGACCTGAGCCCCGGTGCCGGGGTGGCGTCGAGGGTGTCGCGGGCGTTGGCGGACAGCGCCCCGGCGGCACTGGACGCGTTGGGCGTGCACTTCGCGGAAATCAAGAAGGGCTACGACTTCTTCAAGTGGAGAAAGGTGCGGAACGAGCTTGAGTGGAGGCGTTACAGCACGTGGTCGGCCGATGCCTTCGCGGATCTGCGCGCCCTGTACGCGAACCTCGACGAGTCCGTGCTGAAGGACTTCAAAGCGGTCGTCGCGGCTGATGTGCTCGCCATGGAGGAGAAGCGGCGTGCGAAGCACTCCATGTGGAATTACCAGTCGAACGGATACGGCCGAGACCCACGTGGCTCGATCGGGCGCACCAAGGAGGCCATGGGGCTCGCGAAACCCTGGGAGTTCACCGCCCCCTCGACGGTGATGGACCTGGGACTCGGGGCCGAGATGCGATCGTGGACCCCGGAGGCGCTCAACGCCGCCGGCGCCGCCGCGTCCCACCTCATGGAAACCGTCAAAGACGAGCTCGACCTCGGACGGGACTACACGGGCTGGTTCC
Organism: Saccharothrix longispora; assembly: GCF_031455225.1. GTDB lineage: Bacteria > Actinomycetota > Actinomycetes > Mycobacteriales > Pseudonocardiaceae > Actinosynnema > Actinosynnema longispora. The sequence continues at coordinate 2,260,688 of NZ_JAVDSG010000001.1, forward strand.
GGGGGAAGTTCTTCGGCTGGACCCTCGGCGGTGTGAACTCGCTGGCGAAGAGCACCGTCGAGTCCGTGACGGAAGGCGTCGAGCTTCCCCAGGAGCAGGTGCGGGCCCTGATCGAGATCGCCCGGGCCGAGATGACGATGCAGCGGGCGGTCGGCGGGGGGAACCGGGAGGTGGACTTCCTGCTCCGCCGGATCATGACCGACCTCGGTCACACCGGTCCGCCGTCGCCACCGGTCGTGGCCAAGAGGCCGACCGTGAACTGGATCGCGCCGGAGGCGTCGTACTACCCGCCCGACGAACGGGGACTGGAGCACCTGAAGAAGTCGATCGACCGCATCCAGCGCGCACAGGACGGGCGACGAGAGCTGGGCTACCCCCCTGCCAAGGTGTGGGTCTCGGGAGCGGACTTCCACATCGCTCGCGACCTCCTCCTCGACCGGGGAATCACCGGGGTCGAGGTGGCCGTCCACTTCCCCCGCCATGGCAAGCCCGGTGCTCACGTGTACGTGGACTGGACCGCGACGGAGTCCGAGCCCCCTGCGTACACCGTCGAGAGGCAGGACGAACCCCGTCCCGGGATGACGCCCAGGCGTTCCGTGCTGGACGACCCGTCGTGGCGGCACAGCGAGGCGGACACTGCGGACTGGTTCGACCCCCGGCTCCCCGTGAGCTCCGAGGACATCCTCGAAGCACGGAAGTCCGCACCCGTCGTCGGCACGGTGCGCGGCACGCACTACCAGGTGCTCGACACCAGCAAGGTCCACCACGCCCGCGCCGTCCTCTGGGGCGTGGAGCAGCTGATCACCTACGACGTGCGCAGCTTCCCGGTCCTCGGTGTCCGGGTGAGGGATTACACCATCAAGCTGCCCGTCAGGGATTACGACATCCACAGCCGCTACCGGAAGACGATCCTCCGCGGGGTCGAAGCGGTCTACAACCAGGGGTACAGGCTGCCCAGCGGAGAGCAGTTCCACGTCACCGTCGAGTTCGTCCTCCCAGGGTGGAGGTCGGATGCGGGCGAGGCGCACGCGGCTCTCGTCATCGGAGGAAAGACATCCCACGCCCTCGATCTCACCAGGGCCACCCAGGACCGCTGGCCGGCCGACTTCGACGAGTACACGGCGGCGCACGAGATCGGCCACTTCCTCGGCCTCGACGACGAGTACCTCGACAAGGCCCACCCCCGACCGCTGCTCCACGGGTTCTCGGGCCACTGGTCGGCCACGGCACACCACGAGCTGGACGACGCCCGTGCCGTCTTCATGCGCCAACCGGGTCGCGGACAGGTGGTCCGGAACGGCGGCGTCATGGGCTCGATGATGGGCAGCCGGACGGCCAGGAGGATGCACCTGCACGGGCATCACGACCTCAAGCCCCGCCACCTGTGGCTGTTGCAGCACCGCGAGAACGCATTGACCAACCTGCGCCCGAAACCCCTTCGCGACGGCCCCCTGGTACCCAGCGACGACTTCGTCCGCCCGAACGAGCCGGGGGACGACGTCGAGCCACCGACCTACGCGGCGGAGCCGGCCTGGCGGTCGCTGGAGGACGTGCTGTCCGACGAGTCCGCGCGGTGGACGCACGAGGAGGTTCGGCGGCAGGCGGAAATCGCGCGGGAGTGGGTGTTCGACAACTCGCTGTTCGCGCGGCGGGTCGTGTACCTGAGGGCCCCGTGGGTGGTGGAGGCCGCCGGTGGCTCGCCTGACGCGGCGGGTGCGGGGGTGTGGCCGGACCTGGTGGACCTGGCCGCGGCGGCGCTGACGGGGTACGGGGACCTCGCCGCGGCGGTGTCGTCGCTGCGGCGGGTCGTGGAGACCCTGCCCGCCGACGCGCCGCCGGACACCGGTGCGGCGTGGGAGGTGCGGGCGGACACCCTGGGCCACCACGTGGAGGTGGCCCGGGAGGTGGCCCGCGTGTCGGACGTGCGGTGGCGCGTCCGGGACTCGGTGGTGCGGCGGGCGCGGGCCGCGGTCGGGTTCCGGACCTCCTACAGCCCCCTGGGTCGCGCGCTCTCGGAGCAGGTGGTCGAGGTGGTCGCGCACAGGTTGCTGAGCGAGGCGTCCGAGCGGGCGCGGCGCATCGTCGCCTCCGGCGACTCCCGGGAGCACGTGTCCCCTCGAACGGCGGCCGACCTGGTCCACGCCGTCGCACCGGTGCTGCTCGGCACGATCGTCCTCAACCACCCCGGTGAGGGCGTGGAACCCGCGCCACCCTCCGGCGAGGGCGCGGGCTTCCTCGTCCACACGCTCTCCTTCAAGGTCGAACTCGGGACCTCGGTGCCGGCGACCGAGGTCGCAGCCGTCCTGGAGGTGGTGGACGAGAAGACGTCGGCGACCGCGATGCGGCGCGCGCGGGCGTTCCTCGCGTCGGCCCCCCACGCGGTGTCGGAGGACGTCGTGCGGGCGGTGGCGGCGGAGTTGGTGGAGAAGGCGTTCCACCGCGCGTGGTTCGTCGTCGAGTCCGGTGTTCCGGAACAAGGGCTGCCGGAGGACGTGGCCGAGCGCTTGAGGAAGGTCGTCACCGCTCGGTTGATCACCCGGGCGGCGGCCCAGGAGGTGGACCGCGACCTGGAGGTCCAGGTGCACCGGTTGGTCCTTCAACTGGGCGACTGGAGGACGTTGCCCGACCCCGGCGACTCCGAGCACGACTCGGCGCGGGCGGTGCTGGCGGACTTCGACACCGAGCAGGGCCGGGACGTGTCCACCGACATGCGGGCGCTGTCGATCGACATCGTCGGCTTCCGCGCGGTCCGCTTCGACTCCCCCCCGCCCCTGTCGGTGTTCAGGCTCTTCCAAGCCGAGCTGTTGAAACGCCGGTACGGCTCGCCTGGACTGCCCTCGGTGGGCAGGGCGGTCGAACCCTTCAGCCACGAGGTGCTCGATCGGGGCGTCGGTGTCGGAACACCGCCGTGGACCCCCGAAGACCTGCGCAGGGCCGAGGCTGCCGCACAGCGGCTGTGGGAGGCTGTGGAACAGACCCTGGTGCCGGCGGCTTTGCAACAGGCTTTCAGCACCGTCCTGTCCGTGATCGGTGACAACAGGACGTCGTCGGTGGTGCCGCCGGCCGCCGCGGACGACGTGTTGCGGTCCTACGTCTACATCGTGGCGACCGAGAACATCATCCAGCGCCTGATGGGCGGGCGGACCGGCGGCCCGGAGCAGTTGGCCTACCGCATCGGGCTCGACCTGGGACTCGTCGGACCCGTGAGCCCCCGCCTCCTGGAGACCCCGTGGGGCGAAGCCCCCGAGAACTTCCCCGCCGAGACCACCTACCAGGTTGTGAATGACGTCTTCAGGCCGATCTCGTTGGACGACGAAACGCGATTGGTGGAATTCGCCCACGAGATGACCCGTGCGCAGGAGGCCCGTTCGCGGCTGGGTTACGCGCCGGCTCGTGTGCGGCTCAGAGGGCCCGCCGCGTACCAGGTGGCGGACATCCTGCACCGGCACTACGCGTTCGCCGTCGAGGTGGTGGACGACGAAGGGCTGGAGGGGTTCGTCGATCTGCTGGTGGACTGGACCCTCCGGCCGTTGCCGATGAGTTACGCGCTCGCCACCCTGCCTGCCGCGGAGCAGGTGCAGCCCCCGGAGCGGGAGCCCGCGGAGCGGCTGACCGCCAGGGCGGCGCGATCGGCGATCCTGGGGAATTCGTCGTGGCGGTACAGCGCTGCCGACAGTGCGGAGTGGTTCGAGCCGCGTGAGCCGGTGCCGCCGACGCGCGTGCGGGAGGTCGCCGGTTCCGCCCCGCTGCTGGGCACGGTGCGGGGCGAGCGCTTCCGGGCGCTTCGCGCCGGCTCGATCACCGACCACCGCCTCGGACTGGAGGGGCAGCGCACCCCCGTCGCCTACGACTTGCGGGAGTTCGAGGTCGACGGCGTCCGGGTCCGGGACTTCGTCGTCACGCTGCGCGTCCGGACGCCGGGGGTGTCACCGGACGACGTCCTGGCCACGGTGGACGAGGTGTTCAACCGCGGTTACCGGCTGCCGGGCGGTGAGCAGTTCCACGTCACCGTGGAGTTCACCGACCGGTCGGGGGACGAGCACGCCCTCACCGTCGAGGCCACGCCGGCCGACACCCCGCGCGAGGTCGTGCGCCGGATCAGCACCCACCTGGGTGTGCCCGACGAATCCCGGGACCCGGCCGGGTACCTGCTCTCGTCGCATCGCGCCCAGACCACGCGGCCGACGGCCGAGTGGCGGGTCGAGCCGCGCCACCTGTGGACGATCGACGACCTCACCGAGCAGTTGCTCCAACCCCGACCGCTGTTCGACCGACCGCCCACCGCCGTGCCACCCACCCCGTCGGGTGCGACCGGTGGCGTCGAATTCCACTTCCCGTTCGCGCCCGACGACGGGGAGTGGTTGTCGCTCGATGCGGGAGTGGGAGCTGACAACCCGGACTTGGACGCCGGATCGGTGCAGGACGACGTCGAGGCGCCGGCCTTCGCGGAGCACGTCCCGTTGGCGCTGGACAGGTTGCGGCGGGATACTGGTTCTCTGCGGAAGCAGGTTTTCCGCTTGTCACTGCCCTTGCAGGAGCTTCTCTACCTGCGGGCTCCCCGAGTGGTCGAGGAGGCCGGTGGTTCGGTTGACAGGTTCGGCCGGGAGGTGTGGTCGCACCTCGTGGACACCGCCGCCTGGCAACTGATCGCACTCGAAGACGGGGAAACCGCGACGGCGGCCGTCCGGCGAATCGTGGACTTCCTGTTGCCACACTCGGCGGTGCTCCGGAACGCTTCACGGACACCTTGGAGCGCGGACGAGCTGCACGCGCACCGGCTGACGGTGGAAACCGAGTTCAGCGGCTACCGGAAGTGGGGGTCGGCGCACCGCAGGGGACGGGCCATCGTGGCGTTCCGCACCTCGTACAGCCCCGTCCCGCAAGCGGTGGCCGAGGACCTGGCCGTGGCCGCCGGAGCACTGATCTGGGCAACCACGCACGCCCGTGCGACCTCCCTCCTCCTGCACGGCGCCGACAGCACGAACCTGTCGCGGGACCCGGGGCGCATGATCGAGGCCATCGCGACGAGCCTGGTGAACCGCATGGCCTTCGCCGTCGGCGATGGCGAGGCGCGGCTGCTGACGTACCGGCTGCCGGTGCTCCCGAGCGGCCCGGACGAGGCCGCGGCCACCCCGCCCGGCGTACCGGAGGGAGTCCGCGAGGCCGCCCTGCGCCGGGTGCGGGACGCCCTGGCGGCCGGAGAGCTGACCGCCGTGGGAGCGGGCTCGGTGTCGGACGGCGAGGTCGAGGCGCACGCCGCGGGTCTGGCGGGTGCCGCGTTCGCCCGCGCCTCGGCCGTCGTGGGATTCGGCCTGAACGGGCGGCGGAACGACCAGGAAGGTGCGGACCCGGGCGGTGCGGACCCGACCGAGGTCGCGGATCTCGCCGAGGACGTCCTCGACGTGCTGCTCACCGGGACCGAGGCACACCTCCCGATGGTGACCGACGACAGCGGTGCGAACAGCTGGTACCTGGCTGCCGAGGTGCTGGTGCACCAGACCGTGCTCCACCTCGGCTCGCAGGAGTTCTCGCTGCCGGAGCTGTCACCGGAAGAGGTCGCGGCGGCGCGGCAGTGGTCGGACGACCAGGGCGACGTGGACGCCCAGCGGGAGTTGCGGCGGGTGCGGGCGGTCCTCGACTTCCGGACCACGAACACCGAGGTGCCCCCACCGGTGATCGAGGACGCCACCGTGGTCCTGGCGGCCCGGCGGGCGACCGGTCGAGTGCCGGAGCGCGATCGGCTCCAGGAGTTGTTCGACCGAGGTGTCGGCGTGGGGCAGAGGACGTGGACGGTGGAGTCGTTGCACGACGCCGCCGATCGGACCCCGCAGGTGCGCGACGCCCTGGCGTCACCGGGCACGGCCCTCACCTCCGCCGCCGTACGGGCGGACAGCATCGTGAACGCCCTCGTCGGTGACGCCAGGACGTCACCGGTCGTGCGGAGCGGGTGGACCGACCAGGTGCGGCACGCGTTCCGCGAGGTGGTGCTGACCGGGTTGGTGGTCGATTCGTTCGTCGGCGGGGGTGGCCGCGGGCCGGAGTTCCTGGCCCGCCGGATCGCGCTCGACCTGGATCTCCTGACCGGCTTCGACAACGAGGAGGACGAGGACTTCCCGGTGATCTCACCGGACTTCACGACGGAGCGGGAGTTCCACGGCCTCGTGGCCGGAGGACCGCTGTCGTCGGAGCAGCGGGCGGAGGTCGAGCGGTTCGTCGAGGAGGTCGAGCGGCGGCAGACCGAGCGTTCGGGTGCGGGGTACCGGAGGGCTCGCGTCCTGGTCGTCGGAGGGGCCGCCCACGAGGTGGCCCGGGTCTTCCGGGACGGGAACGCCACCGACGTCGAGGCGAGGGACGACCTGGGTTCGCCCGACCGGGTGGACGTGTTGGTGGACTGGCAGCTCCACCCGGTGGCACCTCGGGTGCCACCGGTCCCGCCGGTCGTGAGGTCGGTGGGGCCCGCAGTGGTCACGGCGGCGGGACCGGCGCCCGCGGCAGACCCGGGGGAGGGTTGGTTCGAGCCGCGGCGTGACCGGGTGCCCTCGGCGCGGGTGCGGGAGGTGCGGAAGTCCGCTCCGGTCGTGGGCACGGTGCGCGGTGAGCACTTCCACGTGTTGGACACCAGTGTGGTGGCGCACCACGGGAGCAGGCTTTCGGGTGTGCAGACCCTGATCGCCTATGACGTGCGGGAATTCGCGGTCGACGGTGCACGGGTGCGTGATCTCACCGTCAAGGTCTTCCTGACGGACGCGTTCACCCCCGAGGAGCGGTCGCGCGTGGCGGAGAACGCCGTGCGAGGTGTGGAGGAGGTGTTCAACCGGGGTTACCGGTTGCCGGGTGGTGAGCAGCTCCACGTGACGGTCGAGTTCACCGGTGAGCGGGAGGCGCACGTGCGCGTCTCGCCGGTGAGTGGGTCGACGGAAGCGCGCACGGACCAGGTCACGTGGCGGACCGATGCCGGCCCGGAGGTGCTGGCCCACGAGGTCGGGCACGTCCTGGGGTTGGACGACGACGTCGCGGACCGTCGCGCCGCGTCGGCTTTCCCGCGCCGGATCAGCGAGGTCGCCGGTGTCATGAACGGCCGCTCGTCGGACTTGCGCCCCGAGGACCTGGTCCTGATCGACCGGCGGATGAACGCCCTGCTGCGACCCGGTGCCCAGCCGGTCGAGGCGGGACCGCTGGAGAGGGAGGACGGCTTCGCCAGCCCGTACGCCCCGATCGCCCCCGCACCCACCGCCCCTGCACCCACCGACCCCGGACCCGACGCGGGGCCGGCGAACGACGTCGAGCCGCCGGCCTACGTGGTGGAGCCGGCGTGGCGGTCGCTGGAGGTCGTGCTGTCCGACGAGTCCGCCGAGTGGACGCACGAGGTGGTGGCGCGGCAGGCGGAAGCCGCGCGGGAGTGGTTGTTCGGCGATTCGCGGTTCCTGCAGGAGGTCGTGTACCTGCGGGCGCCCGAGGTGGTGAGGCGGGCCGTCGGTGGTTCGACGGACGCGTTCGGTGTGGCGGTGTGGTCGGACCTGGTGGACTTGGCCGCCGTGGCGCTGGCCGGGTACGGGGATCTGCGTGAGGCGGTGTCGGCGCTTCGGCGGGTCGTGGAGGCCCTGCGCGCCGGAGTATCGGTGAACCCGGCCGCGTCACGGGAGGTGTGGACGCCCGCACACCTGCGTCATGAGGTCGCCCGGGTGCGTGCGGCGGTGGGGTTCGGTGACGTGGAGGCTCGTACCCGGCGTGCCGCGGTGCTTCGGGCGCGGGCCGTCGTGGGGTTCAGGTCGTCGTACAGCGTGCTCGACGACTCGGTGTCGGAGTCGGCGGTCGAGGTGTTCGCGCACAGGTTGTTGACGAGCGCGTTCGAGCGGGCCGGGCGCATCGTCGCCTCCGGTGTCGGACCGGAGAACCTGCCCTCGCAGCTGGCGGAGGACCTGGTCGAGGCGCTGGCGGCCGCGTTGGTCGGCCGGATCGCTCTGGCCCATCCCGGTGGCGGGGCGGGGTTCTCGGTGCACCCGCTGCCCTTCGACGTGCGGGCCGGGTCGGTGCCGGAGATCCGTTCCGACGTCGTGCCGGAGGACGCGAACGAGGCGGTTCGGAAGATGGGGGAGATCGCGAGGCGCCGTGCGCGGGCGTTCTACGTCTCGACGTTGGGCAAGCGGCGGCAGGCGCTGCTCCGGGTTCGGGCCGCCGCCGGTTCGGACGTGGGTTCCGGTGTGGTGCGGGAGGACGTCGTCGAGGCGGTGGCGGCGGAGTTGGTGCAGGTCGCGTGGCAGCGTGCGCGGCGCGTGGTCGCGTCCGGTGTTCCCGGGGAGGAATTGGGTGATGCGGCGCAGAGCCTGGAGAGGGTCGTCGTCGCAAGGTTGTTGACCCGGGTTCCGGCCGAGGGTGTGGATCGGGATGTCGAGGTCGAGGCGCACCGGTTGGCGCTCCAGTTGGGCGACTGGAAGTCGACGCCCTTCCTGCGCGACCGCGAATCCGCAGCGGTGCTGAAATTGATCCAGGACCCCAGCCTGGTGCAGGCGCCTCTCCTGTACGGCGATGCGCGTGCCATCGTCGATTTCCGTGCCGCCCGCCTCCCCGCCTCCAGCACTCGGGACAGGGACTTCGGCAAGGTCTTCCTGTCAGGAATGGTCAGGACCCGGTTCGCCCCGCGGGTGCCGCGGGAACCGGGGACGCGTGTCGAACCGCTCCGTCGTGAGCTGTTCGACTTCGGCATCGGTGTGGGGACGGCACCGTGGACCCCCCGGGGTCTGCACAAGAGCGACGAGTCCGCGCAGGACCTCCTGGACAGGGTGGACCGTCGGTTGGCATCCGCGGCTCAGCAACGGGCGCGCAGCATCGTCCTGTCCACGATCGGTGGGAACAGGACGTCAGAGGTGGTGCCCGCGGATACCACCATGCAGGTGCTGGAGCGCTTCACCACGGTCGTCGCGGCCGAGATCGCCGTCCGCGCCCTGGTCGGCGTGCGCGTTCGCGAACCGGAGTTCCTGGCCTACCGGATCGCGCTCGACCTCGGCCTCGTCGGTGCCGTGGACTCCCGGCGTCCCCGGTCCCCGGAGACCTCGGGGCCGGAGAGCTCCGTCAGGGAGGCGGTCTTCCCCATCCGCGGCGGTGACCTGGAGCCACTGCCGGAGCAGCAGGCGCAGGAGCTGTCGAGGTTCGTCGACGAGGTGGGAGCCGCGCAGCAGGAGCGCCTGCAGCGGGGTTACCAGCCGGCTCGCGTGCGGGTCACCGGCCTGGCCGCGCCCCGGGTGGTCGACGTCTTCGAGGAAAGTGGCGTGCCCGGCGTCGAGGTGGAGCAGGACGAGTGGGGGTCCTGGGACCAGGTGGAAGTCCTGGTGGACTGGTCCCTTCGACCGCAGCCGATGAGTTACGCGTTGGCCACGCTGCCGCCGGCGGGACCGGCGGAGTGGCTGGTGGCGGAGCCGCGGGAGCGGTTGGCCGCCCGGGCGGCGCGGTGGGTGATCCTGGACGACCCGTCATGGCGACAGGGCCAAGCCGTCGGCGCGGACTGGTTCGCGCCGCGCGATCCGGTGTCCTCGGCGCGTATCCGGGAGGTGCGGAGGTCGGCGCCGGTGGTGGGCACGGTGCGCGGTGAGCGTTTCCACGTGTCGGGCACGAGCGTGGTGGCGCACCACGGGAGCAGGCTCTCGGGTGTGCAGACCTTGATCGCCTATGACGTGCGGGAGTTCGAGGTCGACGGTGTGCGGGTGCGTGACTTCACCGTCGGGGTGTTCCTCCCCGTCGGGGTGTTCCCGGCCGAGGGGTTCACCCCCGGTGAGCGCGCACGTGTGGCCGCCAACGCCCTGCGGGGTGTGGGTGAGGTGTTCAACCAGGGGTACCGGTTGCCGGGTGGTGAGCAGTTCCACGTCACGGTGGAGTTCACCGATGAGCAGGACGCGCACGTGCGCGTCTCGCCTTCGTCGTGGCGTACGGACCAGGTCACGTGGCGGGCCGATGCCGGCCCGGAGGTGTTGGCGCACGAGGTCGGGCACGTGCTGGGGTTGGACGACGACATCGAGCCTCGTGCTGTCGCGTCAGTGTTCCCGCGTCGGGTCAGCGCGGTCGACGGTGTGATGAACGGGCGTTCGTCGGAGTTGCGGCCCGAGGACCTGGTCCTGATCGACCGGCGGATGAACGTCCTGCTGCAGCGCGGTACCCAGTCGGTCGGGACGGGGCCGGTGGAGCGGGAGGACGGCTTCGCCAGTCCGTATGCCCCGGTCCTCCCCGCACCCGCGGACCCCGGTCCGGTGAACGACGAGGACGGACGCGAGCCGCCGGCCTACGCGCTGTACGGGCCGCTGGAGGTCGTGCTGTCCGACGAGTCCACCGAGTGGACGCACGAGGTGGTGACGCGGCAGGCGGAAGCCGCGCGGGGGCGGCTGTTCGGCGATTCGCGGTTCCTGCAGCAGGTCGTGTACCTGCGGGCTCCCTGGGTGGTCGAGACTGCCGGCGGTTCCGCCGAGGAGTTGGGTGTGGCGGTGTGGTCGGACCTGGTGGACCTCGCCGCCGCGGCGCTGACCGAGTACGGAAACCTGGACACGGCGGTGTCGGCACTCCGGCGGGTCACGAGGACGCTGCTCGCCGGCACGACACCGCAGCGGAGCGGGACGCGGAGGACGTGGACGCCCGAACGCCTGCGCCGCAAGGCCGCTCGGGCGCGCGAGGTGGCCAGGTCCGGTGCCGTGGAGCCCCGCACTTGGCGTGCCGCGGTGCGCCGGGCGCGGACGATCGTGGAGACGAGGTCGTCGTACAGCGTGCTCGACCACTCGTTCGCCGAGTCGGCGGTCGAGGTGTTCGCGCACGGGTTGTGGAGGAACGCGTCCGAGCGGGCCGGGCGCATCGTCGCCTCGGGTGTCGGGCCGGAGAACCTGCCTTCGCAGCCGGCGGAGGACCTGGTCCTGCCGCTCGCCGCCGCACTGGTCGGCCGGATCGCTTTGACCCATCCCGGTGGCGGGGCGGGGTTCTTGGTGCACCCGCTGCGCTTCGACGTGCGGTCCGAGGTGCCGTCGATCGACCCCGAGGACGTGCCGAAGGGCGCGAAGGAGACGGTCGCGAAGCTGGCGCAGACCGCGGGGCGGCGTGCGCGGGCCTTCGTCGTGCGGACCGCCGTCGGTTCGGACGCGGTCCCCGGCACGGTGCGGGAGGACGTCGTCGAGGCGGTTGCGGCGGAGTTGGTGCAGGCCGCGTTGCGGCGTGCGCGGCTCCTCGTCGAGTCCGGCGTTCCCGCCGGGGGGTTGCCGGGCGACGTGGCGGAGAGCCTGGAGAGGGTCGTCGTCGCCAGGTTGGTGATCCGGGTTCCGGCCGGTGGTGCGGACCGGGATGTCGAGGTCGAGGCGCACCGGTTGGCGCTCCAGTTGGGAGACTGGAAGTCGACGCCGTCCGTCGTGCGCAACAGTGAGTCGATAACGGCACTGCGCCTGGTGACCAGTTTCGACCCGCAGCAGGCGCTTCCCCTGTACGGGGCCGCGGATGACGTCGTCCGCTTCCGCACGGCCCGCCTCGGCGCGTCCCCCACTCGGGACAAGGACTTCGCCGCGATCTTCATGTCGGAGATGATCAGGCCCAGGCTCGCCCCGCAGGCGGTGCGCGAGTTGGAGGCGGAGGCCGAGCTGCCCCGTCGCGAGCTGTTCGACCTCGGCATCGGTGTCGGGACAGCACGGTGGACCCCCCAGGGCCTGGAGGAGAGCGTCGAGCCCGCGCAGGAGCTCTTGGGGAGGGTGGTGGACCGCCGGTTGGTGTCCGCGGCCCGGCAACGGGCGCGCAGCACCGTCCTGTCCACGATCGGGGGGAACAGGACGTCGTCGATGCTGCCCGCCGGCATCGCCGAGGAGGTGCTGGAGTCCTTCACCACGGTGGTCGCGGCCGAGGCCGTCGTCCACGCACTGGTCGGCAGGCACGTTCGCGAGCCGGAGTTCCTGGCCTACCGGATCGCGCTCGACCTGGGACTCGTCGACGTCGCGAACCTCCGTTTTCCGAGTTCCCCGGAGACCTCGACGCCGGACAACTTCGTCCGGGAGCGTGTCTTCCTCATTCGCGACGACACCCCGGGGTCATTGCCGGGGGCGGTGTCGAGGTTCGCCGCGAAGCTGGAGGCCGCGCAGCAGCAGCGCTCGCTGTGGGGGCACCAGCCGGCTCGTGTGCTGCTCAGGGGACTGGCCGCGTCCCGGGTGGCCGCCGTCTTCCACAACAGGGACGTCTTCGTCGAGGTGGTGAACGAGGAGGGTGCGGCGGGGCGGGTGGAAGTCTTCGTGGACTGGACCCTTCGACCGCAGCCGATGAGTTACGCGTTGGCCACGCTGCCACCGGTGGGACCGGCGGAGTGGCTGGTGGCGGAACCGAGGGAGCGGTTGACGGCCCGGGCGGCGCGGTGGGCGATCCTGGGCGACCCGTCGTGGCGGCACAGCCAGGCACCCAGCGCGGAGTGGTTCGAGCCGCGTGACCCGGTGTCACCGGATCGCATCCGGGAGGTCGGCGGGGACGCCCCGCTGCTGGGCACCGTGCGCGGTGAGCACTTCCAAGCCCTCCGCACCAGCACGATCACCTCGCGCCGGTTCGTGCCGGCCGGGCCGCGAGCTTCCATCGCCTACGACCTGCGGGAATTCGAGGTGGACGGCGTTCAGGTCCGGGAGTTCGTCCTCAAGTTCCACAAGCGGCCACCGGAAGCGCTGCTGGGCCGCGCACTGGCGAGGATGGACGAGGTGTTCAACCGGGGATACCGACTCCCGGGCGGCGAGCAGTTCCACGTCACCGTGGAATTCACCAGTTGGTCGAACGCCCACTTCGACAACTCCCGGCACACCTCCGGCTCCATGTACGACCAGGTCGATGACTTCCGCTACTTCCTCAGCAAGGTCGGCACGCTCCTGGGTGTTCCCGACGAATCTCCGGACCGGCCGGATCACGTGCGCGGCAGCGCCGACTTCGTGCTGCGGCCGCATCGCCCTGCCGATGGGGGTTCTTCGACCGAGGACCACCTCGGCAAGGGTATCGTCCGGCCACGTCACCTGTGGCAGATCGACAACCTCACCCAACAACTGCTGCGATTCGGGACGCCGGAGGACTTGACCTCGGATTCGGACTCGGATTCGAATTCGGACTCGGGTCCTCTTCTGAACGTGGACTCGACCTCGACCTCGACCTCGACCTCGACCTCGACCTCGACCTCGGACTCGGACTCGACCTCGGACTCGGATTCGGACTCGGATTCGGACTCGGATTCGGACTCGACCTCGGACTCAGATTCGGACTCGGATTCGACCTCGGACTCTGATTCGGATTCGACCTCGGACTCTGATTCGGATTCGACCTCGGATTCGGATTCGGACGGCGGAGAACCGCTTTCCCCTGGTAGTGGAATGGGCTTGCTGGACCACGACTGGTTCGGGGAGGACGTCAGCCGGACGTTGGACCTGTTGAGGAGGCGGGCGCTGGATGCCCGCAAGCGGGTGTTCGCCATGCCACCGTCGCTCCAGGAGATCGTCTACCTGCGGGCTCCCCAGGTGGTGGGGGAGGCCGGTGGCTCGGCCGGCGTGGTGGGTGCGGAGGTGTGGGCGCAGCTCGTGGACCTCACCGCCGAGGCGCTGGTCGAGGGCCGGGACCCGACGACCGTGGTGTCGTCGGTCCGGGAGATCGCGAACCGCATGGCCGGCCGCAGGAGGGCGATTCGTCGAGCCTCGGCGAGGATCTGGGACGCGGAGGGCTTGAGGCAGCACCGCATCGGGTTGAGGACCGGGTTCGTCGACCACCGGAACTGGGAGTCGGTGCACCGGCGGGCGCAAGCCGTGGTGGCGTTCCGGACCTCCTACAGCCCCGTCCCGCCGGGCGTGGCCGAGGACCTGGCCGTGGTCGTCGGAGCGATGATCACCGAGGTCGCGACCTCGTGGGCGAACTCCTTCATCAGGTCGGGCATGGCCGGGACGAGCTTGTCCCGGGACCCGTCGCACTTCGTCACGGTCATCGCGACGGGTCTGGTGAACCGCATGGCCCTCGTCGATGGTGACGTCGATGGCGGTGGGCGACGGCTGTCGGCGTACCGCTTGCCGGTGTCGCCGGTCGGTTCGGAGGGGGTGGTGGCGACGGCCGATCGTGCTGTCGCCGCCTCGGGTGATGTGCCGCAGGGGGTTCAGGAAGTCGCGCGGGTTCGGGTGCGGGAGTTCCTGGGGTCCGCGGGTGGGGCGGACGGGGTGCGGGAGGACGTGGTCGAGGTGTTCGCCGCCGGGTTGGCGAACGCCGCGTTCGACCGGGCCTGGAGCATCGTGAGGTCCGGCGTGTTCGCACCGGACGCGTGGTGGAACCAGGTGGATGGGGACGCGGACCAAGAGGTGGGACGGGGGGAGTCGGACGCGGAGGAGATCCGCCACCTCGTCGAGGACGTCACCGACGACCTGCTGACCGGCATCCGGACGGACGTCCCGCACTTGGTGCCCTCGAACGCCGTGGCGGACAGCCCGTACCTGGCCGCCGAGATCATGACGCACCAGACGGCGCTGTACCTGGGTTCGCGGGAGTTCGCGCTGCCGGAGTCGTCTCCGGAGGAGGCCTCGGCGGCCCGGGCGTGGTTGCTGACCGGCGCGGCGGTGGACGCGACGCAGGATCTGCGGCGGGTGTGGGCGGTCCTGGACTTCCGGACCATGAACGCGGGTGTGCCCCGGTCGGTGCTGAAGGATGCCGCTGTGGTCCTGACGGTTCGGCGGGCGACCGGTCGGGAGCCGATTCGTGATCGGCTTCAGGAGTTGTTCGACCGCGGTGTCGAGGTGGGGCAGAGGCCGTGGACCGTCGAGTCGTTGGCCGAGGTGGCCGAGGGACTTCCGCCGTTGCGTGCCGCACTGGAATCGGCTGACAGGTCGTTCGCCTCCGCGGTGGTGCGGGCGGACGGCATCGTGGGGTCCGTGACCGGCAACACCAGGACGTCGCCGGTGGTGCGGGACGACCAGGCGGATGAGGTGCAGCAGAAGTTCCGGCAGGTGGTCGCGACGGGGTTGATGGTCGACTCCTTCACCGGAGGTGACGGTCGCGGGCCGGAGTTCCTGGCCCGCCGGATCGCGCTCGACCTCGGCCTCCTCGACGCGTCGAACCTCTCGGGTGACACCCCGTCCGCATTCCCCCGCCGGATCGCCGACGCCGACGGTGTCGTGAACGGGCGCTCGTCGGAGTCGCGACCCGAGGACGGCTTCGCCGGCCCGCACGCCCCGACCGCCACCGCGCCGGCCGACGCCGTGCGACACCACGACCAAGCCGCCTCGGACCTGGAGCAGGTCCGGAGGGTCTTCGAGGCCCACGCGGAGACCGAGCGCCTCGCCCTGAACGCGGAGCGTGCCGCCGCCCACGAGCTGACCCGGGCCCGGGACGCGCTCTCGGACCTGGACTCCCGGCTCACCGCCGCGCGCGAACGCTCCGCCTCGGCCGAGCGGCAGGTGCGGGACACCGGACACGCGCTGGCGGAAGCGGACGAGGCGTCGATCCGGTCGGTGCTGGCGCAGGAGTCGCAGCTCCACCGGGAGACCGCGGCTCGTCGGCGTGCCGACGTCGATGCCCTGGCCGAGGCCGTCGCCGCCGCCACCGCGCGGCGGCACGAGGCCGAGGACGCCCACTCCTCCGCGGTACGGGAGGTCGAACTCGCGCGGCGTGCCGCCGAGGCGGCGTCGCTCGCGGTGCGCGACCGCGCCACGCAGGACGAGCGGCCCGCGCCGAGCCTCCGGGACGTGGCCCTCGTCGACCTGGTGGACCGCCGGGGCGACCGCATCGGTGTCGCGTTCCTCCCGGAGCGGGAGGCGGACGTCGCGCGGAGGGCGTTCGCCCACGGCGCCGCGGAGCGGGTCGGCGCCACGGGGGACGGCTCCCGCCGCTTCCACGTCGCCGCGCACCACGACGCCGCCGGGTACCACGTGCCCCTGCGGGACGGCGGGGAGGTCGCGCTGGACGAGCGCGCCTTCGTGCTGCTGCTGGTCACCACCGGCGTGGTGCCCCCGGGGTCGACGCTGACCCTCCTCAGTTGCGAGGTGGCCGACGCGGCGCCGCTGCGGCACTGGGCGGAGCTGTACGGCCACCGGGGTGGCGTGGAGGTCTTTCCCGATCGGGTCGAACTGACCGGTTCGGGCGGCTTCCGGCGGTTGGTCCAGGGTGAGCCCGCCGCGCCGACCGGGGACTCGGTGGTGCTGGGCGGCGAACGCCCCGGCATCATGTTCCCCTCCCCGGCCTGGCTCACGGCCGATGTGACGCGCTGGAACCAGCTGAACGCGGTGATGCCGGCGACGGCGGCGGTGCACGTGTACGCGCACTTCGCCGGCGAGATGTTCTTCATCCACGACAGGTGGGCCACCCCCGAGGTCCTGGCCGCCGAGGTCCTCGGCCGGCTCAAGACCGAGGACACCGCCGCGCGCGTGGTGCTCGTGGTCGAGCGGTCGGACTGGCGCGGGTCGCACGTGGCGGCGGCCGAGCGGTTCGCCGAGGCGCTGCGCGGTGACGGCCCCCTCCGTCGGGTCGAGGTCAACACCAGGCCGCTGCTGGACCCCCCGTACGCCGTGCGGGTGAACCTGGACGCGGCCCGGTTCGTGGACGTGTCACCGCTGCGCCCCTCGGACGTGCGGTGGCAGCTCTTGGAGGACGGCGTCGGAGGGACGCGGGGGATGGCCCTGCTCGCCGACGACCGCCGGTACCGGTCGCTGCGCGAGACCACGGCGCGGCTCGGTCCCGGGACCGAGCACCTCATGGGTGTCGCAGTCAGGGGCCGGACCGTTCGCCGCGTGGTCACGGCGCCGTGGGCGACGAGCACGGTCGGCGACCGCGCCCGGCCGTTCACGCTGCACCTGGAGAGCGAGGAGGGGCGGTACGTCATCCGCCTGCACGACGACCGGGTGCGCGAGCTGGGTGCCCGGCAGGTGCTGCGCCTGTTGACGGCGCTCGGCTTCTCCGCCCTCGCGGCAGCGGGCCCGGTGCGCAGACCGCTGGTGCTCGTCACCCTCGGGGACGAGGCGGCAGGCGACCTGAACCGGGAACTGCTGCGGCTCCTGCACGAGGTGGAGGGGTACCGACCCGCACTGCAGTTCGCGGGACGGGTGCTCGACGACGCCCACCTCCCCGTCGTGCTGCCCGCGGGTGGGGGCTTCCTCCGGGGCCCCGGCCTGCCGATCGAGGGCCTGATCGCCAAGGAGGGCGACCGCGAGTTCCGCCTGCGGGGACCGCGCCCGCTCGCCCAGGCGCTGGAAGACGTCGTCCGCGACATCCGGGAAGGTCGGCGGCGCGATCGCCGCTGGAACGGCCTGGACCCGGTCCTGGTGATCCTGGACTCCGCCGAGCGCCACGTCGGGGTCGACCTGGACGGCGGCGCCGTGCACCTCGGCGGTGAGGAGACCGGCTCGCTGTTCCTGCTGGACAACGACTTCGCCGACACCCTGGAAGCCGACTCGGACCGCCCCGTGGTGCTGATCGGCGAGGACGTGGGCACGCGGGTTCGAGCGGGTGGCGTCGGCTTCGACTTCGCCTCCGCCCTGCACGCGGAGCACCACTTCCGCGACGTCTACGCGCTGGTCACCAGGAACGGACGGCACTCGTTCCGGTCGGTCTCGCGGTTGCGCTCCCGTGACGTCGAACTGACCGAGCTGACCGCGAAGGACGGCCGGGTCGTCGCCCTGGTGGCGCGCGCACCGGGTGACGACGACCACGTCGCCCGGGCCGCGGCGTGGGCTTGGCACTCCACTCCGGAAAGCGTGGCGCGGCTGCTGGGTGACGCCGCCGTCACGCCGGGGGAGCGGGAGTGGCCTTCGGGGGAGCAGCCACCGATGCTGCTCGGCACCCGTTCGGGCTCGGGCTACCTCGTCTCCCGCTCGGACGGCGAGGTCGAGCCCCTGTCCGCCCTCGCCCTCGCCCGAGCCCTCGCCGAGAGCACCGGTCTGCGCGATGTGGCGGGCACCGACCCGGACCTGCCGTTGTTGTTCGCCACGTTCGGCGACGGGCCGGTCGGAGTGGACGAATTCGCCGAGGGGATGGCGCGCGAGGGCTACTTCCGCGACGTGCTGTGGTTCGACGGCCCGGCGGACTTCGGCCCGGACCGCGTCGGAGGTGTGCGCGGCGGCGCGTTCCGGGTGTTCCACCGCTTGACGCCCGGGCCCGACGACGTGATGACCTTCCCCCTGGTGCACCCGGTGACCGGCCTCCTCGAAGGGCAGATCCTCCCCGTCGAATCGCACGAGGCGATCCTCATGGCCGCCGCGCGGCGCAGCGAGGTGGAGTCGAAGGTGACCCACTACACCGGTGAGGTGCCGCTCGACACCGATTCGCACACGGAGGTCGTCGAGCTCGTCGACCTCCCCCACGGGTGGTCCGCCGGACCCGTGCCGCCCTGGTTCATCACCGCGACCGGTGACGGCGACCGCGTGCTGGTGCGTGCGCGCACCAGCTACGACCTCGCGTACGAGGGGGACGTGGTGCGGCTCCGGCCCGACGACGCGGGCCGGGTCCTGACCGGCAACCGGATCTACACCTCCGCGCCGCACCCGCCCGGTGAGCACAAGGTGACGACGCTGGGTGTCCTCGGCGGTCCGGAGGGCACGGAGGCGGCCCGTCGCCTCCGACGGGCGTTCGAACGCGCCGACCGGGTCCCGGTGACGCTGTGGGTGGCCGATCGCCTCGTGAAGCAGGACCCCCGGACGGGGGTGCGGTCGATCGAGGACGGCAGCCGGTACCACGAGGCGCCCGCGCCCGTCGAAACCCCGGATCAGCCCGACGCGCCGCCCGCCGGGGCGTCGTTCACCGAGGTGGGTGTCGTGAAGCTGCACGACAGGAGTGGGGAGGTCGGTGCGGCGTTCCTGGCTGGTGATGAGGCGGGGATCGCGGTCCGGGCGTTCGCCAACGGCGCGACCCGGTACTTCCCGGTCCTGGGCACCGGCGCGCGGCGGTTCTTCGTGGTGGCGCACCACGACAGCCGGGGCTTCCACCTGCCGCGCACCTCGGGTGGGGAACTGGTGCTGCCCGAGCAGGATTTCCTGCGGGTGGTGGCGGCGCTGACCGACCCCTCGTGGACGCTGACGTTCCTCAGCTGCGAGGTGGGCCGGCTGGGGGCGCTCCAGAGGATCAACGCGGAGTTGGGGCGCACCGGTCCGGTGGAGGCGTACCCGACGAAGGTCCAGCTGTTCGAGTCGGGCCAGTTCCGGGTGCTCGGCGAAGGCGAGGCGCCGGAGCGGACGGCGGACTCGGTCGTCCTGGCCGGCGACAAGCGCAAGCGCGACGACGAAGGCGACAGCGGTCCGGAGGGCACCCGGGACACCGGCGCCGAGGACAGGGCGAAGCGCCCGCGCGCCGACGGCACGCCCGACGGGGCGACCGGCGGGGCGACCGGCGGGGCGAGCCTGGACGTCGACCCGGTGGCGGGGGTGACGTGGGACGACGACGTCAACAGCCCGCTGCCCCCGGCGGCCGGCACCGGGGTGACCGACGGCGATGCGAGCAGCCTGGTCGTCGACCTCGGGAACGATGCGACGACCAGGTTCAACGAGGCCTTCGGGAACCTCGCGAACGGCAGGCCGGTCCACCTTCCGACGCCGGGCGGCTACCTGGCGGACCTGGAGGCGAACGTCGAGAACGACAGGCCGGTCGGCTTCGTCGTCAACGCGATCGTGCCGGTCAGCGACATCGACGCGGAGTCCCTGCGGAACGTGGTCGACCGGATCACGGCGGGCGCGGAGGGCCTCGACGGCAGGGTGGCGTTCGTGATCGGCGTGAACACCCGGGGCGACCTGGACCCGAACGCGCGGGCGGCGGTCGAGGCGAAGCTGGCCGAGCTGGAACCGGTGCTCGCGGGCATCGACGTGCCGGTGGCGCTGACCGGCTTCACCTGGGACATGCCGTCCAGCGGCAACCTGCCGTACGGCACGATGCGCAACGAGACGCTGGACAGCACGCCGAACAAGTTCGCGATCTCGGCGATGGCGAACAACGGGAGCCACCCGTACATCGCGGTGCAGGACTTCGACCTGGGCTCGCGCGACGTGCCGTCGGGTCGGCACATCTTCAACCACGTCGTGGACAGCATGAAGGGCCCCGACGGCCTCCCGCCGGCCCGCCCGCTGATGTTCAGCGGCGGCTACCGGACGCCCGACCTCGACACCCTGGTCCAGGACACGGAGGCCAAGCGCGTCAACCAGATCGCCAAGCTCCGGGCCTCCGGCAAGCCCGACGCGGCCAGGATCGCCAAGCTGGAGAAGATCGCGGAGAAGCTCGCCGACGCCGAGAAGTTCAAGAGGGATTTCGCCCGGAAGATCACGCAGGACATGGACGCCCGCGTCGAGCAGGCCAAGACCAGCCCGATGCTGCCGTACACGCCCGAGCCGAACCTGTTCTTCGACGGGGTCGCGCCGCTGGTCGACCCGACCGTGCGGTTCGGCAACGGCGGCGCGGAGTTCTCGATGCTCGGCAAGGCGCTGAACAACTTCTTCGCCAACGAGCTCGGCGCCATCCACGACCGGAGGATGGCCGACGCCACCGCGGACGGCGGGATCGACGCGGCCGATCGGATGGACTTCCAGCTCTCGCAGCTGGCGGTCGACGCCCAGAACTACAGCCACCCGATCCGGACCCGGGCGTTCATCTCGGACTTCAAGGGCGCCGCGATCGAGACGGACCTGACGCGCATCGCGCTCGGTTACGCCGAGCTGGGCTCGGTCCCCCAGTCGCACGCCGCGCTGGGCGGTGTGGCGGACCGCTTCTTCAACACGAAGAGCGACAAGGGCGGTACGAGCCTCGGCGGCTTCCGGGACAAGTTCCCGAAGCTCGCCGGCGTCAACCGAGACCCCGTGAACCTCGTGGCCGATCCGAACCCGAACCCCGTGCGGACAGCACCCGGCGGTCCGAGCGGACTGCCGCCCCAGCCGTCGACCGCGCCCCGGTTCACGGAGGTCGCCAAGGTCGCGAAGGACCTGGGTGCCGGCCCCAGCCGCAAGGTGGACTCGGCGATGTCGACGCCGGTGCCCGGTCACCCGGGCGTGATGGCGGGTCTCGACCAGAGCAGTCGGTTGGTCAAGACCGTCGCGGGCGTCAACACCGCGATGTCCGGGCCGGAAGCGTCGATGCAGCGCAGGTTCGGCGCGATGAACAACATCGCGAACCTGCCCTCGACGCTCCCGCCCGCCCCGAACGGCCTGTACGCCGCGGTGGGCTGGGCGCGGGGAATCGACCCGGCGTCGCTGCGCCTCGACGTGACCGGCTACGTGTCGTCCCTGAGCGCCGAGACGGGCAAGCTCAGAGGTGACGCCAAGGCGCAGGCAGAGGCCGAGATCGAGATCCGCCGGCAGCTCGCGGACTTCATCACGGACCACCCGACCACCAACGGCGACCTCGTCAACTCGGTCGTGCAGCCGGGGGCGAACCCGGAGTTCGACCCGTTCACCATGAGGCAGGTCCCCGGCGCGGTGTGGCGCGACGTGATGACGGGTCCCGACGTTCACCCGGACGGTGGACCGGTGGAGACGGGTCCGCTGCCCGACGTGCCGGACCCCGCGCAGGTGAGGGCCGACGCCGAGAGCGCGGCGAACGCCGACCACATCGCCGCCCAGGCGCTCGCGACGCAGCTCCGGACGCCGATCGTGGTGCACCACCCGTCCGGTCCGCCGACGACCTACACGCCGTTCGGCACGGACCTGCCCGCGGTCGCCCCGATCGAGGTGGACGCGGTCCAGGGCCCGAACGGCCGGAGCACCTACACCCCGCACGTCGTGCAGACCTTCGGCGCGTCGGCGGCCACGGCGACAGGCGCCTTCGGCGTGCCCGGTGCCTTCGGTTCGCCCACCCCGAACTCGCCGACGCCGAGCACGGGCACGGTCGACACCATCGCCCGGCGTGACGCCGCCGCCGCTGCCCTGACCTCGCTCCACCGGTCCGAGTGGCTCATGGAGAGCAACGCGGTCGTGGCCCGTCAGGAGGCCGCGAGGCAGGCCCGGGCGATGGCGCTGGAGGCGAAGCACCAGGCCGAGCGCGACGCCGGTCGTGCCGCTTTGGCCGCGAGACTCGACGACCAGCGGCTCAAAGCCGAAGAGGAACTTCGCGCCCGGCAGCTGAAGGACCGGTTCGAAGGGCGCAACGCGGTGGTCGTCCGGCTCCAAGCGGAGTACAACCGCGTCCGCGCCGAGCGGGCGGCCGATCGACAGGAGCGCCGGCGGCAGGTCGCTGAGCAGGTCTTGACGGAGCAGGCCCGTGAGCGCGATCTCGTGGAGGCGCAGATCCGGCAGCGGCTCGCCGTCGCGCCCGGGTCGTTCGACCCGAACCAGGTCTGGCAGCAGCTGATGGACGACCAGGCGGCCTTCCAGCGCACCGTCGAGCAGCAGCTCGACGCCGAGCATGCCGCCGAGCGGCAGCGGGTCGAGCAGGAGCTCACCACCTGGATGGCTGACGAGCGCAGGAGCTTCGAGGAGCAGCTCGACCAGTGGCAGCTCACCGAGCGGCAGCAGGCCGCCCAGCAGCTCAAGACCGCGCAGGACGCCGAGCGCCTCAAGGCGGAGCAGGACCTCGAGGCCAGGCAGGAGCAGGAGCGGCAGCAGGCCGACGCGGAGCTGGACGCCCTCCACGCCGATGAGCGCAGGGTCGAGGAAAGCCGGCTCAACGCCCGGCACGACGCCGAGCACGCGGCCGAGCTGGCCAGGTGGCTGCCGCCGGGCACGAAGCACGCCGCGGCGTTCGCCGACGACAACGCCGCGGCCACGTGGGCGAGCACGGCCTATCCCGGCCTGTCGAACGTGAACCGGGTGAACTTCGAGAACAACGTCCCCGGCCACGACGTGAACTGCCTGTACTGCGTGATCGCCACCCACGAGACGCTGCACGGCCGCCCGGTCGCGGCGCCGCCGCTGCCCGCACCGGATTCGATCGCCCTCCTCGAGTCCACCTTCGGGGCGACGTCCCGGATCGTCGCGAACTACCACGAGGTGGTCGACCACCTCGCCGCGCAGCCGGGCAGGCACGTCAGCGTCGGCATCACCCGTTCCGACGGCATCGGGCACGTCGTCAACGCCTGGAACGACCGCGGTGAAGTCACGTTCTTCGACTCGCAGAATCATCGCCCGGCGGTGCTGAACCGTGCGGTCAGGATCCAGTTCATCCCGCTGCCGGACCTGCCGCAGCCGGCCCCGCCGCCCACCACCGCCACGACCCCGACGGCCGGCCCGGTCCCGTAGCGTCCTCCACCACCCCGACCAGAGCAGCAGACATCCGGAACCGATGAGGTGCGCGTGACGCAAGCACGGGACACTGCCGACCAGTGGCTCGACCGGGTCTACGGCGGCACGGTGAAGTCCAGCAGGCACCCCCTGCTGGAGACGTCACGGGTCGCGGTGTTCGGCTGCCGCTTCCGCGAGAGCCGGGACCCGCTGCTGGCCGCCACGATCGCCGTGCCGACGACCGGCGAGGCCCCCTACCCGCTGCCCAACGACCGCCCCTTCGACGACCTGGGCCTGGACGAGGACGCGGCGGACCGGCACGCGGCGGACCGGCACGCGCCGGCCGAGGCCGACTGGACCAGGCGCGTCAACGCGCGCAACTGCGTCATCGCCCTGGACGCCGCCGTCGACCACGCCCCCGCCTCCGCACTGCCCTGGCACCCCGCCGACGAACGACCCGGCTGGTGGGAACGGCTGCACACCGCGCACTTCCCGCAGGCGCAGGTCGCGACCTGCGCGACCTGGCCCGAGGTGATCGAGGCGGTGCGCGCCGGCGGACCCGACACCAGGGGCGTGATCTGGGTGCGACGGGAACTGGCCGGCGTGGAGGCCACCGGCCACCTGCTCTACGCCCACAACGACAACGGCGAGGTCGCCGTGCTGGACCCCCTGCGCGGCACCCTCGCCGACCTGGAGACCGCCACCGTCGCCGGCCTCGTCCTGGCCCGCTTCCACCGACCCCGACCGGTCCTGCCCGAATGGGACTTCGCCGACGCCGTCCGCGCGGCCGAGCGGCACCTGGCGGGGGTCTACGGCGACGAGGTGGTCCTGGTGGACCCGTCCCCGCAGGACGAGCTGTCCAGGGGCTGGCTGTTCGCCTGCACCACCCGCGCCTTCCGCTCCTCGGGCGACCCCCGCGACCAGATGCTCGACGCGGCCCTGGTCGTGCCCAAGGACCCCGCCCGCACCCCCTTCGCCCTGCCCAACGCCGACCCGTGGACGTGGCTGTCCCGCTGGGACGCCGGCGAGACGGCCCTGCCCGCACCCCCCGCCCCCGGCCCCGCCGCCTGGTTCACCCCCACCCTCGCCCGCCTGGGCGAGGTCACCGACATCACCACCCACACCCGGTGGGATGACGTACTGACCGACCTCACCACCCGCGCGATCGGCACCGCCGCCGTGATCTGGATCCGCCGCCACGACCCCCGCGGCCGCGAAACCGTCGGCCACCTGCTCAACGCCCGCCGCGCCAAAGGCGGCCTCCAACTCGCCGACGCCACCACCACCGCCCCCTTCACGCCACCCGACGACGACACCACCACCCTGCACGTCGTCCACTACCGGTGACGGCCCGCGCCCCACGAGGCCGCGGACAGGCTCCCGAGGGTGTGACGCACACCGCGTCCCGCGTGGGGCGAACCCATTTTCGCAGGTCAGAGGGCATCTTCAGACTTCTGCTCCTGATTGTGGCGGCCCTGTAGAGAGAATTCAGACGCATTGTGGTGGCCTCCGCCCACACTTCCCGCAGAACAACCCGGAGTTCTTCGGAGGCGTCGGTGCGCAGAGTCAAAGTGGTCCTCCAAGCGGTGGACCCGCTGAGCCTGGCCGGCCTGGCCGGCCACCTGGAGTCCAGCCCGGACGTGGTGCTGCTGCCCGCCGAGCAGCGCCACCTCGCCGACGTGGCGGTCGTGGCGGTGGACCGGCTGACCACCGAGGTGGTGACCGGCATGCGCCGGGCGGCCACCGAGGTCGGCACCCCGGTGGTACTGGTGGCCACGGACCTCGACGAGTCGAGCCTGCTGACCGCGGTCGAGTGCCGCGTCGTGGCGGTGCTGCTCAGGACGGCCGCCACCGCCGACCGCCTCCTGCACAGCGTCCTGGCGGCGGCGGCCGGCGAGGCGATCATGCCGCCGAACCTGCTCGGCGTGCTGCTCAAGGACGTGGAGCGGTTGCAGCGCCAGCTGCTGGAGCAGCTCGGCACCACCTCGGGGACGCGCCTGACGCCGCGCGAGGAAGAGGTCCTGCGCATGATGGCCGAGGGCCTGGACACGGCGGAGATCGCGACCAAGCTCTCCTACTCCGAGCGCACCGTCAAGAACGTCATCTACGGCGTCACCACCCGCTTCAACCTGCGCAACCGGCCGCACGCCGTGGCGTACGCGGTCCGCTGCGGCCTGATCTGACCCCACCTGACGACGGAGGACCCATGAGCGCCTTACTGCTGGCGTCGCCAGTCGACGTGGAAGAACTGCCCGCTCGCCTCAGGTGGGAGGCGGCCAAGACCCTGCGGAACGCCCCTGAGGCCCCTGCCACGCCGGCCGACCCCGACGAGGCGCCCACGGACCGCTGGTGGATGGCGGACAACGGGCTGATCGACGCACGACCCGACGACGAGTTCCGCGCGGGGGCAGTCCCGCAGGTCACCCCCGTCCTGCGCCACCCCTGACCCGCACCCCCTGACCAGGGCGTCGCGGCACCGACCGCGGGCGGCTCCCCGACCCCGTGCCGGCCGGTACTCGCGCGACGACCCGACCGTGCCCGGCGGCAGCCCTCCCCCTCGGGGCGCCGCCGGGCACGACCCCCGCTCAGCGCACGCCGCAGGCGGCCAACCGGGCTTCGGCGCGTCGGATGTCGAGCACCGCGCCGAGGGCCGCGTACCCCGACACCGCCTCCCGCAGGGCGCCCGCGGCCTCGTCCCGCGACCCCTGCCCGGCCAGCACCACGGCCAAGTCCTCCAGGGCCTCGGCCAGTTCCACCGGCCGACCGGCCGAGCGGTACCGCGCCACGGCGGTCCGCGACGCCTCGACGTCGCCCCGCAGCAGCCCCCGGGCACGGGCCTCGGCGGCGAACGCCCGGGCCGGTACCCGCTCCCGCACCGCCTCCTCCTCGCTCACCAGGTACGCGCGTTCGGCGAGGTCGTACGCCGACGACGACACGGCCACCCGCACCGCGCCGGGCATCCACGGGTGCCGCGGCGTCATCAGTCCCGGGAAGTCGACCAGCAGCGGTTCGAAGTGGGCGAACACCGCCGCCGCGTCCGCGCCGTCGCACTCGGCGACCAGTGCCCGCGCGGCGTACAGGAAGTCGGCGTGCTCCTTGTCGGCCACCAGCGAGATCGGGTGGTCGGCCACGCGCTCGAGCTGCTCCCGGGCCGCGTCGAGCCGACCCCGCCGCGCCTGGACGAGCGCCACGACCGCGGGCACCAGCAGGGCGGGACCGTGGTCGGCCATCCCGTAGTGGTTGACCACCTCCGACGCCTGGTCCAGCTCGGCCAGCGCCTCGTCCCAGCGGCCGGTCCAGTACTGGTACACGGCCGTGTAGGCGCGCAGGTAGGCGACGCTGGGGCCCTTGCGGACCCGGGCGCGCGCCGCGCGCAGCGCCTGGCCGGCCTCCTCCAGGCGGTCCAGGCTCTGCAACGTGGACGACCGGTTCTCCAGCAGCACCGGCCGCAGTTCGTGCACGTCCTGCGGGTCGCCGATCATCGTCAGCGCCAGGTCCACCCGGTCCAGCGCCTCGGCGTGGTCCCGGCGCACCGTGCTGATCTGCCACAGCACGCGCAGCGCGTGGCCGATGGCGAACCCATCGGCCGCCAGCTCCGCCCTGCTGATCGCGTTGTGCGCGGACCGCTCGGCCGCCTCCAGGTCCAGCCGCCCCGAGCGGTGGATGTCCGCGAGCAGCGACTCCTGCCTGGTCCGGCACGGTTCCGGCGTCGCCTCGTCCTCCACCGCGACGCGCAGTGTCTCCACCGCCATGTCCACGCGCCCCTCACCGGAGTGCAGCATGGCCAGCACGCACCGCATCTCGGCGGCCAGGTGCGGGTCCCGGGTGCGCGCCAGCACCGCCCGCGCCTCGCTCTCCGGCCGCTTGCCCTGCCAGAACTTCAGCCACGCCATCCACGAGGTCAACCGGTCGCGCTGCGCGTCGTTCAAGGCGGGCTGGTCGGAGACCGACCCCACGAGGCGGGCCGCCAGCTCCTGGTCGGCGAGCATGACCTCGCGGACGTTGTCCGCGACCCACCCCGCGCTCCAGGCGTCCAACGCCGGCAGCGAGGCCAGTTGTCGGGCCACCCGAACCGCGGGCGCGCCCGCGGCGGCCAGCACTTCGGCGGCCTGCCGGTGCATCGCGGCGCGCACCGGGGGGAGCACCCCTTCGTACAACGCGTGCCGGACCAGCGGTTGGCGGAACGCGAACTCGGCGTCCGCCTCGACCAGCACCCCGGCGGTCATCGCCTCCTGCACGGGCGCCACCAGTTCGGACGGGGGACGACCCAGCACGACCGCCACGTCGCCGATGGCGAACTCCATGCCGAACAGGGAACCGGCGCACAGCACCTCGACGGTCGAGGCCGACAGGAAGTCCAGCCGGCGCATCGGCGCGGCGTCCGGCGTCCGGGACCCGTCCTCACCCCCGCCCTCGACGTCCAGGTCCGCCACGCCGGCCTGGACCCGCACCACACCGCGGCGCACCAGGTCGTCCACGGTGTCCAGCGCGTACGCCGGGTTGCCGCCCGCCTGCTCCACCAGTTCCCGCAGGGCGCCGGTGGGCATCGCGGCCAGGCGCCGGGAGACCAGCTCCACCAGCACCTCGTCCGGCAGCGGGTCGAGCAGGACCAGGTCGCCGCCCGCGCCCTCCACGGCGCCGCGCACCCGCTCCAGGTCGTCGCGGTGCGGCACCGGGCGGGAGGTCGCGACCAGCACCAGCGGCAACCGCCGCGCCAGCCTGGTCAGCCGGTGCCAGACCAGGAGGCTGACGTCGTCGGCCCAGTGCAGGTCGTCCACGGCCAGCACCAGCGGCGCCCGGTCGCACAACCCGGTGACCAGGTCGACCAACCGGTCCACCGCGTCCAGCTCCGGCTCCGGCTGCGCGCCGGCGTTGGTCGAGTGCAGCAGCGCCTCGGCCACCTCGACGCGGCGCGGATCTGTCGAGGAGGTGCTGATCTCCAGGCAGTCCAGCAGCACCCGCAGGGGGAACCTCATGCTCAGCTCGTCGCCCACGCCCCACGCGATCGGGCACTCCCGCCGCCCGGCTTCCGCCAGCAGCGCGGCCAGCAGCGCCGACTTGCCCATCCCGGGCTCGGCTTCCAGCCACAGGCAGCCGCCGCGCCCGGTGGCGACCACGTCGGCCACCGCCCGGCGCAGCACGTCCAGTTCCCGGTCGCGGTCCAGGAGGGTCGGGGCCGCCGGCGGCTTGCGGGTCGGCAGGGTGGAGCGCAGGGGAGCGGCCGGGGCGACCAGCTCGTGCAGCAACTGCTGGTGCAGCCCGAGCAGCTGCGCCCCCGGCTCGATGCCGAGCTGGTCGACCAGCAGCCGTCGGGTGTCGCGGAAGACCTCCAGCGCTTCGGCGTGCCTGCCCGATCGGTGCAGGGCGGTCATCAGCAGTGCGCGCAACCCCTCGCGCAACGGGTGCTCGTCGGCCAGTTCGGCGAGTTCCGCGATGGCCTCGGCGTGTCGTCCCAGCTCCAGGACCAGCTCCGCGCGCCGTTCCGCGGTCAGCAGCCGCAGCTCCGCGAGCCGGGCGCGTTGCGCCGAGGCGAACGGACCGGGCACCCCCGACAGCGCCTCGCCCCGCCACAGCGCCAGGGCCGCGTCCAGTTCCTTCAACGCGCCCTCGGCGTCCAGCTCGGCGGCGCGGCGGCGGTGTTGCTCGAACAGCGCCACGTCCGAGGAGTCACCGGTCAACCGCAGGGAGTAGCCGAAGCCCGTCGACACCAGGACCCCGGACGTCGAGCGCGCGGACCGCTGCGGGTCCAGCTGCCTGCGCAGCCCGGAGACGTAGGTGTAGACGCTGGCCTCGGCGTTGGAGGGCGGCTCGTCCCCCCACACCGCGTCGATCAGTTCGTTCACGGGGACCGGCTGGCCGGCTCGCAGCGCCAGCACGGCGAAGACCGCCCGCCTGCGGGCGGCGCCCAGGTCGACCTCGGTCTCACCGATGAAGGCCCGCACGGGGCCGAGGAGTTCGGCGAACAGCGATTCGAGAGGAGTCAATGTCACGTCCACAACAGCTGCACACGGATGGAGGGATTCGCGCTCGTCGGCCGGTGGCCCACAACGTTAACACGCAATAGTTCGACTCCGCCGATCTCACACCGCAGAACACGTAGCGTGCTTGATCCATCACCTCGCGAACGCGT
This sequence comes from Saccharothrix longispora, assembly GCF_031455225.1. Classification (GTDB taxonomy): domain Bacteria; phylum Actinomycetota; class Actinomycetes; order Mycobacteriales; family Pseudonocardiaceae; genus Actinosynnema; species Actinosynnema longispora. Next base: position 2,289,950 of record NZ_JAVDSG010000001.1, read on the forward strand.
GCCGCGAGGGAGTCGGCGTTCGTCCGAATGCCGCCGCGGCGGTGCCGGGACGGGCGGCCACGCGGTCCGGCACGACCGCGACCCGGTGACTCTCCACGAGCCCTTTCGCCACGTCAGGCGCATGGAGGTCCGATCGCCCCGACATCCCGGTTGCCCGTTCGGGCAGAAGTAGGGGGTCTTCGGGCGCTCCTCCGCATCACGGTTGCGACTTCACGCACCGTTGCCAATTCTTGTGGCGCGCACCTCCGGTTGGCCCAATGGGCACTCACCCGCCGGAACGCGCACCACGCCACTTCGACGACACCGCCACGGCTATTGGCGCCGAGTGGCGTCGGCGACCACCCATTCGCCGTGCGGCTGAACCGCGCCCGGAACAAGGAGATGCAGTCATCGTGGACATCGTGGTGATCACCGGTTCGGCCGGATTGGTCGGAACCGAGGCGGTGCGCATGTTCGCGCCCCGGTTCGACCTGGTCGTCGGCCTGGACAACGGGATGCGGCGGACGTTGTTCGGCCCGGACGGCGACGTGAGCGGGAACGCGAGCGAGATGTCCGTCATCCCCAACTACCGCCACCACACGGTGGACATCCGCGACGCCGCGGCGGTCGACTCGGTGCTCCGGCTCTACGGCTCGGACGTGAAGCTCATCGTGCACACCGCGGGGCAGCCCAGCCACGACTGGGCCACCGAGCGGACCCTGGACGACTTCGCGATCAACGCCGTCGGCACGATGAACATGCTGGAGGCGGCGCGTCGGCACTGCTTCGACGCCACCTTCGTCTACACCTCGACGAACAAGGTCTACGGCGACATCCCGAACTCGCTGCCCCTGGTCGAGCTGGACACGCGGTGGGACTTCCACCCCGACCACCCGTACCGCCGGCACGGGATCGACGAGTCGATGCCTCTCGACGTCACCAACCGCACCTTCTTCGGCGTCTCCAAGCTGTCCGCGGACCTGGCGGCGCAGGAGTACGGCCGGCACCTGGGCATGAAGGTGGGCGTGTTCCGGTGCAGCTGCATCACCGGCGCCCGGCACGCCGGGGTGGAGCTGCACGGCTTCCTGTCCCACCTGGTGCGCAGGGCGGTCGCCGGCGGCGAGTACAAGATCTTCGGCCACGGCGGCAAGCAGGTGCGCGACAACATCGACGCGCGCGACCTCGTCGAGATGTTCTGGCAGTTCCACCTCGACCCCCGCCCCGGCGCGGTCTACCACGCGGGTGGTGGGCAGGAGCGCAGCTGCTCGGTGCTGGAGGCGGTCGCCAAGTGCGAGCAGCTCGTGGGCAGGCCGATCCCGGTGCGCTACCTGCCCGAAGCCCGCTTCGCCGACGTCAAGTGCTGGATCACCGACACCCGGCGGTTCCGGCAGGACTACCCCGGGTGGCAGCCCCGGTTCGGACTGGACGACATGCTCGAATCCATGCACGCCCACTGGTCCTCGGTGGACGCGCTCCGCGAAGAGAAGGTGCTCACCCATGGCTAAGTACCGCGCCACGCTGAACATGGAGTACATCAAGGACGCCGCCAAGGGATTCCAGTGGGGCGTCGAGAAGGCGGCCGAACTGGGCTACCGGTACGTGGAGCCGATGGTCCACACCGGGTGGGACCTGCTCAGCGAGGTCGACTTCTTCCACTCCTTCTCCATGGAGGAGGACCCGCTGCTGATGAAGGAGATCTGCGACCGCGCCGGTGTCCGCGTGTCCGGCATCAGCGGCCACAGCCCCCTGATGAAGCCGGAGGCGGCGGTGCCCAGGCTGACCAGGGCGATCGTGTTCGCCGACGCCTGCGGGGCGAAGTTCGTCAACACCGACGACATGATCAAGCCGGACTGGATGGACGACGAGACCGCCTGGCAGATGATGCGCTACACCCTCACCAAGGCGCGCTTCGTCGCCGAGCGGCACGAGGTGAACGTGTGCATCGAGCCGCACGGCACCTTCAGCTGCACCTCGGAAGGGCTGCTGAGGATCGCCGACCTGGCGCCCTCGCCGTGGATCAACGTCAACTTCGACACGGGCAACTTCTACCTGGCCGCGCTGGAGGACCTCTACGAGGGCCTGGACCGGGTCAAGGACCGCGTGGTCCACATGCACGCCAAGGACATCAGCGAGCAGCACAGCGCCGACGAGCGCGGCCTGGTCACCGGTACCCCGGTGGGCTGTGCGCTCGGCGAGGGCATGGTCGACTGGGAGCGGGTGTTCGAGGTCCTGGAACCCCTCGACCGCGAGATCTTCCTCAGCGTGGAGTGCGGTCGAGTCGACGAGGCCGAGCGCAGCCTCGAGTTCCTGCGCAAGACCCTGGGCGACAAGCTGATCGAGTGACCGGAGGGGCCGGGACCGATCGGGCGACCAGACCCTCCTCCCACTCCTCCACCTGCCGCAAGTTCCCCTGTCGGACCGGTGCCCCAGAACCCGGACCACAACGCCCCGGCGGTCCCCTTCGGACTGCCGGGGCGTTGTGGTCCCTGGCTCAGGGGCACCCCGCCACCTCGGTGGAGAGGTGCCCGGTCCCGATCGGGCAAGTCCGCTCGCCTTCCGCGCAGCGGCGGGTGGTGGGCGTTGTCCACCACCGATCACCAGGAGAAGGTGGTGGCGCGACAGTTCCCACCGCGCGAAGGAGGTCTCCGGTGTTCAAGCGCATCACGTCACTCGCCGCCGCCCTGGCGTTCGCGGTCCTCGACGCACGGCGCGGCCGGGCCCGCCAACGCGGCGACGCCCACGTTCGAGCTGTGCAACTACGGTTCCGACTACCGGGTGAGCGCGGGGTTCACCGGAACCCCGCTCACCACCTCCGTGATCCCCCCGGGGGCGTGCACCAGGGCGACGGTCAAGGCCGGCACCTATTTCCACCTGCCGGATCTCGCACCAGAGCAGCGGGGCGGTGTTCGGCACCACCCTGGACTCGACCTACACCTCCGGCCGGACGGTCGTGCGGACCTGGGCTCCTTCAACACCTTCGGCCACGGCAAGCTCCCCTGCTGAGCCCTGCCCCGCGTCGACAGTGAGCGGTGTCCCCGGTGCGGTGGCACCCGCGCCGGAGGGCACCGCTCCGATCCACGAGGGAGTGAACGCCGTGCACCCGTCCACGACGGACTCGCCGACACCGCGGATCGCCGCCCTGGTGCACCGCCAGCGAATGGCCGTGCGCCGGGTGCTCGACGGTGCGGACGACCGGCTGCTCGTGGTCGCGGGCCCCGGGCCGGCGCGTGACACCGCCGCGGCACTGGACTACGCCCGGCAGCTCGCGGAAGCCGCGATCCCCTACCGCGGTCAGTTGCTGGTCGTGCTGTGCGCCTACCCCGAGACGGCCGACGCGGACCACGGTCGCCGGTTCCTGCTCGGCGCACTGGGCACCGGCCTGCCCCAGGCCATCCGCTGCGCCCGGCCCGCCACCGCGCTGCACGTCGCCGACCTCGTCGCCTACGGACTCGTCACCGCGCGGCCCGCGACCGACCCCCTCCACTGGCGGTGGGCGGCCAGGGTGCCCGTGCCGGTCGGCTGCGAGAACGTCGCCGGCTGCGGCGTGGACGTCGCCGTGGCGGCCATCCTCGACGCCAACGCGCACCGGACCCGCCTCTCCCGCTTCCCCGTCGCGCACCCGGCCGCCCACCTCGTGCTGCGCGGCGGACCCTACCGGCCGGAGCACGACCCGGCGTCCACCACCGACGCGCTGATCCGACTGCGAACCGCCGGCCTTCCCCCGCGCCTGGTGCTCGCCGTACCCGGAGTCGACGACCTGCTCCGGCAGCGTGGTGTGGCGGTCTCCGTCGCCCGGCAGGTCGCCGCCGGGCAACGGGGCGTGGTCGGCACCGTCATCGGGTCCTTCCTCCACGCAGGCAGGCAGAGCACGTCGGTCGGGTATGGGGTCAGCACCTCCGGACCGTGCCTGGGCCTGCCGGACACGGTGTCCCTCCTGGACACCCTGGCCATCGCCGTGGAACGCCGCCGCCTGCGCCGGAGGTAGACCGCGAGCAACGCGCCGGGCTGGCGCCGCCGCAGCCGCGCGCCACCACCCGCGACGTCCGACGCCGCCCACCGGGAGGCGGTGCGCTCACCGGTCGACCGGATCGCCGTCGTAGCCGAAGTTCTGCGTCCACCAGTGCCCGGTGGCGTCGACCCACAAGCCGACACCGATCCGGGTGAACCCGGGGTGCAGGACGTTGGCGCGGTGCGGCGCGCTGCGCATCCACGCCTCCGCCACCCGCACGGCCGTCTCCTGCCCGAAGGCGACGTTCTCGCCGCCGGGCTCCTCGAAGCCCTCCGCGAGCATCCGCTCGAAGGGGTCCGGCTCACCCGGCAGTCGGTGCGCCAGCGTCCGACATCGCGCCATGTCGGTGCTGTGCCGCCTGGCCGAGCGACGCAGCCGTTCGTCGGCCCCCAGCACCGCGAGCCCTCGACGGGACCGCTCGACGTTGACCAGGGACACCACCCGGTCCTCCAACGCCTTGCGGGCCGGCTCTCGCATACCTGGTCACTCCGGTCGGTGGCGGGACAGGACCTCGGCGGAGGCACGGCGGGCCGGCCGGTCGAACAGGCAGATCTTCGCAGGGCACGTCCGCAGGCGCCACGCCCGCCGCTTCACCCCGCCCGCGCCGGAGGGGCACTTGGGGCAGACCCGGACGATTGTCGGGCACAGCCGACAGCGGGCACTCCCGCCCCCCGACGGCGACGACCTACCCTCGGCGCGACGTTCGAACGCCCCGCACCACCGTGTCGCGGAGCCGTGGACCGCCACCCGCGAAGGAGAACACATGCCCCACGTGGCCGCCGCGCGCTCGGACACCGGTCGATCACCGGCGCCTGTCGCCCGCGTGACCCGGTGCGCCGGTGCGGGTGCCGCGTGACGCCACCCCACCGCGAACAGCGCACCGCCAGGCCGCCCGCCACGAGCCGACGGGGTGACCACCGCACGTCGCACGGTGACGAGGTGGTGGTGGAACGGGTCGGCGCGGCCCTGGTCGTCCACGCGGCCGGGACGGACGACCCCGCCCTGCGCGCGCTGGCCGCGACGCTCCCCACCACTCCCGCGCCGATCGTCGTCGACGCCGCGGGTGTGCCGCACGCCGCGCTGTTCGGCCGGCTGGCGAGCGCCGTGGCCACCGCCGTGGACGAGGGCGCCCGGACCTTCCGGGTGGTGGGCCGCGACCTCCCGCGCGTCGACCCCGGCTGGTGGCGGCGGTTGGCCGACCGCACCGGTGCGGAACTGCTGGTGCCGTCCGGGCCGGTGACGGTGGCCGGTGCGACGTTGTTCGTCCACGGCGCGGACGAGGACTCGGCGGGCACGTGGTGGCGGTACGCCCCCGGCGTCCCCGCCGTCCTCCTGGGTGCCCGCCACCCCGTGCCGAGCTGGCAACCGGCCGTCCCCGAGGAGCCGTCGACGGTCCACGGCCTGCTGGTCACCCAGCACCTACCCGGCGGGGTGCTGCTGCGGCCCGCGACCACCGCGCTCGACACCCGGTGGCGCGTCGTGCCCGCCGACCCCGACCACCTCACCGTCATCGCCGGGGTGCCCGGCGGCCCACACGTGCGCGCCGCGGACGTCGCCTCCTACCTGGGGAGCATCCCGGAGAAGGCGCGCGCGACCGCCCGACTGGCCTGCGGGACCGGTCAGGACGTGGTGGCGCTGGGGTGCGACACGGCGGAGTTCCTGGGCAGCGGCGTCACCGTGGTGGACGGCACGCCCGTCGTGCGGGAGGACAGGATCGAGTTCGTGTTCCACGACCTCTCGGGAGCCGCCACCTGGACCCCCTACCTCCAGGAGATCCACTGCCTGGCCGGCGCCACCACCGCCGTGCCGCGCCGGTGGCGCGCCCCCCGACCCGACCTCGCCCCGTACCTGCCCGGCGCGTTCCGGGTGACCGACAGGTGGCTGCTCGTCGTGATGCGCAGCGGCCTGTGGCTGCGCCAGGTCAGCCGACCGTGGCACCCCGTCCCCGTCGGCCGATCGGTGAACCCCGCCGTGAAGGTCATCGCCGTCGGCGACCCGGGCGAGTCGCTGCCCGACGACGTGTGGCCACTCGTGTCGGACCTGCTGGACGACATCGCCCCCTCGGCGCTGCGGCGCGTCCGGTTGTCCGTCCTCGGCGTGCCCAGCCGGAGGGGGCGCGAGGCGCTGGAGGAGCTGACCGGCCGCGGGCGGGTCGACCTGCGCGCGTCGGTGCCGACGTAGTCCGCGCCCCGGAGCGCGGCGGGCGCCGCGCCCGCAGGAGCACACCCGCCGCGGGTCGTTGCGGGACGCGCTTTCCGCTACCGTCCTGCTCTCGGCGAAACGAGACGCGGGGGAGGCGGCGGCACATGACCGGTCCGGAGGACGCGGTGCGCGTCGAGCTGCTCGGCCCGGTGAGGGCGTGGGTGGGGCAGCGCGCCGTGGACCTCGGCTCGTCCCGACCGCGCACGGTGTTCGCGGTGCTCGCCTCCCGCCCCGACGTGGTGGTCCCGCGCGACGAACTGGTCGGGGGTGTGTGGGGAGAGGCCGCGCCGGCGAACGCCGTGGGCAACCTGCACACCCACATCTCGGCGTTGCGCAAGGCGCTGGAGCCGGGACGTGACCGGAACGCGCCTTGGCGGTTGCTGACCTCGACCGGCTCCGGTTACCGCCTGCACGTCGACCCGGCCGCCGTGGACGCCGTGGAGTTCACCAGGCTGGCCGAGCTGGCGCGCGGCAGGTTCGCGGCAGCCGACGCCGGCGGGGCGCTGCACACCGCGACCGCGGCCCTGGACCTGTGGCGCGGCGAGGTGATGTCCGGCTTATCCGGTCCGCTGGTGCTCGCCCGGCGGTCGCGGTTGGGGGAACTGCGCGCCGCCACCGTCGAGCTGCTCGCGGAGGCGGGGCTCGCGATCGGCGACCACGCCGGGCTGGCCGACCGACTCGAGGCGCTGGTCGCGGAGCACCCGCTGCGCGAGCGCCCGCGCGAGCTGCTGATGAGGGTGCTGCGGGCCGGCGGTCGCAACGCCGAAGCCCTGGACGTCTACCACGACGTCCGCCGCCTCCTGCTCGACGAACAGGGCATCGAACCCGGTGCCGGATTGCGCCGGCTGCGCGACGAGGTGCTCGCCGACACCGCCGCGCCACGCCGCCCTGCGGCCACGCCCACCGCCGAGACCCCCACCGCCGAGACCTCCACCGCCGAGACCTCCACCGCCGAGACCTCCACCGCCGAGACCCCCGCCGCCGCGCCCACCAACCCGGTCGCCGCCGGCCCCACCGCGACGCGCTTCGCGCCGCCGGCGCTCGCGGGTCGCTCGGCGGAGCTGGCGGTGGTCGACGGCGTCGTCCGGCGGCTCGCGAGCGGTCACGGCGGGCGGCTGTGGATCGAGGGCGAGATGGGCATCGGCAAGTCGGCCCTGCTCACCGCCACCCTGGCGCGTGCCGGGGAACTCGGGTGCCGGATCGCCCACGCGGTGGCCGAGGAGCTCGACCGGCGGTTCCCGCTCGGTGCGGCCCTGGACTGCCTGGACGTCACGGCGCGCTCGGCTGAACCGCGACGAGCGGCGATCTGGACGGCGCTGCGGGGCACCCGGCCGCACCGGCAGGTCCCGGGCTCGGGGGACCCGGTCGCCGGCGCGATCGACGACATGGTCTCCCTGGTCGCCGACCTCTGCGAGGACGGCCCGGTCGTGCTCGCCCTGGACGACGTGCAGTGGGCCGACGACGCCAGCGTCGCGCTCTGGCACCGGCTGTGCCCGTTGACCGCGCGACTGCCGCTGCTGCTGGTCGGCGCGGCCCGGCCGCTGCCGCACCGGGAGGACGTGCACCGGCTGCGGCGCGACGTCGGGACCCCGGGTGGCGCGGTGGTGGAGCTGACGCCGCTGGACGAGCACGCCGTGGCCGGGATGATCGCCCGGCTGGTCGGCGCGCGGCCCGGTCCGGGACTGCGCCGGGTCGCCGAACGCGCCGCCGGCAACCCGCTGTACGTGCGCGAGATCGCCGACGCGCTGGTGCGCGACAAGGTCGTGCGACTGGGGGAGGACACCGCCGACGTGCCCTCCGGGTCGTTCGACCGGGTGCCGCGGTCACTGGTCTCGGCGGTCACCAACCGCCTGCACTACCTGGCCGACGCGACCCGCGAGGTGCTGCGCTGGGCTGCCCTGATCGGCGGCGAGTTCGCCGCGGACGACCTGGCCGCCGTGCTGGGCAGGCCCCCCGGCGACCTGGCCGCGCCACTGGACGAGGCGGTCACGGCCGGTGTGCTGCGCGCCGCGGGGCGGCGGTGGGCGTTCCGGCACCCGGTGATCCGGCAGGCGCTCTACGAGGGCACGCCGCTGGCGCTGCGGGTCGCGCTGCACCAGCAGGCGGCACGGGCGCTGGCCGGGTCCGGCGCGCCGGTGGAGCACGTGGCCGCGCAGCTCCTCGCCGGTGGCGGTTCCGCGGCCTGGGTGGGGGACTGGCTGGTCGAGGCGGCGCCGCTGCTCACCCACCGGGCCCCGCTGGTCGCCGTCGAACTGCTGCGCCGCGAGGTCGACCCGGACGTCGACTTCGGCGACCGCGCGCGCGGCGCGGTGCTGACGGCGCGACTGGCCGTCGTGCTGTTCCGCGTCGGCCGCGACGCCGAGGCCGAGGCCTGCGCGCGACGCGCGCTGCCGCTCCTGCACGATGAGGACCTGGCCGCGCAGACCCGGTGGGTGCTGGCGTACGTGCCCTACCGGGCGTCGCGGGCGGAGGAGGCGTTGGAAATCCTGGACGACGCCCTGGCCGACCCCGCCCTGCCCTCGGTGTGGCGGGCACGGCTGATGTCGCTGCTCGCCCTGGTGCAGCGGGCGGGCATCGGCGAGGTGGAACGCGCGGCGGACACCGCCCGCGACGCCGTCGCGCTGGGCGAGGCGTCCGGGGACCCGTTCTCGATCGGCCAGGCGCTGGAGGTGCTCTGGCAGGTCGACGCGGTGCGGCGCGACTACTCCGCCGCGGTGGCCTACCTGGACCGGGCGCTGGCCGTCGTCGGTACCGACCTGGACCTGTCCGACCTCCGTCTGGTGCTGCTGGACAACCGCTCGTTCACGCTGCAGTGCCTCGACCGGCTCGACGACGCCACGGCGGACCTGGGACTGGCCGCGGAGATCGCCGGGCGGGGCGCGCCCGCGGCGGGGGTGCAGGTGGCGGGCGCGGTGCACGACTTCTGGCTCGGGAGGTGGGACGACGCGGTGGCGCGGTTGGACGGGGTGCTCGACGACCCCGCCTTCACCGGGTTCGGGCTGCGCGAGGGCGGTCCCGTGCTGCTGCTGCACGGGGTGGGCGCGCTCGTCGCCGCGCACCGCGACGACGACGAGGCGCTGGAGCGGCACCTGCGCGCCGGGCTGACGTTGCCGCTGGCCACGGCCGCCGACCGGGAGAACTGCGACTTCCTCGTGGCCGCCCGCGCGATGGCGTGCGCACGACGCGGGGACGTCGACGGGGCCATGGCCCTCCTCGGCACGATCCTGGACGCCAGGTACGCGCAGATGATGCTGCGCCACCAGTGGCTGCCCGACCTCGTCCGGCTGGCGCTGGACCGCGGTGACGAGGCGACCGCCCGCGCGGCCGCGGAGGCCTGCGAAGCCGAGGCGGCCCGGGAGACCAGGCCCGCGCGGGCAGCCGCCGCGGCCCGCAGGTGTCGGGCCCTGCTCGACGGGGACGCCGACGCGATGGCCGAGGTCGTCGCCCGGTACCGCGCGGTCGGGCGCGTGTTCGAACACGCCCAGGCCGCGGAGGACCACGCCGTCCTGCTCCTCGCCGCGGGCCGCGCGGAGGAGGCGGCGACCGCCCTGCGCGAGGCGACGGACCTCTACCGGGGGATGGGCGCGCACTGGGACGTGCGACGTGCCGCCGCGCGGGCGGACGGGGTGCGGCTCAGAGCGTGAACGCCCGGACCGCGGTCGTCACCACCGGCCGCCCGGACGCGTCGCCCGCGACGGCGAAGCACCTGCGCTCGAACGGGCCGAAGCGGCGGTGCGCCGGCAGTGGCCCGTCGACGCCCCACCGGTGCCCGCCGGCCGCCGCCGTGCCGGCGGCCGAGGTGGTGGCCGTTCGGATCGCGTCATCGCGGTTCCACACCACGACCACCGCCCCCGACGGCCGCAGGACGCGGGCGGCCTCGTCCAGCACGACCTCGAAGTCCGACCCGTGCGGCACCCGCCCGACGAACACCGCGTCCACCGAGGTGTCGGGCAGCGGCACGGCGGTCGCCGTCCCCTCCACCACGGTCACCAGGGGCAGCCGCCGCGCCAACTCGGCCCGCCTGCCCGCGTCCGGCTCCACCGCGACGACCCCCGGCGCCGCGGCGGCCAACCGCTCGGTCAGCTCCCCGGTCCCCGTGACGAGGTCGACCACGAGGCCGACCGCGCCGCTGAGACCCCACTGGACGGCCTGGATCGGGTAGGAGGGGCGAAGGCCCGCGCAACCCCGCGGGCCCGGCCCGAAGGGCGGGTCCTGCGGATCGGGATTCGGGGGGAGCATCGCAACCTGCCGTTCATCCGGTCTTCTCCTGCCGGACCAGTGCAGTGGCCGGCGCGGCGGAGGAGAAGTGCCCGAGCGCCGGTCTGCGTGTTCAGGCAGCGTGACGTGCCTGAACACGACTGCGCTCCCGCCCGCCCGGTGGGCCGGTGGACGGCCCGGCGGATGCGGGCGGAGGTCTCTGCCCGGTCGGCCGCCCCGTGCTGCCCGTTCGGGCGCGGCGGTCGGACGGGATGTTGACGCCGCGCGCTCGTGCTGGTGCTGTGCAGCACAGACGACATCGGTGCACCGGGAGGCCTGGGATGGTTGTGACGAGCGGTGTGGACCACGTCGCGATCCGCGTGTCCGACATGGAGCGCTCGATCGCCTTCTACCGCGACCTCCTCGGCTGGGAAGTCGTGATGGACCTCCGCCTCGACGGCCCGGGCATGGAGACCGCGCTCCGAACGCCCGGTGTCCGGGTGCACAACGTGATGTTGCGGAAGGACGCCCTGGGCATGATCGAACTCGTCCAGGTCCACGCCCCCGACGTCGCCCCCTACGACGGGACGCGCCGACCGCTGGACGTCGGCGGCCTGTTCACGCTCTCGCTGAACGTCGAGGACATCGACGCCTGCTACGCGGAGCTGACGGCCAAGGGCGTGGAGTTCCACTCGGCGCCGGCCACGATCGAGGTGCCGGGTCTGGGCACGACCCGGATCGTGTTCTTCAGCGACCCCGACGGCGTCGCCATCGAACTGGTGCAGGCCGAGGGGACTTCGCTCAACAAGTGACCACCCGGTCAAGCGCTGTCACACCGAGTGGGTGGTGCGCTCGGGGCGGATCACTCCTGGAGGTAGTCGGCCGTGGCTTCTCGTCCCCACCATGATCGGGTGACCTTCGCCGGTGACCTGCTGCTGCGACTCGCGACCGACGGCAGGCTCGTGCTCGAACCCGCCGAGGCCGATCGCGTCATCGCCGAGTTGGAGCGGACGCTGGAGGAGGTCACCGGGCGACTGCGCGTGGTCGACCTGCTGCGCGGCACCTCGTTGCCCGCACTCCGCCGCGTGCACCCCGAACTGGAGCAGGCGGTGGTGGACGCGGTGTTCGACGAACAGGTCACCGACGGCGGCCTGCGGCGTGCGCTCGACGAGCTGCCCAAGTACATCGAGGCGCTCCGGAAGGCAGGGAAACCGGAATCGCCCGCTGGACCCTGATGGCCCCGGTTCGCCGATCCTCCTGACGGTGTGGCGGCACGCCGCACCCCGGCCGCGTCCACCTCGCCATCGCCCGGTCGGGCCGACGGGAAGTCGCGAATACCGCCGAGCGGGTGGAGGGGTGGGTCCGGAGCCGCCGATCGGGGCGGTCGGGCTGCGGCGCGCCCGAATCGCCGACGAATGCGGACCTTCCTTCGACCGCCTCGTGTCCGACATCAGCGCGCCGCCTATCCGGCGGGAAGGGAAGCGGTCCGCCGCGACGCCCTCCACGTCCGGGGACAACCGTTCACCGAAGCGCCGACGCGCATCTACGTCCCCCCTCACCAGGGCGTCCTACCGAAGGGGCACAGTACCCGAACGAACGGGCACTACCCCCTTGAATGACGCTCAGACCACTTCTTCCCCGCGTTTCCGCGTGCTACTTTTCGACTGGACGCGCGTTGTTCCCCTCCTTCATCCTCTGTTTGGCATTCGTCTTCGGGTAACCGGTGGGATCGGATTTCGATCCAATCGGAACATTGCTGATGACTTTGTCAAGATGTCCCGACAAGGAACCCACATGGTCACGGCGTCGGTTGTCGACTTCACCATTTCCAGCGAACCCCTCACGCCGACCGCGATCGAACGGGCGGCGAGGCCCGTGTCGGTCGGGATGTCCGACGACGTCACCCGCGGGGTGGAGGCCGGGCGCGACTTCGTCGAGAAGTGCCTCACCGAGGACCGGTCGGTCTACGGCTCCACGACCGGGTTCGGGCCGCTGGTCGTCTTCGGCGGCCGCGCGGACGCCGAGGACCAGTGCGACAACGTGCTCCAGCACCTGACCGCCGGGCAGGGGCCGGACCTGCCCGTCGACGTGGTGCGGGCCACCGTGCTCGTGCGCGCCTGGTCGCTCTCCAGAGGACGGTCCGGTGTCTCACCGGCGACGCTGCGGGCGTTGTGCGACATGCTGGCGACCTCCTTCACCCCAGCCGTGCCGGCGCTGGGTTCGGTGGGGGCGAGCGGTGACCTGGTGCCCTTGGCGCACGTGGTGCAGGCGTTGCGCGGGGTCGGGCACGCCTATGTGGACGGTGTCCGGATGCCCGCCCGCGAAGCGCTCGCGAAAGCCGGGCTCGAACCGCTGGCGCTCGGTGGCCGGGACGCGCTGTCCTTGGTCAACGGCACGTCGGTGACCACGGCGGCGGCGGGTCTGGCGGTCGCCTCGCTGCGCCGCTCGCACGAGGTGTCCATCGCGATGAGCGCGTTGCTCACCGACCTGCTGGGCGCGGCGCCCGCCTTCCTGTCGCCGTCGTTGCTGGCCGCGTTCGGGCACCCGGAGACGGTGGTGGTGGGGGAGCGGTTGTCCTACTGGCTGGCGGGCACCGCGCCGACGGGGCTGCGGGCGTTGCAGGAGCCCTACAGCGTGCGGTGCGTGCCGCAGCTCCTCGGCGCCGCACGGTCGGGGATGGAGTGGGCCGAGCAGGTCGTGCGCCGCGACCTGGCGGGCGTGAGCGACAACCCGCTGTTCTTCGCCGAGGAGGACCTGGTCGCGCACGGCGGCAACTTCTTCGGCCAACCCTCCGCGTTCGCCTCGGACATGCTGTCGATGACCGCCACCCAGACCGGGAACCTCGCCGAGCGCCAGCTCGACCTGATCATCGACCCGCACCGCAACGAAGGGCTGCCCGCGATGCTCTCACCGAAGGCCGGTGAGCAGCACGGGGTGCAGGGGTTGCAGGTCGTGGCCACCTCGGTGGTCGTGGCGATGCGCCGCGCGTGCGTCCCGGCGAGCGTCCAGAGCATCCCCACCAACCTGCACAACCAGGACGTGGTGCCGTTCGGCACGCAGGCCGCGCTGACCGCGCTGGACCAGGCCCGGTCGCTGCGGCTGCTGCACGGCTGCCTCGGGGTGGCCCTGCGCCAAGCCGCGCACCTGCGCCCCGGTGGGGCGACCGCCCCGCGCTGCGTCGAGCTGGTCGAGGCGTTGGCGGAGGTGGTGGAGCCGATCGAGCGCGACCGGCCGCTCGACGTCGACATCCGCGCCGCGGCCGACGTGCTGGACCGCTTCGTCGAGTGGCACGTGCCCGGCCTCGCCCACGAGGCGACGTCCTCCGGGGACCGGTCGTGACCGCCGTCGCCGACGCTCCCCGACAGGCGCCCACGGCCACCGGGCTGCCGCCCCTGCGCCTGCCGATGCCCGACGCCGGCTTCGCTGACTGCGCGCCCCCGTGCCGGCGTCCCCCGCTGCCCCCGCCGGTCGGCGTCGAGGCGGACCCGGACGCGCTGGGCTGGTACCGGTGGATGCTGGGCCACCACGTCGCGGTCTGCGTGTGGCGGCTGCTGTGCGACCACCTGCCCGAAGCGCCGGCGAACCCGGCGGCGGGCGAGGTGGTGGCGGATCTCTACGACGCCTACTCGGCGCTGCTGCTCTACTCCGGCAGCTGCTCCCCGCAGACCTACGCGACGGTCATCCGGGCCAGGATGAAGGCGCGGCACCCGGCGTTCAGCGGCACGTGGGCGCGCGACTACGAACAGGTCTCCGAGCTGCTCGGCCGTTTCCGGCCGTTCGCGGGCGAACGGGTCAAGCGGGCGCTCAAGACCAACCGGCTCGTGCACATGACCGTGGCCAAGCGCCTGGTCCCGCAGGGGAAGTCGCTGCTGCGCGAGTCCGGGATGGACCCGACGCGCACGGTCGACACCGACCGAGACCGGTTCGACGAGTTCTTCGGCGTCGACCGCGCCGAGGTGTGCCGGGACGAGTTCGCCGACCAGCTCGCCGACCGGGTGCGGCTGGTCCTCGACGACCTGGCCGCCCGGCCCGACCCCGTGCGCTACGACAACGCCGACGTGAGCAGGCTCCAGGCCGAGCTGCCGGACCTGCTGGACCGACTGGTCTCCTTCACCACGAGGAAGGTCGCCCCATGAGTGCTTCACCGACCACCGCGGACGCCCTGAAAGCGGTGCCGCTCACCGACGACGTGCTCACCTACGTCCGCGACCAGGCGCCGCCGCTGTCGGAGGTGCAGCGCGCCCTCGTCGAGCGGACGCTCGCGCTCGGCGGGGTCTCCGAGATGCAGGTCCCGCCCGAGCAGGGCGCGCTGCTGACCCTGCTGGCCAGGACCGCCGGGGCGCGGTTCGCGGTCGAGGTCGGCACGTTCACCGGCTACTCCACGCTCGCGCTGGCCACCGGCGTCGGACCGGGCGGCCGGGTGCTCACCTGCGACGTCTCCGACGAGTGGACCGCCATCGCCCGCCAGGCGTGGGAGGCCGCCGGCGTGGCGGACCGCGTGCAGGTGGAGCTGGGACCGGCGGCGGACACCCTGCGCGGCCTGCCCCTGGACCCGGTCGTCGACCTGGTGTTCATCGACGCGGACAAGGCAGGGTACGTCGAGTACTGGGAACTGCTGGTGCCGCGGGTGCGCCCCGGTGGCCTGATCCTGGCCGACAACGTCCTCTACGCCGGTGAGGCCGCCTCGCCTGACGCGACCGGCAACGCCAGGGCGATCCGCGACTTCAACGCCCACGTGAAAGCGGACAACCGCGTCGAGTCGGTGCTGCTGACGATCGCGGACGGCCTGACCATCGCCCGCAAGAAGTCCTGACCCACCACTGTTGAGGAGACAACTGTGAGAGCCGCCATCCTGCACGCACCCGGCGACCTGCGGGTCGAGACGGTGCCGGACCCCGTGATCGAACAACCGACCGACGCCGTGGTGCGGGTCGTGGCCGCCGGGATCTGCGGCACGGACCTGCGCGGCCTGGCCGGCCACCCCGGTCCGGTGCGCGGACCGCGCTGCGGGCACGAGTTCGTCGGCGTGGTGGAGGACACCGGTTCCGACGTGCGAGGGCTGCGCGTCGGCGACCTGGTCGTGTCCCCGTTCCAGTTCTCCGACGGCGCGTGCGCGGCCTGCACCCGGGGCGTGCCCAGCTCGTGCCGCTCCGGCGGCATGTTCGGCGTCGACGCCAACGGCGGGCAGGCCGAGGCCGTGCGCGTGCCGTTCGCCGACGCGACCCTCGTCCAGGTGGCCGCCGACCCCGGTGACGATCGCCTGCCGGGTATCCTCGCGCTGGCCGACGTGATGTCCACCGGCACGCACGCCCTCGCCTCGGCCGCGTTGCCGGCCGGCGCGACGGTGGCCGTGGTCGGGGACGGCGCGGTGGGCCTGTGCTCGGTGCTGGCCGCCCGGCGAGCCGGGGCCGAGCGGATCTTCCTGTTCGGTCGCCACGCGAACCGGCTGGAGGTCGGCAAGTCGTTCGGCGCGACCGACTTCGTCACCGCGCGCGGCGACGAGGCGCACGCCGTGCTGCTGGACGCCACCGGCGGGGTGGGGGCCGACCTGGTGGTCGACGCGGTGGGGGAGCAGTCCGCGCTGGACACCGCGATGGCGGTGTGCGCGGACGGCGGTTCCGTCGCACTGGTCGGCGGCCCGCACGGCGGCGTGGACATGATGATGTGCTTCCTGCGCAACATCACCGTCACCGGCGGGCTCGCGCCCGCCCGCACGTACCTGCCGGGTCTGGTGGACGACGTGCTGTCCGGCAGGATCGACCCGTCCCCGGTGTTCGACCACGTGGTGACCCTCGACGACATCGCCCTCGGCTACGAGGCGATGGCCGCCCGCACCGCCACCAAGGTCCTCGTCCGGCCCTGACCGCACCAGTGAGAGGCGTCGTGATGTCTGTCGAGCAGGCGGGGCCGTTCCCCGATCCGGGTGACGTCGGGTTGGCCGAGTACGTGCTGCCGATCCGACCCGGGCTCGGTGGGCGGGTCGCGCTCGTCGACCACTCTCGAGGCGGCCCGAGGCGGTGGACCTACACCGCCCTCGCCGCCGGGGTGGCGGACCTGGCCGCGCACCTGCGCGACATCGGCGTGACCGAGGACGACGTGGTCGCCGTCCTCACCGAGAACAGCGCCGAGTTCGTCCTCGCCTACCACGGCGTGCTCGCCGCCGGTGGCGTGGTGCTGCCGCTGGACCCGCGCGACGAGCAGGACCGGTGGAGCGCGGACCTGGCGCGGTGCGGCGCGGTCGCGATCGTCGCGGAGGAGTCGCTGTGGGCGGCGCCGCCGCTGCCCACCGTGGTCCCGGGCGAGTCCACCGGCCGCGCCACCACGCCTCCCGAGCCGGTCCGGGGCGGCGACCGGGCCGCCGTGCTCATGTCCTCCAGCGGCACGCTGGGCGTGCCGAAGAAGGTCGTGGTCACCCACCGCAACCTGGCCGCCGGCCTGGCGCAGATCCGGCAGGTGCACCGCATCGGCGACGGGGAGGTGGTCGCCTGCTGCGGACCGCTGCGCCACGTCTACGGCATGCAGATGGCCATGAACGCCACGCTGCGCGCCGGCGGCACCCTCGTCATCGGACCGACCAGGTTCGACACCGCCGCGTTCCCCGCCCTGCTGCACGACACCGGCACCGCCATCGCCTACCTGGTCCCCACGGTCGTCGGCGAACTCGGCGCGCTCACCGACCCCGTCGTCCCGCGCGCCCTGCGCCTGGTCGTCTCCGGCGGCGCGCCGCTGCCCACCGCCGCCGCCACCGCGTTCGAGGCGCGCTTCGGCCTGCCGGTCGTGCAGGGCTTCGGCATGACCGAGGCCGGGTGCGTGTCCTTCACCCCCGACGGCCACCCCACCCCCGCCGGGACCGTCGGCGTGGTGCTGCCCGGCACCGAGGCCCGGTTCGTCGACCCGGCCACCGGCCGCGACGCCGTGCCCGGCGAACTGTGGCTGCGCGGGCCGCAGATCGCCCCGCGCTACCTCGACGGTCCCCCGCTGCGCGACACCGACGGCTGGTTCCGCACCGGAGACCTCGCCCGCCTCGACCCCGACGGCCACCTGCGCATCGTCGGCCGCCTCAAATCACTGATCAAGTACAAGGGCTACCAGGTTTCGCCCGCCGAGGTCGAAGACGTCCTGCTCCACCACCCCCGCGTCACCGACGCCCTGGTGGTGGGAGTCCCCGACCCCATCGCGGGCGAACTGCCCAAGGCCTACGTCGTGGTGCCCGACGCGGTACCGCTGGGCGAGATCACCGCGCACGTCGCCGCGAAGCTCGCCCCCCAGAAGCGCGTGCGCCTGGTCGAGCGGGTCAGGGCGATCCCGCGCTCCGCCACCGGCAAACCCCTCCGCCCCCCGGCACAGCGGGTGCTGGTCACCGGTGGGGGACGCGGCCTCGGGCGCGACTTCGCCGCGGCCCTGGCGGCGGCGGGCGCCACCGTGCTCGTCGTGGGACGCGACCGCGCCGAACTCGACAGGACCGTCGAACTCGGCGCCGGCCTGCCCGGGACGATCGAGTGCGCCGCGGCGGACGTGACCGATCCCGCCACCCTCACCGCCGCCGTCGCGCTCGGCGACGTCGACGTGCTGGTCAACAACGCCGGCGTCCCCGGCCCGATCGGACCCACCTGGACCACCGACCCCGGCTCCTGGTGGCGAACCTTCGAGGTCAACCTGCGCGGCGCGGACAACGCCTCCCGCGCGGTCCTCCCCGGCATGATCGCCCGGGGAGGCGGTCGGGTCGTCAACGTCGTCAGCCGGGCCGGCAAGCTGCGCTGGCCCCATGCCAGCGCCTACGCCGTGTCCAAGGCCGCGCTCATCGCACTGACCGCCAACCTCGAAGGCGAACTGCGCGGCACCGGCGTCACCACCGTCGCCTTCGACCCCGGCCTGCTCGACACCGGCATGACCCGCGCCCACCTCGACCGCGGCCACGTCGGCGACCCGCACGCCGACGGAATCCTCGACTTCACCCTGCGCGCCCGCGACGACGGCGGCTTCACCCCCGTCCCCGCCGCGACCGCCGCCCTCGTCCGCATCGCCATGGGCGCAGCCGATCACCTCTCCGGCCGCTACGTCACCGCCGACGAGGTGTAGCGGAACACCTGGTCCCGGCCGTCGCCGCCGCGGCGCGCCCAGTGGCTCACCCGTCGTGGGGCGACGCCTCGTCGTGCCGCTCGACGGCCGGCGCGTCCGTCGCCCCGACCTCGTCGTGGCGGTGGCGGACGCCCGTGCCGTCGATACGCACGTCGGCGCCGTAGACGTGCAGGGTCACGACCGCGTCGTCGGTCGCGTTCCGAACGCTGTGGACGTCGCCGGGAGGAGCGAGGTGCGTGACGGTGCCGACCGGCCTGACCGTGGTGCGGAACGGCACCAGGACCGTCCGCCCGTCGTGCGACGTGACGGGCCGGTAGCGCGTCTCCGTCTCCGCCCCGCGGTAGGAGCCGGAGACGCACCACGTGGTGTGGTCGTGGACCGGGGTCTCCCCGCCCGGCGGCCGGACCGTCACCACGAGCGAGAAGCGCCCCTCCGGATCGACGTGCAGCACGTGCCGGAGGGTGTGCGGGTGCGACTCCAGGTGCCGCGTGATCAGCAGGTCGTCGTGCGCCAGGAACGGGGCGAGCACCGCGGCGACACGACGCGCGGTGCGATCGGGCCGCTCACGCCCGGAGGAGCAGCAGAGGACCCGGCGGACGGCCGCGACCAGTTCGGCGGTGCGCGACGACACGAGCACCTCGGATGCCGGCACCTCACCGCGCGGCACGGCGAGTCCACCCCTCACCGAGGTGAACGCGCGTCGGAGCGTTCCCGCGAACTCGTGGAAGGGCTGCGGCGGGCGGTTCCGTGGCGAAAGCCTCACCGGCCGGTCCGGCGCCGGTCGGGAAACGGCGGACCGCCGTGCGGGGTGCTTTCCGCGCGCAGAGGACGGGCCGGTGGACGATGGGCCTTGCCGTAGCGGTTGGCAGACAAGTCGAAGCGCCTTCCGGTGAGCCGATGGGTCGGGAGTGGAGTCTAAAGCGGGCGAATCACCCACTGGACATTCCGCGTTCACCCGGCGCTTTTATTCGCGTTGCCTGCACTTCCGGGCAGGAGGATGTGTGTCGTTCGATTCAGGATCGATTCGGAACGGGTTCTCCCGGCCGCCTGCGTGGACCGCGCCGCATCACCGCCCCCGGATCACGGGGTGCCCGGCGGCACCGGTTCGAGGCGGCACTTGAAGTGCCGCAGGACCGCGGGGGACTCCACCAGGCGGTAACCCGGCATCCGCTCGGGGTTCTTCGCGACCTCGGCGACGACCTCGGCGACGTACTCGAAGTGGCTCTGGGTGTAGACCCGCCGGGGGATCGCCAGGCGGACGAGCTCGAACGGCGCGGGGGTGACCAGCCGCCCCTCGGCGTCGACGTCGCCGAGGAACAGCGACCCCAGCTCGACGCACCGGACGCCACCGGCCAGGTACAGCTCCGTTGCCAGCGCGTGCCCCGGGAAGCGGTGCGGCGGGATGCCCGGCAGCAGTCGGCCCGCGTTGAGGTAGAGGGCGTGGATGCCGGCGGGCTGCACGATGTCCACGCCCGCCTCGGTGACCATCCGGGCGAGGTTCGCCGTGGCCGCCGCCCGCGAGCGCAGGTAGTCCGGTTCCACGACCTCCCGCAGCCCCTGGGCGAGCATCTCCAGCTCGCGGCCGGACAGCCCGCCGTAGGTGGGGAACCCCTCGCCCGCGATGAGCAGCTGCTCGCAGCGCCTGGCCAGCTCGGGGTCCCGCATGGCGATGATCCCGCCCATGTGGACGATGCCGTCCTTCTTCAGGCTCGCCGCGCACCCGTCGGCCAGCGCGAACGCCTCGCGGGCCACCTCCAGGGGCGTCTTGTGGGCGTAGCCGGGCTCGCGCTGCGTCACCAGCCAGGCGTTCTCGGCGAAGCGGGCGGCGTCGAGGAAGAACGGCACGCCGTGACGCCGGCAGACCTCCGCGGCCGCCCGCATGTTCGCCATCGACACAGGCTGGCCGCCACCGCCGTTGTTGGTGATCGTCATGACCACCACGCCGACGTCGCAGCCGGGGTCGCCCAGCGCCCGCTCCAGCTCCGCCAGGTCGATGTCGCCCTTGAACGGGAAGTCGCTGTCGAGGTTGCGCGCCTCGGGGCAGGGCAGGTCGCGCGCCTCGCACCCGAGCAGTTCCACGTTGGCGCGGGTGGTGTCGAAGTGGGTGTTGCTCAGGGAGGTCTGGCCGGGGCGCAGCAACGCGGCGAACAGGATGCGCTCGGCGGCCCTGCCCTGGTGGGCGGGGAAGATGTGCGGGTAGGACGTGAGGTCGGAGACGACCTCGTGGAAGCGGTAGAACGAGCGCCCTCCCGCGTACGACTCGTCGCCCCGCATGCCGGCCGCCTGCTGGTCGGCGGAGATCGAGCCGGTGCCGGAGTCGGTGAGCAGGTCGATGGTGACCTGGTCGGCACGCAGGTTGAACGGGTTGTAGCCGGCCGCGGCCATCGCGCGCTCGCGCTCCGGGCGGGTGGTGATCGGGATGGGCTCGACGACCTTGATCCGGTACGGCTCCATCAACGGCATGGCGGTCTCCCGTGTGCGGATGAGCAGGTGGGTGCCCAGCGTTCGGAACGCGCTCGGAATGAACCGTCGCGTGATTCGCTGGTTTCGTGAGGTGGTTCGGGAGGTGCCCGTGGTGCGGCCCGGCGTCGATCTCCCGATCGGGTTCGCCTGAAAGCTGAGTCATTTCCGCCGGCCGTGTCCAGGATTCACCGGGAATGCGATTCGCGGAACTGTCACAGGTGTCGTGCGGGACTTTCGGGAAAAGCGCGCTGCCTCAAGGGGGAGATTTCCCGGCTGCTGTCGCCCGCACGCCGGGCCGACGCTCGACCGGCCGGCGGTCCGCGGACCGCCGGCCGGTCGACCGGTCACCCTCGGGGGAGCGGGTCGGGCCAGTAGCGCTCGCGCTGGAACGCGTAGGTGGGCAGGGCCACCCGACGTGCCCCGCTCCCGGTGAAGGCGGCCCGCCAGTCCACCCGCACACCACCGACGTGGAGGCGGGCCAGCGCGGCCACGGGTGGCCCGCCCGCACCCCACTCGGCGCCCGTCACCGGCACGGGCGTCGACCCGTCGCGCGGGGCCGCACCGCCCTGCCCCAGCACGACGAGGGTGCTCGCGCCGAGTTCGTCGAGCCGGCGCGGCAGGTCGGTGGTCGTGCCGCGGAACAGGGCCGCCCAGTGCCCGGGGGACCGCAGCGCCTCCGCGGTGAGCGGTTCGCCGTCGACGGCGGAGACCACCGGCACCCGGAACGGTCCGGGCCGCACGGTCGACACCGCCCGCTCGAACGCCGCGGTCGCCCCACCCCCGTCCCGGGAGGCCGCGAGCAGGGAGGCGGCGCCCTCGACGGACAGCGCCCCCGCCAGGTGGGCCGCCGCCGGCTCCCCGGCGGAGCACCCGGCCAGGAAGTCCGCGCGCACGCCGTACCGCTCCAGTTCGCGGTGCAGGGCGACGCCCAGCGCGAACGCGACCGCCGCCGCGTCGACCGGCGCGCCGGCGCGCACCTCGTCGAGCACCCGGCCGAAACCGGGGAGGGCGTCGCGCAGCGCGTCGACCCCGCCGGGTGGGGGTGTCCGCTCGTCGGGCAGCAGCACCGCCACGCGGACCCGCTGCCCGGCGACGGGCGACGTGCCCCGCACCACGGCCGGGTCGGTCCCGTCCCCGGCCAACGCCGCCAGGCCCCGGACCAGCTCGTCGCGGTCGCGCCCCAGCACCACGGCGCGGTGCTCGAACGCGCTGCGCGTGGTGACGAGTGAGAAGCCCACGTCCACCACGTCCAGGTCCGGGTGCGCCGTCACGTGGGCGAGCAGGCGCGCGGCCTGTGCCCGCAGCGCCCGTTCCGAGCGCCCCGACAGCGGCCACGCCACCACCGCAGGCCGCTCGCCGCCATCCCGAGGCGCGTCCTCCTCAGCCGGCGGCTCCTCCAGGACGACGTGGGCGTTGGTGTGGCTGATGCCGAAGGCCGAGACGGCGGCCCGGCGCGGTCGCCCGCCTCGCGGCCACCCCCGCTGCTCGGTCAGCAGTCGGACCGCGCCGCCGTCCCAGTCCACCAGCGGGGTCGGCTCGTCCACGTGCAGCGTGCGCGGCAGCACCCCGTGCCGCATGGCCATGGCGACCTTGACGATCCCCGCCACGCCGCCGCCGGCCTGGGCGTGCCCGATGTTGGACTTGACCGAGCCGAGCCACAGCGGCTCGTCGCCGGCGCGGTCCTGCCCGTAGGTCCGCAGCAGCGCCTGCACCTCGAACGGGTCGTCCAGCCTGCTGCCGGTGCCGCTGCCCTCCACGGCGTCCACGTCGGACGGTCGCAGGCCCGCGGCGGCCAGCGCCTCGGTGATCACCCGCTGCCGCGCCGGGGCGGTCGGCGTGTGCAGCCCGTGACGGGGACCGTCCTGGTTGACGGCGGAGCCCCGCACGACCGCCAGCACCGGGTGCCCGTGCCGCCGCGCGTCCGACAACCGCTCCAGCACCAGCACCCCGACACCCTCGCCCAGCGACGGCCCGTCCGCCGCCCCGGCGAACGACTTGCTGCGGCCGTCCGGGGCCACGTGGCCCGCGTTGTTCATCTCCCGGTACAGGAAGGGCGTCGCCATCACCGCCACGCCGCCCGCCAGCGCCAGGTCGCACTCGCCCCGGCGCAGCGCCTGGCTCGCCAGGTGCACCGCCACCAGCGCCGACGAGCAGGCCGTGTCCACCGACACCGCCGGGCCCTCCAGGCCCAGCGCGTAGGCCACCCGGCCGGACGCGACGCTGCCGGTGTTCCCGCCGAACAGGTGGCCCGCCGACCGGTCCTCGTACCCGGGCGAGGTGAGGAAGTGGGTCAGGTAGTCGTGGTGCATCACGCCCAGGTAGGTCCCCGTGCGGCTGCCCCGCAGCGACAGGGGGTCGATCCCGCTGTGCTCGACCGCCTCCCAGGCGACCTCCAGCAGCAGGCGCTGCTGCGGGTCCATCGCCAGGGCCTCGTCCGGGGACACGCCGAAGAACCCGGCGTCGAAGTCGGCGACGTCGTGGAGGAAACCGCCGCCGGTGGCCTCCAGCGCCGCGGCGAGATCCGTCGAGGAGCCGCACCAGCGTTCCCAGCCGCGGTCGGTGGGCAGGTCGGTGACGGCGTCGTCGCCGGCGGCCACCAGCCGCCACAGCGCCTCGGGGGAGTCCGCGCCGCCGGGGTAGCGGCAGCCCGCGCCCACCAGGGCGATCGGGTCCGCCGGCACCTCGTCGGGCGCCGGTCGTGCCGCCTTGAGGCGTTCGTTCTCCAGCAGCGCGGCGCGCAGCGCTTCGACGAGCCGGTCCGTCGAGGTGTTCATCGTCGTTCCCCCGAATCCCCGGAGCCGGCCAGCGCGAGCCGCACCAGCGCCTCGGCGTCCATGTGCTCGATGTCGTCGTGCCCGCTGCCGTCGTGCCCGCTGCCGTCGTGCCCGGTGTCCGGGCGCGCGCCGCCGGGGTCCGCGCCGGTCGTCGCGGGGAGCAGCAGCTCCGCCAGGTGCAGCGCGAGGGCGGTGGTGGTGGAGTGCTCGAACGCCGCCGTGGCCGACAGGTCCACGCCGGTGGCGGCGTTGAGCCGGTTGCGCAGCTCGATCGCGATCAGCGAGTCGAAACCGATCTCGGTGAACGGCCGGTGCACGTCGACCCCCTCCGGGCTGCTGTGCGCCAGCACCACGGCGACGTGCGAGCGCACCAGGTCGACCAGCTCCTGCTCGCGCCGGGCCTCCGGGAGGCCCGCCAACCGCTGCCGCAGTCCGTCGACGTCCGCCTTCGGCGCGGGGACCGCGCCCCGCGCCGGAGCCGGGACCAGGTCCCGGAACAGGCCGGGCACGTCCGCGCCCTTCGCCCGCAGGGCCGCCAGGTCCAGCTGGGCGGGGACGAGGACCGCGTCGTCGCGGTCCAGCGCGGTGTCGAACAACGCCATGCCCAGATCGTGGGTCAGCGGTCGCATCCCGCTGTGCCTGATCCGCGCGAGGTCGACCTCGGCGAGACCGGACGCCATGCCGCCGTCGCCGCCCCACAGGCCCCACGACAGGGCGGTGGCCGGCAGGTCCAGCGCGCGGCGGCGGTCGGCCAGCGCTTCCAGGAACGCGTTTGCCGCCGCGTAGTTGGCCTGCCCGGCGCTGCCGAGCAGGGAGCTGACGGAGGAGAACAGCACGAACGCGGTCAGGTCCAGCTCCGCCGTCGCCTCGTGCAGTGCGAGGGCGGCGTCGACCTTGGGGCGCAGCACCCGGTCGAGCCGTTCGGGGGTCAGCGCGCCCAGCACGCCGTCGTCCAGGACGCCCGCGGTGTGCACCACGGCGCCGAGCGGGTGCTCGGACGGGACGCGGGCCAGCACGCGGGCCAGGTTCGCGCGGTCGGCCACGTCGCACGCCAGCACGGTCACGCGCGCACCCAGCCCCTCCAGTTCGGCGGTCAGGGCGGCGGCGCCGGGGGCGTCGGGCCCCCGCCTGCCCACCAGCAGCAGATTCCGGACCCCGTGGGCGGTCACCAGGTGCTTCGCCACCAGCGCGCCCAGCACGCCCGTGCCGCCGGTGACCAGCACCGTGCGGTCCGGCGCCACCGCGGGGGTGTCACGCGGTGGCGCCGGCAGCGCGCGGGCCAGTCGCGGCACGAGCAGGGCGTGCTCGCGCAGGATCAGCTGCGGCTCGTCGGCGGCCAGCGCGGCGGCCAGCGCGTCGCCGGACGCGGTGTGGTCGACGTCGAGCAGCGCGAACCGCCCGGGGTTCTCCGTCTGCGCGCTGCGCACCAGGCCCCACAGCGGCGCGCGGACGAGGTCGGTGACGCCGTCGCGGCCGTCCGGCACCGCGCCGCGGGTGAGCAGGACCAGCCGGGAGCCGGCGAGCCGGCCGTCGTCGAGCCAGGACCGCAGCACGTCCAGGGTGCCGCCGAGGACCGCCCGCACCTCGTCCGCCATGCGTTCCACCGGTGCGCGGGTCGGCTCGACCAGACCGGTGAGGAACACCGCGTCCGGGACGGGCTCACCGCCGTCCAGACCGGCGAGCAGCGCCGTGACGTCGTCATGGCCGACCACGTCCCAGCCCGCGGCGGCCAGTCCGGCGCACAGTCCCAGTTCGTCCACGCCCAGCACCGCCGTGCGCCCCGGCGGGGTGGTTGCGGCGGCCTGTCGGGGCACCTCGGTCCACACCGGCCGGAACAGCGAGTCCCCGGTGCGGTCGGTGAGCCGGGCCAGGCGGGAGGCGTCGACCGGCCGCGACACGACAGCCCCGATCGAGGCCACCGCCCGCCCGTCGACACCGGTGATCGTCGAGGAGGTCGCCCCCTCGCCGGTCACCGTCGTCCGCACCCGCAACGCCGACGCCCCGGCGGCGTGCACCGCCACCCGCTGCCAGGCGAACGGGGCCAGCACCCCGTCACCGCCCTCCTCCAGGAACAGCAGCGTGGGCACGTGCCCGGCGGCGTCGAGCAGCGCCGGGTGCAGGACGTGCCCCTCGGCGGCGCGGTCGTCGTCCAGGACCAGCTCCACGAACACCTCGTCACCGCGCCGCCACGCCGCCCGCACGCACCGGAAGACCGGCCCGTAGTCGTAGCCGTGTGCCGCCAGCCGGTCGTACAGGTCGGAGGTGTCGAACGGGGCCGCGTCCCGAGGCGGCCACTCCCGCTCCGGGGCGGGCAGCACCTGCCCGACGCCGAGCGTGCCGGTCGCGTGCAGCTCCCACCCGCCCGGCGGCCCGTCGGCCGGCCGCGAGTGCACGTCGAAGGTCCGGCGACCGGCCTCGCCGGGAGGCCCCACGGCCACCTGGAGCCGAACCTCCCCGCGCTCGGGGACGACCAGCGGGGCGTGCAGGGTCAGCTCCTCGACCACGTCGCAGCCGCTCGACCGCGCGGCGTGCAGGGCCGCCTCGGCGAGCGCGGTGCCCGGCACGAGCGGCACGCCGAGCACCACGTGCTCCGCCAGCCACGGGTGGGTCGCGCGGGAGAACCGGCCGGTGAGCAGCAGCCCGCCGGTGCCCGCCACCTCCACCACCGTGCCCAGCAGCGGGTGCTCGACCCGGTCGAGCCCCAGCGACCCGGCGTCACCGCCTCGGTGCAGGTCCAGCCAGTGGCGCTGCCGCTGGAACCGGTACGTCGGCAGGTCCACCCGGCGCGCCCCGGTCCCGGCGAACACGGCCCGCCAGTCCACCTCGACGCCGTGGGCGACGGCCTCGCCGAGCGCGCGCACCACCTGCTCCGGACCGCCGCGGTTGGTGCGCAGCGTGCCCACGGTCGCCACCGCCACCTTCGCCGCCTGGGCGGTCTCCTGCACGCCCAGGGTCAGCACCGGGTGCGGGCTGGGTTCGAGGAACAGCCGGTGACCGTCGGCCAGCAGGCTGCGCGTGGCCTCCTCGAACCGCACCGCCTGCCGGGCGTTGCGGTACCAGTAGTCGGCGTCCAGGCACGTGGTGTCGAGGACACCGCCGGTGACGGAGGAGTGGAACGGCACCCGCGACGGGCGCGGGGCGACCGCGGCCAGTTCGCGCAGCAGCCGCTCCCGGATCTCCTCGACCTGGGCGGAGTGCACGGCCAGCCCGAGGTTCAACCTGCGGACCCGGACCCCGTCCGCAGCGCACCGCGCGTGCAGCTCCTCCAGCGCGTCCAGCTCACCGGAGACCACCGCGCTGCCGGGACCGTTGACGGCGGCGATCGACAGCCGGTCGCCCCAGGGCTCCAGGAGGGACGCCAGCTCCCGCGCGGGCAGCGCCACCGCGAGGGTGTCGCCGCGGCCCATGAGCGAGGTCATCGCCTGACCGCGCACGGCGACGACCCGCGCGGCGTCCTCCAGCGACAGCGCGCCCACCGCGTGCGCGGCGGCGACCTCGCCGACGGAGTGGCCCACCACGGCGGCGGGCTCCACGCCGTACGCGCGCCACAGCTCGGCCAGCGACACCAGCACGGCGAACACCGCCGCCTGCAGGACGTCCGTGCGGCTCAACGGCGGGGAGCCGGGGGCGACGCGCAGCACGTCGGCCACCGACCAGTCCTGGTGCGGGGCGAGGGCTTCGTCGCAGCGGCGGACGTGCTCGGCGAACACGGGGGAGGAGTCCAGCAGTTCCGCCGCCATGCCGACCCACTGGGTGCCCTGGCCGGGGAAGACGAACACCGGGCGGCCGTGCCCGGCGGTGCCGCGCAGCACGGTGCCGGCGGGTTCGCCGTCGGCCACCGCCGCCAGCCCCGCCAGCAGGGCGTCCCGGTCGGCGGCGAGGACCGCGGCACGGTGCTCGAAGGCGCCGCGGGTCGTCGCCAGCGAGAAGCCGACATCGGCCACCCGTGCCCTGGGGTGCTCCAGGAGGTGCTTGCGCAGGGCGCGCGCCTGCTCGCGCAACGCCGCCTCCGACCGGCCGGAGAGCAGGCAGGGCACCGTGACCGCCGCGACGGGCGGCGTCCCGCCGGTGCCCGGCTCGTCGGGTGCGGGGGGCGCCTGTTCGAGGACGACGTGGGCGTTGGTGCCGCTGATCCCGAACGAGGACACGCCGATGCGGCGGGGCCGGCCGGTGTCGGGCCACTCGCGCTGCTCGGTCAGCAGCCGGACCGCGCCGCTGCCCCAGTCCACCAGCGGGGTCGGCTCGTCCACGTGCAGGGTCCGCGGCAGCACGCCGTGCCGCATGGCCAGCACCGCCTTGATCACGCCCGCGACCCCGGCGGCGGCGACCGTGTGGCTGATGTTGGACTTCACCGATCCCAGCCACAGCGGCTGTTCGGCCGGCCGGTCCTGCCCGTAGGTGGCCAGGATCGCCGTGGCCTCGCTGACGTCGCCCAGCCGGGTCGCGGTGCCGTGCCCCTCCACCGCGTCCACGTCGCCGGGGCGCAGCCCGGCGTCCGCGAGCGCCTGGCGGATCATCTCCTCCTGCGCCGCGCCGCTGGGGGCGGACAGCTGGTCGCTCGCCCCGTCCTGGTTGACCGCCGAGCCGCGCACGAGCGCCAGCACCGGGTGGCCGTTGCGGCGGGCGTCGGACAGCCGCTCCACCACCAGCACACCCGCGCCGTCGCCGAAGGCGGTGCCGTCCGCCCCGGCGGCGAACGACCTGACCCTGCCCTCGGTGGTCAGCCCGCGCTGCCTGCTGAAGTCCTGGAACACGCCCGGCGTGGTGTGCACGGTGACCCCGCCGGCCAGCGCCAAATCGCACTCGCCCCGGCGCAGCGCCTGGGCGGCCAGGTGCAGCGCCACCAGCGACGAGGAGCACGCCGTGTCCACCGACACCGCCGGCCCCACCAGGCCCAGCGCGTAGGACACGCGGCCGGAGGCGGCGCTGTTGGAGCTGCCCAGCACCAGGTAGCCCTCGAACTCGGGCAGGCTCGGCGCGCCGGTCATCCAGCGCACGCCGTAGTCGGTGTTGGTCACACCGGCGAACACGCCCGTGCGGCTGCCCCGCAGCGACCGCGGGTCGATGCCCGCCCGTTCGACCGCCTCCCAGGCGATCTCCAGCATCACCCGCTGCTGCGGGTCGATCGCCCGCGCCTCGCGCGGGGAGATGCCGAAGAACCCGGCGTCGAACTCCGCCGCGTCGTGCAGGAAGCCGCTGCGCTTGAGGTAGACCTTGCCGACCCTGGTCGGGTCGGGGTCGTACAGGTCGGGGTCCCAGCCGCGGTCCGTCGGGAACCCGGAGAGCACGTCGGCGCCGTCGAGGAGGACCTGCCACAGGTCGTCCGGCGCGGTGACCCCGCCGGGCAGTCGGCAGGCCATCGCCACGATCGCGATGGGGTCGTCGGTGACGGGTGACCGGTGGTCGTCCACGTGTCGCCTTCCTGGTGGTGTCAGAGGGTTCGGGGCCGCGCCCGGGGGGTGAACCCCACCGGCAGGCGCCGCAGCCCGCGGAAGAGCAGCCCGGGATGCCGGTCGGGGACCTCGTCCGGGGCCGCGTGCAGGTCGGGGAAGCGCTCCAGGAGCGTCCGCACGGCGATCGCCCCCAGCGTCCGGGCCAGGGGCGCCCCGGCGCAGTACCGGCCGCCGCGGCCGAACCCGAGGTGCGCGCCGGTGTCGCGGCGGATGTCGAACCGGTCGGGGTCGGGGAAGCGCGACGGGTCGCGGTTGGCCGCGGACAGCGCGATGCACACCGGCTGCCCGCCGCCGGGAATCGTCACGCCGCCCAGTTCGACGGGCGCGAGGGTGAACCGGACCGTGGTGGTGTTGGCCGGCCCGTCGTAGCGCGCCGCCTCCTCCAGCGCGCCGCCCAGCAGCGACCAGTCGGCGCGCAGGTCCGCGAGCTGCTCGGGGTGGCGAAGCAGGGCGAGCAGGGCGTTGCTCAGGAAGTGCACCGACGTGCGGTAGCCGGCGATCAGCACGAGGAAGACCATGGCGGGCACCTCGTCCGGGGCCAGCGCGCCGGGGTCGTCGCGCGCGAGCCCGGCGAACGCGCTCGCCAGGTCGTCACCGGGGTGGCGGAGCTTGTGCCCGGAGAACCGCTCGACCCACGCGGTCAGCGCGGCCGCCGCCCTGACCTCCTGCTCCACGTCCTCGGGGTGGGCCAGCTCGTGCGTCCACCGCGCCACCGCGTCCCGCTCCAGCGGGGGCACGCCGACCAGCCCGCCGACCACCTCGCCGACGAGCGGTTCGGCGAAGTCCGCCACCAGGTCGGCGTGGCCGCGGCGCTCGAAGGCGTCCAGGACCCGGTCGGTCGCCCGGCGGATGCGCGGCGCGAGCGCCTCGACCCGGGAGCGGCTGAACGCCGTGAGCACGACCCCGCGCAGCCGGGCGCTGTCCGGCGGATCGGCGATGAGCAGGTGCTTGCCGATCGCGGAGCGGCCCGGCCCGGCCGGCCCCACCGGGCCCGCGTAGTCGGGGGAGGCGTTGACCCACTCCCGGCTCAACCGGGGGTCCACCAGGGCCGCCCGCGCCTCGTCGTGGCCGACGACGAGCCAGACCGCGCGCCCGTCGGCCAGCCGCACGCGGTGCACGGGGCCGCGCGCCCTCAGCGCCCCGTAGCACGGGAAGGGGTCCGCGATGAACGCCTCGTCCCGCTCGCCCAGGTAGGGCACATGGGAAGGCCCTCCTGCCTCGGACGCGCCGCCGGGGATCACGAC
Source organism: Saccharothrix longispora (assembly GCF_031455225.1). GTDB lineage: Bacteria > Actinomycetota > Actinomycetes > Mycobacteriales > Pseudonocardiaceae > Actinosynnema > Actinosynnema longispora. Next base: position 2,320,350 of record NZ_JAVDSG010000001.1, read on the forward strand.
GGCACCCGACGGCGCACTCGCGGCAGGCACGCGTCCAGCGCGGTGTCCACGTCCCGCGCGACCACCAGGGCATCGCGGGAGCGCGTCCCGATGAACCCGCTGTCGACCGCGCTGTCCACCCAGCGCAGCAGGTCGGTGAAGTGCCCGTCCGGGTCGAGCACCACCACCGGCTTGGCGTGCAGGCCCAGCATCCGCGTGGTCCACGCCTCGAACAGCTCGTCACAGGTGCCCAGACCGCCGGGCAGGGCGAGCAGGGCGTCGGACCGGTCGATCATCACCGACTTGCGCTCGCCCATGGAGTCGGTGAGGACCAGTTCGTCGCAGTCCGGATCGGTCCGGTCGGTCAGGCAGCGCGGGACGACGCCCACCGTGGCGCCCCCGCCGGCGCGGGCCCCGCGCGCGACCGACCCCATCATGGAGACCCGCTCACCACCGGAGACCAGGGTCCAGCCGCGCGCGGCGATCGCGGCGCCCGTGCGCCCGGCGAGGTCGACGTGGCGCGCCGGGATGTCCTCGGCCGCGCTGCAGAACACGCACACCGCGATCACGACGACACCCCCTGGCCGGGTGCGCCGGACTCCGCCGCCAACCGGGCCGCGATGTCCGCGCGCAACCGGACCTTGTCGACCTTGCCGACGCCCTTCAGCGGCAGCTCCGGGACCTCGACGAGCCGTTCGGGGAGCTTGAACCGGGCCAGCCCGCTGTCCTCCAGGAAGCGGCGGACCTCCCGCAGCCCGGGCGCGCCGCCGTCGCGGCCGACGACGTAGAGGCACACCGCCTCGCCCAGCACGCGGTGGGGCATCGAGACCGCCGCCGCCGCGCGCACCCCGCCGTGCCGGAGCACGAGCGCCTCCAACTCGTCGGCCGGGATCTTCTCGCCACCGCGGTTGATCACGTCCTTGACCCGCCCCGCGACCACGAAGTTGCCCGACGGGTCGCGGTACACCAGGTCACCGGTGCGGTAGTAGCCGTCCTCGGTGAAGGACTCGGGGGCCGCGCCGCCGTGGTAGGCCGTGATGACGCTCGGCCCCCTGGTGACCAGCTCGCCGACCTCCCCGTCGGCGACCGGCCGGCCCGCCTCGTCCACCACGAGGGTCTCGTCACCGGGGGAGGAGGGCCGGCCCTGGGTGCCGAACACCACCTCGGCCGGGTCGTCGAGCCGGGTGAAGTTCAGCAGGCCCTCGCTCATGCCGTAGACCTGCTGCACCCGGCAGTCGAACACCTCGACGAGCCGCGCCGCCGTGTCCTCGTCCAGGCGCGCCCCGCCGACCTGGAGCACCTCCAGGCAGGACAGGTCGTACGGGCGGGTGTCCGCGGCGGTCAGCCACTGCCGGGCGAGGGAGGGGGTCAGCGCGCAGTGCGTGACGCGTTCACGTTCGATCAGGGCCAGCGTGGCGGCGGGGTCGTGCGGCTCGTGCAGCACGACGCGCCCGCCGCGCACCAGCGCGCCGAGGATGCCGGGGTGGCCGAAGACGAAGCTGTGGGTCGCGGGCATGGCCGCGAGGTAGACCGACCCGGCGGTCAGCCCCGACACCTCCGCGGAGGTGCGGATGACGTGCCCGAACGCCTCGTGGGTGCGCGGGATGGGCTTGGGCGCGCCGGTGGTGCCGCTGGAGAGCAGGAACAGCCCGATGTCCGACGGTGCCCGCCGCTGCGGGGTGAACGGCACCGGCGGCCCGTCGACCAGGGCGTCGAGGTCGACGTGGCCGCGCTCCGGGTCGACCCCGCCGGAGACCAGCAGGCGCCGCACGGACGGGTGCCGGTCTTTCAGCCCCTCCGCCAGCGCGAGGTGGTCGAACCGGCGCTGCCGGGCTGGCACCGCCAACGCCACCGGCCGCACCGCCTCCAGCACCGGGTCGAGTTCGTGCTCCCGCAGCGCGGGCAGGGCCAGGACCGGGCGCGCGCCGAGCCGGACGAGCCCGAGCACCAGCACGACGTACTGCACCTGGTTGGGCAGCTGGACCAGCACGTGCTCACCCGGCGCGATCCCGAGCCCGGCCAACCGCGCCGCGCAGCCCGATACGGCCGCGTCCAGCTCGTCCCGGGTCGTCGACCGCCCGTCGGCGACGAGCGCCACCCGGTCACCGGGGTGGCCGCCCAGCGCCAGCTCGTCCAACAACTCCGGCCGCCACCACCCGCGCTCGCGGTAGCGCGCCGCCGCCTGCTCCCCGAGCACCGCGTCGACCAGTCGGGACAGCTCGTAGTCCTCCTCGCCCCACAGGTCGACCCGCACGCCGAACCGCTCGTTCAGCTCGATCTCCACCTGCGTCATCTCGGTGGAGTCCAGGCCCAGGTCGCCACGCAGTCGGGCGTCGTCGCGCAGCGCCGCGGCGTCGACCCCCAGGTCGGACAGGATCTTCCGGACGTAGTCGCTCATGATCGGCTGTCAGCCTCCTGAACAGGACCGGGACAGTGGGGCGCGCGATGGTCGTCGGCGAGGTCGTGGCCCTCCGGAGGGGCGTTCCGGGCCGCGGCCTCGGCGGCCGGGCCCACCCACTCCGCCGCTCCGTCGGACAGGCGGGGCGTGAAGCCGATTGCGCTGGTGACAGCCACGAAGCTAGGTGAGCGGCGCCACGGCACGAGCGTCGTCACGGGGGGAATGACCGTTCAGATCGTGGATGTGCCCGTTCGGGCAACCCGCACCTGCGCGGGCCGCTGCCGCAGCCGGCGTCGTCGACCGTGCTCCTTCCCACCTGCCGGAGCCCGAGCCGGACGAACGGGCAAGAGGCCACCGCCGAAGGTGCCGCCTCGCCCGCCGAGGACCGCGCACCCCGCGCGGCGGGTGCTCCACTGGCCGCGCAAGGACCGGGTGCGCGCCACTGGGAGGCGAGGGTGATCTGCTGGGACCGCGTGGGTGACGAGCTGGTCGTCGGGGTGTTCGAGCAGGACGAGATCGCGCTGCTGCGGGAGTACGCGACGCTGTTCACGCGCCTGGTCCGGCAGCGGTTGGACTCCCACGAACCCGTCGAGCTGCTCGGTGTGCGGGTGGGACTCGCCCTGCCCGCCTCGGTCGTCGAGGACGAGCGGCTGCTCGCCCTGCTGCGCCACCACCTCGGGGCCGACGCGGACGACCACGAGCTGGTGTGGCGGGAGCCCGACTGCCTGCGAGCCGTGGTCGACCGCCTGGACGTGGTGCTCGCGACCCTGCCCCCCGAGGGCAGCGGACTGGTGGTGCTCGACGACGTCGCCCAGGCCCGGGCGTGGCTCGACGCGGGACAGGACATCATCACCGTGATGGGCGCCGTCGCCGGGGCGGCCGGCCCCGACACCGTCGAGCGCACGGCGGTGACGATCGCCTGGCTCGCCGAGCTGCTGGACCGGTTGCACGACCACGCGACCAGGGAATCGGACTCGTCGGCCATCCCGTGGTAGCCGCCGACCGCAACCCGATCCGCCGTCGCCCGCCCGTTGGGGCAGCGTCGTCTGCACCTTCGAGATGTCCACGGGCCGATCGTGTTGATCAGGGCGGACCGGGCGGCTCTACTCGTCATCGACCGCAACGCCGCCCAGCGGCGTCAGTTGGTGAGGAGGGGTCGCGTGTCGAACCCGCACCCGAGGCAGTCCGGACACCTGGTGGCGCCGTGCGCGGACGCGCGGGTGTCGCCGTCGAGACCACCCCTCACGACCGGCGGCAGACCTCCCGCGGGATCACGGCGGTGACCCCGCACCACTCCGGTCCCCGGTCGGTGCCGCCGCGGGGCCCCGCCCTGCGGACCGGCGCACCGGACGTGCCGACGGTCGAGGACCGGTACCCGTGAGCACCAGGAGCGGTTCCGGCAACGGCGGCCACGGCGGCACCCCGCCACCCGGCGGTCGCGGACCGACGGACCTCGATCTCCGCACCGGGCACCTCACCGGCCGCGTCGACGTGGACACCGACGGCCTGCACCGCGGTGCGCGGAGGTTCGAGGCGATGGGCGGGAACTTCCGCTCGTTCGGGCAGTCGTTCTCGGACGTCGCCTCCCACGAGCCGCTGGTCGACGGCGAGGGGGACGAAAGCTGGGAACGGTTCGCGCCGGACTACCACCGGGGCGCGAGGGCGTTCCTGGACGGAGTGCTCGGCCTCGCCCGTGCCGTGGACCTGATCGCCGACGGCGTGCACGGCTTCGCCGACTTCTGCGTCGCCACCGAGGACCGCGCCGAGCAGCTCGGCAGGAACGCGCTGAGACCCACACCCGACCCCTAGCGGCGAACGCCGCCGGGGGAGACGAGGGAGGACTCCCGGCGGACGTCCTCCCCGCAGTGGACGCGGTACGCGGACAACCGCCGGTCCGACCACCGACCGGGCTCCGGGGAGCGCCGATCACGGGGTGGTCGCGCACCGCCGTTGGGCAACTGGGGAGGGACCTCGTGATCTGTGCGGTGGCGGGCGAAGCGGTCCGGTGCTGACCCGTGGACATCCACTTCGACCCGGCCTTCGACTGGCTGTGGGTCCTCGTCGCGGGTCAACAGGCGCCGAGGGTCGACGTCGCGGCGACCCGCGCGCTGGCGCGGGGCTGGGCCGAGGGCGGGACGACGCTGCAGGCGATGGGGAACACCCTGGCCGCGCTGACCACCGAGGTGGAGCGCTCCGTCGGTGGTGAGGTCGCGCGGTCGTTCCGCAAGTACGTCGAACAGCTGGCGTCGACCGTGCCGCAGTTGGTCGCGCTGGCCCGGCAGCAGTCGAACGCCCTGCTCGACCTGGCGCTGAACGTCGAGCTGGGCATCTACTCGATGATGATCGAGATCGCGTTCTTCGCCTCGTCGATCGTCTGGGCGCTCGCGAGCCCGTTCACCGCGCCGCTGGTGCCCTCGTTCGTCACCGGTGCCCGCATGGCGGTCAACCGGATCGTCGGGCAGCTGCACTGGGCCATCCGCTTGGTGGGCGAAGCGCTCCAGGAGGGCGTCGCGGAGGTCTTCCAGGGCGCGCTGGCCCAGATCGCGCAGTTCATCGAGGGCCACCGGCACGTGTGGGACGGGCAGAGCACACTGGTCGAGTTCGTCGCCGGTTCCGCGGCGGGCGGCATCGCGGGTGGAATGCACGCCGGCGCGCACAGGTACAGGCCCGACATCCAGGACAAGGCGTGGTTCCACGGGTTCACCGAGGCCGTCGCCGACGTCGCCGTCGGCGTGGGCGCGGCCGCGATCCTGGGCCAGGGCATGGACGACGTGTGGGCGGGGGCGGTCAACGGCGGGTTCAGCGGCGCCGCGGGAAAGGGCGTCGACGACCTCGGCGAGAGGATCGACCAGGTCGTCAACGGCCCGCGGGTGGTCGCGCCGGACACATCCGGGTTCATCCTCCCGGACGAGCCCCCGGTGCTCGCAGGACAGGAAAGGCCCGGTTCCGGAGCGTCCGGTCTCGGCGGGAGCGGTAGCAGCGGTGCCGTTGCCGGGGGCGACGACCTGTTCACGGGAACGCCGAACATCGACGGGGTGAGCGAACCACTGCCCGCCGAGATCATGCCCCATCCCCGGCAACCGTCTCCGCTGCCCGGCACGCCCGGGTACACCGGGACGGGAACACCGCGATCGGGTGCCCCGGTGGCCGACGCACCGCCGGTCACGACGTTGACGCCGATCGACGCGTTTCCGCCGGTCGACACCGTACCGCCGGCCGGGACGTCGGTGGGGCTCCTGCCGGTGGACCCGGGCCCGGCGACGAGCCCGCGTCTGCCGGTGAGCCGGAACCCGCCTGCGGTCGATCCACCGCAGTCGGGACGGGACCCGTTGGTCGACGTCCCGGTGGGTGGGGAGCCGATCGGCCGGATCATGCTGGTGGTCGAGCCGCCACCTGCGGTCGACGTGTCGCCGGACCGACTTCCGATGACCGGAACCCCGGTGGAACAGGTGCCGATGGCCCACGTGCCGGGCGCACCGGGCGGAAGCGGCGACGACTCCCAGGCCCCGGCGCCACGGGACAGGTCGGTGGACGCCTCCACCACGCCGCCGCCGTGGACCTCCGCCGACCTGCCGGTGCGCGACTCGCCACCACCGGCACCCGATCCCGGCGGGGACAGTTCCCCGAGCAGCACGACCGGTTCCACCACCGCCCCGCAGCCGGATACCGCTCCGGTGACGATCCGGCCCGAGGTACCGACCGGTTCTCAACCGAGCACGCCTGACCCCGTTATGCCTGACCCCGTTATGCCTGACCCCGCCACGCCCGACCCCGCCACGCCCGACCCCGCCACGCCGACCCTGCGGCAGACGCCGCAGCCGGACACGGCGATCCCCGGTGGCGAGCACCCCCTGCCACCCGGCACCCCTGTGGTCTCGCACGTCCCGGGTGGTCCACCCGGCATCGGGGAAGTGGCGGTGGGCGAAGTCCCCGGCCCGGACCGGAGCATCGACGCCCCCGCCGACTCGTCCGCGCAGTCGGAGACCGGCACCCGCCCGCCGGCCGGACAGCCACACCCGGCGACCGACCGGCCGGGAACCCCCCACGCCGGAACCGCCCATCCGGTGGAGGCGGCCGGGACGAACCCGGAGGCCGAGTTCCGCCCCTCCGCCGTCGAGTCGCCGGGCCAGACCCCCGTCCACTCCGGCGAGGACGCGTCGCCCGACGGGACCACCTCCGAGAACAGCCCACCCGCCGACAACCCCTCCGAAATCCATCCGGAGTCCGCAGGTGACGGCCGCAACGACGTCATCGCCCCAGCCTCCCCCACCACCGCACCCGCCCCCACGGACCCGGCCGTCTTCGTCGACTCGCCGGTCCCCGCCGACCCGGCAGTCCCCGCGGTGGGCACTGCCCAGCCGCAGCCCGTCTCCGCCGTCCCGCACGGCTACCCGCGCGACCAGTTGGACGCCGCACCCCCGCAGCAGCGCGGACGCGTGCACACCGCACCGGGTTGGCCCGCACCGGTGCGCTCGGCGTTCGAGGTCCGCCGTGCCAGGCAGGGTCACGACGTCGTCGTGGAGGTCACCGTGGTCGTGGACCTCGACCCGGGCGGCCGCTATGACGACGCGACCAAGCAGCAGGTGATGCGGGACGCCCAGCTGGCCGTGGACGAGTTCTACAACAAGCCCGACCTGCGCCTGCGCAACGGCGACCTGCTCCGCTTCCGCATCATGCCCAGGACGGGTGACGGGCCGGTCCACCACGTGGTCGAACTGGACCCGGAGCACGACATCGACCAGACCCACTGGCGGCCGGGCCAGTTCGCCGCGCACACCGCGCACGAGTTCGGCCACATGATCGGCCTGGTCGAGGAGTACTCCACCACCCCCGGCCGGCTCGACGTCGCGGGCACGGTCATGGGCCGCCACGTGGAGACCGGACCCGACGGCACACCGCGCCCGATGACGGAGATCCGCGTGCCGCAGCGCTCCGTCGACACCCTGGCCCTCGCCATCGGCGACCCGTCGCAGGAGGCCGGGGGGATCACCCGACCCCTGCCGGAGGGCACCGCGCTGCCCAAGGCCTTCACCGGTGTCCCGGAGGCGTCCGGGACGATGCGCGACCGCAACGCGGACGTCGAACAACCGGGGGAGCGGGAACAGGAGCAGCAGTCGCAGGACCACGAGCACGACGCGCAGCAGGGCACGACCCGGCAGGACGGGCTCGCGGCGCGGCCCTTCCAGGACAGCCTGCCCGACTACCTGCGCACCAGCCGTTCCCTCGGCGTGGCCGGGCAGAAGGGCACGACCCGTGGGGAGGCGCTCGACATCGGCGCACGGCTGGAGCGGTTCGCGACCGGCGTCCGGAAGTGGGAGGACGTCGACGGCGTGGTCAAGGCGTTCGAGAAGTCGATCGCCGGCACGCTGGCCGACGGCGGCGCGCGGGCCGTCGTCAAGGGTGACGGCAGGACCTACGAGCTGAGGATGAGGTCCACGCTGCACTGGGACCGGGCTCAGCCGACGGGCACGGGCACCTACGCCCTGATCGCCGGGACCAAGGACAAGCGCAAGACCTCGGAGGAGACCGGCTACAAGCGCGACGCCGACATCATGCCGACCATGCAGTTCTCCGGCATGCCCGGCATCGTCGTCCAGGCCGTGCCCGGCGTCCCGATCGCCCCGACCGAGGACGTCAGCGGCGCCACCAAGAAGGAACTGGCCCACTCGTCGAAGATCGCGTTCTCCTCGCCGCGCGAGGTGGACGTGCCCCTGACCGTGAGGTTCTCCCTCGTCGACGCGAACGGGAAACCGGTGGACGTCGAGGGCGGCGGGCAGGTCGTCGAAGCCGGGGCGAGCGTCCTGCTCACCGTGCCGACCGACCTGGCCACCGAGGACGACGCCGGGGCCCTGGTCCACGACGCCACGAGCCGCGGCACCTCCGGGCAGGACCGCGCCGAGTCCCTGGCCCGGCACGGCATCCGCCCGGTCGATCGGCGGGAACCGCCGCCGAAGCGGTTCGTCGCCGAGTCAGTCGTCGTCCACCGCGGCACGCACCCCGCCTCCCCGCCTCCCTTCGCCGACCAGGTCATCGCGCTGCTGGGACCCCGGCACGCCAAGGCGACCGCCGTGGGGGCGCACGGCCGCGACGTGGTCCACGAGTTCGTCGGCGAGGACAACATCAAGGCGAACCTGCGCAGGATGGTCGTCTTCGACGGGGACGCCAACCCGGAGGCCGGCTGGGTCCGCTCCGAACCGATCTTCAGGGGCGGCAGCCGCGGCGGGGTGGAGTGGCGACCCCGATCCACCCGCATCGAGATGCGCGCGGTCGCCCGCTGGGTCCGGGTGAACGACACCAGAGGCGGGATGACGATCACCGAACGGCGGCACCAGCACTACGAGCGCTCCCACCGGACCAAGGTCAAGCGCCGCTGGGGCGTGTTCGGCTTCGTCGGCGGCGGAGCCGACGTCCGACCCGTCGGCACCGCGGCGGGCGGTCTGACCTACAACGCGAGCGTGGAGAAGAACGCCTCCTCCGGCCTGGAGCGGTCGACCGCCGCCAAGGAAGCCCTCGACATCAAGGGCGACGTCGTGCGCTACGAGGTGGTGTACGACATCGAGGTCCGCCAGGTCGGCGCGGCCGGCCGGAAACCGTGGACGCTCGAGGGCAACGTCAGCTCGCACCAGTGGGCCACTCGCGAGCACGCCGGACGCGCCGGGATCGTGCCGCGGCCCCCCGACGGGTTCCGGACCGGACCGGACCGGACGACGCGGGGCCCGCGCGAGTTCGAGGACGGCCAGGCGCTGCTCGGCCTGGTGGAGGAGTTCACCAGCGGCGAACTGCTCAACCGGGCGATCCAACCGCTGCTCACGAAGCTGCCCAAGGAGGAGGGCTGGTACTTCGACAGGAAGAAGTTCCTCCGGCACCTGGAGCACAGGAAGCACGACAAGCGCAGGTTCGTGCGGTCCTTCACGGACCCGGAGATCGACAGCGGCAGGCTGACCGGCAAGGTCGCCCAAGCGCTCGAACTGGGCGCCAACCTCGGCGACGCGCTCTCCGACCAGGAGATCTCCCACCTGGTCGAGCACATGTCCGACCGCGGGAGCGGACTGCACATCCCGCTCAAGCGCGCCGGCTGGTTCCACGACCGCGAGGTCACGGTCATCCTGAAGGCACGGGTCGGCGACATCGAGGAGGGCGAGGCGCTCGACGCCGCCGAGATCACCGGGCTGTCCAGGACCAAGGACGTCACCAGCAGCGAGTTCGGGCAGGGACGCGAGGTCGAGTTCGGCGGCGGACCGCAGGGCCGGCTGCTCGCACCGCTCGGCACCCTGCCGTCCACCTCCCCGTTCGGCGTGCTGCTCGCGGGCGTGCGCGGATCACGGGCCTGGCTCTCCGACGTCGCCCTGACGCTGGGCGCGAAGCGCAACGTCGAGCGCAAGCGCGGCGACTCCCTCACCGAGGACGGCAGGATCGGCAACCGCGCGGTGCGCCAGTTCCACGCCAAGGTCACCATCACCGGGGAGATCGACTACTCGGAACGGCACAACAAGAGCATCCGCAAGATCAGCTTCGGCCGCCGGGGCCGCCACGCCCCCCACACCGAACAGCTCACCGCACCCGACCCCGTCGAACTGGACATGCGCGTGCTCGTCCCGGAGGCACTGCTCACCGGACCCGACCGGGACCCGTCGCACGACGGCCGCGCACGCCGACCGGACCGGCCGATCGACCAGGACGCCCTGGCGCTGCCGCACGCCCTGCGGCCCGCGATGTCCCGCGCCTTCGACGACGTCGAGGTGGTGGCCTTCACCGCCGCGCCCGCGGTGCAGGCATCCGCCACGGACGTGCTCGCCGCCGCCGCCGACCACGACCCGGTCGTGCGCTCCCGCACCCAGGCCATCGCGCGCGCCATCAGCGACCGGCTCTCACCCGAGGCGCTCACGAGCGACCCCAGGCTGTTCAGCCGCACCACGGTCATCGACTCCTCGCAGCTCACCTACGAACGCCGCGCCGAGGACCTCACCGCGACCCTGGGCGTGACGTTCCGGCCCACGCTCTCGGCCCGCCAGGTCACGGCGCGCGAGTACCAGGAGGTCGTGCGCGAGCACGAGGCGTCGAGCAAGGCGAGCGGCTCCGGCGGCACCACTACCCAAGCCCGCGGCTACGCCGTCGCCGTCCCGCTGCTGACCCAGAAGGGCTACACGCCCGCCGCGGGAGGCACCAACGAGGTCGCCGCGCGCGGCCTCTTCGTGGTCGTCGCCTCCCCGTACGGCACCAGCAGCGGCGCCACCACCGCCGCGCACCTCAAGAGCGGCGAGAAGCTCGCCGTCGGCACCCCTCCGCAGCGGATGGTCCTCGCCAGGGTCGACATCGAGGCCACCGTGGTCGCGGAGGCACGACACCGGGGCAACCTCAGCTTCGGACTCGCCACCCCCGACCCGGCCAAGGCCCGGGGCGCGGTCGTCGACCTGCCCGAGTCGGCGCTGGTCTGGCTCACCGAGGACCAGTTCCACGAACTGAGCACGGGGCGACCGCCCGAACGCGGCACCACCACCCCCACCGCGGACCGCGCCGTGGAGGCGCCCGCGTCGCTGCGGCCGGACAAGACGACGAAACCGTCCATCGGCCTGGGCGGCATCATCGCCCCGATCGACCTCAGCGCCCGGATCGACACCCTCCGGGCCAACCTGGCCCGAACCCCAGGCATCGGCCCCGACCTGGCCGGCCGGTTGCTGCCCGACAGCGCCCTCGACCCCAAGAACGCCAACATCGCCGCCGTCACGTGGTTCCTGTCCGACGCGAACCGCATGGTCAACAGCCTGCTCAACGGCGGCACCACCACCCCCGTGCGGCTGGAGGACCGCTTCAGCGGGCGCACCTACGAACTGACGCTCGACGCGGCGTTCACCCAGGCTCCCGAACCAGGCACGGTCAAGAACCTCACCAAGCTCAAGTCCGCCGTGACCGCCGAGTTCGGCACCAAGGAGGTCACGAGCAGGACGCGGACCTTCTTCACCGGCATGATCTCCGCCCGCCCCGCCCTGACCATCCAGGAGAAAGCCGGACCCGCCACCGCCGACGGCCGAGCCCAGGGCCAGGTCGGCGGCGGCCTCAACGTCGAGAAGACCACGGGTGTCCGCGACCACAAGAAGACCGCGGAACGGTCGACGAAGTACACCCACGCCGCCGCGCACAAGGGGCCGGCCGCCACCCACCGCGGCACGCTCGACCTCACGGTGAAGCTCCAACGGCACGGCCGGACCCTCGCGTCCGTCCTCGTCACCGAGGACGTCGAGATCACCAAGCTCCCCGACGAGGCGTTCCCCGAACCGGAACACGGCGGCCGGCTCGGGTCCGCCGAACCCGCCGCCCCGGCGAAGTCCGCCGTGATGACCGCCGACGACCTGGCGACGTGGCGGACGGGCCCGGACGGCGGCCCGAAGACCACGCGGCTGCCGGGCGTGGAGGACTACTGGGTGGAGCACTACTTCGGCGACGTCGACCTCCTGCGCGCCCACGCGAAGGAGGTGCTCGCCCACTCCGGAGTCAGGACGACCGCCGCGATCGAGCGCGCGCTCAAGACGGGCATCACACCGGCGAGCGTGCGGGCCGGGTTGACCGCCGGGACCGAGGGCACGTTCACCGTGCCGCTCCCCGGCGGCCTCGGCCGCACCGTGGAGATCCACATCCGGTTGCCCGCGCCACCCCGCTTCGCCGGCGCCGGCGCCGGCGTCGACATCAAGTCCTACCGGATGGACACGGAGAAAGAAGAGGTGAAGCTCACCACCGGCGGCACGGTGGAGGTCGCCCAGACCGCTCCGTTCGGCGCGGGCGGCGAGTCGAACTCGGCACCCCAGGGCCAGTCGGGCGCGTCACCCGCGCGCCAGCCGCTCGACGACAAGTCCGCTTCGGCCCAACGCCAGGTCACGACGTTCGCCGCGCCGGCCGCGTACCGGGCGGAGAACACCAGGACCGCGGGCCCGGCCCGGACGTTCGAGCCGCTGATGCCGTGGACGATCACCCCCGACCACAAGCTCTCCCGCGTCCTGCTGACCGGCGCCGAATTCCGGATCATCGCCAAACCCACGTCGAAACCGCTGTTCGGCAGCGCCGACAAGGTCAGCTACCAGGACGTGACCGTGCACGACGCGTACGCCGTGCGCGTGCGCGACGGCAAAGCCGTCGAGATGACCGGCAGGACCCTGCCCCCCGCGCTGATCGACGCCACCACCGCGCTGGCGGACAAGGGCAAGGCGTGGCTCGCAGCCGAACAGCGCAAGCGCGCGGCGACCGCCGAACGCGACGCACGGGAACACCCGATCGACGTGGACGCCCGCACGCGCGCGAACCGGCTCGCCGAACTCGACGACCTGACCGGCACCATCGCCGGGCACGAGGTCGAGGTCCGCCGACTCCGCCGGCGACTCGACGCCGCGCTCAGGGCGGCGGCCGGGACCAGCCGCCCGCTGCGCACCGGGAACGCGCGCAACGCCAGGACCGAACTCGCCGCCCGACGCCAGGCCTGGCACACCGCCTCCCTGGACCTGCGCAGGCTCGTCGACCGGAAACACCACCTGACCGCCGCGCTGTCGGCGGGTGGCGTCGACGTCGAACAGTTGCGCCACTACACCGCCGCACTGCGCGCGGAACGCGCCGCGGCGGAGGCCGAGCAGGCCGCGGAGCAGGAGTGGTGGCGCGCCAAGGCGACCTACGACCGGGAGGTCGCCGCGCTCCACGAGCAGGAGGAGTTCCAGCGCCGACTCCCGCCGCGCGCAGGCCGGCCCCCGGTGCTCCCGCCCATCGCGGAGACGGGCGAGTTCGACATCCCGCTACCCGGAACAGGGCAACCGGGTACCCCGCACGAGGAGAGCACCCACACCCACCGGCACGGCCCGACGCACCACGGCGGCGCCCGACCGCGCTGACAACCCGACCCCGGCGGAGCACCTGCCGCTCGCGCCGCCGCCACGCAGCGGGTCGTGGGCGCTGCTCAGAGCACCGTGCGCCCGCCATCGACGACGAACCTGGCCCCGTGGACGTGGGAAGCCCGTGCGGAGGCCAGGAACACCACCACCTCGGCCACCTCGGCGGGAGAGGCGATGCGCCCGAGCGGGACCTGCTCCGCCAACATCGCCACGACATCCTCACCGTGCCCGACGACGGTCTCCGACCCGGTGGCACCCGGGGCCACCGAGTTGACCCGCACACCGGTGCCGCGGAACTCCACCGCCCACGTCCGGGTCAGCGACTCCAGCGCCGCCTTGGTCGCCGAGTACACCCCGAAACCGGGGGAGCCGATGACGCTCGTCGCCGTCGACACGTTGACCACGCTGCCGCCGCCTCGTGCCACCATGCCCGGGACGAGCGCGGCGGTCAGGTAGAACGGCGCGCGCACGTTGAGGTCGAAGAGGCGGCTGAAGTCCTCCGGGTCCTGTGCGGCGGTCGGCACGTACGGGAAGACCCCCGCGTTGTTGACCAGGATGTCCACCTCGCCCGCGTCCTCGGCGAGCGCGCGCACCGAGTCCAGGTCGACGAGGTCGGCCGGCACGAACCGGGCCGACCCGCCGGAGTCCCGGATGGACGCGACCACCTGCGCGCCACGCGTCTCGTCCCGACCCGACACCACCACCGAGGCGCCGCCCGCGGCCAGCAGTCGCGCGGTTTCCCGCCCGATGCCCGACGTCCCACCGGTGACCAGGGCCACGCTGTCGCGAAATTCCATGCGTTCTCCAGGAGGTGATCGGTGTGCTCGCGACGCAGTCTGCGAGAACCGCACACGGATCGGTCCAGCACACGATCCACGGTGCCCGACCGGGCAGTGGGCCTTGCCCGAACGGGGAATCCGGCGCGCCGGCGCATCCGGCTCGTGATCCTCCGACGTGGGTGTCGACGCCTCGGGCTCGGTCGTCGTGGTGAGGCAGGACGAGGACGACGGCGTTCCCAGCGGACCAGTCGACCTCGGGACCGTTGCCCACACCACGCGGGTGCGGCAGGCCGACCACGCGCCGAGCACGGACACCGTCCGCGCTGCGACAGCGGGTCGCACCAGCCCGGGTTCACCGAGCACCTGCCGCGCTTCGGCGGCGAGGAAGTGGACTTTCGCATGTCACCCGGACGACCGATCCGACAATTCCCGCCGCCGAACAACAGGTGACAACTCCCGCACGGCGGGGGATGTCGGCGGGTTCACCCCGTCGCGCGGGTGCGGCCGTCCTTCCACAGGCGCCAGGCGCGCGGGTCCTCCGGGCTGTGCTCCCGGCCGATCCCGCAGAGCCTCAGCCGCACGCGGGCGCCGCCCAACCGGCCCCGGTCGGCCACGACGTGCCCGCCGGTGGCCTCCACCGTCGACCGGGCGATGTCGAGGCCCAGCCCCGTCGACCCGCTGCCGCTCGCGCCGCGGCGCAGCGCGCGGCCGGGGTCGGCGAACCCCGGACCGCCGTCCTCCACCACGAGCGTGACCCACCCGGCGTGCCGCACGACCTCGACGCAGACCGGCGCGGCCGGCGGGGTGTGCTGGAAGACGTTGGCCAGCAGCGCGTCCACGACCGCGTCGAGCCGGTCGCGGGAGAGGGGGACCGGGGTCGGCCCGTCCGGCAGCGACACCTCGCAGGGCCGCCCCTGGGTCTCGGCGTGCGCGGACCAGAACACCATCCGCTCGGTCACGGCCGTGACCAGGTCACACGTCGGCGCAGTGGTGACCGGGGCGACGGGGCGGAGGGAATGGATGATGCGGTCGACGTCGCGGCCGAGGGCCTCGACGGAGGCGCGGACGCGGTCCGCCGCCGCACCGGTGCCGATCGCGTCGGCGTCGAGGCGCAGCGCGGTGAGCGGGGTGCGCAGGCGGTGCGAGACGTCCGCGATCATCTCCCGCTCCTTGGCCAGCAGGTGCTCGGTGCGGTCGGCGTTGGCGTTGACCGCCTCCGCCAGCGCCACCAGCTCGCGAGGCCCGTCCACGCGCACGCGACCGCCGTCCCGCCCGGCGACCTCGGTGATCAGCGCGAGCGCCCCGGCGAGCGGTCGCAGCGGTCGCAGGCCCAGCAGCACCGCGCCGGCCGCGCAGACGGCGGCGAGCACCAGCACCAGCGCGGCCGTCGCGAACGGCACCGGGACAGGGGAGGGGGTCAAGGACACCGAGGCCTCCCCGCCGCCCGCCGCGCGCACCGCCAGCACGGTGGCGGGCCCGTCCACCCGCACGCCCAGCACCCCGCCGCCCGGCAACCGCACCTCCACCCGGCCGGAACGGCCCGCCTCGGTGCGGCTCACGGCGGCGCGCAGGACGTCCGGGTCGGTGCTCACGGTCAGCACCTCCGCGACGAGCGCGGCGTCGTGCCGGTCGCGCTCGCGGACGAGGCCGCGCTCGTGCCACACCGTCAGCACGACGGTCAGCAGCACCAGGGGAACGGCGAGCGCACCGCAGGCTCGGACGAGGGCGCGGGCGGCGAGCCGCGTCACCCCGGGGCCGTGAAGCGGTAGCCGACGCCCCGGATCGTGTGCAGGTAGCGCGGGGCGGCGGCGGTCTCGCCCAGCTTGCGGCGCAGCCACGACGTGTGCACGTCGATGGTGCGGTCGTCGGCCGCGGTCCCGTGGTCCCACACCGCCCGGAACAGCTCGCGTCGGCCGACCACCCGGTCCGGGTGCCCGGCCAGGTAGGCGAGCAGGTCGAACTCCCGCCTGCTCAGCTCCAGCGCCGCGCCGTCCAGCGTCGCCTGCCGCCGGCCCAGGTCGACGTGCAGGCCGCCCAGCTCGATGACGTCCTCGCGCTCTTGGGCGCCCTGCGCGGAGGAGGGCTTGCTGCGGCGCAGCAGGGCGTTGACCCGGGCTTCGAGGTGCGTGCCGGAGAACGGTTTGACGATGTAGTCGTCGGCCCCCGCGTTGAGGGAGCGCACGACCGAGTCCTCGTCGCCGCGCGCGGTCGCGACGAGCACCGGCACGTCGCTGACGTCCCGCAGCATCCGCAGCGCCGCCACACCGTCGAGATCGGGCAGGCCGAGGTCGAACACCACGATGTCCGGCGTGCCCGCCGCGACCTCCCGCAACGCGGAGGCGGCCGTGCCCACGGCCCGCGTGAGGTGGCCGAGCCCGCGCAGCGCGTGCACCAGCGCGGCCTGGACCGCGGGGTCGTCCTCGACCACGAGCGCTCTCGGCATGGCCGGAGCCTAGGCGCGCCACCGGGGCTCCGACGAGGGGCGTCCGGGCACACATCCTTCCCTCGCGGACCTTGTGCCGATCGTTCCCGCTTCTTAAGCCGTGCTTAGGGGAGCGCGGTCTACGTTCTGCGCCACACCGCGTCCGCGGTGCCCCTGGTTTCACACAGTCGTGGAGTTGGTGTGGCAGAACTGGTGCTTGCCGGTCTCGGCAAGGCGTACGGCGACGGCACGCGTGCCGTGACGAACCTCGACCTGGACATCCACGACGGCGAGTTCCTCGTCCTGGTCGGTCCCTCGGGGTGCGGGAAGACGACGGCGCTGCGGATGGTGGCGGGGCTGGAGAGCATCAGCGAGGGCACGATCCGGATCGGCGACCGCGTCGTGAACGACGTGCCGTCCCGGGACCGGGACGTCGCGATGGTGTTCCAGTCCTACGCCCTCTACCCGCACCTGAACGTCTTCGACAACATCGCCTTCGGCTTGACGTTGCGCAAGATGCCGAAGAAGGAGATCGAGCAGCGGGTCCGGCGGGTGGCCCGAGTGCTGGAGCTGGCGGACCACCTCGACCGCAAGCCGCGCAACCTCTCCGGTGGTCAGCGCCAGCGCGTGGCCATGGGCCGGGCGATGGTGCGCGCCCCGCAGGTGTTCCTGATGGACGAACCGCTGTCCAACCTCGACGCCAAGCTGCGCGTGCAGATGCGCGCCCAGATCGCGCGGATGCAGCGCGACCTCGGCGTCACCACCGTGTACGTGACGCACGACCAGACCGAGGCGATGACCCTCGGCGACCGCGTCGCGGTGATGAAGCGCGGCGTGCTCCAGCAGGTCGGACCGCCCCAGGAGCTCTACGACCGGCCGGTGAACCTGTTCGTCGCGGGCTTCATCGGCTCCCCGGGCATGAACCTGCTGACCGCGAGGCTGGACGTCGACGGCGAAGGTCGCCACTGGGTGATGCTCAACTCGGACGCCCTGAGGCTGCCGGACTCCGTGCTGCGCGAGCGGCCCGCGCTGGCCGGCTACGTCGGCCGCGACGTCGTGCTGGGCATCCGCCCGGAGGACATGGAGGACGCCTCCCTGGTGGAGGACTCCGACGGCTCGCTGCTGCACTCGGTCGCCGACCTGGTGGAGGCGATGGGGTCGGACCTGCTCGTGCACTTCCCGGTGGACGCCGAACCCGCCGACACCGACGACACGCGCGCGCTCGCCGAGGACTCGGGGGCCGACGACGTGCCCGCGCCCGACAAGGGCACGGTCCTGGTCGGCCGCTTCAGCCCGCGTTCGCGGATCTACGAGGGACAGCCCGTCGCCACCTGGGTCGACACGTCCCGCCTGCACTTCTTCGACCCGGCCACCGGTGTCGCTGTCTGGAACGAGGAGAACCGATGAGATTCAACGCAACCGTGGCCGTCGTGGCCGTCGCGTGCGCCCTGAGCGCCTGCGGCACCGGCACGTCCACCGGCGGCGACGGCCCGCTGGCGGGGCAGGCGGCCGAGGTCGTCGGCACCTGGTCCGGCGAGGAGCAGGCGCGCTTCGAGAAGGTGCTCGCCGCGTTCGGCGAGAAGACCGGCGCAAAGATCACCTACACCCCGGCGGGCGACGAGCTGCCGACCGTCGTGCAGACCAGGGTCTCGGGCGGCACGCCGCCGAGCGTCGCGCTGGTCGCGCAGCCGGGCTTCGCCGCCCAGCTCGCGAAGTCCGGCGCGATCAAGCCGGTGGCGAGCGAGGTGGAGCAGGCGGTCTCGGAGCACTACGCACCCATCTGGAAGACCCTGGGCAGCGTCGACGGCGAGCTCTACGGCGTCTACTTCAAGGCCGCCAACAAGTCCACCGTCTGGTACAGCCCGAAGGCGTTCGAGGACGCCGCCGTGCCCGCCGCCGTGCCGGGCACGTGGGACGAGTTCCTCGCCGCCGGCCGCGCGCTCGCCGACGCGGGCAAGCCCGCCGTGTCCATCGCGGGCGCCGACGGCTGGACGCTCACCGACTGGTTCGAGAACGTCTACCTCCGCACTGCCGGCGCCGAGAACTACGACAGGCTCGCCAAGCACGAGATCCCGTGGACCGACCCGTCGGTGCGCGTGGCCCTGGAAGAGCTGGCCAAGCTGTTCGGGAACCAGCAGCTGATCGAGGGCGGCTCGTCGGGCGCACTGCAGACCGAGTTCCCCAAGTCGGTCACCAACGTCTTCGGCGACCCCGGCAAGGCGGCGATGGTGTTCGAGGGCGACTTCGTCTCCGGCGTGATCAGCTCCAGCACGGACGCCGTCGTCGGCGAGGACGCCGCGTTCTTCCCGTTCCCGTCGGTGAAGGGCAGCGAGCCCGGTGTCGTCGTCGGCGGCGACATGGCCGTCCAGTTCAAGGACGACGAGGTCACCAAGCAGCTGATGGCGTTCCTCGCCTCGCCCGAGTCCGGTTCCGTGTGGGCGGCCGAGGGCGGCTACCTGTCGGCGAACAAGAGCATCACGTCGGACACCTACCCGGACGACGTCACCCGCGAACTCGCCGGGCAGATCGTCGACGCCGGCGACAACGTCCGCTTCGACCTCTCCGACCTCGCCCCCGCCGCGTTCGGCGGCACCAAGGGTGCGGGCATGTGGAAGGACCTCCAGGACTTCCTCGCCGACCCGACGAAGCTCGACGAGACGGTGCAGCGGCTCGAAGCCGACGCGGCCAAGGCATACGCGCCGTGACCCACGCGCTGGCCCGACGCGGTGCGGCCGAACCGGGGCGATCCCCCGGCAAGGCCGCGCTGTTCCTCCTGCCCGCGCTGCTGCTGCTCGGCGCGCTGGTCGTCTACCCGCTCGTCTACTCGCTGTTCCGCAGCTTCTTCGACGCGAGCGGTGACGAGTTCGTCGGCGTGGGCAACTACGTCGAGGCGTTCACCGACCCGCGGACGCTCGTCGCGTTCCGCAACAACGTGGTCTGGGTGGTCGTCGCCCCCGCCGCGGTGACCTGCCTCGGGCTGATCTTCGCGGTGCTCACCGAGCGCATCCGCTGGGCCACGGCGTTCCGGCTTATCCTGTTCATGCCGATGGCGATCTCGCTGTTCGCCTCCGGCATCATCTTCCGCCTCGTCTACGAGGAGGACCCCGGGCGCGGCGTGGTCAACGCCGCGCTGGTCGGGGTGCACGACGTGTTCTCCTCGCCGTCGCCCTACCCCGGGGCCCGCCCCCGCGAGGGCTTCGAGGCCACCGAGGAGGGCTACCTCTGCACCGCGACCGTCTCGCCCGGCGACGCGGTGCTGCTGCCGCTGGTCGGGTACTCACCGCAGGAGGTGCCCGCCGACGCCCGTCCCGTGCCGCAGCCGAAACCCGGCGTCGGCGAGGTGCGCGGCGCCGTGTGGCTCGACGTGTCGGCGGGCGGCGGCCCGGGCCGGATCGACCCCGCCGAACGGGGCCTGCCCGGCGTCGAGGTGGAGGTCCTGCGCGCCGGCGCGGTGGTCGCCACGACGATGACCGGCGGCGACGGCCGCTTCACCTTCGCCGACCTCGCGCCGGGGGAGTACTCGGTGCGGCTGCCGCCGGACAACTTCACGCTGCCGTTCCGCGGTCTGACCTGGCTCGGTCCCGCCCTGGTCACCCCGGTGATCATCTCGTCCTGGATCTGGATCATGACCGGGTTCGCGATCACGTTCATCGCCGCCGGGCTCTCCGCGATCCCGCGCGACGCGCTGGAGGCGGCGCGGGTGGACGGGGCGACGGAGTGGCAGGTGTTCAAGCGGGTCACCGTGCCACTGCTGGCGCCGGTGCTGCTCACCGTCTTCGTCACGCTGGTGATCAACGTGCTGAAGATATTCGAGCTGGTGTTCGTGATCGCGCCCGGCTCGGTCCAGGAGGAGGCCAACGTGCTCGCCCTCCAGATGTGGCAGGTGTCCTTCGGCGCGGGCGGCGACCAGGGCGTCGGCAGCGCGCTGGCGATCACCCTCTTCCTGCTGGTCGCCCCGGCGATGCTCTACAACATCCGCAAGTTCCGACGGGAGCGGTCATGACCACGGTGATGTCGCGCGAGGTCCGCGTGGTGGAGGTGCCGGTGGCCGGCTCGCCGAGGCGCGGCCCGCTCACCAGGCTGGTTGCCGGGCTGGGCAACGGCGCGGTGCAGGTGCTGCTCGCGCTGGTCGCGCTGTTCTGGCTCATGCCGGTGTTCGGCCTGCTGATCGCCTCGCTGCGCAGCGAGCAGGCCAACACCGCCGGCGGCTGGTGGACGATCTTCACCCAGCCCGCCCAGCTGACCCTGGACAACTACGCCGACCTGGCCGGGAACGCCACGATCTGGCAGTCGTTCCTCAACACCGTCTCCATCGCGGTGCCCTCGACCGTCCTGGTCGTGGTGATCTCCGCGCTGGCCGCCTACGCCCTGGCGTGGATCGACTTCCCCGGCCGCGACTGGCTCACCGTCGTGGTGGTCGGCCTGCTGGTGATGCCGATCCAGGTGGCGCTGATCCCGGTGGCGGAGCTGTTCGGCGCGCTCGGCCTGTTCGGCACCATCACCGGCGTGGTGCTGTTCCACGTCGCGTTCGGCCTGCCGTTCGCCGTGTTCCTGCTGCGCAACTTCTTCACCGGCATCCCCGTGGACCTGGTCGAGGCGGCGCGGATGGACGGGGCGACCGAATGGGTGGTGTTCCGCCGGGTGATCCTGCCCATCGCCAAGCCCGCGCTCGCGTCGCTGACGATCTTCCAGTTCCTCTGGGTCTGGAACGACCTGCTCGTCGCGCTGGTGTTCGCCGACCAGGACTCGGCGCCGATCACCGTCGCGCTGCGGGCGCAGCTGCGGCAGTTCGGCTCCAACATCGACCTGCTCTCCACCGGGGCGTTCCTGTCCATGGCGGTGCCGCTCGCGGTGTTCCTGGCGTTCCAGAAGTACTTCGTCCAGGGGGTGCTCGCCGGCTCCACCAAGTAGCGCCGGGCACCACCGGTGCCGGTGACGCCCGGTGGCCCGGGATGCCGTCATGGGCCGGTACCGCGTCAAGGCTTCGAGCCCTGGGTGCGTGGCCACGACGCGCCGTTGCTGGGCGACGGGCCGCACCGGCCCGTCACGGGCAGGACGACCGGAAGGCCCGTTCCCGGGGATCCCGAGGGGAACGGGCCTTCCGATCATTGAGTCGAAAGTGATCGGTTGCCCGCAGGCTGACCGGATGGTCGAGGGTGCGCACCGGTCATCTCCTGCGGAGCAGGAGGTGGTGCGGTCACCGCATCCCCTGCCCTGACCAGTACTCGAATTCACCACCGACTACAGGCCAGAGCCGATCTCGAAACAGGCGGACGACGCCGCTCGCCCTGCCCCGTAACACCACGTGCCCCGGACGACGCGGCACGGCCTGTCAGCCGGCGATCCTGCCGAACAGGTGCGCGGCAGGGGCGTCCGGGTCGTCGCCGTAGAAGAACTCTGCGAGCGCCCGGTGGACCTCCGCGCGATCCAGCCCGCCCGAGCCGTCCAGATCCAACGCGTCGAAGACCGCGGCGCAGTCCTCCGGGGACACATTGCCCGCCAGGCCGAAGATCTCGCCGAACTCCGCCTGGTCGATCCTGTCGTCCCCGTCGAGGTCGACCAGGTCGAAGTAGCAGTCGGCCACCGGTCCGACCTGCTGCGGGTACAGGGCGGGATCGGCCAGCGCCCGCCGGAACCCCTCGGTCATCTCCGGCAGGTCGACCTTCCCGTCACCGTCCTGGTCCATGGGCGCGATCACGGTGGTCCAGAACGAGTCCAGCCCTTCGGTCAGCCGGCGGGCGGTCTCACCCCCCGACGCGGTGTCACGGGCCGCGACGTAGCGCTCGCCCATCAACCGGACGTCCTGACGGGTGATCACCCCGTCGCCGTCGACGTCCGCGCCCTTGAACCACTGGCGGTACTTGAGATCCCGAATTGCAGTCATGATCGCGCAACGTAGTCACGCGATCAGGGAACAGCCGAACGACTCGACCAGCGGGCAGAACAGATCACTCGTTCGAGTGACGCCGCCGTGGTCGACGGACGGGTCGCCGAGTTCGCCGACCCGAACCGGCACGTCGGCCGCGGCGCACGTCGACCACGGCGCACGTCAGCCGGGCGGCGCGAGGCCCGGCGGTGCGAAGGCGAGCACATCGGGAAGGGGACCGTCGTAGGGCTCGACGTCGACCAGCGCGCTGAGGGCGCTCGGTCCCTGGGACAGGCGCGAGCACGGTCGATCCGCGGTGAGGACGTTCGGGTTGCCGTGGCGGTCCAGTGTTCCGCTCACCCCCGGCCGGACCGGGTCCCACCACGCTCCCGTGGACAGTTGCACGACACCCTGCATGACGTCCTCCGACAGGACCGCGCCCGCGAGACAGCCGCCCCGGTCGTTGTGGACGCGCACGACCATGCCGCTCTCGATGCCGCGCGCCGCGGCGTCCGACGGGTTGATCGCCACCGGCTCACGACCGCGGATCTTCGAACCGAGGCTGTGGTCCCCGTTGTCGTACTGGCTGTGCAGGCGTGAGGCGGGCTGGTTCGAGATCAAGTGCAGCGGGAACCGGTCCGACAGATCGGCGCCGAGCCACTCCGCCGGTTCGAACCACGTCGGGTGCCCGGCGCAGTCGTCGTAGCCGAACGAGTCGATCTCCTCCGAGGAGATCTCGATCCGGCCCGACGGCGTCGCCAGGGGAAAACGTCGCGGGTCCGAGCGCAGGTCCTCGAAACTGCCGGGAACCGGTCCGGTCAGCGCCGGCAGCTCGGCGGTGGAGCGCCGCCAGAAGTCGTCGAAGCCCGGCAAGGCGTCGTCGCCACCGAGCGCGGCCCTGGTCCGCTCGTAGAGGTGCCGGACCCACTCGCTCTCCGAGCGCGACTCCGTGAACTCCCGCTCGAACCCGAGCCGGGCGGCCAGGGCAGCGAAGATGTGGTGATCGGTACGCGACTCGCCCGCCGGCTCGCGGACCTTCGGCATCGCGACGAGGTGGGGGTCCGAGAAGCCGGCGGCGAAGTCGTCGCGCTCCAGGCTGGTGGCGACCGGGAGGACGATGTCCGCGAACTTGGCCGACGTGTTCCACCAGGCCTCGTGGACCACCACCGTGTCGGGGACCTGCCAGGCGCGGGTCAACCGGTGCAGGTCCTGGTGGTGGTGGAACGGATTCTCCCCGCACCAGTAGACCAGGCGGAGTTCAGGCAGGGTGAGGCGTCCGCCGTCGTAGTCGATGACCTCGCCCGGACGCAGCAGGGCATCGGCGATCCTGGCGACGGGGATGAAGTCCGGAACCGGGTTGGGAACCTCGGGTACCGTCGCCACGAAGGCGCGGCCTCGGGCAACGCCCGTCGCGTCCATCGTCGCGTAACCCGCACCCCAGCCGCAGCCGGGCCGGCCCATCGAGCCCGCCATGGCGGCCAGCACGACGGACATCCAGATCGGTTGTTCGCCGTGGTCCGCCCGTTGCACCGCGTAGTTGACCATGATGAGGGAGCGGTGGGTGGTGAGGCGGCGGGCGAGGTCGGTGATCGCGTCGCGGCCGATGCCCGTGATCCTCGCCGCCCAGGCGGCGTCCTTCGCGATGCCGTCCAGCTCGCCGAGCAGGTAGGAGGCGAAGCGGTCGAACCCGACGCAGCACCGGCGCAGGAAGTCCTCGTCGTGCCACCCGTTGACCAGCATCGTGTGCGCGATGCCGAGCATCGCGGCGGTGTCGGTGTTGGGGATGACGGGCAGCCACTCGGCGTCGAGGAAGCCGGCGACGTCCCCGCGGATCGGGCTGACGTTCACGAACCGCACCCCGGCCTCACGGCACCGGCGTTGCAGGTCCCGCGTCCGGTGCCTGGCCAGCCCGCCGGGGTTGATCTGGCTGTTCTTGAGGGCCAGACCGCCGAACGCCACCACGAGTTCGCAGTTCTCGGCTATCTCGTCCCACATCGGCATCCGGCTCTGGTAGCTCCACGGATGACCGCCGATCACGTGGGGGAGGATCACCTCCAACGCCGCGGTGCTGTAGGTGTTGCGGGAGTCCGTGTACCCACCGCCCAGCGCCAGGAACCGGTGGAGTTGTCCCTGCGCGTGGTGGAACCTGCCCGCACTCGCCCAACCGTAGGACCCGCCGAACACCGCGCTGTCTCCGTACCGCGAACGAACTCGACGGAGTTCGTCGCTCACCAGCGTGATCGCCTGGTCCCAGCTCACTTCCACGAAGGCGTCCGCGCCTCTGGCCGCGCCGTGGGCCCGAGGCTCGCCGTCCAGCCAGCCCTTGCGCACCGCAGGGCGTAACACGCGAGCGCTGTCCTCGGCGGCGGTCACCATTCCGGGGCCGATGGGCGACGGAGCGGGGTCGTCGTGCCGCGGCTCGATCCGCACCAACCGGCCGGAATCGACTACGGCGACGAAACTGCCCCAGTGCGTCGCGATCGACATGCGTCGTTCCATGATGCGTCAACCCCACCTCTGGCGTTTCCCCGATCCAGGCCAACTGTTCCTCGCGTCGCGGGGCGATGTACCGCAACGGGGAATTCGACGCGCACGCCGTCCGACTCGCGGGAACAGAAAGAGCCACGCCCGACTGCGTGAGCGGGGGAGGCCCGCGCGGGAATCGCTCATCAGCGGAGCCTCCGTCCCACCGTCCGGAGTGCCGCACGGTGCGGCTCCCGACCAGCGACGCGGCATCCACGATAGTCCCGACCAGGGCGAGGCAGAAGACGAATCGGACGGGACCGTGCACGCCATCTCCCGCCCCGGACTCGATTCGTGCATCCGCACCCCGCCCTGCCCGCCGCACCGCCGAAGGCCACACCCGACGCGAGGTCACCCCCGTCGCCGATCGCCACATCACCCGCGACCTTCCGGCTCCTCGCCGCACCCGGCACGGCGAAGCACCACTGGACAGTCGCAGGGGCATCCCACTGACAACCCGCCTGACGACCACGGCGTGCCTTCCTCGCGCCGATCCGTCCGCGTCGGTCGCCGGGCGGGCAGCGACCCCGTCCTCGTGGCCGATTTCCGGGCAGCGCGCGCAGACGCGGGAGGCGCCGGTGGACGACCCCCGGGCCGTACCGGTTGGCGGCGCGTGCCGGTCTTCATCACCTCGACGTTCCGCGGCATGGACGGCGAACGCGACATTCTCACCCGGCTGGTCATTCCCGCGGTCAACGATGCGTTACGCGTCGGTGGTCTCAGCGTCTCGGTCCACCCGGTCGACCTCCGCCGGAGGGCGAGAGGGACGACCGGCTCGATGAGGCGACACGGCAGCGGGTGATCCTCGAGACCTGTGCGTCCGAGGTGCGGCGGTGCCGGCCGTTGTCCATCGGCCTGTTGGGCGACGAGTACGGGTGGGTGCCCCTGAACACCCGGCGTCTGCGGCACTGCGGGCCGCGGGCCTGGCACATCCGGGGTTCCCCGGTGTCTGTGACGGCCGAGCCGCAGCACCGCCCCGAAGCCGCTCGGTTGCTCGAACCGCTCCACGCACCCCTGACAGGTCCCAGGTACCAGCGCCTTCCGCCGACGACCCACAAGCTGCTCGGATCGTGATGCGGTCGACCTGGCGTGCGGCAGCGGCGCGGGAGGTATCTTCGTGACGTGCCCAGGGGGAGTCGCGTCCGTACCGCACCGACCTGGCCGCGCCTGTCCTCGGCGGAACGCGACGTGCTGCTGGAACTGCTCGTCCACGGTGCCAGGCCGCGCAGCGAACTCGCCGACCGGTTGCAGCTGTCCCGGCCCACGTTGTCCCGCGTCACCAAGGCGCTGGTCACCCAGGGCCTGCTGGTGGAGGGCGCCACGGAGCTGCGCTCGATCACCGGCAGGCCGTCGGAGATGCTGCACGTGCACGGTCCGTCACACCGGTTCCTCGGTGTCAAGCTCACCGCCGACCGGTTGTTCGCCGCGGTCACCGACCTGAGCGCGACGGTGGTGGACTCGACCGAGCAGCCGTTGCTCGACCACGACCCCGACGTGGTGATCACCGCGATCGCCGAGGTCTCGACCCGGTTCCCCGGGCTCACCGCACTGGGTGTGACCCTCGGCGGCGTCGTACGCGCGGGTCGGGTCGTCCACGCGGGTTTCCTGGAGTGGACCGACGTGCCGCTCGGCGCGCGGCTGGCCGAGGCGACGGGCGTACCCACCGCCGTGGACAACGACGTGCAGGCGCTCACCGCCGCCGAGCACTGGTTCGGCGCCGGCGTCGGGACGACGTCCATGGTGGTCATCACCATCGGCGCGGGGGTGGGGACGGGACTGATCGTCAACGGCGAGCTGGTCGAGGGCTTCCGCGGCGTGCCGCCCCGGTTCGGCCACATCCTCGTCGACCCGGCCGGTCCGCACTGCGGCTACGGCCACCGCGGCTGCGCCTCCAGTTTCCTCATGACGCACGTGATCCTCCGCCAGCTCGACGGCTCTCCGACCTATGCCGAGGCAGTCGAACGGGTCCGCTCCGGCGACGAGCAGGCCAGGACCGTGTTCGAGCGCTCCGGTTACGCGCTCGGCGTGCTCATCGGCACCGCGGCGAACGTCCTGGACCCGCAGAAGATCCTGCTCACCGGTGAAGGACTGCCGCTCTACGAGCTGACCGCGCCGAAGGTGCACGAGGGCATCGCGGACACCTACGAGGACGATCCCGCGCTGATCGACCTGGACGTGCAGCCGTTCGACTTCGGTGAGTGGGCCCGGTCGGCGGCCGTCCTCGCCATCAGGAAGACGATCACCGCGGGTCGGCCTGACGGCAGGTGACCGTGAAGCGCGCCGTCGACGTTCCGGATCTCCTGCAACGGCGCGGCCGGGCCGCCGCGCTCCTCGTGCGCGGTGTGCCACCTGACCGCCCTCGTCCCATCGTCGAGCACGGCTGATCTGCGGCAAAGCATTGTCAAGTCACCGGTGAAACAAAGTCAAGACAGCGTCTCGATGGGGCTGGATCCTTGACTTTGTTTCGTCATGAACCTAACAATCGCTGCGCTGCTCCTGCCGCCGCTCGTCCGCGATGATCAAAGGAGATCGGATGCGTGCTCCATCACGCCTCGGCAGAGCCCTGCTCGCCCTGGCGCTGACCGCCCCGGCGCTGCTGCTGGCAACCACATCGGCGCAGGCCGCTCCCGCTCCACTGGTGGGCCTCGGGTCCGGCCGCTGCCTGGACGTCACGGGCAACTCCAGCGCCAACGGCGCCCAGTTGCAGATCTGGGACTGCACCGGCGACGCCAACCAGGGCTGGGAGTTCTCCTCGTCGGGCGAACTGCGGGTGTTCAACGGCGCCAAGTGCCTGGACGTGCCGAACGGCAGCACCACCGCCGGCACCCGCCTGGCGATCTGGGACTGCAACGGCGGCGCGAACCAGAAGTTCCGGCTCAACTCGAACGGCAGCATCACCGCCACCCAGTCCGGGCTGTGCCTGGACGTCGACAACCAGGCCACCGCGAACGGCACCGCCGTGAACACCTGGAACTGCAACGGCCAGGCCAACCAGCAGTGGCGCGCCGGTACCGGTCCGGGGCCCGACCCGGTCTGCTCGGTCAACCCGGTGACGCCCAACCCCACGCCGCAGGCGCGCAAGCTGCTCTGCTACGTCTACTCGCAGTACGGCAACCACATCCTGTCCGGTCAGCAGGAGTCGACGTGGATCGGCGGCCCGGACCACGAGATCAACCACATCCGCAACAACACGGGCAAGTACCCGGCGATCCGGGCGCTGGACTTCGGCGACTCCAAGGACCTCGCGCCGCGCGCCATCGCGTGGTGGCAGGCCGGCGGCATCCCCATGATCGGCTACCACATGGGCGCCCCCACCAAGCCCGACACCTATGACGGCACGAAGATCCGGGTGTCGATCAACGCCGTCCTGACACCGGGCACGGCCGAGTACCGCTCGTTCACCGACCGGCTCGACCAGGCGGCGGCCATGCTCCAGCAGTTGGAGAACGCCGGGGCGGCGGTGATCTGGCGCCCGTTCCACGAAGCGGGCGGCACGTGGTTCTGGTGGAGCATGGAGGGCGGCGGCCAGTACAACCGGCTGTGGAACTTCATGTTCGACTACTTCACCCGCGTCAAGGGCCTGAACAACCTGGTGTGGCTGCACGGCTACAACGGCGAGCCCCAGTCCTCGTTCTACCCGGGCAAGTCGGTCGTGGACATCGGCGGCGCGGACACCTACGCGGGCAGCGGCAACTACGACCCGCTCAACGCGATGTACAACTCGGTGCGGACCATCGTCGGCCCCACGCTGCCGATCGCGCTGCACGAGAACGGCCCGATCCCGGACCCGGACCGGTTGCAGTCCACCGGCACCCGCTGGGTGCTGTTCGGCACCTGGCACGGCAACCACCTGACGCAGGAGAACTCGACCAGCCACCTGCAGAAGGTCTACAACCACAGCTACGTCGTCACCCGCGACGAGCTGCCCAACCTGAAGTAACCGCCTCGCGGTGGACGGCCGGGACCGGATGTGAGGTGCCGGCCGTCCACCGCAGGTCGAGGGGCAGGGGCACCGTCCCGCTCGTGGGTCTGCCGTGAGAGCGCGCTCAGCGGTGAGCAGGGGTGCCGGTCGCGGTGTCCACGGTGGTTCCGCGGGCAGCGGCGCCCACGGCCGGGCGGGTCGTGGCGCTGGTGGTCCGATCACCGGTTCGCCGGACCGGGACCAGTCGGTGGCCCCTCGACCGGCGACACCCACGTCGGGCAGCGCCCGGCCGCTGCCTGGACCTCTCCGGCGTGAGCCGCGCGAACGGGGCGCTGCTCCGGTCGCGCAACCGCGTCGGCCGGGACGACCGGAAGTGGAGTCGCCGCTGACGCGGCACACCGGCCGCCTCGTCCCGTGGCAGTGGGTGCGCCCACCTCGGGCGCCTCACGACCGAGGTGGGTCGAGAAGTCCACGACCGTGTGACCGGAGTGCGGAACCGACAACGCCGTCGAGCGAATCGGTCGACTCCGGAATTCGGCGACCGATTTCGATGAATTCCCTGACTGGAATTCCTCGCAGCAATGCCTTCACGTTCCGCGACATCTTCGCTACCGTTGTTCTGGGAGCGCTCCCAGAACAACGGCCCTGTTTCGTCCCCCGGCTTGCCCGTCGAACCCCCTCCAGGGGAGGGGCGGCGGTGGGCCGGGCGTCACCTGCACAAAGGAGTGCTGATGTCGGGAAGAGTCGGACAACACCGCACCGCACTCGCCGCGTTGGGTGCCGTGGTCTCCATCGTGAGCACGGCCCTGATGGCGGCGGGAGGGTCGTGGGCGAGTGGCACGAGCGCGGCGCCGGCGTTCGCGTGCCGGGTCGACTACGCGACCAACGACTGGGGCAGCGGGTTCGGCGCCGATGTGACCATCGCCAACCTCGGTGCGTCGGCGGTCAACGGCTGGACGCTGACCTACAGCTACACCGGCGACCAGACCCTCCAGCACGGTTGGAGCGGTGCGTGGTCCCAGTCGGGCCGGAAGGTCACCGTCACCAACACGAGCTGGAACGGGACCATCCCCGCGAAGGGCAGCGTGCGCGCGGGCGCGAACTTCTCCTACAGCGGCGGCAACGCCAAGCCGACGGACTTCGCCGTCAACGGCGCCCCGTGCACCGGCGACAACCCGACGACAACCACCAC
Organism: Saccharothrix longispora; assembly: GCF_031455225.1. Lineage (GTDB taxonomy): Bacteria > Actinomycetota > Actinomycetes > Mycobacteriales > Pseudonocardiaceae > Actinosynnema > Actinosynnema longispora. The sequence goes on from NZ_JAVDSG010000001.1 coordinate 2,350,299, forward strand.
CACGACCACCACCACTCCGCCGGTCGACGGTTCCGCGCCGGAGTTGCGCGTCTCCGGCAATCGGATCGTCACCCCCGACGGCGAGCCGTACCGCCTGCTGGGCGTGAACCGCTCCAGCGGCGAGTTCGCCTGCGTGCAGGGCAAGGGCATGTGGGACGGCGGTCCGGTCGACCAGGCGTCGGTGGACGCGATGAAGACCTGGAACATCCACGCGGTGCGGGTCCCGCTCAACGAGGAGTGCTGGCTGGGCGTCCACGGCTCGCCCGGCGGCGCCACCTACCAGCAGCACGTCAAGGACTACGTGGACCTGCTGGTCGCCAACGGCATCAACGTGATCCTCGACCTGCACTGGACCTGGGGCGCCTACACCGACAGCCCGGACTGGCACTGCAAGGACGAGCACGCGGTGTGCCAGAAGCCGATGCCCGACGCGCGGTACTCGCCGCAGTTCTGGACCGGCGTCGCCACCACCTTCAAGGGCAACGACGCGGTCGTGTTCGACCTGTTCAACGAGCCGTACCCGGAGATGGCCGCCGACTGGGACAAGACCCTGGGCTGGCAGTGCTGGCGCGACGGCGGCACCTGCACCGGCATCCCCTACGAGGTCGCCGGCATGCAGGACCTGGTCGACGCGGTGCGAGCCACCGGCGCGACCAACATCCTCATGCTCGGCGGCCTGGAGTGGGCCAACGACCTGCGGGAATGGCTCACCCACATGCCGGTCGACCCGCTGGACAACATCGCCGCGTCCTGGCACGCCTACAGCTTCAACGCCTGCGTCACCGGGACCTGCTGGGACGCCCAGGTCGCCCCGGTCGCCCAGCAGGTCCCGATCGTGCTCGGCGAGTTCGGTCAGGACGACTGCGGCTTCGACTACATGCAGCGGTTGGTCGACTGGGCCGACGCGCACCACATCGGCTACCTCGCGTGGACCTGGAACCCCTGGGGCTGCACCACGGGCGCCGTGCTCATCAAGGACTGGAACGGCACACCCGAGCCCGGCGTCGGCGAGGGCCTCAAGGCGCACCTGCTCTCCGTCACTCCCTGACCACCCGCACCTCGACAGGACCGGTCGGCCCGCCACCCCACCCCGGTGGCGAGCCGACCGCAGGGCAGGCGGTCCGCGCCTCCCGAACACACACCGCACCCCGACCCGCCCGCACCGGCGACCGCCCCTGTCGCGTGCCGGTGCCGGAAAGTCGATCGCCGATCCGGCGGGGCGCCGCTAGCGTCGGGGTGACCGCCGACTGTGGAGGAAGCCATGGTTGCCCGGAACCTCACACCGGGCCACCGCACCGAGGCCGTGTGACGGCCCGGGGCCGCCCGGTGTCATCGCCCTGAGAAGCCGATGCACCGCAAGGAGCTTTCCCATGTCCGGAAAACCTTCGTCCACCTGGTACGTGGACTTCTTCACCGAACTGCCCAACGAGTTCTGGCGGCGCGCCGTACCGCCGGAGGTCACCGTCGAAGAGGTCGACTTCGTCGAGGAGCGCCTCGGCCTCGCGCCGCGCTCACGGGTCCTGGACGTGCCGTGCGGCAGCGGACGGCACAGCCTGGAACTCGCGCGGCGCGGGCACCGCGTGACGGGTGTCGACCTGTCCGCAGAAGCGATCGGGCACGCCCGGCGCTCGTCCGCCGGTCTCGACGTCGAATTCGTCCACGCCGACATGCGGGAGGTCCCGCAGGACGACGTGTTCGACGCCGTGGTGTGCCTCGGCAACAGCTTCGGCTACCTGGAGCTCGACGACCTGGGTGAGTTCGCCGCCGCGTTGGGCCGGGCCGTCCGGCCCGGCGGCGGCCTGGTCGTCGACCTCGCCTCGGCGGCCGAGGCGGTCCTGCCCGGCTACCGGGCCGAGCCGCGGACCATGCGGACCGGCGACATCACCGTTCTCGCGACCAGCGAGTACGACGTCGTCGGGAGTCGGATGTTCAGCCGCTACCGGTTCACCCGCGACGGACAGGAGCTCGACGTGACGGCGGTGCACCACGTTCACACCGTGGCGCAGGTCGTCGACCTCCTGGCCGCCACCGGGTTCGCCGACGCCGAACTGTTCGGCGGAACCGGTGGCGAACCCGGTGGGATCGGGAGCGGGCGACTCCTGCTGACCGCGCGCCGAACGCCCTGAGCGGATGCTCCGGTCGGGGTGCGGCCCCGACCGGAGCGCACATCGCGCGACTGCCGCCCCGTGACCACGTCCCGGGGCGGCCCCACCGGGGACGGGTCATTCCCAGTCCCAGGAAATGCCGTACACCCCGGGATCGCACTTGGACAGGTAGAGGTGCGCCTGGCCTGCCGGGTCGACCGGTACGCGGCGGCGCTGCTGGACGGGTGTGGTGACGCGGGGGCGGTGGTGCGCGTAGCAGCGGGCGGGGAGGGTGACGTGGTCGAAGCAGACGCGCAGCAGGTAGTTGTCGGTGCTGTCGCGGATGCGGCGCTCGTGGCCGCGTGAGGGGACGGCGCTCCCGCCCATGACCCACTCGTACTCGACCACGGTGGTCTCGTTCCTGTCCAGCACCCGCCCGAACTCGATCTCGGCCGAGGCGTACCCGCTGGTGTCGTCCCTCTTCAACGCGCCGAGCCGGCCGCCGCGCACCACCACGTGCGACGGCATCACGTCGCCCTCGTCCACGCCGTGCACCGTGACGAAGCGGTCGCAGCCCTCGCCGGTGCCGCGCAGCACCTGCGTGGTCGAGACCCGGCGCAGCGACCTGCGGGCATCGACGAAGCACGTCTCGGTGGTGGCGAGCACGGCGACGTCCGGGTTCGGTTCCGCCAGGTCGCCCAACACCGCGCGGATGGGGGAGTCGCTGCCGTAGAAGGTCTCCATGCTCAACCGGCCACCGGTCGTGCGGCGACCGCGGGGGCGCGGCGGTTCGAGGAATTCGAACAGCGTGTCCGGCGGCAGGTCGAGGATGTCCTCCAGTTCGCGCAGCGCCCGCAGCGAGTTCGGCCGCTCGGGCCGGCTGCGACCCTGCTGCCAGTAGCTCAGCGTGGCGATGCTGATCTCCACCCCGCGCGCGGCGAGCCGGGCGCGGATGCGGTCGAGGGTGAGGTCGCGGCGCGCTATGGCGGTGCGCAGCGCGTCCGCGAACTTCTCCTGGCACAGGACCTGTTCAGGACCGGAAGGGTGCTGAGGAGCTGCCATGAGCGAGTATGACCACCCGAATCGGTGAGTGTCGATACCCCCGGACGGAGGTATCGACACTCACGTCGTCACGATGTCAGCCGACGTTGAGGGTCAGCCCGTAGTAGGACAGCGCATCACCGAGCGGCTGGAAGTACGAGGACTTCCCACTCTCGTAGCCGCCGTTGAACGTGCACCGCTGGTTGGTCGGCCCGCCCGACGTCATGCCCTGGGCCTGGTTGCCGGAGATGTAGGCGCCGCCGCTGTCACCGCCCATCGTGCAGACGGTCGACTTGCCCAGGCCGCGGACCACCGTCGAGGGGCCGCCGTTCGGGTCGACGTAGGTGACGGTCTGGTTGTAGCCGGTGATCGAGCCGCAGGTCCAACCCGTCGTGGCGCCGGACTTGCAGATCGACGCGCCCACCTGGCCGCGCGCGGCGCCCTTGACCGCGATCTGGCCCGCGGCGCCCCAGGTGCCGACCCGGGTGGTGATCGAGTTGCCCGCGTCGAGCCGGGCCACGCCCATGTCGACGCTGTCGTAGCCCAGCGCGTAGCGGCTGCCCGCGCCCCTGGCGAACCGCGTGCCGTCGTAGTGCAGCGTGGCGTTGCCCGCGACGCAGTGCCCGGCGCTGACCAGGTACTGCACCCCGCTGCTCGACCGGGCGCCGAACCCGACCGAGCAGTACCCCGAGCCGCCGTTGAGCGTCATCTTGCTGCCCGGGTAGATCGCCGCCTGCGCGGACAGCGCCTGTGACACCTGCTCCACGCGCACCGCCGCACCGTGCTCGGCCGCCGCCTCCAGGAACGCCCTGGCCGGTGGCCTGGTGCGGTCGACCACCTGGATCGTGACGACGTCCGCCGCCACGTCCACACCCCACGAGGCGACCCCGGTGGGGACCTGGCGGGCCGCGAGCCGGTCGAGGCGCGCCTGCACCTCGTTCAACGCGGCCTCACCGCGCGCCGGCGTGCGGGCGGCCAGCCCGGCCGCCCGAGCACGCTCCGCCCCGGCCCGGTCCGCGTTGACCGTCAGCGTGCCCGCACCGTCGAAGAACGCGCCGTCGACCCGCACGCCCCGCTCGGTGAGGTCGGCCAGCCTGCGCTGCTGGTCGGCCTCGCGGTCCAGTCGCCGGACGGCGGCGGACTCGTCGACGCCCAGCGTGCGAGCCAGGGCGGCGACCATCTCGGGCTGGTACCCGGACCCGGTGGCGGGCGCCGCCGCCGCGACACCGGTGGACAAGGTCGTGGAAACCAGGCAGGACAGGGCCACGACGCCCAACAATCGAATTCGAGACACCACGACAACCTCTCGACGCCGGGAAACGCCGTTGCAGGGGACGAATGCGCGAAACGATGTGCGCATTCGGTCAACGGGTTCTCCCGGTCGGCGGAATGAACCGCCGTGAGCAGGAAGTCTCGCACCAGGCGGAAGCGCCGGGCAACGACGCTTTTTCCACAAAGTTCCCGGCAAACTCTTGAAATGATCAAAAAGAATTCGGACGCATCCCGCGGCGACACCCTGGCCGGAACACCGCCCGCGCCAACAGCAGGCTGCTGCGGCGGTCACCGGCCGCGCTGCCGCGGTCCTCGAGGTGGCAGCGCGGGCAGGGCACGAGCACGCCGCCGCGCCGTGGTCGACCCCTCGCACGTCCGGGCCGCGTGACGCGGCCCCGTCCTCGGCCCGGCCGCCGTTGCGCCCCGAAGGGAGCGGTTACCCGCCCTGCTCGCCGCAGTAGGCATCGCGGTACCGACGACAGATCGAGCGACCACGTTCATGCGTCCGCAGGGCAAGGTGGTTTCGTGGATCATGCGCCGCCGCGGCGAAGGGAAGGCGCCCTGCTCGTATCGGAGGATTCGGCGGAGCCCGGTACGCGAGCGCCGGGCGGGAGAGGAGCGCCGGGTCCGCCGAAGCGGGCACCGGGGCGGGGAGGAGGTCCGCCGGGGGCACCGCGAACGGGGACGACAACGAGTTCGGCTTCGACCTCCACGAGGCGGTGCCAGGTGCCGTCGAAGCCCTCGACGGGACCGTGCTCGTCGGCCGGCCGCCACGTGGCGGGCCATGACGAGTCCTCGGGCACCGGGTGGGTGACGAAGCAGTTCTCGATGGAGGTCTGACCGGTGGACCCCACCTTGCTGAACAGGGTGTCCCCGGCGAACATCGCACCGTCGAATGAACCGAGTCCGCCGAACGTCGCGCGAAGGAAATCGGTCTCCCCATGGAACATCACCTCGTCGAACCAGGCGTCCTTGGCGAACGTCGCTCCGGCGAACCGCGCGTCCCCGGCGAACGTCGCATGCCAGAACCACACGTCCGCGGTGAACGTCGTGTTCAGGAACCGCGCGTTCCCGATGAACACCGCCCCGCCGAACTCGACCTCGCGCGGCCGGCAGTCCATGAAGTCCAAATCTACGAGAATGGCGCCGGTGAGATCGAGATCGGTGTCGGGCCAGAAGGTGTCGAGCGGGTGCTCGGGCCGGGGGCCGGGGCGCAGGTGGGCGGTGAGGATGCGTTGGGCGGTGAGCCGGACCTGACGTTCCTGCCGGAGGTCGTCGTGGCGGGCACGGGTCTGCTCGTCGACGTCCTCGGTGGCCGAATCGTCGGGCTGCGTGAACGGCATCCGCAGATAGGCGCAGAGGACGTTGACGACGGTGGCCCGCTGGTGGGGGTTGTCCTGCGCGAGGCGTTCCAGGGCGTAGAGCCCGGCCAGCCGGACCGGGGCCTTGTCCGAGCCGAGTTGTTCCGCGGACTTCGCGTACAGCTCGGTGACCCGTCGAGCGGCGGCGTCCTCGCGGGTGTCCCGCGCGACCTGCTCGGCCTGCACCAGGCCGATCTCGGTGGCGTGCTGGCGGCGCCAGGCCAGATAGAGGGCGAAAATCCCGCCGCCGCCGATGCCGATGCTCAACCCGGTGCGCAGCGCGTCCAGCCGTGCGGTGACCAGCGACTGACCGGACAGGCCGGCGGTGCCCGCCCACCACAGCGCCACCACCACCCCGGCCGTGGCCGCGGCGATACCGGCGGCGACCAGCGCGACCACCCGTGCCGGCATCGGCCGCATTGATTCCCCCGTCGCCGGCGCGGACGTCGGCGACGGGGTCGAGGGGGTGGAATGCGGTGGTAACGCGGGACGCTTGGTGCTCACACGTGGATCATCGCTGATCCCGAGCATGCCTCCGCACCCCACTCCCGTCACCGCGATCTTTTACCTCCGAGAGGAGGTCGAACAGTCGGCCCTTCAACTGGCCCCGAGTCGGCCCTGCCGTGACCAGATCGTCGAGGTTGCCTCGAGGTGGGGCCTGGGACTGCTACCGGGATGCCTGGGCGCGTCCCTTGAGATGGCAGCGCGGGCAGGGTACGAGGACTCCGGTGCCGTCATCGACGTAGCGTTCCTGCGGCGCAGGTCCGTCGCAGCGTCCGCACCACTGCGGCCAGTCGACGTGGTCGGGCTGGTTGACCTCCCTGCGGAGTTGGCTGCGTCGCGCGGGCGGAGCGGATGCCCGGCGTTCGACCGGCGCGGCGGGCCGATCCGGCGGTGGGGAGGTCGACGGGTTCGATGGCGGGAACATGGCAATGGCGTAGCGGTTGCGACGGCGCCCGCCACCGGCCTCGATCGCGATGCGGCCCTGATCGTGCAGTCGTCTGAGGCGGCGCTGGACGGTGCGTTCGTCGAGCCTGGTCTTGCGGGACAGATCCATGATCGAGGGCCAGGCGTTGCGGCCCTGGTCGTCGGCCGAGTCCGCGATCGCCAACATCAACAATAGGTCGGTGCCCGCAGCCTCGGCGTGCTCCCATACCCAGGTCATCACGCGGATGCTCATGCCGGTTCACCGTCGATACCGACCGCCGACGGAGTCATCGTGGTCCCGGTCGCCCTCGTGCGAGCAGTCGGGTCCGACCGCTTCGTTCGTGCAGGGCGCGGCAGAAGCGTCGCCGGTAGATCGTTGCCGCTTTGTCATCGCCATTCGACTCGTGCCCCCAGGTTTGTCTCGCAGGGCATCGTCACAGCCCCTGACCTGGGATGTCAAACTTTTCAAGACACGAAAGTCGTGTGCGAACAATGGGTGCGAGGGTGGGATTTCGGCGGATGAAACCGCCGTGTCGGTCGGGTCATCCCGCTACGCGATGGGATCGGCGAGACGGCTGTGAGTTGTCCACACCCCCGGCAGTTTGCCACCCCCGGCAGATCGCCACCGGTGGCACAGCTGTGCCGGGGCAGGGGTGGCAGAGCTGCGCCGGGGCTGGGGTGGCACAGCTCTGCCACCCGTTACGTCCTATGACGTCCTATCCCTTGCGCGGCCGGGCCGTCCGCAACGGCCACCTGCGGCGTGGTCGGCGTCCACGAGTGGGGGCGGGCAGTGAGCGGCCACCAGCCTTTAAGGCGATAGTCGACCGACCACAACGCTGCCGGGCAGGGCGGGAACCCGGCTGCCTGCCGCGCGACCTCGTCGTGCGCGCATGCCGGGCAGATGCAGCGGCGGTCCGTGCGAGGTTCCGGGAGCCACACCAAGCGACGGCTGGATCGGGAGCTGGACGCGCCCGCGCCGGTGGGTTCGTTCGGTGCGGGCAGCGCCGCGGTGGCTGCAGCGGCCGACTGACCTGACACCTGTTCGAGAACGACGACACAATCCGTACCGACATGCTCACGCACGCCACCCCTACCCGCACTTCCCGCTTCGACCCGATGAGCCGTGGATCGACGTACCCATCGTCGAGGCCGCCTTGCCGGCGATCCCGCTGCGCTACGTCGTCGCCTACCGTCCTGCCCCTGGCCTGCGTTCTCACGTGGAACCTGACCCCGGTTCCCGCTGATTCCCTGCCTCTGCAAGGGCCTACGCGTCGATCATGCGCTGTCCGTTCGTGTCAGAGGCGACGCAGTCCATGCAGGATCCGGTCGAGGAGAACGAGGTAGTCATCGCCTGGGATTGTCGGGTGTCGCAGCGCTTGCAGCGCGGCCGTCCGCTCACGGTCGAGAGCGGCGGCGTCGGTTTCCGCTGTCGAGAAGGCCAGGTCTCCGACTACGGGCAGGTACGCGGTCTGCGGTCCCGGGTCGGGTGGTGACAGCGATTCGCCACTGTGGGCGATTCCCCTTGACGGGTCGGGCGGCTCGCGGGAACGACGCGGCGGTGACAGGCTCACCCTCGTGCACCCGTGCCTGATCGCCGCTTTGTCGGCATCGATGGCGAGTCGTCGGGACCGGTGATGACGTTGTACTGGCCGGTCATGCCGTTCTGCCCGACGATCGGCGTCGCCCGGTGGTGAGCACCGAGATCCGGGTGCGGTGATCCATGCCCGCATGGATCACCGATGGCAGTGGGACAATGCCGGGAAGCCGTTGCCAACCCGCACGTCGCGCGATCGGCAGGGGGTCGGGCAGGGCCGGGTCCGGTGATCCGGCCAGTAGCAGCAGCGAATCCTCCCGCACGGTGGCCCGCCAGGCGCGCAGCACCGCACGTAGCCGCCGCGGGTCGGGTACCAGGTCGCTGATGGTGAGTGCGTCGAGGACGACGGGGCGGCCTGGATGGATCAGGCGGCGGGGATGCTCCTCGTCGAGGCGGGTCACGGCCCGCCACACCGTGCGCGCGTCGCAGGGGTTGGCCACCAACAACCCCACGCGTGGGTGGTCGCCTATCGCCGCCCGGGTCGCGGCGGCCAGGTGCTTGTCGGTGACGACGTAGACCACCGGGATGGGTGAGGTGTCGTCTTCGAGGGCGACGTGTGCGCAGCACACGACACCGTGGGCGGGAACGCCGGTGGACAGATCCAGGACCTGCTCGACCAGGCCGTGGTCAGCGAGTGTCCGCAGCACGTGTCCGCGGTGGGCTTCGACGGTGCGGGCCCGCGTGTCGACGGCGGGGTCCCGCTCGCGCAATCGCAGGGCTTCCAGCTTGTCGATCGGGCGGTGGAGGGTGCCGCCGAGCAGGTGGTTGCGCAGCAGGACCGGATGCGGCCACCGGGTGCCGAACGCGTCCGGAGGCGAGCTGTCGTCCCCGCGCCCGGGCGGGGTCGCGTGGCGGTCGACGAGGGACCGCAGTGTCGGCAGTGCTCGACGTGCCCGCAGGGGCGGCAGTAGTTCCAGTTGACGCCCTTCGGCCCGGCCCAGGTCGGTGACCCGGTACAGGCAGCGGCGCGGTGCGCCGGGGTGCCGCGGTCGCCGTGTGCGGGTCACGAGACCTACGGTGACCAGTCGCATCAGGTGAAGGTGGCCGACACCGGCGTTGATGCCGGTGCGCTGCTGGATCTCCGGACCGGTCAGCCCGCGTCCACCGGTCTTGGCCAGGACCATCAGGATCCGGTGCGTCGTCGTGTTCACCGATACCCGCCGACCGTCGCGTCGTCGCCGCCGTTGTACCGGCGGGCCACCGCCGATGACACGGCCGACGATCCGGCGCCGCGTGTCCGCCCGGCCGGCCGCACCGCTGCGACAGTCATGAAGTCGGAACTCCTCTCACGCACGACGGGACCGTGCGGTTGTCGTCACTACGATGTGCACGCCGCTCGATGTGACAGGGCGGCGCGGTACCGGTCGGTCGCGCCTTTGACGGGAGTCGAATCCGCACTGGACGCTTTGAGGTGGCTACCTCTCCCTATTGGGCTACAAGGGCTCCGCTGCGCACAGGACCGCGTGTGCTCCTCGCCGCGGCGGGTCACGGACCTGATCTCCTTGGGAGATGGCATGGTCCGGTTAACGGGCTGGGCCGTCTCCGTCGCCGGCGGCCGAGGCGAGCACGACGGCGAGGCGCGGGCGATTGAGCAGATGGCGTCGGCACACCGCGTCCGCACCGTCCTCCGCGTGTTCCCGGACGATGACGCGTTCGGCCAACATCCGCGCCGGGGTGCCCGGCCGGTGCACGCGCAGTTGCGGACCCAGTGGCATCCCGGCGACGAGCGTGCCTGCGCAGTAGCGGCGTACCGCGCCGTAGAGGACGTGCGAGCTGACGTCGTGGCGCCGCTTCACCACGTCGGGGTACTCGTGCGACAGGAACTCGCGAGCCAGCAGCGCCTCGCCGTGGCGGCGGACCGGGTGGGCCAGCGGCAGTGACCGGATCTGCGGGCCGATCGGCCGGTCGGTGTCGAGGCTCAGATCGGCTTCGCGCAGCAGGGTTTCCAATCGGTGTGGAGTCAGCCCGTGCTGGGCCGCAAGTTGCGCGGGCGCGACGTCACCGGCGGCTTGTGCCTTGAGTTCCGCCAGGCACGCCAGGCGGAAGGCGTCGACGCGACTGCGGCCCGACAGTTGCGGCCCCAACGGCAGGGACAGATCGGGACCGGCGTCGACGGTGGAATCCGCACCGGCCCGGTGAGGGTCGTAGACGGCCATCGGGCGCAGACCGCGGTGTGGGTCGAGTGCGGTCACCACGTCGCCGAGACGCAATCCTGATGTGTGCACGCCTGCGACGAGCACCTCGCAACGATCGCCGTGGTCCAACGCCCAGCCGATCACGTGGTGCCGGCCGCCTGTCTCGTCGTCTTCGACGATCGCCACCAGTGACGGCGCCTGCGCCCGCACCCACCCGAGCAACCGCGCGGCCGACTCCGGACTGCCGCAACGAAGGTCGGCGGTCGTGTCGACCCAGTACGGGGCGTTCCCGTCCGACAAAGGGTGGTCCGTCACTTCGCCCTGCCGATCGCGTGGTGGCGGGTGCGGGCGTCGTCGACCCGCTGCGGGTGGCCCGCGCGGTCGAACAGCCCGGCGGCACGCAGATAGCCGGTCGCCGCAGCGGCCCGGTCGTCGCAGGCGAGCAGGGCGTGGCCGAGGTGCGGTGCGACCTCCGCCAGGTAGAGGGCGTCGGCGTCCGGGGCGCGCAGCGACACCGCCTCGCCCGACTCCTCGACGGCCTCGCGGGCGCGGTGCTGCTCGACGAGGGCCTCGGCGAGCAGCACCAGCACCCTGGTGGTCTCCGGAAGCCGTGGCCGCGGGGTGGAGCCGATCAGCTCCAGCGCGATGCGGAAGTCCGATTCCGCCTCGGCCAGGTCACCGGTCGTGCGGCGTACCTCGCCCCTGTGCCGCCGACGCCGGCCCGTGGCCATCGGCGAGGTGTCCTCGGCTTCGGCGCGTTCCGGGCAGTTCAGCGCGAGGTCGGGCGCGCCGGTGCTGTGGTGGGCGCGCTCCGGTTGCGACCAGGCCATCGTGTTCGGCCGGGAGTGGTCGAACACGACCGTCAAGGCTGGCGCCTGCTCACCGGCCCGCACAGACTCGTCGTGGCGTCCCGGCCGCAGTAGCGCCCAGCAGATCCGCGAGCGGGCGGCCGAGGCGTAGGGGTGTTCCAGGCGAGGGGCCGCCGCGGCGGCCGGCCGCCGGCTGTCCAGGACGGCGTCGAACAGTCCGGCGGAGTACAGGGGGATCCACAGCCGTTCGCCGATGCCCCACACCAGGTCGTCGTACCCGAGATCGGCAGCCAGCCGCTGACAGGCCATGACGGTGCCGTACTCGACTTCGACCCAAGCACCCGCAGCAACCCGGTCGGGCAGCGATCTGGTGGTACCGGGTGGTTCGCGGAAGGCGGACTCGCCGGCCTCCGACGCCTGGGCCGACCGGGCCGTGTGGTGCTCGACCACGTGGAGGTGCGCGGCGGTGACCTCCAGGTCGGCGGTGCGCTCGATGCGCAGCGCGTCGGGCACCCGGAACCGGGCAGCGTCGGGCGGACCGCCGCGGTGCAGCAGGCCGGTGGCCGCCAATTCGGCCGGCGCCGCGTCGACGCCTGCCGGAGCGTGCTCGGGCAGCACGGCGCGGACTGCGCCGAGACCCAGGTCGGGGCAGGGGGTGGTACGCAGGATCGTCCACAGGGTGCGGGCGGGGGCGCCGAGGACGCGATGAGCCAAAGTCATGGAGCCAATCCGGGTGTCGTGGTGATCGGGCCGGCGGGTGCTGTACGAGACCGCCAGGTCACCGACGGGCACGCGCGGTCGAGCGGACAAGCACGTCTGCGGCAGCGCGATGGTGAAGGGCGACCGTCGGATGCGCCGCCGGCTCGCTACGGGCCTCGACGGCGTCGATGGCGTGGTGTTCGCCGCGGGATTGCCGGCGCGACCGGTGGCGCCCATCAGCGGATTCCCTTGTCGTAGGCGTTGGCCCAGTGGGCGATGACCTTCCCGGACTGGGCGGCGGGCAGGGCACGGGCGTGTAGTTCATGCATCCGGCGCTGGTAGTGCTCGACGGCGTCGGGGTGGTCGTGGAAGACGGTCGCGAGGCCGCTCTCGCTGTAGGCCAGAGGAGACAGGGGCGCGGCGAAGGTGAGCACCGTGGCGTGGTGACGCAGAGCGGGGTGGGCTGGCGCGGTCATGGGGATGACCTGCACGGTGACATCGGGCTGACCGAGCAGCAGGGTGAGGTGGAGCAGTTGGTCGCGCATGACGATCCGGTTCCCGATGACCAGGCGCAAGGCGGTCTCGTGGACGTAGAGCGTGGTGTGCGGACGGTTGTGGCGGCGGAGGAGGCGGTCCTGCCGCGCGACCCGGACGGCAGCCAGATTTCGGTCGCCGGTCAGAGCGTGGGCATAGGACTCGGTCTGGGCGAGAGCGGGAACGGTGAGCGGTTCGTAGGCGACGACGGCGCAGGCGAGGCGTTCGTGGACGGCCAGGGCGGTGAGCGTGTCGGGGCTGCCGCGGTGGGAGCGGGTGAAGGTGCCGGTGTTGGGCTCGTGGGCGATGGCCATGACACGGTCGCGGGTGGTCTTGTCGGCGGCGCAGCGGCCCACCAGGATCGCGATGTCCCAGGTGCTGGTGCTGCGGCTGCCGGTTTCGAGTTTGCTGAGCTTGCCCAGCGACCACCCCAGGCTTGCCACGATCTCGGAGGAGGACAGGCCGGCGGCATGGCGGATACGGCGTAGTTCCTCGCCGAGTTCGCGGCTGTGGGCGGTGCTCAGCCTCGTCTGCGTGGTCTTCTCGTCGGTGTCCATCACGCGTTCCTCAGTTGTGCTCGGGGGTCACAATGCGGCCGTCGGCCGTGATCGAAGTGCGGGGTCCACGCCGGGCGGAGGCGGCTGGCAAGCCGGCCTTCCCGGGGTGTTGATCGTGACCGGCATGGCGTCGTCCGTTCCGGTGAGGAGATCGTCGATCGCGGCGCGTCCGGCGTGGTCGAGGGCCCTGGCCATGTCGGGCTGCGGCGGGGGAGGGAAGTGGGATCCGGTTCGACGGCCGATACGGCTGTGCGGGCAGGCGCACGGTGACCTGGCCGGCCCGCGCCACGGATGCCGGTCATCCGGCCGCTCATGTCGTCGGTCGTCCTGTTCACGGCCGCTGCGCCTGCGGGTCCCCGACAGTCCGATCGCCGTCGGACATGGCCGCAGCGGGGGCGTCGGTAGTGGCCAGGAGCTTCCGCACCCGGTCCGCGTGCGGGGAGTTGACCGACTCGTACAAGGCGAGAGCGTCGGCGAGCCGGTGCGGGTAGACCGGGTCGCCGGTGGCGTGGGCGATCTCGGCGAGAACTTCCAGGGCACGGGTGTGCTCCACGGGGTTGGCCAGTCGTGCCATCCCGCCGACGACCGCAACGGCCAAGGCACGGGCATCGTGGTACTGGCGCAGACCCAGGTGGGCGCGGGCCAGGTCGATACGGGTGCGCAGCGCGTTGTACTCGTCGGGCTGCGGCAGCGCGGCGAACTCGTCGAGAGTGCGTGACAGCTGGACCTGCGCGAGGTGGGGTCGGCCCGTGTCGAGGTAGAGCACACCGAGCTGGTGGTTGATCAGGGCCTGCTCGCGCAACGCCCCGACCGCCTGGTACTGCCGGGCCGCGAGCCGGAACTGGTCACCGGCGTGGTCGATGTCGCCGACTGCCTTGTGGTAGAGCCCCAGGGCATCGCGGCAGTCCGCCTCACCCCACCGGTCCCGCAGCGCCAGCCGCAATCCCAAAGCCGCCTTGAGCGCCTTGGCGGCCTCGTCGAAGGCACGCAGCGAGGTCTGCGCCAACCCGATCCGCGTGAGCATCTCCGCCTGCGCCGCCTCGTCGCCGCAGGCATGGGCGGCGCGCAGCCCGAGCGCGTCCAACTCCAGCCGCAGCGTGTAGTCCTTGCGGTGCAGCCACAGCGGCCACAGCGCGTCGACCAGGTGCCAGGCCCGCCGATGCCCACCCGCCGCGTGCAGAGCACCGGCGTAGGCGGCGACGGCGTCGACGTGACGCTCCAACCAGGCCAACGCGGCCGCACGGTCGACGAAGGCCGCTGCCTCGCCGGGCCGGCTGCCGGATGTGCCCGGGTAGGGAGTGCGACGCCGGTAGGGCGTCACGGCCAGGTCGGCGGCGTGCAGCGCCGGCCACAGCACCAAGTCGACCACCCGCACCAGCGCGGCGAGCCGCACATCCTCGGCATCGGCAGTCTCGGCGAACTGGCGGGCGAGGCGGTGCGGAACCGCGTCGATCTCCCACGTAGGCCCGGCCGTTCCCATCGGGTCCATGACGTCGTCGGTGGCCGCCGGGTTCTCGTCCGGGTGGTGGGTCAGCAGGTGGGCGGCGACGAGGCCGTCGAGCACGCGACGCACCTGCGCGGCCCGACGCGAGCGTGACCGGCTGACCGGGTCCGACTGCTGCTCGCCCGCGACCTCGACGTCCCGCCCCGGTGGCGGCTGCCCGTGGGAGGGGACGAGCAGCGCGAGCAGCATCGGCAGGGTGAAGCGGCTGACCGGTTGGACGCCGATCATGCGGAACAGCGCCCGGCAGAGAGGCTGCAGACCTTCATAGTCCGCCCTCACGGCACGTTCCACGACGTCGTCCTCCCGAACGAGGGTGTCCAGCGGGTCTTGGGCGAGGTCGGCCGCCACGTCGGCCAGCGGCACGGCCGGGTGCAGCGCGGCGTTCGCGGCCAGCACCGCGATGCCCAGCGGACGCCCGCCGCACAGCCCGACGAGCGCGGCGGCGGCCTGGACGTCGGCGTGCACGCGGTCGGGTCCGGCGATGCCCTCGAACAGGGCCATCCCGTCATCCCGACTCAGGGCCGCGACCTGGTGCGGCCACGCGCCCTGTTCGATCAACCCGCTCAGCGGGCGACGGCTGGTGACCACCAGCACGCAGCGCGACCCGCCGGGCACCAGCGGCATCACTTGCTCGACCTCGCCGACATCGTCGAGCAGCACGCCCAACGCCCGGTCCGCGGTCAGGGCCCGGTACAGCGCGATGCGGCGCTCCGGCTCGGCGGGCAGCGCGTGCTGCGCAACACCCAACGCGAGCAGGAAACCGGTGAGCACGGAGTCCGGGTTGCGGGCGTGAGCCGGTCCACCGGCGTCGAACCGGGCGTGCAGCAGCCCATCGGGGAACCGGTCACGCTGCTCCGAGAGCCACCGCACCGCCAGCGCGGTCTTCCCGATCCCGGCCGGGCCGTGCAGACCCACAACCACCGGGCCCACACCCGCCACGGCAGCATCGGCGTCGTCGCTCGTGGGCAGCAGGAAACCCAAGCGCTCGCGCTCGTGCTCCCGGTCGGTGAACACCCGCGTTCCCGACGGCAGCTGCCACGGAACCGCCGTGGCACTCGCGGTCGGGACGTGGAAATCGAGCACGTCGGTGCTGTCCGTCTGGACCGCCGAGCCGTGGACGATTCCGTCCAACCGGTCGCCTTCGGTGGGATCTGACTTCATGCCGCGCCGCCACTGTGCATCGCAATATCCACTCTGTTGTGCATCCGCTTATCGCGAACATTCTTCGGTGCCGGAAACATCGGAATCGACTAGTCGCGGGCATACTTCGCATGGCTGGCGACGTGATCGCTGTCCGCTGTCGACGCGTCCGCGTTCGACGACTCGACCGCCGGCGGAACCACCACTTTCGCGGCATCTCCGAACAGTTCGTCCAGCAGTTCGGGCGTGAAGTGCGGGTTCTGGCGCAGCGCGTCGATCCCGGTCGCGACTGTCGTCTCGTAGGACATGGCCTCTACCTCGTCGGCCTCGGCGCCGCTGTCGACGTCGGCCTCCGGACCGAAGTCTTCGAAGCGGGAGAAGGCCGCCAGGACGAGCGCGGTTCGCTGGAGGTGCAGGCTGAGCAGGTGCGCCGCACGCCCCAGCGACACGGTGTACTCGACCGTGCTGCGCGGGTCGTCCTCGGCCATCAACCGTCCCAGGAAGCCGGCGATCTCCGCATTCACCCTCGATAAACTGGTGGACACCACGCGCCGCTCAACCAAGACGTACCCCCGTGCCCAGGCACGAGCGGTCGACGAGTGGACGCATCGCCGGGGGATGCGCGCCCCGACTGTCGTCGCCGCCCGCCGATGTTCCGGGCCGCCCGCGCCCCGCAGGAAGGAGAAGAGAAAGGCCGTGTGCCCGTACGCCGGTGACGGGACCGGCGAGGTGCAGCAAAGTGCTGTCGCCGTTCACCGGGTCTCCCTGCCCAGGACCGGTTCCATGGTGAGGATCCACATCCCGATCTCGACCTGTTGGGAGGTGAGCGTCATCCGCATGTCACGATCGGTCGACAGGCGATCGAGGGACGGAGCCACGACCGCGTACGTCCCGGACAGAGCCGCGACCTCCAACACCGCGGCGAATTCGACACGGCCGAGGAGTCCGTCGTCGACCACGTTGCGATCGACGACGACATGCGACAGAGGCAACCTGTGGCGCTCGCAGTGTCGGGCGGCAGTACGGCGGGCACTGTCCGACAGATCCCTCCACGGGGCGCCCTCGAAGCCGGACACGCTGGAGATCCGCACATAGCCCACCCTGCGCAGGTCCACACCTCGCACCGGCGCGCTGCTGCGTGATCGCGTCATCCGACGATGACCGTTCCGAGTGCCGAACGGGCCGAATCGGTGCAAGACCAGCCAGCTATGCCGAACACCGTCGATGCCGTCGCAGGACATCGACGTGATCGCGGCACCTGCATCCGCTTTACCTCCGAACCCGCACGACCGACCGGAATTTCATGTCCACTGTGATGATCAGAGAGTGGCGTCCGTGCGGCGTCTGTGGGGTTGCGAGTGCCGACAAGTTGACATGCGGACAACGCACTTTCCGATTCGTGGTGCGCCGTCGCCTCGTCGTGAGTGCCAGTTCTCTGCGTATGACACGGCTGGCCCGCTCGGAGACGATGTGGACCCGGTTCTACGTAGCTCCTTGCTGTCACTGGGGGAGCTGGCAGGCCCATCGACTGGCGAGTGAGCGTCCGACGCTCTTCCTGTAGTACGACGTATGCTGCACGTTCTCGGATGACGGAGAAGCTGAACGTCGCGCAACTTGACGCAGCGAAGGCGGCGCGCGATGTGCCTACCGCTGAAAGCGTTGCGTCCCAATAAAGTTCGTCATCACTGTCGAGCTGAAATCTTGCCGACATGGTGCGGAGAACGCCGTCGTATGGCATCCGCCGGTAGGGACCGCGCATGATCACCGCCTCTGCACATCCGGGGCCGTTGATCAGGACCGTAGGAGCGCAGAGAGTTGATCTTTTGCCACACAGGCAAAGTCACCCGAATGGGTTAAACAGGCAGGCCGGCGCGGTATGCCATGCCGCGAAGCTCGCGACTTACCGCGTCCCGCTTGGCCTTCGTCAACAGTTCCGCCAGTACCGAACGCATGAACGGGTGGCGGTGGATGCGCGCCGGTGAGATGCGCTCCGCCCGACGGAGGGCCATCACGGCGTCATCCTGCCGACGAGGAAGTCGTGCCAGTGCCCGTCCGTACTCACGCCAATACGCGGACTTCCTTGTAGGAGAAGGAAGGGCATTCGGGTCGACTATCGTTGCGATGCGAGCAGCCTCGGCGTAGTCGCCCGCTTCGAGCGCGATGGACATCCGCCACACGCCCACATTGCTGGGGCCGAAACCGAACCACAGTGCATTGCCTTCCCCGGTGTACTTCGCAAGATCTGCCGCATGTTCGATCGCGGCCATGCGCTCCGAGTGGTCCTTGCGGGCGGCAGCCACTAGGGACGATGCGAGCGTGAGCATTCCCGTAGCTTGTGCTGCCTCGACAGAGGCTGTGCCGAGGTTTGGCACAGCGAGTGCTTTCGAAGCGAGATCGAACGCGCCGGCACCCATCAAGCCGAAAGCCGTGCCGAACGCACTTACGGCATGCGTCAATGGGTCATCCGCTCGTTCGGCAGCCTGCTTCGCCAGCATTGCGGCCTGCCAGGCGAGGTCCATATTCGCGCCGATGTCGCCTAGCCATGCTTGTGTTCCCTGTACATGGGTCAAGGTTAGTAGTTGAAGAACCTTTTTATCGTGACGACCGGTTTTCAATGTTGTATGGAGGTCTCGGATCAGCATGGGAAGTTTGCTGCCGACGCTCACATAGTCGCATTGACGTTGTGCTTCGAGTGCAAGTGCAGCGCGTTCGGTGAGTAGATCCACCGGAACTACTTCGCCGTCTGGCTCATCCATAGTCACGGACAATAGCGCCAAGCGTACCGGTCCCAGCGACTGATCTTCTTCAAGGTGGTCCGCTGGGGCGAGCGTAGTAATTTCGCTAGGAGCTACTTCGAGGGCGTCGGCAAGTGCTACAACAAGTGAGCGCCGATCGAGTGCGCGCGCACCGGATTCCAAGCGGGATAGGTAAGAGACACTGATTCCCGCTCGACCGGCGATGACAGCTAGCGACTTCCGTTGAGCATGGCGAATCTGCCGTAGCCTGCGGCCGATCTCGTCATATGCTTCGCTCATACCTCCAATGGTAGCCACTGGGAGGACGATCGAGAGAACGCCTAGCGACGATCATGGTCCTGATCTGGAGAAACCGGCCCTCAAGATCACGTCGAAGCCTCGAAGCCTCGAAGCCTCGAAGCCTCGAGGCAGAGAGCGAGAGGTGGACGAAGGTGGTCAGAGGATCGATGAACAGCGCGGTGCTGTGCCGGTCCTCCGGGCTGTAGCGGCAGCGGGGCCGTGATCGACATACGCGGTATGGGGAAACCGGTATCCGAACCCGCCTTGCCGCCCGTGATCCACGACCTCAGTGACCGCGAGCGCGAGGTGGTCGAGGCGGCGCGGCGTGGCGCATGGCTGACCTGCGCTCCAGGGGTGCCGGTCGAGGAGTTGGCTGGTAGCGACGACCTTTCGCACGTGGTGCGGGCGGAGTTGATCCGGGAACTGCTGCTGGGTCGCCGTGGCGAGCTGGACCCCCGCGGCATCCGCCTGATGCGCGCCCGGATCACAGGTGTCCTCGATCTGGACGGCCTGCGCACCGACACACCGTTGATCCTGGTCGAGTGCGTGCTTGCCGAGCCGTTCACCGCGATCCAGGCAAGGGTCGCGACACTGAGCTTTTCGGGCAGTCACCTCTCGACCGTGCACGCCGATGGGCTCCGTGGCGACGGTAGTCTTATCCTGCGTGGTGCCACGGTGCGCGGCAGCGGTGAGGGCGGCGCCCTACGTCTGCTCGGTGCCCGCATCGGTGGTCAACTCGACTGCACGCAGGCCGAGATCGTCAACGACACCGGCCCCGCTCTGGCCGCCGACGGGCTCCACGTCGACAGCGACCTGTTCCTGCGTGGTGCCACGGTGCGCGGCAGCGGCGGGAACGGCGCGGTGCGCCTGCTCGGTGCCCGCATCAGCGGCCAGTTCGCCTGCGCGGGGGCCGAGGTCGTCAACGACACCGGCCCCGCCCTGCACGCCGACGGGCTCCATGTCGGCAGCACCCTGTATCTGAGTGGTGCCACGATGCGCGGCAGCGGCGAGAGGGGCGCTGTACGTCTGCTCGGTGCGCACATCAGCGGCGCCCTCACCTGCGAGCAGGCGCAGATCGTCAACGACACCGGTGCCGTCCTGCATGCCGACGGGCTCGAGGTCGATGGTGACCTGTTCTTGCGTGGTGCCACGGTGCGCGGCAGCGGCGAGACCGGCGCGGTGCGCCTGCCCGGTGCCCACATCCGCGGCCAGTTCAACTGTGCGGACATGCGGGTGAGCAACCCGTCCGGGCTGCTGCTGGACTTGGGGAAGGCGCGAGTGGACGGCGCGGTGCTCGTGCCTGCGCGGGTTGTGTGCCCGGCCGCGGGCGGGGACGGCGAGTGCGGGCACCCGGGCCGGGTGGACCTGGGCGACTTCGCCTTCACCGCGTTGAGGGACGTGGACTGGCGGCAATGGCTGCACCTCGTCGCACACCACACCACTAGTTACCGCCCCCAGCCATTCCAGCAGCTGGCCGCGATCGAACGGGCCGCCGGCCACGACGGCAACGCCCGCCAGGTGCTCATCGCCCAGCAGAACGACCTGCGCCGCCGCGCACCCGCCGCCCTGGGCGGCCGGTCGGCCAGGGCGGTGCACACCCTGTGGGGACGGCTGGCCGGCTACGGCTACCGCACCCGCACCCTCGCGCTGGCCCTGCTGCTCGCCCTGACCGCCGCTGGCGCCGCCGGGTACGTCGCGGGGCAGATCCCCACCCGACCCGGGCACCACGCCGCCGAACGCGTCACCCCACCCGGCAGCCCCACCACCACGGCCGCGACGCGGTGCTCCACCATCGAACTGATCGGGCTCGGCCTCGACCGAGGTTTGCCTCTCGGAGCCACCGGACTGCGCGCCAAGTGTGACCTCGACACCTCCACCCGGCGCGGTCAAGCCGTCACCCTCGCCATCTGGATCGTTCAAGCCGTGCTGTGGGGGCTCATCACCCTCGCCGTGGCCGGATACACCAACCTCATCCGCAAAACCCCCTGACCACGCCTCGGCAGCCCAACCGCATCAACTCCTCGACCGAAGCTCACCGAAGGCGGCCATCCCGTTCAGTTCGGCGACACCGCTCCACCGTGCCCAGACGGGCCCAGCGCGGAATCGGCACCTCTGCGCTCGGCACGATCGGCTTGCGGCACACCCGTTGAGCAGCAGGTTCGCCCAGCTTGAACAATCTTGATCAGCTCACGTGTGCCAGCGACCTCGCCGTGGGGCAAACGAGCGGCTCTGGCGCCAGGGCGGCGAGCAGATCAACTGCTTCCCTGACGTAGCGCCAGGCGGTGCTGTAGGAGATGCCGAATCCGGCGGCGAGGCGGGTGTGGGTGTCGCCGTTGCGCAGGTGGGCGGGCACGAGCAGCGCTTGGCGGCCGGGGTCGAGTCGCCGCCATCGGAAGCGGCGTCGTGCCCGCTCGGCCGGATGAGGTCGGCGAGCCGGACGAAGGTGTGGTTGGACAGCGGAATCGCGGCAGGGTAGGACAGCACGGCGAGGCTCTCGGGTAGGTATCGGATCTTGGTCGACTGCTGTCTTACCGGGAGCCTCGCCCACCGCGCCCCCATTGCTTAGTCTGCGCCGTGACCTGCGACGTCACGATGAAATGGCTCAGTATTGAGCAGATCGAACGCGCCAGGTTCATCGACTTTCGCAGGTCAATCCTTCGCGCGGGTCGTAGACCAGCCGGAAGGCGGCCTTGCCTTGCCGGATCTCCGTACTACGGTTCTCGTCGAGCAGGAGGACCAAGCGGTCCCGCAACACAGGGGAGGAGTCGAAGGACGCGACGCGGTTGGCCTTCAGGGCTGCGATCACGTCGAAAACGATGTCGTGATGGCTCAGCTGCATCGGCAGTCGTAGCGTGCACGCTACGACCACCCGGGCTTGTGCAGGTTCGAGGGGGAGGTCCGTGGGCAGCGGCTGGCCGCCGTCCTGTTCGATCCAGTCCGGTGTCGAGAAGCCGCCCGTGGTGTTCCGCTGGACAACCAGCACCTCCAGCGGCTCCACGCCGTCGCTGGTGGGAACCGCACCGGAGAGCGTGTCCTCGGGATCACTGTCCGGAAGACGTACCCAGCCGACCAGTGAACGCGCGTTCGATCCGGCCGGGTCGAGCAGCAGCGCCTGCGTCGCCTGCACTCGCTGCCCCGTGTGCCAGCTCGCCGCGGCCGCGGCCTCGTCCATCGCCTCCTGCCACGACGTCGGCCCGAGCCGGCCGGTGCCGTATGCCTGCTGTACCAACGGGGCGATATCCGACGGCAGCGCCACCTGATCCAGCCTGGTCACCAGCGCCGCCGACCGCAGCAGCAAGTGCTCGCCGTAGATGGAACGCGACTCGGGCACCGCCCGCACCGGCGCAGCACTCCAGTCCTCGACGCCGACCACCGCGCAGCGCGGCTGTGCCATCGGGGCCGGCCTGACCCGCTCGTATCGGTGCACGTGCTCCATCCGCTGCACCAGCGGGTACACCGGTGCCAGATCGGTCACCACGAGGTCGAAGTCGACGTTCAGCGCCTGCTCCACCACCTGAGATGCCACCACGATATGCACCCCGGGTCGCTCGCCTTCCCGGCCGAAGCGCCGCACCAGGTTCCGGTCGATGCACACCCGATCGCATGCCAGGAACCCTGAGTGGCTGATCGTGATGTTGTCCGCCCCGAACTCACGACTCAACCACGCAGCGGTTTTCTGCACCCGCGCGACCGTGTTGCGGACCACGACCGCGCAACCCCCTTCGGTCAAATGCTCCCGCAGGTAGCTGGTCAACGTCTCCAGGTCGTCGGGCAACCGGTCCAGCGCAACCGTCACCTGCTTCGAGACCGCAGGCAACACCCGCGTCCGCATCCCGCCCGATGCGACGATCAGCGGGTTCCCCGGTTCGCGCCGCACCGCGATCGGCCGTCCCTCGTAGGCTGTCATCAACTCCGCGCGCCGTTGCGCGGGCAATGTCGTCGCCAGCAGCACCACCGGCACCTTGTAGGCGCCCAGCCAGTGCAGCACACGCTGCAGGTACTGCGTCATGTAGTCGTCGTAGACGTGCACGTCGTCGATCACGACCACCTTGCCCGCCAGCGCCAAGTGCCGCAGCATCACGTGCCTGCTCTTCGATCCGGCGGACAGCACCTGGTCGATCGTGCCGACCACGAAGGCGGCCAACACATCTCTCACAGGGCCGCTGAGCCAGTTGTGCGCTACCGGCGACGTCGCGTCGTCGAACAGTTCCCTGCCGCAGGTCAGTGTTGTCCCTGCCGGTCCTTCCCGGCCCGGTAGCAGGTCTGTCCAGCGTCGCATCCGCTCGAACATCGCATCCGTGGCCGCCTGAGTCGGCAACGCCACGAACACTCCGTCCGCACCGGACTTCGCCGCCAATTCCTCCGCTGCCAGCAGTGCCGCCTCGGTCTTGCCCGCCCCCGTCGGCGCATCGACGATCATCAGCCCTGGCCGCGTGGCCGCTGACGCCACCTCTGCCGCCGCGGCCTGAAGCACTAGCGCCCCTGGCGCTCGGTCGACGAACCGGTTCCGCAACGCCGCGCCTGTATCCGACCCCAGTGCACGAGCCCGCCACCGCTCCGGCAAGCCGAGCTTGTTCCAACCAGACTCCACCCGCGGCGCCGGATCGAACTCCAGCGGGTCCTCATCGCCCTCCAACAAGGGGAAGAGTTCGGGATCCGACACGACCCAGTCCGCCAGGACGACGATCGACGTCAGCAACACCAGAACCGGCCGGCTCAACCGCACATTCCGGTAACGGTCCAGGTCGACCCCTTCCGAGGCCCGGTCGAGGAAGAAGTTCCGGGCCTGCGACCACACACCCCGACCGACCAGGTCCGGGTGGTCCTCGGCCTCCCGCAGTTCGGACCTCTCCGGCGGCATCCCGTGGTGGCTGCCGACCACACTGGCCAGTTGTTCGGCGACAAGCGCGCCTTCCGGGCCCCAACGACCCGACAGGTAGTCCTGCACCGCGAGGTGTCCCACCAACGCGTGGTGCACGCGACTGCGCCGAGGATGGGTCGACACCTCCGACGGGGCGACCAGGCCGGCTTCACGTACCCGATCCGCCGGTATCTGCGCTTGGACGGCGAACGCGGGACTCGCCTTGCCCACGTCGTGGACTCGCGCCAGCCAACCCGTCAACACCGGAACGCCCGCGATACCGTCGGGCAACTCCTCGGCGATCCGCGCCACGACCTGGGGGGACAGCCATCTGTCGACCAGCAGAACGGCGACCGCTGCGGCATCGTCGAGATGCTGCTGCAACGGCAGCCAGTGCGTGACACGGCCGTATCGGGCACAGGCGACCTTCGCCCATATCACCCGCCAATCCCGGGCGGGCGCTCGCACGAACTGTCGGTCCGACCGTGACTCCACCTCTCCGTATCGCGGTGCTTCTGTCACCGAGCGCAGGTTGGCCCGCGTAGCTGCGGTGAGCGGATGGTCGTCTCCCATGGTGCGCAGGCGGATCTCCAGCAGCGTCTCCAACTCGGTCTCGGCGACCGCGGTGTGTCCGCGCGCGGCAAGGGTCAGTGCCAGGTATTCGCGGGTGATGAGCGTGGCGTGGTGCTGGGCGCCCAGGACTCGGCTCTTCTGCCGAAGCACGTCCTCGAACTCACCTTGGGCGGTCGCGAGTCTTCCTTGTTCGAAGTGGAATTTGGCCAGACGGTGACGGGTCGCGAGGGTGTGCAGGTGGGTCGGCCCCAGCACGCGACTCTGCTTTTCCAGGATGTTGTCGTAGAGCGTCTCCAGGCCGTCCAGCTTGCCTTGGTCATGGCGCAACATGACCAGGTGGCTGTAGGCCACGAGCGTCTTGGGGTGGTCCTCGCCCAAGGCGACGCGTTCCGCGCACAGCAACCGGTCGTACTCGGCCTCGGCAGCGGGCAGGTCGCCTCGGACGTGCAGCAAGGACGCCAGTTCGCTGCGCGAGTCCAACGTGTTGAGGTGGTATTCGCCCAGAAGCTTCTGTCGTGCGGCCAGTACCGCACGGAACTCCGCCTCCGCCTCGGTGATCCGACTTTGCAGGTGCAGCAGGTGGGCCAGGCGATTGCGGGTGTCGAGGGTGTGACGGTGCTCGGGCCCCAGCGTGCCGACCTGTTCGGTCAGCACGGCACGGAACTCCGCTTCGGCTTCCGCGAGACGGTCCCGCGCGCGCAGCGCCACGGCCAGTCTGCTGCGGGTGTCGAGGGTGTCGGGATGCGCCGAACCCAAGGTTCTGACCTGCGCGGCGAGCACCATGTGGAACTCGGCTTCAGCCGCATCGAACTTGCCCTGCGTGGTGAGGACCGAGGCCAGGTCGCCCCGGGTTTTGAGGGTGTCCGGGTCCTCTCCGCCGAGCAGTTCGTGTTGCGGCGCCAGGGCAGCGGCCAGTTGCTGCTCGGCTTGCTCGTACAGCCCGCACTGGTACAGGAAACGTCCGCAGCGGTGCAGGGTGGCTGTGGCAGTCCGCACCAGGTCGGTGTGTTCGGCGCCTCCGAGCCACGCCTCCGGCCACAGTTGCAGTGGGCTGGCGCAGTGCGGTACCAGAGCCTGCCAGCGGGGCCATGTCCCGGAGTCCTCGTGGTCCAGGTCGTGAGTCGCCGAGTCCAGCAGCGCCGCGCAGAGCACGGCGTACCGGACCGGGTCGTCCTTGACGTCGTGGTGGTGACGGTTGCTTTCCCGCACCACCGGGTGCAGCACCAATCCCGGTCCATGTGGGAGCTGCTGCTCTACGGTGGTGACGCGCTCGGTCAAACCGAGTTCCGCCAAGCCGTCAAGCAGCACGAGGAGCTTGTCCGGCGTGATCCCGGCGAACAGCGGCGAGCCGGCCATGATGCGGGCATCGAGCAGTTCATAGGGGATGGGGGCGTTCGCGAAACACGAAAGCAACCGCAGAAGCGCGCGTGCCTGCACCTGCCCGCCCTTGCGGAGCACGTCCAGTGACAATTCCCAGGTCTCGGTAATCAATTCTCGGGGCTCTCTGCGTGCACGGTGACGGGGTGACGTGGCTTCGATCGTGGTCATGAAGCGCTCGTCGAGGGCGGTCAGGTAGTCGGAGAAGGTACGTATCGCCGGAAGACCGGGCAGCTCGGGGGCGGTGGCCATGCTCGCCGAGTGCAGGCCGGCCAGCCGGAGCGCAAGGGGCAGGCCGCCCAGGCGGGCAGCCACGGCGCGAGCGGCTGCGAACTGGTCGTCGTCGCGGTGGGTGAGATCGAGCAGAATGCGGGCACCGTCGTCGGCGCGCAGGGCGGGCACGTGCAGCAGGACTGCCTGCGGCCCCCAGGAGTTGCGCCCTCCGTCACGGCTGGTGACCAGCACCGAGCCGAGGCACCCTTCGGTACTGCGCAACCAGCTTGGACCCAGAGGACGCGCGGCACGCGGCGCGATGACCAACTCGGCATCGTCGGCGTTGTCGACGACCAGCAACCACCGGTGGGGGAAGGCCCTCAGGTTGCTCCACAGCAGATCCGACGCCGACCTCTGCCCCGCCTGCGCTGCTTGGATCCGGTCCGGTGGCACACCCATGCGGAAACAGACCTCGCGCATACCGGCGGCCACGGAATGCTCATCATGAGCGGATACCCACCAGACAGCGGTTCCCTGCCCGCGTTGCTCCCGGGCGAAGTGCAGCGCCAGCGTCGTCTTGCCGTAACCGCCTGCACCGCAGAGGACGACGAACCGATCGGCGGTGTCCGCAGCCCACTGGACCAAGTCGGCCATCACGTCGGATCGACCGCGGACCCGGTGGTCGATCCGGTCCCACGGTGGCTCCACCGACACCATCCCGGGACGCTCCGGCCACGACGCAGGCCCGCTCTGGTGGATCGTCACCACGTCACGCCCCGCTTGGACGACACCGCTGCCGTCGGTGGCGTGCGCCCACTGTCGGTGCTCGCCGGTCATGTCGCGCCCGCCAGGAAGTCGGCGACAGCGGCGCTGATCGGCACGTCGACGACGTCTTCCAGCCAGCCGTACTGGCCTGCCGGATTCGCCTCCAGAAAGTGCCACCGCCCATCGGTGGTGACGACGAAGTCGAACGCCGCGAAGGCGAGTCCGAATGCCTCCAGAAACCGCCGTATCGACGCTGCGACCTCCTTCGGCAAGTCGACCACGCTGTAGGACAGAGCCTCGTAGTCACTACGCCAGTCGATGCGCGACGCGGCACTGTGCGCGTGGATAGCGACAGTGAAAAGCGCCGATCCGACAGCGACGACACGGACCTCGTAAGACTTCTCCAGCCACTCCTGGAACAGGTGCGCAGTGGTCCTCACGCCTTCGAGGTCGACCAGATCGGATGTTTCCAGGAAGCGCGTGTAGGCGATCCGGACGACGGCCCCGTCGTCGATCCGGTTGACGCCGAGCACCTTGCTCACCACGTGCGGGACGCTGGCTGTGAAACGCAGAACGGCCTCGGGATCGTTCGTCACCATCGTCGCGGGGACGAGGAACCCGCACTGTGCCGCGATCGCCAACTGCAAGGGTTTGTATCCTGCATCCGCCTGCCTGGCGGGGTGGTTGCACCACAACACCGGCAGCGACGTCAGCACGCCCCCCAGTCCCAACCTCGCCTCCAGCCTCACGTGCCGAAGTTCCACCGGCGACAGGCCCGCCTCGAACGTGAACCCCGTGGGTCCGCGGAAGAGGACCGATCGGAGGTCCTCCAGGCGGACAGCACGATGTGGTGTTCCCAACGAACCGCGCCACCGCGAGCCGTCCAGCACGGCATCGAGCGCCAGTCCCGCAGGGAACCAGCCGACGTCACACCGGAACACCGGAGTCGAGCGCTTGTCGAGTTCGTGCACGATGCGGTTCGTCGTCGGGTCGGCATCACCGCTGATGATGAGCACCGTCACGGCAGGTCTTCATCGGGCTGGTGGAAGTCCATTTCCTCATCCCCTGTGGGATGATCGGTACCACCACTCGACGTCCCCGCCAGGAACACCTTCCGGTCTACATCGTCGAACACCGCCATCTGGAGTTCGTGCGAGTACCTGCATGCGCGCTGATTCGTGGTCGGGGACTCGCGCAGGAAACGAAGGCCAAAGGACCTGAAGAGGGACTCGCCGCCCGACTGATGTCGAAGCCGATTCATGGAGCGTCTCGTGGGAAATCGATCGTCCACTGTCGCGAAGACGCTGTCGATTCCTGGCGTTTCTCCTTGTTGAGTGCTCATCGTCGCCCCCCGACGAGTCGACTGCATGGATCTTTCAGTAAATCAGAACCTGCGGCTTTCGATCAATGCCGATCAGCCTAACGGGTGCCGCCGTCCTGTCCAGCAGCGCCAGTGTCGCTGGTCGACTGCGCATCACCGGGGGTGCGTATCCGCACTTTTGCGGGGCTGTGTGGTCCGCGCACCAAATTCGCACAGTAATGCCATGGAGGAGACACTCGGCCCTTTCGGCCTCATCCGGCGTATGCGGGCATGGGAGCGGTTGATCGCCTGCCGGTCAGGCGAAGATTGCGTCACTTGTCGCGGTGAGGGGCGCGGACCGGATCGCTGACGTCTTGTAGGTCTTGTCCGCCCCGACGCGAATGTCAGTGTCGGTGATGCTGTAGTAGGACTTCGTTAGGTGCTGTTGAGCTGCGCTTTTGTTGGTGGTGTTCGGGTCTGGACGGGTTGTCGGCAGGTGTGGCAGTGGCCGGTCCAGACCGCGAGTAAGTGTTGGAGGTGGCGCAGGACGGCGTAGAGCGTCAGCCCTGCGCAGGGGCTTTGGGGTGCGGCGGAGCTTGGTGCAGATCGCCTGGGCGACGGAGGCGAGAGTGACGTGGCGGTGCCATCCGAGCCAGGAGCGGCCCTCGAAGTGGTCCAGGCCCAGGCCGTCTTTGAGTTCGCGGTAGTCGTGCTCGATGCGCCACCGGATCTTGGCGATCCTGACCAGGTCGCGCAGCCGGATGTCGGGCGGGAGGGTGGACAACCAGTAGTCGGTGGGCTCGGCGGCGCCGGTGGGCCATTCCGCGAGCAGCCAGCACTCCGGAAGGCTGCCATCCGGGTTGCGCGGGATGTGGCGGTTGGCCGGACGGACCCGCAACGCCAGGAACCGCGACCGCATCCGTCCGGTGGGGTTGGCCGGGCTCTTGTGGGAGCCGTGACGCCAGACCACGAACTTCCCCGCCGACCGGCCCGTGGCCATGACCAGGGTCTTCAGGTCGACGGGCGGGTCGGGGTAGCGGGGTTCGGGTCGGCGGCCGACGCCTCCGTAGGCGGGTGTGACCGGCACCGCCGCGGCGGGGTGGGCGGTGGCGATCGGGTTGACCGCCACCGCGTAGGTCAGTCCGCGGTCGGTGAGTCCCTGGCGGAAGCCGGAGGCGTCGCCGTAGCCTGCGTCGGCGACCACGGGCCGCGCGGGCAGACCCCACCCGGCGAGTTCGTCGATCATGTCCAGGGCCAGACGCCACTTCTCCCGATGCCGCTGGTCCTCGGGGATCGCACACCGCTCCCGCCTGCGCCGGGTTTCGGCCGCCGTATCCGGGTCGGTGGCCTTGCGGTCGTCCCAGGACTCGGGCAGGAACAACCGCCAGTCCAGCGCCGCCGACGCCCAGTCCGTCACCGCGTGCACGCTCACCCCGACCTGACAGTTCGCGCGCTTGCCCAACGCCCCGCAGTACATCCGCGCCACCCCCGGCGAGGACACCCCGTCCTTGGGAAACGCGGTGTCGTCCACCGCGCACGCGTCCGGATCGACGAAGTCCCGAGCCCACACCGTCAACCGCCGCCGCACTTCGACGTGATCCCACGTCGAAGTGGTGACGAACTGCTGCAACCGCTGGTGATCCACCCCGAGACGCTCGCCCATCGGCTGCATCGACTTGCGCTTGCCGTCCAACAACAACCCACGCAGGTACAGCTCGCCCTTGCCCCGCTGGTCACGACGGGCGAACCCACCGAACATGTCCGCGGCGAAGTCCTCGATCACCGGGCGCACCAGCGCCATCTCCTCCGGCCTCACCGCCACAGAAGATCACACCACCGACACACCCCAACACTCGACCTAACGAAGTCCTAGTAGGCGCGGGCCGCGGTGAGGTCGTGGGTCGAGCCGAGCAGTGCGGGAGAGGTCCACGGCAGTCGCCCTGCGGTGTCGGCGAGGACGTGGACGTCCATGCCATGGCGCTTGCGTTGTCCGAACAGTGCGGACGGTCAGTGGCGATCCGATCGATCCGGAGCAGGGCGCTGTCGAGGACGACGTGAGCGTTGCGCATGAAGATCAGCGCCGCGTCGGTCAGATCCGGTGCGAGGGCGGCCAGGAGTTCGACCGCTTCGTGAATGTAGCGGCAGGCGGTAGCACCAGGCCGATGCCGAACCCGGCGGCGATCCGGAGCAGGTGCCCCCCGCAGCGCAGATGGGCCAGGACCGGCAGTGCTCGGCGCCCAGGGTCGAGTTCCCACCCCTTACTGCCGATCCGACGGCGGTGCGAGGTCAGTTCCCGGACGAGGAACTGGAGGTGCGAACTGGACAGGCCGATCGCGGACGAGGGACAAGCACGCGAAGCTCCCGGCGATGATTCGATCCTGGCCGGGAAGTCATCCACCCGGAGCTTCACCACGTCCCCAACCGCCCCACCGGGTCGGAAAGCGATTCAACGTCGACGTCGGGGCACCGTCGCCGAACACGCGTCTGGATTCAGAGCGCCGAGTGGAATGTGGCGCGCACCGTGAACAGCAGCCACACCACCAGCGCCAGACCAGCCACGGCCACCAGCGTGATCAGAACCGAGCGCAGCACACCGGACCGCTGCCTTCCCAACGGCACCGGTGCGTCGGGAACACGGCGCGGCGACGGACGCCGCGGACCGGTGCGAGAACGCTGCACAGCGGGGTGCCGGGCGTGCTGTGGAGCAACCCGTGGCGGCTCACCCCGTGGTGGGGCGCTCCGGGAGGGGACGTCCGAGACGCAGTAGACGTGCCCTTGCCGGTCGGCGGTGTCGTGGTGGACCTGGTGGCGGGTCGGACGGTCGGTGTGGGTTTGGCAGGCGCCGCGCGAGGTTGTGGATCGTGGGTAATCAGGTCGGGGATGCCGTGGGCGAGCAGATCGGCCCGTGCCGGCAGGAATCGGCCAAGTCCAGGGCGGTGAAGGCGGCCGCGACGTCGTCGGCGGCCCAGATCTTGCGGCACTTGGCCAGCTGGTGGAAGTAGCGGCGCAGCGGACCCTCCCCCCGGCGGCCAGCACGACATCGACCCCGGTGGGCAGCATCGCCCGGTCCAGGCTGACCTGCGCACCGCGGGCGGGCAGGACCAGGACCAGTCCGGAGACGAAGCCGGGATCGACCCCGGCAGCCTGGAGGCCGTTCTTGACCGAGTAGAGGTTGGTGCGCAGTTGCTCGACGGCGTTGGCGTCACCGGGAGTGTGCAGTGCGGCCGGGGTGCCGTCGACGGTCCAGTCCCCGTTGAGCGGGATGCGCAGCACGCCGTCCTAGCGGCGGATAAAGCCTTTGACCTCGACGACCACGCAGCCGTACGGCGACCAGATGACCGCATCAACCTGCCGCGCCACGCCGTTCGGGCCGGGCACATGCAGTTGACCATCGCCACCCCGGGTAGGGCGTAGCGGTCCACCCATGAACCCAGCCACTGCGCCAGCCTGCGCTCGGCCCCCGATAAGCCGGTGTCGTTCCGCACCCTGACCAGCAGCCGCCCCTCCCCGCTCCCACATTCGGTGACAAGAGCCCACGGTGAGTGACAGTCTACGAGGCGGGTACGCCGGGAAGACGGCGTCGGCTCCCGCAACTACCCCGAGACCAGCGGAGCACCCCCGCTCGCGCGGGGAAGACGACCGCGGCTACGTCGTGATGTCCGTCGCGACCGGACCACCCCCGCTCGCGCGGGGAAGACGGACGAGCCCGGCCGCACACACGACCAGCCCGATGGACCACCCCCGCTCGCGCGGGGAAGACTCCAACCCCGACGGCACCCGGTGGCTGCTCCGCGGACCACCCCCGCTCACGCGGGGAAATGGTCCGGTCTCCTGCTTGACCACCTTGCCGTTCGGACCACCCCTGCCTTCGCAGGAAAGACAACATCCGTGTCGCCGAGCAGCACGCCGACCTGGGACCACCCCGCTCACGCAGGGATGACTCATGCCACAGGGTCGAACATGTTGCCGGGGGAGGATCACCCCCGCTTGCGCGGGGAAGAATCTGAATGACCATATCAAGCGGCGGTGGTGGTCGAAGGCTGGATGGGTGTGAAGGTTCGTCCGTCCCGTAGGAGTGCCCAGAGTACGTCGACCAGGCGGTGGGCGAGTGCGAGCAGGGCTTGGGTGTGGTTGAGCCGTTCGTTGCGCTTGCGGTCGTAAAGACCCGTGAGGGCCCCTGGAGTTTGAGGCTGGACAGGGCGGCCATGTAGAACACGCGGCGGAGCCCACGGTTGTAACGCTTGGGGCGTCGAAGGTTTCCGGTGACGCGGCCGGAGTCCTGGGCGACCGGGACGAGCCCGGCGTAGGAGGCCAGGCGTCCGGCGTTGGGAAACCCGGCCAGGTGGCCACCGGTGGCGACGACGAACTCCGCGCCGAGGATCGGGCCGAGGCCGGGCAGGGACTCGATGATCTCCGCGTGCGGGTGTTGCCGGAACCGGTTGATGATCAGCTTGTCGGTGTCCTTGATCCGCCGGTCCAGGTCCAGCAGATGAGTGGCCTGGCGGGCGATGAGGGTGGCGGTGGTGACCTCGCCGGGCAGGCGGACGGTGTGGGTCGCCGCGGCGGCGGCCATGCCGGGAATTCCCTTGGGCCAGGCGCCGTGCTCGCGCAGGAACTCCGCGACACCGGCTTCGCCGGCGGCGCGGATCGCGTCGGGGGTCTGGAAGCCTGTCAGCAGCACCAAGGCGCTGCGAGAGCGGCCACGAGGAGGAGCGGATGTCCAGCAGCGAGACCGGTCAGGTGACGGGTACGCAGGACAAGGACTACAACATCATCTGGCTCGTGGAGGCGTGCCTGAGCAACGCGCTGCGCCTGGAGGGCTACATCGCCGACGCCGAGCGCGCAGGCGACGGCGAGCTGGCGGACTTCTTCCGCCGGGCGCAGGGCGAGAGCCGCAAGGGCGCCGAGCAGGGCAAGGAACTGCTCGCCCGACGCCTGGGCGGCTGATCACAGCTTGCTGGTGCCCGCGGTCCCGTCGACGGGACCGCGGGCACCAGCACGCTGCACACGGGTCGGATGCGCCGCCGGCCGCGTCGGCTCGCCGGCGAGCCGACGCGGGTGGTTCGCGGTGCGGCGGGCAGTCCCGCAGACGGGAGGACGGGGGTCCGTCGCCTGCCGGCGTCGTTTGCGGCGGAAGGCGTCGGGTAGCTCGACAGGTGGGTGACGTCGGAACACCGGACATCTGGAGCGGGACATGCTCAGTCCTCGGGAACAACGGGCACTTGCCGACATCGAACGGTGGTTCGCCGCCACCGATCCCCGCCTCGCGGCCAGGCTCCGCGACGGCACCCGCTCGCCGGGCCTCCATGCGACGAGGCCGGTCCTGTTCACCGTCACCGCCCTCGGGGTGTTGCTGGTCCTGCTGGGACTGGTCACGGCCACGGCCACCCTCTTCCTCGCCGGGCTGGCCGCGTTCGCCACCGCGCTGTCGATGCGCGCGATCAGGCGCCGGCGCGGTAACGCGGACGACGCCAGCAGGAGCGACGAACCACTGGTGTGACCGCTGGGTCCCGCGAGTGCACGGGCGTGGGCGCGGAGGGCGCGTCGCTACCCGCGCGCGCTTCACCCGGCCGGGTCGCTCCCGCTGTCCCTCCGGTCCGTTCCGTCCGGCCCGCCGGTGGGCAGGTTGTCGGGCGGTTCGATGCGAAGGGCCTTGGCCACGGGGACGTCGGTGGAGGAGTGCAGGACGATGGACAGGGCGATGGTGACGGCGACCAGGTCGAAGACGTGTGCGGCGTCGGGCAGGCCGGATTGCAGGACGAGCAGGCCGTAGACGACCGAGGCGAAGCCCTTGGGCCCGAACCAGGCCGCTGCGGCGCGTTCCCGCCCGGTCAGCCTGCTGCGCAGCAGGGAGACGGCGATGGACAAGGGGCGGACGAGCAGGATGGCGATGACGGGAACCAGCCAGTCGCCGGGGCTGAGGTGGGAGAGGCGTTCGGGGGTGATCAGGGCGCCGAAGACGAGCAGGGCGGCGAACTTGGTGGTCTCCGACAGCAGGTCGCCGAAGTGCTCGAAGCGCTCGGCGGCGGTGGGGGTGAGGGTGGCGATGGTGGAGCCGGCGGCGAAGGCGGCGAGGTAGGGGTTGGCGTGGGTCAGGTCGGCCGCGGCGTAGACCACGATGCCCACCGACAGCGGCCCCAGCGCCTGCAACCGCGGCTCCGCACCGAGGAAGGGCAGGCGCAGCGCGAGCGCGACCAGTGCCGGCACCGCGACGCCGAGGAGCAGGCCGAGGACGAGTTCGAGGGCGATCTCGCCGGGGTGCGCGGTCTCGTGCGAGGCGGCGGCCAGGAAGAGCAGCACGAACGGCAGTGCCAGGCCGTCGTTGAGCCCGGACTCGACGTTGAGCAGGCGCCGCAGCCGCAGCGGCACGTCGGCACGCCCCACGATCGCGGAGGCGAACACCGGGTCGGTGGGGGACAGGATCGCGCCGAGCAGGAACGCGGTGGCCCAGTCGAGGCCTGCGAGGTAGTGGGCGGGCAGGGCGATGCCGGCCATGGCCAGCGGCATGCCGATGCCCAGCGCCTTGCCCGAGCTGCGCCACTCCTGGCGCAGCGCGGGCAGCCCGGCCCGCTGGCCGTCGGTGAACAGCACCGTGAACAGCGCCAGGTCGGCCAGCGCCGAGACGACACCGCTGTCGGAGGGGATCTCGACCAGCCCGAACCCGCCCCCACCCAGCAGCGCGCCGGCGAGGAGCACCATCAGCGCGGTCGACAGCACCGTGCGCGCCGCCAGCCCTGACAGCGCCACGCTGACCAGCATCACCACGCCGAAGGCCAACACCAGGGTCACGACGGGTTCCCCTTCTCGGGACGGGCGCCGGCGGACGGCTTCCGCCGGGGCGAGGGCACGCGCACTGGCCGTACCCGTACTCGGCACGCCCAACCCACCACGCGACCGCTCGACGGCGCGCGGCAGCCCGTTTCGGCCGGCCGTTCGAGGGCACCCGACCAGGACGCGCGAGCGCGGGACGGGCAGGCGACGCCACCTCGCCGCGATCGCGTCGTGCAACCGGGAGGAGCGCCATGAAGGCCGTTGTGTACAAGGGACCGCGCGAGGTCGTGGTGCAGGAGGTGCCCGACCCGCGGATCGAGGAGCCCGCCGACGCGGTCGTGCGCATCACCACCACCAACATCTGCGGCTCGGACCTGCACATGTACGAGGGCCGCTCCGCGGTGGAGAGCGGCAAGGTACTGGGCCACGAGAACATGGGGATCGTGGAGGAGGTCGGCCCGGCGGTCCGCCGGGTCAAGGTCGGCGACCGGGTGTCGGTACCGTTCAACATCGCCTGCGGCACGTGCCGCAACTGCGAGCAGGGCTGGACGTCGTTCTGCCTGCGCACCAACCCCACCGAGGGCGTGGACGGCGCGGCGTACGGCTACGCCAACATGGGCCCCTACGACGGTGGCCAAGCCGAGTACCTGCGCGTCCCGCACGCCGACTTCAACCTGCTGGAGTTGCCGCCCGGCGGCGAGCACGAGAACGACTTCACCATGCTGTCGGACATCTTTCCCACCGGCTGGCACGGCACCGT
Organism: Saccharothrix longispora; assembly: GCF_031455225.1. GTDB lineage: Bacteria > Actinomycetota > Actinomycetes > Mycobacteriales > Pseudonocardiaceae > Actinosynnema > Actinosynnema longispora. Next base: position 2,385,611 of record NZ_JAVDSG010000001.1, read on the forward strand.
GCTGGCCGGGATGCAGCCCGGTGACAGCGTCGCGGTGTTCGGCGCCGGCCCGGTCGGGCTGATGGCGGCGCACAGCGCGGTGCTGCGCGGCGCCTCGCGGGTGTTCGTGGTGGACAAGGAACCCGACCGGTTGGCGCTGGCCGAGCGGATCGGCGCGACCCCGGTCGACTTCGGTGCGGGCGACCCGGTCGAGCAGATCGCGGAGCTGACCGGCGGGGCGGGCACGGACTGCGGGGTGGAGGCCGTGGGTTACCAGGCGCACGACCCGTCGGGGCAGGAGCACCCCGAGCTGGTCCTGGACAACCTGGTGAAGGTGGTGCGCGCGACCGGCGGCATCGGCGTGGTGGGTGTCTACGTGCCCCAGGACCCCGAGGCGGCCACCGAGCAGGCCAAGCAGGGGCGCATCGGGTTCGACTACGGCACGTTCTTCACCAAGGGGCAGCACATGGGCACCGGCCAGTGCCCGGTCAAGCGGTACAACCGCCAACTGCGCGACCTGATCATCGCCGGGCGGGCCACCCCGTCGTTCCTGGTGTCCCACGAACTGGGGCTGGAGCAGGCACCGGAGGGCTACGAGCGGTTCGACCGCCGCGAGGACGGCTGGACCAAGGTGCTGCTGCACCCCGGACGAGCCGCCTGAGCCGTGCCGCCCGGGGTGAGGCGCCCTCGCGTTGGATGATGCGTCCCGGGAGCAGGTGTCGCACCTGACCGGGACGTTCCCGCCCCGCTACGGCACCGCCGGTCCCGGCGGACGGGCGGAGCTGGGACGCGGTGGTCGTCGGGCGCTACCCGACCGCGCGGCGTCCAACCGCGTGGTGGCCGACCCCGACCACGGGGTGACCCGCCTGCGCGCGGCAGCGTCGACCGGGCGGTGCTCCAGGCCACCACACTGCCTGGGACCGACCGGCTCGAGGCCGTGACGTGCGGGCACACGAGAGGAACGGATCGCACCTGTGGTGACGGGTCCATCGGGCGGGTCGTTGCCCTCGTCTGCTTCGTCGCGGCAGGACGGGGGCGGCGTCCGAGATGTCCGGTTCGAGCGGTGATCAGTGGGTAGCCCTCCGGCAACGTGACGGGAGGTCGGCGTGGCGAACGGGAACGGGATGACGTCAGGGCGGGTGGAACAGCCGGAGGAAGTGGACCCTGGGAAGCAGGAGAACCTGCTCCGGCTGGTCACCGCGCGCTCGGCGCTGTCCGCCGTCGGAGGTGCGGCGGCGGTGTGGCTGTCGGCACGTCGGTTGCGCTCGCACCGACTCCTGTCCTGAGACTGCCCCTGGCGACGGCCGTGCACACCCGGTGGGTCGGGTCAGGGTTCGTCGCCGACGGCGTCGCCCTGGATGAGCTGTTGGGTCTGTCGTGGGTCGGCGCCGTGTTCGCGTTTCTCGACGGCCTCGCGCAGGTCGCCCGGTGCCAGGCGGTCGTGGTTGATGATGCCCAGGAGTTCGGCCCGCTTGTGCAGGGCCAGGATGTCCGTTTCGTCCACTGTCGTCCTTCGTGAAGTCCGTGGCTGGTCCGAAGCCCCGGCTACCCGGGCTGCCGGGTTCGATGCGGCTTCGTCCGATGCGGGTGTTCGCGTTCGTCGGCGGCCGTTGCGGGTACTCACCACGAACGATCGGGAGGAAGGTGGGGAAGTGCCGCGACCGGAAGTGCGACCGGGGACCATCGTGATCTACACCGACGTCGCGTGCGCGTGGTCGACGGTGACGATCGTGCGGTTGTTGCGGGCGCGGGACGAGCTGGGACTGGCTGATCGGGTGCACCTGGACCACCGGTGCTTCCTGCTGGAGGACGTCAATGCCTTCCCGATCCCGAAGAAGTTCCTGGACTCGGAGATCCCGGTGGTGGGGGCGCTGGAGCCGGACCTGGGGTGGAAGAACTGGCAGGGCGACCCGGCGGACTGGCCGGTGACCACCGCGCCGGCGAACGAGGCGGTGCACGCGGCCAAGGAGCAGTCGCCGCGGGCGGCCGAGGAGTTGGACGTGGCGTTGCGGCTGGCGTTGTTCCGCGACAGCCGGTGCGTGTCGCTGCGGCACGAGATCGTCGACATCGCCCGCGGCTGCGAGCACGTGGACGCCGACGCCCTGGGTGAGGCGCTGGACGACGGGCGGGCGCGCGGGCCGATGATGCGCGACTACCGGGCCAACCGGGAGGCGGTGCAGGGCAGCCCGCACCTGTTCTTCGCCGACGGCTACGACGTGCACAACCCGGGCATCGGCCTGCGCTGGGTGGGGGAGCAGGGCGCCGGGTTCCCGGTGGTCGAGCACGACGACCCGTCGGTGTTCGCCGACCTCGTCCGCCGTGCCGCCGACACCGCCGCATGACCCCGCCCAGTTGGGGCGAGCACGTTCCGCCGGGCGTGCGGGAGCTGTTCCACGACCGTGCGCGCAAGGCCGCCCTGCACCTGATGGCCCTGCAGGACCACGACCGACTTCCCGTGCCCGAGGCGGCGCGCGCGACGCTGGCCCACATCGACTACTGCGCGGGGATTCTGGACAAACTGGCGATGACGGCGTGCCTGGCCGCCCGGCAGGCCGGTGTGGCCCTCGGTGAGATCGCCTCGTGGCTGGGCATCGACGAGGCGGCGCTGCGGGAGCGGTTGGCCGCCCACGGGACCGGCCCGGCGGCACCTCCGTGCGGTCCGCGGCGTCCGCGCCGACAGGAGCCCACCGAGGATTGACCTGCCACTGTGGTGCCACCGCGCTTCACCGCCACCGTGCCGGGTTGAGCCGGCGATGAGCGGGTAGGCCCTGGGCATGGCTCCCACAACGCTGACCGCGCTCGCGCTGACCTGCTCGCTCAAGCCCTCACCCGCGCCGTCGAGCACCGACAAGATCGCCCGGCAGGTACTGGACGAACTCGCCGCGCACGGGGTCGAGGGCGACCTGCTCCGCGTGGTGGACTTCGACGTGCGCCCCGGCGTGGAGACCGACATGGGCGAGGGCGACCAGTGGCCCTCCATCCGCGAGCGCATCCTGGCCGCGGACATCCTGCTGCTCGCAACCCCGACGTGGGTGGGGCACCCGTCCAGCGTCGCCCAGCGGGTGATGGAACGGCTCGACGCCGAACTGTCCGAAACCGACGACGAAGGCCGCCCGTCGATGTACGGCAAGGTCGCGGTGGTGGCGGTGGTGGGCAACGAGGACGGCGCGCACAAGATCATCGCCGACTGCTTCCAGGCGCTCGACGACATCGGGTTCACCGTCCCGGCCAGCGGGGGCACGTACTGGAACAACGAGGCGATGAACCCCAAGGACTACCTCGACCTGGACCGGACCCCGGATGCGGTGGCGTCGACCAACAAGAAGCTGGCGAGCAACGCCGTGCACCTGGCGCGGCTGCTCAAGCAGGCCCAGTACCCGCCGGTCCAGTGAGGGGAGCCCGCGTGAGCGAGCTGGAAGTGGTGCACGAGTTCACCGGCCCGATGCCCACGGGGGTGAGCGTGTCGCACACCGGTCGGGTGTTCGTGAACTTCCCCCTGTGGGGTGACGAAGTGCCGGCGACGGTGGTGGAGCTGCGCGACGGGGCCGAGGTGCCGTTCCCCGACCAGGCGTGGAACTCGCCGTCGGGTGACGACGACGAGGGCGCGTTCGTGTCGGTGCAGAGCATCGTGGTCGACCCGGCCGACCGGCTGTGGGTGCTCGACACCGGCAGCCCGCTGTTCCGGCCGACCAAGCCCGGCGGGCCCAAGCTGGTGTGCGTCGACCTGACCACCGACACCGTCACGAAGGTGATCACCTTCCCCGCCGACGTGGTGCTGGAGACGACCTACCTCAACGACGTGCGGTTCGACCTGCGGCACGGGGCCGGGGTCGCCTACATCACCGACTCGGCCGACTCGGGCCCGAACGGGATCATCGTGGTGGACCTGGACAGCGGCGAGTCCTGGCGCAGGCTGCACGACCACCCGTCGACCAAGGCCGTGCCCCTGGCGGACTTCCGTCCGGTCGTGGAGGGCGCGCCGTTGCTGGAGCGCCCCGCGAACGGCGAGCCGGCACCGATCACGATGGGCGCGGACGGCATCGCCATCAGCGCCGACGGCAGCCGCCTGCACTACTGCCCGCTGGCCTCGCGCCGCTGGTACAGCGTGCCGACCCATGCCCTGCTGGACCGGTCACTGCCCGACGACGAGGTGGGCGAGCAGGTCGTCGACGAGGGCGACAAGGGCGGCGGCTCCGACGGCTTGGAGACCGACGACGCCGGACGGCTCTACCTGACCGACTACGAGCACAACGCCGTGCTGCGCAGGCGCCCGGACGGCGACTTCGAGACCGTCGCCCACGATGCGCGCCTGCTGTGGCCGGACACGGTGTCGGTCGCCGACGGCCACCTCTACGTCACCGCCAACCAGCTGCACCGCCAGGCGAAGTACCAGGGCGGGCAGGACCGCAGGCGCAAGCCCTATCACCTGTTCCGCGTGCCCATCGACGCCGGACCCGTCCGGCTCCGGTAGAACTCCACGAGGAGTGATCCGCTTGACCACCACCACGATGCCCATGCTGGAGACCTACCCCGCCGAGATCAACCTCGACCGAGCCGAGCTCGCGGCGGCGATCGACGCGTTGATCGCCTGCGCGCAGGCGTGCACGGCATGCGCGGACGCCTGCCTGAGCGAGGAGGTGGTGGCGGAGCTGACCACGTGCGTGCGCACCAACCTCGACTGCGCCGACATCTGCTCCACCACCGCCCGGGTGCTGTCGAGGCACACCGGCTACGACGCGAACATCAGCCGATCGGTGCTGGAGGCGTGCGCGACGGTGTGCAAGTCCTGCGGCGACGAGTGCGGCTCCCACGCGGAGATGCACGAGCACTGCCGGCTCTGCGCCGAAGCATGTAGGAACTGCGAGCGCGCCTGCCGCGACCTGCTGGCCGCCATCGGCTGAGGCGACCGTGCCACTCGATCGGGTCGCGCGTGGTTGAACGCGTCCGACGTGGGTAGCCGGCGGTGAACCGACGTCCGGAGGAGATCGTCCATGACCGTTGAGCGGGAGCACGACACCGACCTGGTCCGCGTGATCACCGCCGATCACCGCGAGGTCGAGCGGCTGTTCCGGGAGTTGGAGTCCGGGCAGGGCACCCCGGAGCACCGGCGCGCGCTGGCCGACCACGTCATCGCCGAGTTGGTGCGGCACTCGGTGGCCGAGGAGCAGTTCATGTACCCGGCCGCCCGGAAGGTCCTGCCCGGCGGCGACGAGGTGGCCGACCACGAGATCGCCGAGCACGCCGAGGCCGAGCGGGTGATGAAGGAACTGGAGGGCCTGGAGCCGACCGACCCGCGCTTCGACGAGCTGCTGGGCGAGCTGATGCGGGAGATCCGCCACCACATCGAGGACGAGGAGGAGGACCTGCTGCCCCAGCTCGCCGCCCGCTGCTCGGCCGAGGACCTCCAGGAGCTGGGGCGCAAGGTGATCGCGGCCAAGAAGGTCGCCCCGACCCGACCTCACCCGGCGGCCCCGGACAGGCCCCCGGCCAACCTGCTGCTCAACCCCGGCACTGGCCTGATCGACCGGCTGCGCGACGCGCTGTCCGGCCGCAACCGCTGAGCACCACGGGGTGAGCGCACCCCGGCCCGCCGATCGCGGTGGGTGGCGTTTCGCCACCCACCGCGCGGGAAGCCGTCTGTGGACGACGACGGAGGAGACGGCATGAAGGCAGTGGTGTGGCACGGGACCGGGGACATCCGCATGGAGGAGGTGCCCGACCCGAAGATCCTGGAGCCCAGCGACGCGATCGTGCGCATCACGCGCAGCGCGATCTGCGGCACCGACCTGCACCTGGTGCGCGGCACCATGCCCGGCATGGTGGAGGGCACCGTCCTCGGGCACGAGGCCGTGGGCGTGGTGGAGGAGGTCGGTCCGGCGGTGCGGGGGTTCTCCCGCGGTGACCGGGTGGTGGTGACCTCCACGATCGGGTGCGGCACCTGCTCGTACTGCCGGGCCGGGTACTACGCGCAGTGCGACACCGCCAACCCGAACGGGCCGACCGCGGGCACGTCGTTCTTCGGCGGACCGGAGACCACCGGCCCGGTGGACGGCCTCCAAGCCGAGTACGCGCGGGTGCCGTTCGCGATGACCACCCTGGTGCGCATCCCGGACGCGGTCAGCGACGACCAGGCGATCCTGCTGTCCGACATCTTCCCCACCGCGTGGTTCGGCGCACGGCTGGCCGAGGTCGGCAAGGGCGACAGCGTGCTGGTGCTGGGCGCGGGCGTGGTCGGGCAGTTCGCCATCGCCTCGGCCAAGCGGCAGGGCGCCGGCCGGGTGTTCGTCGTCGACGGCATCGCCTCCCGGCTGGACAAGGCCCGGGAGCAGAACGCCGAGACCGTCGACTTCAACCACGAGGACCCGGTCGCCCTGGTCAAGGAACTGACCGGCGGCATCGGCGTGGACCGCGTCATCGAAGCCGTGGGCGTGGACGCCCAGCGCCCCAAGACCGGCCCCGCCGCCGAGCAGGCCGAGCAGCAGGCGGAGCAGTTCGAGCAGGAGCGGCGGCAGGCCGCCCCCGAGGCCAACCCCAGCGGAGAGCAGTGGGTGCCCGGCGACTCGCCCAGCCAAGCCCTGCGGTGGGCGGTGCAGGCGGTGGCCAAGGCGGGCAGCATCGGGGTCATCGGCGTCTACCCGCCCGGCTTCAGCAGCTTCCCGATCGGGGAGGCGATGAACAAGAACCTCTCCGTGAAGATGGGCAACTGCAACCACCGCCGCTACCTGCCCGAACTGCTCGACCTCGTGGTCAGCGGCGTGGTCGACCCCACCACGTTCATCACGCAGCACGAGCAGCCGGTCAACGCGGTCGAGGCCTACGAGACCTTCGACCGGCGTGACGAGGGCTGGCTCAAGACCGTGCTGGACGTCGCATGAGCGACACCGTCGCGGACGCGCTCGTCCGGCGCCTGCGGACCTGGGATGTGCGCAGGGTGTTCGGGTACGCGGGGGACGGGATCGACCCGATCCTGGCCGCGCTGCACCGGGCCGGTGGTGATCCGGAGTTCGTGCCGGTGCGGCACGAGGAGATGGCCGCGTTCATGGCCACCGGGCACGCCAAGTACACCGGCGGCGTGGGGTGTGCCTGGCCACGCAGGGGCCGGGCGCGATCCACCTGCTCAACGGACTCTACGACGCGAAGCTGGACCGCCGCCCGGTGGTGGCGGTCGTCGGCCAGGTCGTGTCGACCGCTCTGGGCACCGGCTACCTCCAGGAGGTGGACCTGCACTCGCTGTTCAAGGACGTGTGCGGCCAGTACCTCCAGACCGTCGCCACCCCCGAGCAGTTGCCGGTGCTGCTGGACAACGCGATGCGCACCTCGATCTCCGAGCGCGTGCCGACCTGTCTGATCGTCCCGCACGACGTGCAGCGCGCGGACGCCGTCGAGGACCTGCCGCACACCCACGGCGTCGTGCCGTCCTCGGCGGTCACCGCCCGCCCGAGGGTGCTGCCGCGCGAGGACGACCTGCGCCGCGCCGCCGACGTGCTCAACGCCGGCCTGAAGGTCGCGCTGCTGGTCGGCCGGGGCGCGGCGGGGGCGGAGCGCGAGTTGGCGCAGGTGGTCGACCTGCTCGGCGCGGGCGTCACCGCGTCCCTGGTCGGCAAGACCGTGCTCGGCGAGGACGCCCCGTGGCACACCGGCGTCATGGGCCACCTGGGCACCACCGCCTCGGCCGAGCTGATGTCCGGTTGCGACACGCTGCTCATCGTCGGCAGCAACGACCCGTGGACCGAGTTCTACCCCGAACCCGGTCAGGCACGTGCCGTGCAGATCGACATCGAGGCCCGCGTGGTCGGCAGCAAGTACCCGGTGGAGGTCCCACTGGTGGGTGACACCACCGAGACGCTGCGCGCGTTGCTGCCGCTGCTGGAGCGCAAGACCGACCGCGACTGGCAGCAGCGGGTGCTCGACGGCGTGGCCCGGTGGCGGCGCATCGCCGGAGAACGCGCCCAGGCCCCCGCCGACCCGCTCAACCCGGAGCTGGTGGTGCACGAGCTGTCCGGCCACCTGCCGCCCGACGTGCGGGTGGCGGTGGACGTCGGCTCGTCCACCTACTGGTTCGCCCGCCACCTCGCGCTGCCGGTGGGCACGCCCGCGCACACCTCCAGCTACCTGGCGTCGATGGGCTGCGCCCTGCCCTACGGCCTGGCCGCGAAGCTGGACGCCCCCGACCGGCCGGTCGTCGCCCTGGTCGGCGACGGGGCGATGCAGATGAACGGCCTGCTGGAGCTGATCACCGTCGCCGACCGCTGGCGCGGGTGGGCCGACCCGACGTTCGTGGTGCTGGTGCTGCACAACCGCGACCTCAACGAGGTCACCTGGGAACAGCGCGAGATGGAGGGCGACCCGCGCTTCCCGACCTCGCAGCGCGTCCCCGGGTTCCCCTACGCGGCCTATGCCGAGCTGCTGGGCCTGCGCGGCATCCGCGTCGACTCACCCGACCAGGTGGGCAAGGTGTGGCACGAGGCGTTCCACGCGGACCGTCCGGTGGTCGTCGAGGCGGTCGTGGACCCGGCCGTGCCGCTGCTCGCACCGCACCTGCCCGACGAGAAGGTGGACAAGATCCACCAGGGGCTGGACCAGGAGCCCGACGGCGACGCGGAACGTGAGCACCTGCGGCGGCAACGCGCCGACGAAGGACATCGGTAGTGCTCGGCGGTGGTGGCCGGGCGAGCACCCGGCCCACCACCGCCCACCGGTCGCCGCGACCCCGGACGGCGCCCACCGCCGCGCCGGTCCGGGGCATGCCCGCGTTTCGCGGCCGGGAAGACGGGTACCGGACCGGCATGGACGACATCACCGGAGCCGGACCCGGGGAAGAAGCCGTGCGCGCCGGCCAGGCGAAGCCCGCCACCGAGCAGGAGGAAGGGCTCGGCGAACCGGACCCGTCCTCGCCCGACGACCGGCGGGACGATCCCGCGAAGCCCGGGGACGACCGCGACGACGCCTGACCACGACGGCGTCCCACGCCGATCGGGCTGCCGCCGACGTCGATGGTCCCCGGCGCAGCCGCAGCCGCGCGGTGACCGTCACCGCTCGTCGTCCACGTGCTCGAGGCGAACGCGTTCGGCCAGGTGGCGCACGGTCTCGCCGCCGCCCGAGCCCAGGCCGTGCCGGGTGAGGGTGAGCGCGCCCGCCGCCGCACCGAGCCGGAGGGCTTGGTCGAGCGACATGCCCCGCGTGAGTCCGACGGCCAGTCCGGCGGCCATGGAGTCACCGCCGCCGCGGGTGTCCACCGGCGTCAGCTCGGGCACATCGACCAGGAAGAACCGGCCGTCGACCAGGGCGAGCGTGTCCTGTTCGGCGCGGGTCACCACCACCGCCCGCGGACCCGACCCGGCGATCGCGTGGCACGCCCGCATCAAGTCGGGCAGCTCGTCGGAGTCGGCGTAGCCGTCGGAGACCAGTTCGTCGTAGCTGACCTTGACCACTTCCGGGCCGCCCTTGAGGGCTGCCGCGAGCCGCCCGCCGGACAGGTCGACCACGACCCGGCAGCCGTGGCCGCCCAGTTCGCGGGTCAACCGCTCGTACACCGCGTCGGGCACCGGGTGGTCGTGCTCGGCGGGCCCGCCGAGCACGACCACGCCCGCGTCGAGCCCCACGGCCAGGGTCAGTTCGCACAGCTCGTCCGACTCGCGGCGGGTCAGGGCGTCGGCGGGCATCCGCACCACCTCGTCGCGGTCGCCGTCACGGCGGTCGTGCACGTAGCCGCCGTTGCGGGCGGCGACCTCGCGGACCTCCAGCGGGAAACCGATCAGCCGGCGCAGCAGGCGGCCGGTGTCGCCGCCCAGGGCCGAGCACAGCACCACTTCGCCGCCCAGGGATTCGATCATGCGCGCCTGCCACACGCCCTGGCCGCCGGCGTGGACGTGGATGTCCGGCGCGCCCCGCACCTCCTCGATCGTCACCGTCAGTTCCGGGGACGGCGCGAACACCACCACACGACCCGTCGTCATACCGGATGATCTACCCGATTCGTCGGTTTCCGACGCGCATGCGGGCTCTCGTCGGGCGCGGTGCAGCGCCGGCATACGTGGTCGTGCGCGCCCAGCCCACCCGCCGGACCTTCACCTGCGGCGCGGGGTCGTGGGGTCGAGCGGCAGGCGTTCCCCATGCCGCCGTCGCTGCGGTGGCGCAGTACGCGGTGGAGCCGGCACGCCCACGACCCCGTGAGGTGTTCCGCCATTGGTGTGGTCGGTCACGTGGCGGTGACGACAGGAATTCCCCGACGGGAAGTGGTCGTTGCCGTGGTCGACGCGCTCGTACCGGGTTGAACAGCCAGCCCGTCGTCGTTGGATCGGGTTTTCGGAAAGGTGCTCGGTGGGTCAAGACGGATCGGCTGTGAACGCATCGGTGTCCGCCGGCGTGCGGGGTGACGTGCCGGTGTTGCGCGTCGCGGGTGAGATGGACGCGGCAACGACGCCCAGGGTGCGCGACGAGCTGCTCAGGTGGCTGGAGACCGCGGTCCCGGTGGCCGTGCTGGACCTGACCGGGGTGGTATTCCTGGCGTCCACCGGGTTGGCCTTGTTGGCCGAAGCCGCTCAGCACGCCGACAGGCGCGGTGTGGTGTTCGCCGTCGTCGCCGGTCACCGCGCTGTGCTCAAGCCGTTGGACATCACCGGGGTGAACGAGGTTTTCATAGTGCGCCCGGACGTCGACCACGCCGTGGCGGCGCTGCGAGGTCTGTCGACGGGCGTGCCCGCCGACCGGGGCGACGGTTGATCGACCGCTGCGGCCAACCAGTGGTGCTCGACGGTCGGCGTTTGCAGCCGAAGCTGCCGGGTACCTCGCGAGCACCCGCTCTAGGTGGAGCCGGCCGGGGGTCCAACCAACAGCCCCCCGCCACTTCCGTCGCTCCTCCGCGGGGGCGCGAAGAGACCGGACGTCCCTCGTGGCGCCCCGTCGAGCGGCGGCGGGCGTTCGCGGATGACGCGACCGGTGTGGCGGGAAGGCGTTCGCCTTGCCGGCGTGCCGGCGGGTCGGTGGCAGGGGTAGGGAGTCCTCGCGCCGGCCCGCCACCCCGAAAGGACGGGAACCACCGCGACGGGGCGCGGCCCCGCGCTGTCGACCAGCCGTTCCCGTCGATGTTGGTGTGCGGGCTGCCCACCGGCTTGGACTGCGACGAGCCGCGTTGGCGCAGGTGGACGCTGAACACCACGATCGAGCCGATGGCCAGGAACTCCGACTGCCGGTTCTGCAGCGACCTGTTCCAGAAGTCCGGCAACGCCGGGTACTCCGACCACGTCACGGTGTCCTGGAAGATCACCAGCTGCTCGTTGTTGTAGGCGCTGCGCCCGGCGATGGACTGCGCTCCCCACGAGCCCAGGAACGCACCACGGCCGAGACACGCTTCCTCACCGGCCACGGACCCCTCCCTGCGTACGACACCCCTGATCCCCGCAGAGGCCAACGGCAGACCACCGGCCACGAGGGGAGTGGCGGCCCGTGGCCCGAGGCCGGGCACGTCGCGTCCTGCACGGTTCGCTGTCCCGGTTGCGGTGGAAACGCGCTGTCGCCCGGCCGAGGGACCCCGACCCGACCCGGAGGCGCGACAGCGCCCGTGACGGTGGCGTTCGTCGACCTCGACGGCAGAGGTCGCCGGGACGTGGGTCTCCTCGCCGGAGTTGGTCCGGCCAGGGCACCACGTGGTCCACTGCGCCAGGACCCGCCGGGCGGCGCCCGGGTGTCGTCCCAGGACCGATGCCGTGGTGCGGGATCCCGACGTCCTTGTCCCGGCCGGTCGTGGAGAGCGGACGCAGTAGGGCGAACACGTTGGTCACGCTGAGTGGGTCGGTAGGGGTGACATGGCCGACCGTCATGCCGTGCCAGTCGATCACAGCGTGGGTACACGTCCCGCCGTGCCAGCGGTGAAGGTGCACCTCGTCCACGTCTACTGTGGTTCCACGTGGTGTCCGCTGGTCATGGCATTGAGCCGGGCACGGGCGCGGCGTACGGCGTATTCGTGGTCGGCGAGTTTGGTTCCCGCGCCGTAGCGGCCGTGGTGCATGACCAGGCGGACCTGTTCGCGTTGGAGTTCGTGCAGTGCCTTGGCGGCTGTGCGGCCCTTGGCCTTCTTCACCTGCGTGCGGGCGTGACGGCGGCGTCGCAGGGACGGCAGGGCCTCGCGCTCCTCGGGGGTGACGAGGTCGTCGGCGACGAAATGGTCGGCGAGCACTTTCAGGTAGATGCCCTCCTCCTTGCCGGCGAGCCGCCAGATCAGGTAGCCGACCACGGCCACCGGGATGGCTTTGATCAGCACCGAGGGGAGGAAGCCGAGGTCGGTGAAGAACGGCGAGTTCCAGAAGAAGTGCAGCGTCCACGCCGCGGCGAACGCCGCCACCGCCACCGCCAGGCGTTGGGTGAACGGCTTGTGCCGGCGGGTGAGGAAGTACCCGATGCCGAACGCCGAGATCGAGGTGTACATCGCGTGGCTCCAGATGCCGCTGATGATGCCGCGGGTGCCCAGCATGAGGGCGACGGGCAGCACCTCGTTGTCGTTCGGGAACACGATGGCGGTGTTGATGGAGTAGGACAGGTCCTCCAGGACCTGGAAGCCCAGCCCGACCATCGCCCCGGTGGCGACCACGGACAGCAACGTGGGGAACTGGTTGCGCGCCACCAGCACCAACAAGACCACGCCGAGGACCTTCAGCGTCTCCTCGACGCTCGGGCCGGCCAGCGCGGCCCCCCAGTCGGCCGAGTACTGCGGACCGCCCACCTTGGAGGCCAGCGAGAAGATGGCGCTGTTGGCGGAGATCGCCAGGTAGGTCGCGGCGAAGCCGCCCCAGGCGAAGGCCAGCACGTACCCCAGTGGGGGGTGTTGTTCGAACAGGTCCAGCGACCGGAAGAACAGCAGCACGGGAATCGTGTAGAGGGTCCACACCACGATGCCGAACAGCACCGCTGTGGGCACGATGCGGTAAGCCGTGAGCAGTTGGGTGGCCTCGAAGAACAGGCCGTTGGCGATGAAGAACACCATCACCCAGAACGCCACGCGCCGGGGCTGGAAGAAGCTGTCGACACCGATCGGGGCCAGGAAGCCGGGGGTGTCCTTCGCGTGCTTGACCTGGCTCACGGGCGGGCTCCCGTCATCCGGATGCTGTTGACCATCTCGTCGACCTGTCCGGCCGTCTGCTGGTAGGTCTCCGCCGCGCTGGGCCCGTAGGCGACCACGGACACGTCGGACTGCTCGTCCACCGCGACCCACGCCCGGCCCTGCAGGTGCGGGCCGACGTAGGCCAGCGCGATACCGGTGAGCCCGCCGTCGGTGTGGAAGGAGGCGCCGTCCCCGGTCAATCGGATCGAGCCGTCGGCGGTGATGCCGCGCTTGGTGCGCTCGACCTCCTCGGCGGTCGTCCCCTCCCACTCGCTCACGGCCACGGTGAACGTCGCGCCCTGACCGGCCACCTGGGACGTGCTGCCCGGCGTGGTGCCCTCGCGGATCACCGACCACCCGTCGGCGGGCACGTAGGTCACGCCATCGCCGACCTCGATCGTCGTCCCGGGCTCGATCGCCTCGGCCCCGGAGGTGTTGTCGTCGACGAGCACCAGCGTGCCGACGAACAGGACGATGACCGCCACCACGATCAATGACCCCCACCACGTCCGGTACGGCTCGCGTCGGGGCAGGTCGGGCAGTTCCGCCGCACTGGGGCTGTTCGCGCTGGTCATACCGCCACCTCCGGGGGGTCGAGCCGCCTTGCGACGAACGAGTATGTGCACGGACGGTCACCACCTGCATGATGAACCGGGCTCCGCTCACCTTCTGTGACTGCTGTCGTCCCACGAGCAGCGACGGGTGGATGTCGCGTACGCCGTCCAACAGGTGGGTCGGGTGCTCGGCCTCCGGTTCCGCCCGCATCCGTGCTCCCGTGAGGACATCCGCGACGATCCCGCCGCGGGCGGCCGGCACCCGCCTGCGGTGTTCGACGCCGTGCCGGGGGCCTGCTCGGGTCGGGCACGTCATGACCGGCGGCAGGCGTGGCTTCTACCCGGTCGCGGGGGTGCATGGCGGTCCAGCACCGCGGCAGGCGGCGTTCGTCACCGGCGTCGGCGAGGACGGCGCCGAACGAGGCGGTGAACTGGCCGGCCCGGTCGCGGGCGAGGAACCGGAACTCATCGACGCGTTCGCCGAGGGCATGAGCAGGTTGCGGGCTCGTCACGTCTTCCAAGGGCCGTCGGGCTTGGTGGTGGTGCTGAGGATGTGGGCGTAGCGCGTGGCGAGTTCCAGCACGAAGAACACGGAGACCCGCTTGAGCGTCACGGCGCAGCCGACGCGGACAAAGTCGCGGGCCGGCATGCTCGCGGCCTGCGCGCAGGAACCGTCGCCAGGAAGGAACGGTGTCGCGTTCGGGGTGGTCGGGATGCGCAGGAGTCCGAGCACGCGGCGGATGGTCGACGCACCTACCCGATGGCCGAGTTCGAGCAGTTCGCCTTGGGGCGCAGTAGATCCAGCCGCTGTTCGCCCGGGCCATCCGCTCGAGCGACACCGTCAGGACGCTGTCGATCGGCGGATGTCCGGTCGTGGCAGGTCCGCTCCTTCGCGGCCGGTTCCGGTGCAACCGCAAGGGAGTGTCGGGTGTGATCAGTCGGTGCCGGTGCAGCAACCGGGGGAGGCGGCGGGCCAGTGCGCCGCAGCCGCGCGCCCGTGCCCGTCCACGCGGGGAGGACGAAGTGCTCGGCGTAGGTGGCGGGTGGTCGGCGACCTCGTCGTTGCCGGGCAGCTGGTCGGCGGGCGCGGGGGAAGGGCAGGCCGGGCAGGGAGCTGTGCCGGACGGGGTGAGTAGCAGGGCGGAACTGCTCGCCGTCGTCTCAATGGCTGACCTGACCGCACGCCGGTGCCCGCCGCCTCCTTGGGCCGGCGGGCAGCGGGCATCCGGACCCGGTCAGAGGATCGGCGGCACGAGGCGGTAGCTCTCGCTGTAGTAGTCACCGGTGAGCCGGCGGTGACCCTCGCGGTCGGTGTCTTCGGGGTCGTACTCGGGCGCGTTCCTGATCTGCTCCTTGGTGCGGTCGACGTGGACCTTGCGCTCCCGATGGTCCACGTGCCGCACGGTGCCCACGGGCAGGACGACCTTGCGCCCGAAGATCCTGTGCCTGCCGAGAACTCCATCCAGGCAGGTAGAGGCCGTGCAAAGTCCAAGACCTCAAAGTGCTCACGGCACGGCTGTCATCCGCCATGGCGTCGATCAGCACGGTATGACCGGCTGTGCTGCTCCGACTGGCCGACACCGGGGCTCGCCGGGCAGGCTCGCATCGGACATCCAGGGCGCATTAACCGTGCCGGACCGGCGTGACGACACCCATGCCACGGCGCACCGCACCGGCGAGCACAGCACGACGCAGACCGGTACCGATGCTGGCCCTCCCACCAGTCGGTCCACGCCCGCGCCGGGGACCGGAGCGACCGGCACCAGGTGCGCGGGGGATACGCCAACCGTGACGTCACCTGCTCGCCCGGCGTGTTCGCCGAACAGCGCCGCCTCGTGGCCGCCGACGCCTCGGCCCACAGATCCAGGCATCTCGGCAGGCGGTTGCGGGCCGTGTGCGGCGCCCTGTGCGTGCCCGCGTCGTCCGGCCGCCACACCTGGTGCTCGTGGCCCCTCTGCCCGCAGTGCCCGCTCGTCCGCCGGGCCGACACCATCCCGGCCACCACCCGGGCGGTCACCTCCGGGTAGGTGCCGACGGCACGGGACGACGTCCCGACATCCACACCGGCACGCCGCTGCGTGCAGCGCGGTCCGGGCCACCGATCTGATGACCGATCCCGTACCGCTGGCCGAGGAGATGACCGAGTACCTCGGGCACGAGAAGAACCGCGCGAATCTGGACGCGAGTCGACCAACGTGCGCAACGGCAGCCGGACCAAGACTGTGATCTCCAGTGGGCAATGCACCTGAACCGTGATTCGCGGACAGACATGAGTCACCACCACTGTCCGATGGTGTTGGTATCGGTCATGGTCCCCTCAACGATCGTCTTCGGGTCGTGGACGACGTTGGTCAGGTCCGTGTCAGTCAGATTCGCGTTGGTCAAGTCCGCGCTGCGCAGGTCTGCGCCAGCCAAGTCTGCGCCGGTCAAGTGCGCGCCGTTTAGATTCGCATCGGTGAGGTCGGCATTGCGGAGGTCTGCGCCAGACAAGTCTACGTCGCGCAAGTTCGCGCTGCGCAGTTCCGCGTAGACCAGGTCGGCGCCGCGTAAGCTCTCACCAAATCGCGCAGCCGGGTTTACATCACCTAGGTTTCCGTTTCCCAGATTCGGATTGGACAAGTATGTGCGAACCAAGGTCGCACCGTTGAGGTTCGCGCCGGAGAGATTCGCGTTCGAGAGGTTCAAGCCGACCAGGTTTGCGCCGTTCAGGCACATCGCTGACAGATCGACGCGAGTGTCCTTATCGTGATCGCGATTACGTCGCCCGAGGACGGTGAGTGCCGCGCGGGTGTCGGCGGTCAACGGCTGAGGCGACGGACAGGTTGTCGAGTTGGGGAGGCTGTTGGTTCGAACGAAAGCGGAGAGGACTTCGACAATGGTGGGCTGGTCACGAGGAGAGTCCCTGGCGAGGCGCTCCAGGGCGTAAACGGAACCCAGCCTGCCTTGGAGGTGCTCGGGGCCCGACTGGTCGAGAAGTTCGACGGCCTTCGCGAAGCGGTCGGTGTACTGGACCTGTTCGTTTACTTCGTTCTGCCGTAAAGCAGCCCAGCTTTGTTCTTGAGCGGCGGTGACCTGGTCTCGGGTGAAGTAAGCCTGTACGCCGGTAAACAGCAGTGCTCCGATCGCAGTGAACGAGGTGATCGTCTGACCGATCGTGACCTCGCGTTCCGCCCTCGGTTCGGCAGGCGATCCACCGCCCTCAACCTCTCGGCCCCTTCGAACACGACGGAACCGGGGCATCTCACGGACAGCGGCACCCAGCAGTGCCACTGCGCCTCCACCGAGCAGCAGCGACACAACGTGACCAAGTACCCAGCGCCCCACATCGGCCCAGTTGATCCAGTCCGCGACCGTCGATACCGCTGCCAGCAGCATCACCGCTCCCGCTCCCGCGAGAACGACAGATCGTCGACCGGAGTTCGCTAAGTGATCGTTCACGCACATGTCATCGCTGCGGAGCACCCGAGCCTTACGCGTCCGACTGGCGAACGTGACCTACACCGCTCGCCAGTCGGGCTGGAATACCGCAGACTTGAGGTGGGGCGGAGCGTGGCTCGGCCGCCGCCACATCCTGTGAGAACCCGCCAGATCAGGTGCGCCGCGACACCAACCCGAACGCGGAGTCCTTGATCACCGCTCGTGTCGCGCGTGCGGCATGCCAGGGCTTCCCGTCCCGGACCTTCTCCAACGACTTGGGCGTGTAGTCCAGCGCGAAGCTCCGGCCCACCCAGAGTCGGGCGTGGTGGAAGAAGCGGCCGATGCGCCAGTCGGCGAACTCCGCGTCCAGTCTGCCCATCGCCGGACGCGCCGCGCCCGTCAGTCCGGCGGCCTGGACCCGCTTGGTGTAGGCGGCGCCGATCAGGCATTCCATGCTCACCAATAGGTACGAGATCGCGATGTAGAAAGGTTTTCCCGCGGTGTGCTCGGCGACGAACGCCTCGTCCCGCACCCCGTCGACGTGTTCACCTTCGGATGCGACGGGCGACATGTTCTTGTGACGACCCCAAGGCTCCGCACATGGACGGCAAGTACTCCTTGGCAGGGAGGTCGGGTCAGCCGAGCTGGGTGATGGTGATGTTGGCGGGGCCGCTGGTGCCGGTGACGCCTTCGGGGGTGAGGCACTGCGCCGGTGTGGTGTTGAGCAGCGCCGCGGTCATCACGACGGCGGCTCCGGTGAACTGGCCCGCGGTCACGGTGCCCTGGTAGACCACGACGACCTCGTTGGCGGGGCGCAGCACGACCAGCCCCACCGCGGCCACGGTGGTGGTCTCACCGGTGTTCCAGGCGATGGTCACCGTGATGGAGACGCCGCCACCCAGGCACGACACCAGGCCGTTCGCGGTGATCGCGTACCCGCCGGAGGTGATGGTGGGCGATCCGCTCGAGACGCACGAGCCGTAGTCCGCGCTGGAGGTGATGGAGACGACCCTGGGCTGCGCGGTGACTCCCGGCTGGTAGGTGTTGGCGCCGCTGCCCGTGCACGACAGCAACTCGACGTCCACGGCTTGGGCCGCGGGTGCTGCGGTCGCCACTGCGAACGCCACCGACATGGCGACGACGACGCCCGCGAAGGACCGCCGCGCCGCCGACACCAGCTTTCCGAGCTTCGCCGTCCTCATCGGAGCACCCCACTTCCATGGCTCGACCGGATTCACACTGTAATCACCCGGTGGCGTGCCGAACGGGCGAAATGCGATGACACTTTCCGTATGCGCCCCACGGGTGCGAAACCGCAGATTTCGTTGCAGCGGGTCCGCACTGCCGGGTGTCACTGACCCATGGTGATCGGCCGTGGTGGGCTTGTATCGATTACCCGGTCCAGGCGGTCGGTGTCCGGGGCATCTTGGCAACCAACCGTGTCCGATCTTTGTCGCCCACACCGCGCACGTCCGCGTGGCCGAACTGGTGACGACGGGCGCAGTGCCGGTGCTGTCGATGACCTGAGCGGCACGAGGTCTCGCCGCCAGCGTGATCGACTCATCCCTGCCCACGAGGCGTACGTACGGCGACCGCAGGGTAACCCGAAGTTGAACCGTCACTCCACGGTGACCGCGCCACCGCCCGGAAAGGGGTTCGCGTCCATGACTTCCCGCTTCGAGCCGGAGAAAACACCCGAAGGGGAAGACAGCGATGAGGGCGACGGACTGTCGTTGGACACGTCGGTGCGGTGCGGCAGCCTGGCGGTGATGCGCGCCCAGGTCGGCAGCCTGCTGCAACGGTTCGGTGAGGACTTCGTCCAGGACGCGCAACTCGTCTGCCACGAACTCGTCGCCAACGCCTGCGACCACGCCGACAAACCCCACCACCTCAGCGTGCGCTGCCACACCCGATACGAACTCCTCATCGAGGTCCGGGACGCCTCCACCGATCGTGCCCCGCGGATCGGCGCCTCGACGGCAGGCCCCAACCGCGGCAACGGCATGAAAATGGTCGAAGCACTCAGCAGCGACTGGGGCGTGCGTCGCACCGACAACGCCAAGGTCGTCTGGGCCCGCCTGCGCATACCGGCCTGACCACACCTCGCCGGGCGTCGCACTGCCCAATGACGACGGCGCTTTGATCCGGACGTGATCTCGTGCCGCCCGAGGTGTTCCACCGGCCGGTCCGCGACGACGTCGACGAGCCGCTGGCCGTGCGTGTGGTGGATCAGGCGTTGGCGTTCCTCGGCGGCTGCGCGCGCGGGACCGGGCCGGGCGCGCCGCGGTTGTAGACGTCACCGTTGGTCGACCCGGGCAGGCATGCCTTCCTGCTGCACACCCGCCTGTACCAAGCATTCCGTCTGGAGGTGGAGGGCGGTTCGTCCACCGCGTGCCCGACGATCCCGACGCGCGCACTTGAGCGCCGTCGACTGTGCGGCGGTGTTGCCCCGTACGGTGGGGCGATCGAGCGTGCCGGCACAAGCTGTGGTCGGCCGCGGCGCAGTGCGAGCTGTGCCACGAGGAGGGCAACTGCCCCGCCGACGGCGCCGACGGCACCGAGAACAGCGGCAACCGCACCGGCGGGAGCTGAACCCATACGAGAACGGGAGATTCGGTGACCGGTGGACGTGGGACACGCTGCCCGCGCCGGTCCGCGACGCGATCGACGCCGACCTGGACGTGGCGGGCGCGGTCGAGGAGATCGACCGGAGCGTGGGAAGCGACTTGGTCGTCGTGCTCGACCTGCACGACGGGCGCCGCGTGTTCCTCAAAGGGGTACGGGGGCGCTCGCCGCGGATGCGATGGCTGCGCACCGAGGCCACCGCCGATCCCTGATCCCTGATCCCGCCTCGGCCGTGATCCACTGCCGTGACGTCGCCGACGGCGAGGGCCTGAACTGGCTGCTGGTCGTCTTCGAACACCTGCCCGGCCGCCACCCGGACCTCGCCCCCGGCTCACCCGACCTGGGTCACCGGCCCGCCGACGCCGAGCACCTCACCGCAAGCCTGCCCGGCCTCCACGGCGTCGACCGGGACGCCGCGCTTGACGCTTCTCCCTCTACCTCGCCGCCCTGTGGACCACGTGGGCCGTTGCCGAGGTTCCGCACCGGGCACCCGGCACCGTGCACGACTGGCCTGCAACTACGCCGCGCACCGCGTGGCGCTCAACACCGTCCACCGCGGCTGACCCGCAGGATCGGCGCACCGGTGACCACCCCTTCCGGTCGCGCCGGCTTCCGCCTCGCCCGCTGTCCTCCGACACCGGAAGAGGCAGCAGCCGCTGGTCACGGCGTTGGACGGGCCGCTGAGCGCGATCGCCCTGGTGACGGCCGGAGTGATCTACCGGCTGGTCAACTACACGCTGGTGGTCGGCGCGGTCATCGGCTCCAACCCGATCAGCTCGCGCGCAAGGCGCTGGGGCCGGCGTCGGATTGACTGCTGATCGCTGAGGCCATCGGGCTGGGCTGCTCCGTCACCCTGGTGACGGTGCAGCCCAGCCCTGGAGTGCGCCATTGCTGCTGGTCACCATGCTCACCCTGTACCTGGGGCTGTTGTCGCCGCAGTTGCGGGCGGCTGCCTGGCCAACTCGCCGCCGCTACCGGTGGTCGTGGCACTGTTCGCGTTATCCGGTGCCGCCTCCAGCTACCACGTCGTGGCCAACTCCAGCTTCGTGCTGCGCGCACTCGACGCCCACCGAGGCCAGGCCGTCGGCTTCGCCATCACCGCCATGCAGGCCACCCAAGGAGCAAGGAGTCGCCCTCGGCGGACTGACCGCCGAACTACTCGCACCCCTGTCACCGACGCCGCCGGAGCCATCGGCGTCCTGGCCGCAACAGCCCTGGCGGCACGATGGCGAACACTCCACAACCAGACATGATCTCGCGGAGATAAATTCACATCCGCCACCCGGTAACGCCTGTCGTGAAACATGGATGCGCGCACCCGGAAGACTGGCCGCTCACCGCCTCGCCGGCGGGTCGTACACTCTGCGGCACCACGGGGCGTGGGGGCAAGCCACGAAAGCACCGGCTTGCCCCCACGCCCCGACGGTACCGCCTGACGAGTGCGCCCCACCGACAAGGCGGTTTCGCCGATCGCTCGACCGCGTCATGTCGATATCGAGCAGTTCCGGACAGCCGATCATCGAGTCTTCCGGGTCGGCTGCAGGCAGTTGCGGAATCACGTCGGCCGGGCATTCCATCCGCACGTCGCCCGGAGACAACCTATGTCGAATACTCACCAGTCCACCAGGATCGCCCCACCTGAAATCGTCGCCTTCATCAGCGCTCTTGTCGACTACAACTGGGCCACCGAAATGCCGACTACCAGGAGCAGGACCCGGACGGCCGGTCAGGGCACATCTTCGACGCGCTGACCGCGGTCCGCGACTGGCTCGACGCGCCGAACGAACTCGTCCACCTCCACGAGACCTTGAGCACCGACCCGGATCGCCACCGCTACACCCTGGTCCGCTTCGCCCGCCGCGGCGAACACACGATCCGAGTACGGATCGGGCGTGGCAGCGACGAACGGCAGTCCTTCGCCGTGGCTGAGGTGCTCACCGCCGCCCGCGAGTGGTCATGGGTCGTGGACAACGACCCGTCGAACTGGCACCACAGCACCTCGCCCTACGGCGACAGAGGCACAAACCTCCACCCCATGACAGGCTTCGACACCCTGCGGCGCCTCGCCGATGCGCTGGCCGGCCAGACGGCGCTGATCGTGCCCACCTGACCGGCATCACCCGGTCGACCACCGCATCACCGCCTGATCGAGGAAGTCCGGCACGACTCGGCGAACCCCCGCCCTCCTCATCTCGACGCCCCGCGATCCGGCGGGCCGCCACGCGCGCTGCGCCACCACCGGTCGGAGCGCAAGCTCCGCCGGAACGACACCCGCGGGCTTGCCGCCCTCGCCCACCGTCGACGCCGAGCGAGCGCGTCCCGCCGGATCACGGCACGCGGCAAGCCCGACCAGTGCCGATCCCCGTCGATTAGGCACATCGGGCCTGCCACCGAACCACAGCAGTCAAGGAGAACTCGACGGGCGCAGAAGTCTTCATCACCTACGCCAAGCGCGTCGACGTGCAGGCCGCACTCCGGTAGGCCGTCGAGCAGACCGAGTACGACCACGGCCACGCCGGCGACACCGGCACGATCGCGGAGAAGGACGAATGCGTCGTCATCGACGGCGCACCGCTGTCGGAGGACGGCGCCGAAGTCCTGGCACGCAAGCTGATCGAGGCCAGGGACAGCAGGATCGACAACCCTGGGAGGCCCGGCCGGTGTGCTCGCCGTGCGCGGCTGCCGCACGCTGACCGGCCGTTCCGTTCCCGCCCGCGCCGACGGCTGCCCGGACGAGAGGACGGCGACGCTGGCCACAGTCGAGGGTCGTTTCGGCGGGGGAGAGGTCCTCGTGCAGGCCCGCATCGACCTGTGCCGTCCTCGACGCGACGGCGGCATCGACGTCGACGGGCGCAGCACCGCCACCGTCACCACCGCCGGGTCGCCCGAGGTGACCGACTGGCTGTTCTTCGGCTGGGCCAACGCCTGACCACCGCCGCGCCGTAAGGACCTCGATCGCACACCCTGTATCCATGGCGTGAGCGGGGGTGTGCACGCCGGCCGGGCACCGGTGTGCACCGCCCAGCGTGCACCGCAGGAGGTGTGGGTGTCCAGCAGAAAGCGCTGGACACCCACACCTCCTCGCGGAGCATCGCGGCGGGCGCACCACCGGCGCCCGGCCGGCGACCGCCGTCCTCCACCGGGGCGTCGCCTTTCTCCTGCACCAACACATCCGTATTGCGATCAGGGCACCGCCATGCCCGCACACCTGGATTGAGAGCTTTCACGATGACCGTGAACGTTGTCGCCGAGCGCGACACCATCCCCGACTCCGCCCCTGAGGGTTCTGCCACCGTCGAGGACGCCATGAGCGTCGCCGCGCCGCCCGAGGTCGAGGTCGAGGTCGAGGTCGAGGTCGAGCCGGCCTACCCGTACCTGAAGCGTGGGGTCGACCCGCGCGAGCTGCGGGCGCAGGGCAACACCCGCGAGGTCGGCGACATCCGCCTTAAGCGCCCCGAGCTGGTGGCATCCGTCACCGAGCACGGCCTGAACCCGATGGTCTCGATCGTCAACGTCGCCCCCGACCCGGTGGACGGTGCGCTGCGGGTGCTCGTGGGGTTCCACCGCACCGCCGCCGCGATCGCGGTCAAGGAGCTGGAGAACCCCGAGCTGCTCATCGACGTCCTGGTCCACGCGCCCGGCACGACCCGGGACGTGCTGGTGGCGCAGGGCATCGAGAACATCCACCGCGAGGGCTACACCCAGGCCGAAGAGGCCGGTCTCTACCAGCAGCTGTCCCTGTCCGGCATGGGCGAGGCAGAGATCGCGCAGACCCTGACCCGCAAGATCGAACGTGTGCAGGCCGGTCTCGCGGTCGCGTCCAACCCGCGCACGCGTGCCGCCAGCGAGGCCCTGCCCGGCACCGACCTGCTGACCATGGCGCAGCTGGCGGAGTTCGACGGCGACGAGCAGGCGCACCAGACGTTGCTGGAGGTCCTCACCCGCGATCCGCGCAACTTCGAGTGGACTCTCGGGCAGTTGCGGCGCGAGCGCGCGCAGCGCGCCACGCTGGCCGAGGAGGTGGCGCGGTTCACCGGGCTGGGCTATGCGATCGTCGAGAGCACGAGCGGCCTGCCCGAGGACTGCGCGTCCTTGGACGAGCTGTGCACCGGCGAGGACGCCACCGCGCTCGACCCGACCGGACACGGCGACTGCCCGGGACGTGCGGTCGCCGTCTGGGTCGACCGCGACCTGGAGGTGGAGGTCACGCACTTCTGTGCGGAGTTCACGCGGCACGGTCACCACACGATCGCCTCGGTAAAGATCGCGCAGGTACAGGAGCGTCTGCGGGCCGACGGTGTGCCGGTCGTCGATCCGGACACCGACGGGGTGGCCTACCTGGACGAGCTGCTCGCCGCCGAGCACGCCGAGCGCGCCCTCACCGCCACCGAGCACGCCGGCTGTCCCGGTCACGCCGCCTGCGTCGAGCACGAGTACGACAGGCCCGAGCCGGACATCCACTACGTCTGCACCGACTACACCGCCCACGGTCACGTCCTGCGCACCGCGCGGACCGCGCGGCCGGAACCCGACAGCGCCTTCAAGGCCGGTGAGCGCAAGCGGGCGGAGGAGAACAACAAGCGGTGGCGCGACGCCAAGACCGACCGTCGGGCATGGCTGAGGAAGTACTTCGCCGAGCGCACGAGCCCGAAGCTCAAGGCCAAGGACATCACGCTGCCGGCGCGGGTGCACCACTGGCTCGGGCTGGCCGACGTGCTGGCCGGCGACTACCTCAGCGACGCCGCACCCCTGCACCGCTACGCCTGCACGCTGCTCACGCTGGGCGAATCGAAGGACCACCGGCGGGAACTGCACCCGATCACGGTGCAGCTGCGCAGGAAGGACACCACCGAGCCGCGGGCGATCCTGATCCGCCTCGCTCTGGTCGTCGGTGCCTGCGAACAGCACTGGGACCTCGGCTACACCGACAAGAGCGCCGACGCCAGCTGGCGGCGCCCCAGCGAGGACACCCGCTTCTACTTCGCGCTGCTCGACGCGCTGGGCTACCCGCTCTCCCACATCGAACAGCTGGTCAACAACCCCGAGCTGGACCACGACAAGTGGCCCCACCTCGTCCCCGCCGACATCGGGGACGCCCCGGCGGCCTGAGCGCTCGTCGCTTCCACCGGTCAGGCCCGCACCGATCGCCGGCGCGGGCCTGACCGCACTCGGATCACCTTCCGACCGATCGTGCAGGAGGTCCGTCTGCGGCCGGCCTGCCCGACTACGACCCCGGCGCGCACGCGACCCGGACGGACTGCCGCACCGGCGGTGACGTCCCCCCACAATCCGGTTCACCGCACTGGAGCACCGGCTCGACGGTGGGACCGACGCCGCCGATGAAGTCACCGCCGCCCTGGGGCATGCCGCGGCTTGCCGGCTCGCGTGGGTCGACGGCATCGCCGCCCACCAACACACCTCACCTCAGCGCCCTGCGCGCGCGCGTCACGGCGGTGCAGCGCCGGGCGATCCTGCCCGCCGATGCCGTGGATATGCCGCACGACGCGCTCGCCGAACGAGCACGTGCCACGTCCCACCGCCGCCGCCTTCGCACCGGCGCGGGCAGCACCTCGGCACACCCACTGACCCCCGGATGTCCGCGCGACGCGCGCGGGCACACATCACCGGAACGCCACAGATCAGCGCCCAGCACCTACGGCGCGACACCGCCCAACACGTCACCCGTCTCGCGACGAGTCATCCACTGGGCAGCGTCCACCCGGTCCTCCGACCCGGTGCGCGGGGGGACGTGCTCAGCCCGACACACCGCGGGCGACCGGCACAGCACACTCCCCGGCCGTGCCGCTCGCCCGCGGTGTGCACCTCGCCCACACGTATCGCAACCGAACCTGGAGCCGCACGATGTCCGCTACCCGACCCGCCACCCACCTGTCGCCCGAAGACCCGGTGCGCTCCGCCATCGAAGCCGTCAACAACCCCGTCGTCTTCCCCCGACGCCACGTGATCTTCACCGAAGGCGAACCGGGCGACCGGCTCTACCTCGTCCAGACCGGCAAGGTGAAGACCAGCCGCCGCACCCTCACCGGCCGCGAGCACCTGCTCACCCTGCACGGACCGACCGACCTGTTCGGCGAGCTGTCCGTCTTCGATCCAGGCCCGCGCACCTGCACCGCCACCACGGTCACCGAGGTCCACGCCCTGAGCATCGACCGCCCCGCCCTGCGGCAGTGGATCACCCACCGGCCCGAACTCGCCGAGCACCTGCTGCAGGCCCTGGCGCGCAGGCTGCGCCGGACCAACGCGACGCTCACCGACGTCATCGCCAACGACGTGCCCGGCCGAGTGGCCAAAGCCCTGCTCCAGCTCGCGCACCGCTTCGGCAGCCAGGACGGCGGCCTGCTCCAGGTCACCCACGACCTGCGGCAGGAAGAACTCGCACAACTGGTCGGCGCGGCACGCGAGACGGTGAACAAGGCCCTGGCCGACTTCGCCCACCGCGGCATGCTGCGCCTGGAGGGCAAGACCGTGCTCATCCTCGACCCGCAACGCCTCGCGCGACGAACGCGCTGATCGCGCTCGGCACCGTCATGACCGACGTCCACACCGCGTCCCCGCACGGACTGACCGACCCCCTGCCCACCCTCACCGCCACGCTCCTTGCGGCACGGTCAACGGCGCACCCGATAGCGCAGGTGAAGCACCCGGTTGCCCCGGATCACCACGTCGGGATCCTCCAACAGGTGCTGCGCGTGGACGGACCCGAAGTAGCGCTTACCGGACCCGAACACGACGGGCACGACGTCCATACGCACCTCGTCGACCAAGCCCGCCGCGAGCACCTGGCCACCGACGTCGCCGGCGGCGACCTCGACCACGGGGTCACCCGCGAGCTCCTGCGCCCTGGCCACGGCCGCCTCGACGCCGTCGACGAAGTGGAACGGCGCCTCGGGGGCCCAGCCCTCGGGCGCCGGCCGGTGCGTCACGACGACCACGTGGTCGATCCCGCTCGGGGGCTTCCCGTCCCAGCCGTCCGTCAGGTCGAAGACGTGGCGACCGGCGACCGTCACCCCGATCCGGTCCCAGTACGGCCGGGTGTAGTCGTAGGAGGTCTGCGAGACCTTCAACGCTCCGCTGTCGTCCAACGGGACATCGCCGCCCGTCAACCAGTCGAACAGCGGTCCGGGCTGGTCGTGCTCGTCCGCGATGAAGCCGTCCACCGACACCGAGCCGTACATGACCACCTTGCCCACAGGGCTCTCCTCTGCTTCGGGTGGTCTGAAATTAGCGTGTCGTGAGCTGTCGCTCTTGTAGGAAATCAATCGGCCGGCAGCGGCCAGCCGTCCAGCACGTGGCCGGGATGTTCGCGCAGGAACCGCCGCCGGACTTCGACGTACCGGGTCGGCGTGAGCCCGGTGAACGCCCGGAACTCGTGGCCGAAGTGCGCCTGGTCGAAGTAGCCCGCGCCACCGGCGAGGCCGCCCCAGTCGACCGGTCCGGCGGGGTCGATCGCGAACACCGTGGCGGCGAAGCGGTAGGTGCGGGCCAGCCGCTTCGGCGTGACGCCGACGACTTCCTTGAACCGCCGTGCCAGATGAGTGCTGCTGACACCGGCCGCCACGCTCAGGTCGCCGATCGCCACCGCCCCGCCGGTCGCCGCGATGACGCTGCTCGCATGGCGGACCAACCCCAGGCCGGCGGTCCCGCACAGCCGTCGCATCAGCTCCTCCTCGAGCAGCGTCAGCATCTCGTGCGGCCCGTCCGCCGTGGCCAGCCGGTCCCGCAGTTCGGCCACGGCGGGCCGACCCCACACCTGCTCCACCGCCACCGGCCGGTCACACAGCTCGGCCGCGGGCATCGGCAGGAACGGCGCCAACCCCCACGGCTTGACGTGCACGCCCACGGACCGGGTCCACAGTGGGTAGCCGAAGTCCACCGCGCGGGTGCGCATGGCGACCACGCAGCCGTCGGCGTACTCGGCCGTCTCGACGTCGGTGCCGGCGCGGATGCGAAACGGCGCCCCGGAGGTTGACGATGAGCAACGCCGCCGGCGCCGGCGGCAGCGTCAGCCGGGCATACGGCGGCGCACCCTCCAGGTAGTAGAGGTCGTCGATCAGCCCGTCCAGCGGCGGCCGCGGCACTCTGGACATGTACTGCACGCCCACAGCATCGCCGATGCCCCACCGGCATCGCGCGCCGGGACGGTCCAACCGCACTGCCACCGGGGATCGAGCCGGCACCGATCCTGGGCGAACGCCCGGCCGCGGACATGTACGTGGGATACGCGTGCTGCGTGGAAGAGGGGAATTCCCGGCCCTCCAGCGCCGCCCGTGTGCGGGTGGCGCTGACCACCCTCCGCCGCGTGACCGTGCCCTGCTGCATAGGCCCGTAAACACCCCTGGACTCGGCACTACAGGGACGTTGGCGACCGTCTGGCACCGCGCGGCATGCCGACGGACCGCCGGCTGCCCCGATCGACCAGGGTGGCGCGTCGGAGCTGGTCGTACTCGCCGGGCAGGAGAACGCCGAGCGCCTCGCCGAAAGCATCGTGTCCGGTGGCACGTACACCGCGCGCGAACACGCCAGGACTCGAGTCGACGACGTGACCCACCAGTGCACGCGGTGCGGTGGCCCCGACATCGACGCCCATCGGGATCACCGCGATGTCCTCGACCATCGGATCGGGCCGTCCATGCCTGCCGCGAACAAGTCCGTGTCGAGTTCACGTGACAGCCGCGCTCAGGCCCAGTCGGTGCCCGACGCGCGTGTGAGGTCTCAGCCATTCGTTCCGACAGCTCGAGCACACCCCTGACCTGCGGTGGCAGCCGTTCCTCGCTGGAGGGCGGATACCACAGTGCAAGTCCGTTGATCTTCCACTGTGCTGTTGAACTGCGGACACCAGTTGGCCGTACGCATTGTTCCGCCAGAACGGAACTGCGCGTACCTCAGAGTCGGAGATGCGCCGGAGTTACGGGGCGACCAATCCAGTGCAAGCGACGTCCACCCGCCAAGATACGCAGTCCACCGGGACGTGTTTCGGCAGTGCGGCCATCGCCTGGACCAGGGCATCGCAGAAATCGCGGTGTCCTCGGTGTTCGCGCGCCGACTTGTTGCCGGCATCGGCGAGTTGGGCGCGCAAGCTGTCCGGATGATCGGCCCACCCCGCGCGTCGACGGGGGCAGCGCCTTTCGGGCGCGTCTAGGGGCTGCGTGTGCGGTATCGGTGTTGGCCTGATGCGCATGCTCGACCATCTTCTGCGCCACACGCGACTGTGGGCCGTGCCGGCGCGCGGTCCGTCCTCGACCGGTCGTGGCGGCCGGTCGAGGACGAGGAAGCCCGCGGCTACGAGCTGTCGGCGGTCGCGTACCTGCTCTGCGGCGAGAGCGCCTTGCAGGGGCACGCCGTCGACGGCCGGTGGGCGATCATGAGCGTCACGCTCACCAGCGGCGGCCTACGGCTGCACGAACGCCGGTCACTCCTCAGCTGACCCGGGCAGCCGCCCCGTTGCCGGGATTGCACGGCACCGCTTGCCTGTCCGGGAGTCGACGGAACACGGCACTGCCGCACCTCGGGAAGGGGTGTCGGGCCGGGCGTCGACGTCGGACTCCCGATGCGGTGGGGCTTGCGCACTCTGCGTCCGCGTCGGGCCGGGGGCAAGCCGCGGAAAAGATGCGGCTTGCCCCCTTGCCCCGCCACGGACGCCATCCGAGTGCGCCCCACCGCACCGGGGCACGGCGCCGACAACGCTGCGAAAGCACGGTCGAACGGCGTCGAGTCACAGTCACGACGCGGTCATCCGGTGTCGCTGAAGGGTGCTCCGTCAAACAACGTGATCCGCCACGCCGTCCCGATGACCGCGAAATCCGGGGGTGGTGTGCGAGTGAGGAATAGTGGTATGCGCCTCAAGAATTCGGCCGGTCTGTTCGTCGACACCGTCCGCTGCCCGGGCAGCCGCACGGCCGCGATCGAGAACAGCATCGGCCCGCGAGCCGACGGCCATCCGACGTCGATCCACGGGCGTTGCCCGGTGTGCCGGCAGGTCCGCCCGGTCAGTCCGAAAGGGAGCATGGTCGGCCACGACGAGCCGTTGCGGCTGGTGGTTCAGCCGCATGTGATCGGAGGCGAGGAGTGGACCGCGTACGGCGCGCCGTGGCACCCCGCCGAGCTGGCCTCCATCCCGACCAGGATCGGTGCCGAGCTGGCGTGGCGGCACGACGGCGGGATCCTGATGACCTTCTACGGCGGCACCGGCCACCGGGCGGCCACCGACGTCCTGCCCCGCTCTGTGCGTGTGTGGCTGGCCGTGCACCTGCGGTTCGTCGAACAGTGGACCGCTGAGCGCGACATCATCGACCTGATCCCGGCGTCGCAGGCATACCTCCTGCCGATGTTCTCCCCGGTGGGGGTGTAGCGCATGGCGAAGTCGCATCCACCCGCCGGGCAGAACCCGGAAGCCGGGAACGACTCCCGATCCGTCGGGTTCGACGGGCACGCGCGCATCGACGACGGGGATCGCGGACATCACGACCCGTTCGACACCGCCGGTACCCCTTTCGGCGCTGTCGGGTCTTCCGGGGCTGTCGGGTTCGATCCCGACAGCGTCGAGGGCGCGGCCGTGATGCGTTTGCTGCGCCGGTACAAGGACCTCGAGGACGACGATCCGGAGCGCAGTGTGTCCGGCGGTGACGCCGTCGAGTTGCTGGGGGAGTGGTTCCACTGGCTGGGTGTCGACCTCGACGACGAGCCGTCGACCGCGGCCCGGAAGCTGCGACTGGCCGTGCGTCGCCGTCCCGGTGGTTCCCTGCTCGCCCACGGCGTCTACAGCGTCCGGATCGGCACTGACCATCCCGAGCCGGAGTACCTCGTGCGCTGGGCCCTGCGCGATCTGGCCGAGCGGCTCGGACCCGGCACCGGGATCGACCTGTCGGCCTGCGAAGGCGGCCTGCTCGCCCGCTTCGAGCAGGCCGCACCACCACAAGCCCTCGGCACGCCGGGGCCGGACCTGCTCGACATCCTCCAGACGCTGATGGGCACGGTGCAGGGCCACGGCGTCGACCCGGTGCACCTTCATCCGGAGCAGTTCGCGCGGGCCGATCGCGACGGCCACCCGCTGATCGTCATCCGCCGCGCCGACGGCGGCGTCATCCTGACCAGGTCCCACATCCCGCACTGTGTCTTCGTCACCAGCGCGGGTGCCGCGCAGTGCGACTGCGACTGACCGCCGCACACCACACCGGTCGCCTTCTTCCCTGGTCGACACCTGTCAGCGC
The DNA here is from genome assembly GCF_031455225.1 of Saccharothrix longispora. Classification (GTDB taxonomy): domain Bacteria; phylum Actinomycetota; class Actinomycetes; order Mycobacteriales; family Pseudonocardiaceae; genus Actinosynnema; species Actinosynnema longispora. The sequence goes on from NZ_JAVDSG010000001.1 coordinate 2,416,510, forward strand.
CGCTGTCCACCCCTCGTCGGCGGGCCGGCGCAGCCTGCCGCGGCGACGGCGAAAGGGGGCAAGCCGCATACCGCGCGGCGTGGCCCCTTCCTGCCGCCGTCACGGCAGGCTGCGCCGACCCGCCGACACCGGGGCGCACCTGACCGCCGGCACATCAGGTGACGGCGAGCGAGCACACCACTGCCCTCACACCACCGCTTTCACCCGACCGCATACGCCACGCCCACGCCATGGTGTGGGCGTGGCCCTCCGGAATGGAGTTCCCCGTGTTCCTGACCACCACCGTGCGCAACGCCGGCTTCGAGCACATGCTGTCCATGCTGCGCACCCAGAACGCCGCCAAGATCGACGTGGTCGCTCCGGCCACCGCCCTGCGCGCCCGCGGCGGGGCGGTCGAGTTGTCCGGGATCGAGCCGGTCGTCGACGATCACGGCGTCACTCTGGTCGACGGCCTCTACGTGCCCACCGCGGCCGCGGACGCCACGATCGCCGCCAAGCTGGGCATCGGCTCGAAGTACCTGCGCTTCATGCGCACCGAACGGCCGGACCTGTTCGACGCCAACGTCAACGGGCTGCTGCACGGCAAGTCCAAGCGCGGCGCCGACGGCACGGTCACCACGATCCACCCGGCCGACTCCCGGTCGTTCCTGCTGCGCCTGTTCCGCGGCCAGGACGGCGAGGCGGGCGTGCTGCGGGCGCTGTTGTCGGACCGGTTCGGCATGGTCGACAACCTCGACCTGCTCACCGCCGTGCTCGACGGCATCCGCCAGGCCGACGCGCAGGTCGAGATCCGCTCCTGCGACCTGACCGATTCCTCCATGCACTGCAAGGTCTACTCGCCCACGGTGGAGCGGTTGGCGCCGCAGCTGCTGGCCGGCTACCGCAACCCGTTCGCCAACCCCGAGCTGGAGGCCGAGCGGCAGCGCGTCACCACCGACCTCGACACGGGGCGTCGGCTGGCCGCCGCCGAGGGCCAGGGCTACCAGCCGGGCTCGGAGCCGGTGGTCTTCGCCGGGTTCCGGTTCTCCAACTCCGAGGTCGGCTCCGGGTCGGTGACGCTCAAGCCGGAGCTGTTCGTGCGGATCTGCCGCAACGGCCTGACCCTGCCCGCGTTGGCGTTCCGCAAGGTCCACCTCGGGCAGCGGATGGAGGGCGGCACGATCAGCTGGTCGCAGGACACCGTCAAGAAGCAGCTCGACGTCATCGCCGCGCAGGCCCGCGACCACGTCCGCGAGTGGCTCTCGCCGGCGTTCCTGGCCCGGCAGGTGGCGACGCTGGAGGAGCAGGCCGGGGCGCCGGTCACCGAGCCGCAGGCCACCGTGCAGGTGCTGGGCCGCGAGTTGGGGTTCACCGAGGCTGAGCGCGAAGGCGTGCTGCGGCACTTCATCGCCGCTGCCCAGCCCACCGCGGCGGGTATCGCCCACGCGATCACCAGCTACAGCCAGACCGTGGCCGATCCCGCCCGCGCCGACACCCTCGACGACCTCGCCCTGCGCGCCATGGCCCTGGTCAGGTAGGCGGCGAGTTCGGGTGTCGGCATGCACAGCACGGCCCCACCCGGTCCAGGTCGGGTGGGGCCGTGCTGTGCGTGGTGAGCGGTCGTGGCCTGCTTGGTGCGGCCGGACGCGGCGGAGTTGCCGGTCGAGGCCCGCACTGTGATCAGGTCACCGGCGTCCTGGACATCCTCGACCGACAGCGTCGAATGCCGTGAGAGCACCACACCGACCAGTGTCGCCGTCTCGACCACGAACGATCAGGACAATCCCGCTCTCGTCACGGCCCGGGCTTCGTCGCGCCACTGCCCGGAAGTGCGCCGGAGTCGATGACGGGCTGGATCGTCCGGGTCACCCGGTGCCGCGGTGGGCGGTCCGCCATCCTGCGGGTGGCGGTGGGCCGGGACCGAAGTCAGATCAGGAGCGCGAGGCTGTTCACCTGGGGGATCTCCTCGATGATGCCGTCCGGCCACTCGATGGCGCCGATGGAGGCGATCTGGTAGGTCGCGCGGCTGTAGGGGGAGATCGAGGGGCCGGCGTTGACCAGGATGTCGGAGACGTCGTAGGTGCTCTGGATGTCCACGAACACGTTGTTGCGGAGGAGACCGACGACGATCTCCATCTGCGGCATGACGTGGGAGCAGGTCAGGGACCCGAATCCCTGCACTCCGCCGCCATTGCCGCCCCACCAGCGATTGGGGTTGTTCGCGCTCAACCGGCACGACCAGACCCCTCTGGTGACCGTGATCTCGGCCTGGGCGGACACGTCCGACGGGACGACCGGCCCGGACGCGGTGATCTTCGGGGCGGAGACACCGGCCTGCGCGGCCGGCCCCGACACGACGGTCATGGCGACCGCCATGATCAGGATGCCCAGGACCGCGCCTGTTCTCCGCTCTCGCATTGCTCTCATATGCGTCCTCGCTGTTTCGGGGGCGCAGAAAGCGAACGCTTTCCGCGGCAGCCATGTTATCCAGGGGATTTTTTCGAGTAAATGCGGCGATCGAGCGCCGACCGTTCGGTTCGCGACCATGTGGAAAAAATCGATAACCCGTCCACCGGATACGACCGCTGTTTTGCGGTCGCCTGCCCGAGTCCGGACCACCACCACAGAGAACCGCCGCCGCCTGCGGCGGCGGTGCCGTACCGGCCGCGCCGACCAGCGGCCCACCGAACCCGAGTCGAGGACGGCGGCACCACCGCCGTGATCGTCGAAGCGACGCCGACCGCTCCGGGCGGACGTCCTCACCAGGCCGTCGACGCTCTACGTCACCGCGCCGAGCGGCCTGACGACATCGACGACTGGTACGTCCCCGCCGATCGCGCCGGAATGCCGCAGGAGCCGGCGTTGCCGCCGGCGGAACCGTTCCCGCCGCGCCGACCGAACCGCAACTGCCGCCGAAATGCTCCACAGCAACGGCGACACAACCGCCCTGGTGCGCCTCGTCGACGTCGGCGACCGGCACCGGAAAAACCGGATTCCGGTGACCGCGCACGGTCGAGCCCGCCCAGTGGCCCGCACGGAAGTTCTGACCACTTCAGCGTGCCGAGACCAGCCCCAGCGAGCGCAGCCACAGCCGGGTGGCCCCGCTCGCCAGGCCGATCGCAACCCCGCACCACGTCAACCAAGCAGGAAGAGAACAGCCGATGCAGCCGTCGCACACCCCAGCCGCCACCTCGCCCCCGCACGCCGAAGTCGGCCGATGGGTCAACTACCACGGATCACTCGACGACCACTGGGGGCGCTACCGGATCGCCTCCGTCACCGACACCGCCGACGAGTTCCGCTATGAACTCGTCGACGAGCACGACTACATCGCCCTCAACCACGTGCGCCGCGCGTCCTTCACCCTCGTGCCCGACGGACCGCCGCACCACGTGCACAACCTGCACGAGCGCCTCGCGGCCGTCCGGCGCGCGGCCCACCTCACCTACGGCGACACGCTGCCCGGACTGCTGGCCACCTCGTTGCGCAGGGTGCCCGAGGTGGTCGCGGCCAACCGGCACGCCGAAGCCGAGCACTACCTGCTGTCGCTGGAGGCCACCGTCGGCTGCATCACCTCCGAACAGTTCCAACAGCGCGCCCAGGCGGTGATCGTCACGACCGGCGACGACTCGTGGTCCCCGTGGCCACACGAGCAGACGACGGAGCCCGCGGTTCTCGGCACCGTGGTCTCGACCGGCGCCGAATGACGACCACCGATCCCTGAAACGGAAGCGCCCCGGATCGCCGGTACGGGTACGCCAGGGCACACGCCCAGCACAGGCGCCGGCCACATGCCGGTCGAACACCTGTGCGCACCACAGGCCCGCGCCGAAGGCGACACGCGTGTCGAACTGCCGCAATTCCACTACGCGACCGCACAGCGGCCGTGCGGCCCACGGCGGGCACCGTGACGAACCGCGCTTCGTCGACTGCCACATCACCCGGGACCGGGCACCGCCCACTCCGCCCGAAATACGTGAGGCAATCCGATTCGAAGCGCAGAACCCCTCACTCCGACAGCGCCAGTCCGGAGTCGTACCGACGCGGTGGGGACGACGAGTGCGGCACCTTCTCCGAGTCATCCGACCCCGGTCACAACACCGGCACCGACACCGCGGACCTCGTCGACCTCGTCGAGTGCCTGGCCGACGCCCGCGACACCTGGGAAACGCCCGACTCAACGGCCACGAAGCCACCGCCGACCGGGAGATGGCCTCGGCCGTCGACAAGGCCATCGCCACGCTGACCTCGCAGCCCACCGTTCCCCGGACCGAAGCAGACACGCTCGTCACCCACGCGCTGCCCTCCCTGGCAGCCCTGTGCCGAGTCGGCGCCGTCCAGGACTGGTTCGGACTGCCGACGGAATCCACCGAGCAGTGGCTTGAGTGGTGGAACTGACGCCGTTCCCGCGTTATCGGTGATTGTTTCCCGTCGGGGTTGCCGGCGGTGGAGGGTCGGTGGTTGCGCCGTGGTGGTGGTTGGTGGCGGCGTCGAGGTCGTCGAGTTGCTGTTGAACGCGTCGGGCATCGGTGTCGCGGCCTTGCTTCCGGTACAGCGTCAGTGCTTCCTGCCAGGCCGAGCGGGCCTGTTGGTGTTGGCCGAGGGCGGCGTGGGGGTGACCGAGGTTGTCGAGGGTGTCGGTGGTTTGGGTGGTGTTGCCGAGGGTGCGGCGCAGGGTGAGGGCCTGTCGGTAGTGGTGGATGGCTTCGCGGTGGCGGCCGGTGTGGTGGGCGATGTAGCCGAGGCTGTCCTGGGTGGCCGCCTCGCCGACCGGGTTGTAGTGCCGGCGGTGCAGGGTGAGAGCGGCCTGGCAGTGCTCGCGGGCGGTGTCGTAGTGACCCAGGCAGGCGGCGTACCAACCCATTTGGTTGAGCGCATCGGCTTCCCCCAGCGGCGTGCCGTGAGTGCGGACGAGGGTCAACGCATCCTCGGCGTGCTCCAAGGCCCGTCGGTAGTCCCCTTGTTGTCCCCAGGTCCGTGCGAGGGTGAAGTGTGTGTGGGCCTGTTGTGTGGGTTCGTGATGGCGCCTGGCCAGGGAGAGTGCCTGATCCAGGTGCCCGATGGCCTGCTCGTGCCGCCCCACCACGGCGTAGGCGCGGCCGACGAACCGGTGGACGAGAGCACGGGTGAGGGGATCGGCCAGGTGGGCGGTGACGTCGACGGCGGCCAGCCACACGGTCAACTCGTCGTGCCGGTGTCCCCGCCGCTGGTGGAAATTGGTCAGGGTCCAGGCCAAGTGCCACACGGCTTGGTGGCGGTGACAAGTGGCGGCGGTGTGCTGGGCGGCCAGCAGGTGGGAGTGGTGGGCGTCCAGCCAGGCCAGGGCGGACGGGAGGTCGGGCAGTGGCTGGGGCGAGGTGCCGGGAGCGGGCGGGCCGAATGCGATCTGTGGGCGGTTGGGGTCGAGGAGTTGGTCTGCGGCGTGCGCGGTGTGGAGGTAGAAGTCCACCACCCGCTCCAGCGCCGCCTGCCGCTCCTGTTCCGGCAGGCGGTCATGGGCGGTGGTGGTGGCGTAGGCGCGTACCAGGTCGTGCATCCGGTAGCGGCCGTGCGGGTGACGGTCGAGTAGTGAGCAGTCCTCAAGGACACGCAGTGCCTTGCGTGTCCGCGCCTCGGGCAGGCCGGTGAGGGAGGCGGCCGCGGGCAGGTCGATGTCCGGGCCGGGGGCGGTGCCCAGCAACGCGAACACCATTTGCTGCTGCTCGGTGAGGTGGCGCAAGGACCAGGACAGCACTGCGGGCAGGCTTGCGCTGGGATCGTCGTCATCGAGCATGTCCAGGCCGAGATCGCGCAGTTCAGCGCCGAATTCGGCCAGTGGGACTTTGGGCAGAGTGGAGGCGTGGCGGACCATGATCGCCAACGCCAGTGGGTGGCATCCGCACAGTTCGATCAGTTCGTCCGTCGCGCCGGGCTCGGTGTCCAGCCGCTCGCCGCCGAGACGTTCGGTGAGCAGGGCACGGGCTTCTTGCTGGGACAGCAGGCCCATCTGCACGTGGCGGGCACCGTGCCGGTCGATCAGTGAGGCGAGTTTGCGGCGGCCCGTGACGAGGACCGTGCAGGTCGGTGTGCCGGGCAGCAGTGGCGCGACCTGGTCGGCGGTGGCTGCGTTGTCCAGCACGATGAGCATCCGCTTGCCTGCGACCAGACTGCGGTACAGCGCCGCCTGCGCATCCAGGTCGGTCGGCAAACGGCTCGGATCCACGCCCAGTGCGTCGAGAAACCCCCGTACTGCGACGGAGGAGTGCAGCGGTTGGTCGTCGGGGCTGAAGCCGCGCAGGTCGATGAACATCTGCCCGTCGGGGAAGCGGTGGGAGTGGCGGTGGGCCCAGTGGAGGGCCAACCAGGTCTTGCCGATTCCGCCCGCACCGCCGATCGCGGAAATCACCACCGCCGTTGCGGTGGCGGGGTCGTCGCCGAGGGGCGTCAGGGCGCGGTCCAGGTCGGCCAGGTACTCCTCGCGACCGACGAACAGGGCCGGTGCCCCCGGCAGCTGCCGGGGAATCGCGCCACCGGTGTCGCCGGCCGTGACCGGGTCCGACGGCTGATCGAGCACGGCCGGATCGGCGGGGTAGGGGGAGTCGGGCAGGGCCGTCCAGGCGGTGTCCCGGACTTCCTTCACCCGCACCCGCACCGGCCGGAAGGTGGCCGGGTCGAGCACGGCGGAGTGACGGACGACCTCGTCGAACAGCCACCGCGACACGACCAGCGCGATCAGGCCGGGCGAGTCCGCGAGCGCCTGCTTCACCTGCGGTGCGTCCAGCAGTCTGAAGGCGGTGGTCACTGCGGTCGAGGTGACGCCGTGACGATCGAAGACCACCTCGCCGGCGTGCACCGCCACTCGCAGACGGGTGCGTTGGGCGGCCGGGCTGGTGTCGTTGTGCGCCCGCAGTTCCCGTGCCAACACTTCCGGCAGCACCTCCACCAGCGGTGCCTTGGCGTACTCGGGTGGAACCAGCACGACCACGCCATCGCCGCGGTCCTCGTGGTAGCAGTCCTCCCATGGCACGCCGGCCGCGCCCAAGGCGTCGGCGACCACCCGGTACAGCCCGGCCCGAGTCGCCACCTGGTGGGGCAACGTCCGGCGCGCATCGCCGAACCCCTCCACGTCCACCACCACGATCGTGCGGTGCACGGCCTGACCCGGGCCCACCATCCCAACCCTTCCGGAGCAGTCTGCCAGGTTTCTTGACCAGGCCCGGTTTACCGCACGACCTGCCACCGTTCCCCGGCTCCACACGCGTATCGCCCGGACGGACGCACGAATCCATCCGCCCGGCAGAGCACGCCTTCCCGAACCAGGTCTCCCGGCTGACTGCCCAGGCACACGAGACCTGCCGCGCCGACGTCATCGGCACCGCCGGGGAGACCGCCGGTCGAAACGGACCGATTTCGTCGTCAGTGCCTGGTTCGCCCCAGAAAGCACGCGAGTCTCGTCCTCCTCGGAGACATCGACCTCGCGGTCGAACTCGTGCGCCGCACCCGCACCACGAGTCCTGACAGTGCGCAGACCCTGCGCTCGCCGGAGTCGCGCATCGCCGCACTCCACACGGACCACCCCGTCTCCCGCTGAGCGACACGACCCCCAGGGGAAGAAGCCGGTGCGGTCACCCACCCGGCGCTCGTGACGCCGCCCAGATCGAGTCCGGCGCCCGCCGGGTAGCGGGGTGTGCCCACGCTGCGCCGGCACCGGCCCGGGGTCAATCCCCGCGGGACACCACACCCGCGGGGATTGACCCCGCATGCCCGGCACCGACGCCCACGCGAGTGCACCCCGCCACCACGCGGCGGCGCCGGGCAGTCGCCCAGACAGCACACCCCACCCGGCAGCCAGTAGCCCGAAACCCGCGAAGGGACCCACGCCCATGCGAGCACATCGTCACCAGGTCAGCCTGATCGTGGTCGCCGCCACCGGAGACCAGGTCACCAGCACCATCCACGACACCCAGGCCGCGGACCACCACAGCGGCGTCAGCAGCATGCGCTCGAACAACACGCTGCCCGAGTTCCTGCGCCGCCGCGACGAGTTCGCCATCCCCGCCGGTGTTCCCGTCCTGCGCTTCGACACCACCGACGAGGCGGTGTCCTTCGCCTTCCGCACCCGAGGCCCGTCGCACCTCGAGTACCTCCCGGCAGGTGTTCTTCAGCGCCCCGGCGGCGCCCAGGTTCCCTACCAGGGCCAGGCATGGGACGAGCTCGCCGGCTTCTACGCCGGCGACGACCTCTACGTCCTGCTCGCCGAACGGGCCGGCATGCGCGTCGAGCGCACCACCGAACACGACTGAACCGCCCCTCGACGCGGCAGGTCCGCCCACCACCGCCCGGCCGCAACCGCCCGACCCGGTCACCCGCCCGCGGACTCGACTGCTCGCGGACGTCCCGCGACATCCACACCACCCTGATCAAGGAGCACGCCCATGATGTCCGCCCCCACGCCCGAACCGGCCCCGTCCACGTCCCCGCTGGACAACGCCGCACCGGCCAAGCTGAACAACCCCGGCGACCTCATCGCCGCCGCACCACACCTGATGGGCTACTACCCGATCGACGCCCTGGTGGTCAACATCATCGTCGGCACCACCGTCGAGATGACCATGTGCTGCGACCTGCCCCTCGACACACTGCCCGAAAGCCTGACCGGCCACCTCGCCACGATCGTGACGCGCTACCCCGACGCCCTGGTCATCGGTGTCGTCGTCGGCGGCGGGACACCGGTCGGGCACACCTTGCCCCGCGACATCCTGGTCACCCGACTGCGCGACGCCATCAGCGGACACAACGCGTCACTGAACATGTTCTGGACACCGGCGATCACCGCCGGAGCCCGGTGGTACGACTACGACAACCCCTCCCACGCCGGCACCGTCCCCGACCCCAAGACCACCGTGCTCGCCGTACAGGCCGCGGTCCAGGGCCAGCGCACACTCGACAGCCGGGCAGACCTGGCCGCCCTGCTGCGGCCCGACCCCCAGGACGTGCTGGCCCGCCGGGCGACGGTCATCAAGACCCTGCTCACCCGGCCCGGTCGGCGCCGATCGGCAAGCCACTCCTACCGCCTGGTGATCGAGCAGGTACAACGAACCCCCGAACGGTCCGAGGCGCTCTCCGACCACGACATCGCCGCCCTCGCGGTGGCACTGACCGACTACACGGTGCGCGACGCGTGCATCGCCACCGCCACCGGCGAGCACGCCCACGCCGCCGAACAGCTGTGGACCGAACTCACCCGACAGTGCCCCGCCCCCCAGCGCGCCGAACCGGCCGCACTGCTGGCCATGTCGGCCTACCTGCGCGGCAACGGCGGACTCGCCTCCCTGGCGCTCGATCGCGCCCAGACCGCCTTCCCCGGCCACCGGCTCACCCGACTGCTGCGCGCCGCCCTCGACAGCCACATGCCCCCGGACACGCTCCGTCCCCTCGTGCACCAGGCGGCCCAGGACGCCAAACGGATGGGCCTGACCGAACCCTCGTGATTCCCACCCACCGTCCACATCGACAGCGTGCCTGCGGCGCGACAACACCCGACCCGCGTCGCCGCAGGCCCGCTGCCACCCCGCTTTCGGGCCGGTAACGGCCCCGCCAGGCCGTCACCGAAGGTGATCAGGGCGCCGCAGACGCGCCTGTACGGAAACGAGACTGGACTCCAACCGACAGGAAATCCGCTAGCCCACCAGTGAACCCAGGTGACACCACCGGGTTACCGCCGTGGCCGGAGCGCGCAGCTCGTCCACGACGAAGCCGAACACCGCCGACACGCGACCGACACCGGAAGGACCGGACCACGTTGAGCAGCGCGACCCCAGCCCGTTCTCCCGACACCCCCGCACACGTCCCGCCGCGTTTGATGCGCGCCGCGCTCAACGCTGCCCATCACGGCCACCACGTCATCCCGCTGTGGCCACGCAGCAAGATCGCCAAGGACAAGGGATGGGAGTCCCTCGCCACCTGCGACCCCGAACGGATACGGGACACCTGGAGCGCGCTGCCGTTCAACGTCGGCATCGCCTGCCGCCCCAGCGGCCTATATGTCCTCGATCTGGATGACGCCCACGGCCACACGGCACCACCGCAGTGGGCCGGAGCCCGGCACGGCCGCGACGTCCTCGCGCGACTGGCAGCCGAAGCCGGACAGCCCTACCCCAACCGGACCTATGCCGTCCGGACCCCCTCCGGCGGATCGCACCTGTACTTCCAGGCGCCCGCCGAACCGGAACTGCGCAACACCATCGGCCGTCTCGGCTGGCGAATCGACTCCCGCGGCGCCGGCGGCTACATCGTCGCCGCCGGATCGGTAAGCAGTCGCGGCATCTACCGGCCGATCAACCGCTCGCCGATCACCGCACTGCCCCAGTGGCTGATCCCGCTACTGCTACCGCCCAAGCCACCGACACCATCACGGTCACCCAGCAAGGCACCGCATCATCCCCACGCCTACCTCAACGCCATCGTCACCGGCGAAGCCGACAAGGTGCGCCGAGCCGCTCCCGGGCAACGACACGACACCCTGCTGCGTGCCGCGAACAAACTCGGCCAGTGGGTAGGCGGCGGCGAACTCGACGAGCACGAAGCCCGCACCATCCTGCACGCCGCCGCAGCCCGACACGACGGAGTCGACGGCTGGAGCGTCCGTGAAGCCGAAACGACCATCAACGACGGGCTCACCTGGGGCATGCTCCGACCACGCAAGCTCAACGCCTCTGATACACCTCGAACGATGCATGACAGTGCGCATGCCCTGACACACACCGCCAGACATCAGGAGGATATTCGAGACCGTGGTGAACCGAATGAAAACGCGGGCACTGACCTGTAATGTAGCAGCTCAGGAAGTGTCTTCCCCGCGCGAGCGGGGGTGGTCCCACGGGAGAGATCACGTTCTGCCACAGCCAGTCGGTCTTCCCCGCGCGAGCGGGGGTGGTCCGGGCTACGGCCAGCACCAGCGCGCCGGCACCCCGTCTTCCCCGCGCGAGCGGGGGTGGTCCGCCGAGCCGCCTCCCGATCGCGGCCGCCCCGAGGTCTTCCCCGCGCGAGCGGGGGTGGCCCCAGGTGCACGGTGAGCCGCTTCCACGCCGCGGCGCGTCTTCCCCGCGCGAGCGGGGGTGGTCCCACGACCACGCCGCGCGCGGGGCCGGGAATCTGGGTCTTCCCCGCGCGAGCGGGGGGGTGCTCCCTCCGCGGGCACAGTCCAGAAGCCACGCGGAGAGTCTTCCCCGCGCGAGCGGGGGTGGTCCGTCCCGGTCAACGGGCACAAGCCGGCCCGCGGAGTCTTCCCCGCGCGGGCGGGGGTGGTCCCCGGCCCGACTCGAACGGGCCGATGAGCTGCAGTCTTCTCCGCGCGAGCGGGGGTGGTGGTCCGCGGTGCTCGATGGCCCGACGACGCCATTTGTTCACTGTCGGCGGTGACATGCCCAATCGACGCACCACGTCCACGTCGGACACGCCTTTAAGGGTCTAACCAGTCAACTTTACGAAACGCGGAGCACATGACACTAGCCCCACACGACGACCTGGCCTGTGATAGTCACGCGGTCCACGGCAAGCACGTCGATCCGGAAGATCCTGCCCTCCGGCGTGCTCCCGCACACCGTGCTGCCGGCGGCCAGGTTCTCGGCGTCCCGCGTCCCGCGCGCGGTGATCTCGGCGACGCACTCGGCTTGGCCGGGCACGCCACCGCCGAACCACTCCGCCAACCAGTAGTTCTCGTCCCCGTGCAGGCGGCCGGGGGTGAGTGTCCAGACGTTGCGGCCGTCGACGCGCTTCGGCGGCGACAGGTCGAGGTTGAAGCTGCCGAACTCGAGTTCGCTGCTGGAGCGAACGGCGTCCACGGGCGGGGGAGCGACGGACGGCGCGAACGCCGTCGTCGTGGTGGTGATCGTCGTGGTCGTGGCCACGACGATCACGCTGCCGGACGCGCGGGTCGCCGGAACGGTGGGCATCGGCCGGACAGCGCCCACTGTCGGCACGACCGGCGCGTGGGAGACCGTCCCGGTGGTCTCGGTCGCGGGCGTCGTGATGAAGACGGCCTGGGGCGGCGCGGACCGCGCTGGCTCGTCGGACATTGTCAGTGCGACCAGCGCCGTGGCAGAGGTGCCCACGGCCGTCGCCGCCGCGACAGCGGGGAGCAGCAGGCGCCTGCGCCACAGCGGCCCGGCAGGCGGGTGCAGGTGGACGTCACCGCTGATGGAACCGGCCTGGATGGACGTGCCGACGTCGCCGCCGACCTCGTTTCTAGCCGGCTGGTCTGACTGCTTCAAGACTGACCCCTGCCCGCGATTCGGAAGACTGATACCGGGCAGATCGATGGTCCACCCAAATGTGTTACAGGTGCAATGAGCTTCGATGGGTGATGCTTTCTGTTGTGGGCCAACGGTTCAATGTCGAATGACCTGCTCGTGCGAAGGGGTGAATCTCTTGCCGTCCGGTCCGGAGATTTCGTTCGGACCTAATTCTGCGTTCCTTAATGGTGGTAGACGGCGTCGTAGCTTCCTCGGTTTGTGCGCCGGGCGACCTCAGATTCAGGGCCTTGCGCGGGCGTTGAGAGCTTCGGTGGCTTGCCGGATGGTCTGGTCGATCTCCTCGGGGCCGGTCTTCCGTGGCCGACCTCGGCCTCGGCGGCTGAGGTGGTGGTGTGCCCCAGCCAGGATCAGGGCAGGATGGTCGGGTGTTGATCCTGCGTGCCACCAGGAAGCTGCTGCGTCTGACGGATCCACCTACCGCGCCCGACGGCGATCGTGGCACGACGTTGCCAAGAGGGGTCGGCCCTCATGCCACCCCTGCCCTTCTACGGCGATAAGCCATCCCTGTAAGGGCACTACCAGCGAACACTCTGACGAAGGCCGGCTTCGATGAGTACGCCGCTGTAGGTGCCCACCAGTACGCGTCTGTGCTGGGCTGCCTCATCTCGCACAACCTGTGGTCGAAACCTCTCAACACACCTCCGCTGGACGCGGGTGCGGTCGCCGATGATCGAGAACGCAGTTGCTTGTCATCGACGAAGCTGGTCATCCGTGCGCGGACGGTGTTGTTCCGGCCGCTGTACCACCACGCCGTCGTGTGGTCCCGTATGGGCGTCGAACCGATGCGGGCGCGTGCGGGCGCGAATCGATCATGCGATGACCGCTACTCTGTGTGGCGAAGCGATAACTGGAATGACGGCTGTGGCCAGTGTCGGAAGAAGGTGGTCGCCATAGGCAACACGGACGCGGCGCGTCACTGCCCCTGCGGCACTCGGCTCGCCCGCGACAATCGCACCGACCACTGCGGTGCGTGCACGCGAGCGGGGCGACGTCGAAGCGCACCGCCTGACGTGCCTGCCGCGTTCTGGAACCACCCTGACCTGCGCCAAGCCATCGACGCCCGCGACATCGGCGCTGTCATCCGCTCCTACCGCACACACCCCCACCACCTCGAGCCCATCCGCCAAGCCACCGCTGCGGCTTGGATCGGCTTGTCGCCCACCAGGCTCAGTCGGATCGAGAACGGCGAGCCTGTCAACGACCTCACCAAGCTCGTGCGCTGGGCGCACATCCTGCGCATTCCCCACCACTTACTCTGGTTCCGGATGCCCGACGCACGCCCCGAAGAGTCCGCGTCCGGAACACGGGCGGTCGAACCACGGAAACCGGCGCAGGACACGATCATGCTCCCGGTGCTGATCAACGGGACGCCGGTGCTCCTGCCGCTCGACCGCCGCGTACTCCTCGAAGCGGAACTGGATCTGCCTGTGCCTCCGGATGGGGATGCCATGAGCCCTTTGAGCCGTCGTTCGATGTTGACCCACGGCATCGCCGTCACGGCATTGCCGTCGACCGGCTTCGACGAGACACACCGCGTCGCCGACGCGGTGGTCGATGCAAACCGCCGTCCGGACGGCGACGTGGTCGAGCACCTCAACCGCCGGATCGATACGGCGATGGCACAGGACCGCGTCGCCGGTGCCCGCGAGACCATGCCGACGGTGCTCGGCATCATGAACACCATCGAGGTCGGCGCCCGAGACGTGACACCATCCGCCCGTCGCGAACTGCTCGCCGTAGGCGCGCGAGGCGCGGAACTGTGCGGCTGGCTGTACCGCGAACTGCACCAGCCCGCTGCCGGGTACGGCTGGCTCGATCGCGGTATGGAATGGGCACAGGAAGCCGGCGACACCGCCATGCAGGGCTACCTGCTGTTGAAGAAGTCGCAGATGGCCTATGACGATCGGGACGCCTCCCGGGTCGCCACCCTCGCGTCAGCCGCGGCCGACGGGCCCTACGCACTCCCCGCCAAGGTCCGCGCAGAAGTCCTCCAACAGCAGGCACTGGGCATGGCCATGACCGGAGAGCCCTTGCACGCTGTCGAACGCACGCTCGACCAAGCCGAAAAGGTCTTCGACCAGTCTGCCGACGAGCATCGCCAGGACGCGCTCGGCGTCTACTTCACGACCCACACCCTGCGGCTGCGCCACGCGAACTGCCTCGCCGAGGCGGGCTCGCCCACGCGGGCCTCCGACCTGTATGCCCGCATCCTGGCAGACACCAGGCTGCCCAAACGCAATGCAGCGCTCCACCGGGCCCGCTGGGCGCTCACACTCGCCCGCAGTGGTGAACCCGACGAAGCGGCCACCCTCGCGTTGGAAGCGGTGCACGCGGCCAAGGCCACCGCTTCGCGGCGCACACTACGCACAATCGGAGAAGTCGCGACGGCCCTGAAACCGTGGAAAGCGCGAACAGCGGTGCGGGACCTGGGCAACGCGCTGCGAGACTGAGACGTTGCTGCCACTGCGACCTCCGCCACGAGCACGCCACTCCGCATGTGACATCGTCCCCCGGAGTCCATCTGGACTCGCCGGGGTCGTCGATGGGGCCGATCCTTCGGCGGCGGACGGGCGAGACGGGCGTCGTGATCGCGAAGGCTCGAGGAGCTGACGGGCGCGCGGCCGGTTGGCGGTCGTGCGCTGGTAGGACGGGCGTGCCGCCTGCACCGCCTCGCCGAGCTCACCGCTGCTCGGCTGCCGCACCTGCACCTGCACCTGCGTCGCCATCCCTGTTCGACACCGGAGTCGAACGTCGTCGACCAGGGGAAAGGGTAAGACGGCGGCTGGATGTCATCGGGAAGTCGCGCTACGTTCGGGAGCGCTCCCAGAATGTGTCTTCCACCTCGCTCGAGGAGCCGAACCATGTTGCGACAGCGTTGTCGCCCGGCCGCGATCCCGGCCGGCCTGCTCGTTTTAGTCCTGTCCGCGTTCCTGCTGCCCTCGGTGTCGATGAACGACGCCGCCGCGGCCGGTACGTCGCGCACCGGCACGGTGCCGCTCACCGAGTTGACCGTGGTGTCCGAGCAGGTGGCATCCGGTCTGCGACGTCCGATCGCGATCACCGGGCTACCGGACGGCCGGATGCTGATCGCGGAGAAGGAGGGCACCGTCCGTGCCTACCACCCCGACACCGGCCTGGCCGCCGAGCCGGTGCTCGACCTGACCGACCGGATCGACGCCTCCGACAACGAGCGCGGCCTGCTCGGCATCACACCCGCGCCGGACTTCGCCCGGACCAGGACCCTCTACGTGGCCTACACGAGCCTGCCGGCCGGCGCGCTGACCCTGGCGCGCGTGCCCCTCGGCGCTCCCGACCGGCCGCGGGTGTTGCTCACCCAGGAGCACGCCGAGTACGGCAACCACAACGGTGGACAGGTGGCGTTCGGCCGCGACGGCTACCTCTACTGGTCCCTCGGTGACGGCGGCCACACCCACGACCCGTTCAAGGCCGGCCAGGACCTCGGCACCCTGCTCGGCAAGATCGTGCGCATCGACGTCACCCGCACCTGCGGGCCGAAGCCCTACTGCGTGCCCTCCGGCAACCCGTTCGTCCGCGTGCCGGGCGCGCGGCCGGAGATCTGGCTCTACGGGCTGCGCAACCCGTGGAAGTTCTCCGTCGACCCGGTCGACGGCTCGCTGTGGATCGGTGACGTCGGCCAGGGCCTGGTCGAGGAGGTCAACCACATCCGCCCGTGGCAGGGCGGGGCGAACCTCGGCTGGTCCTGCCGGGAGGGCACCCCGGTGTTCGACCCGCAGCAGTGCCGCTCGGGCGGGCGGTACACCGACCCGGTCTTCGAGTACGACCACTACAACGACAACTGCTCGGTGACCGGCGGCGTGGTGTACCGGGGGTCCCGGACCCCGCAAGCGCGGGGGACCTACGTCGCGAGCGACTACTGCTCGACCCGCGTGTTCGCCGTGCGCCCCCGGTTCGACGGCGGCTACGAGTCCGCCGTGATCGGACACCTCCCCACCCAGCCGACCGCGATCGGCACCGACGTGCACGGCGAGCTGTACGTGCTCAGCGACCTCCCGGGATGGCTCAACCGCGTGCGGTTCGAGCTGGTCCAGCCGGCCCGCGCCGGCGGTGGGGTGGCGAACCGCTGACACCTCGGGCTACTGGCTGCGTGACACCTCCAGGGACGGCCGGGTCCGGGCGGTCGTCCCCGGCCTTGACGCACAGGCGTGGGTCTCCCGACACCCCGCTCACGCCGCTGATCGGTCTCCCAGGCACGCCCTCGTCGCCCCGGGGCAACGGTCGGGGAGATCCCGACGATACGCAGGACGGGTGGTCGAGTCGGAGGAGCGCCATGGCCGGGCTGGACGCGTTGCTGGACGAGGCGGGGCAGCGGCCGGGGACGGTGACCTGTGCCGCGATCCTGGGCGTGCTGGTCGGGTTCGGGACGCTCGTCGGCGCTGTGCTCGCCGGCGTGGTCCTGGTCGAGCCGTCCGGGGAGGGGTGGTTCGCGCTCGTCGCGTGGTCGGTGGTCGTCGCCCAGGTCGTGGCGGCGGTGCTGCTGCTCGCGGGCGGGGTGCGGCTCGCGATCGGCGCCGGCCGGCGCGCGTTGGTCGCCGGTGCCGTACTGGAGTTGGCGGTCTGCGCGGGCTACCTGCTCCACGCCCTGAGCGCGGTGGCGTCCGACGCGGGTGAATCGCCGGCCGCGGCCGTGGTCTTCATCGCCGTTCCGATCGTGGTCGCCGCCGCGGCGGGAGCGAGCCTGTTGCTGGCGTTGCGCCCGGTGACCGCCGAGTACCTGCTCTTCGGCCGGTACGTTCCCCGCTGACCGACATCGGCCCCGCGGTCGACACCCGCTGCTGCCGACGAGCCGACATCCCGCTGCCGGACGGAAAGGTCCTTCCCGGGCTGCGTGTGCTTCCTCGATCGGCCGGGTCGACGGACGACGTGCCGGCGGAGTACGTGCGGGGGGAGTGCCGGTCCGGCACCGCGGACGCGCCGACCAGCACTCGGCGCGTCCGGTCACCCCATGCCGGGCGTGCCCGTTCCGCCGGCCGTCATCGGTCGTTCCTCGCCGTTATTGGACTGACGGTGGTGGTCAGCCCGGTGCGGTGACAATCGGCCCGGGCGGGGCGGGGGCGCGGCCAGGTCGTGCAGTCGCCGGGGTGGGAAGTCGGTCCACGTCCCGGCGGGATCGCGGTCGGCGTGCAGGTGCAGGTCGAGGAAGCGTTGCCAACGCCGCAGGCCGTCGACGGCAGTGGCGACGTCGAGCTGCCCTGCCTCGATCGCGTCGGCGAACTCGTCGAGGTCGAGCAGTCGCTGGTGGCGGCCGTCGGTGGGAACCAGGACGTCGGCGTAGAGGTCGCGGACCGCGATCGAGTCCCCGGCGGTCGAGACGTGCACGAGGTCCACGTACCAGGTGGTCGGCCCGCTCCGGTCCCGGTCGGTCCCGTGATGGGACCGCCAGGCCGGAACCGACATGCCGACACCGAGGTCCAGCAGCACGAACACGCGTTCCAGCAGCGTGCCCCCCGGTCACGGCTCGAAGCCGTCCGGCAGCCGGAACTCGTAGGCGAGCGTGTCACCGAGGCGGACACCGGGCAAGGGCCCGAACAACGGGACCGGATCGCCGTGAGCGCCTCGCCAGACCTCGACTCGTTCCACCAACCAGCAGCGCGGGCAGGAGCGCCCGGGTGACGGCGATGTGGCCGAAGAGGTTGACTTCGAACACCCACCGCCACTGCGTCATCGGCAGGGCTTCGACCGGGGCGTTGACCTGGATGCCGGCGTTGTTGACGAGCGCGTGCAGCGCGCGCGGGTCGCCGGCGACCCGCGCGGCGAGTGCTTCCACCTGCTCGGGCTCGGTGATGTCGAGGATGATCGGCTCGACGCCGGTGGATCGGATGGCGTCGGCGTCGTGGTCGCGTCGCACGCCGGCCAGGACGTGGAATCCCCGGCGGGCCAGTTCGCGGGCGGTTGACGCGCCCATGCCCGTGGAGGCTCCGGTCACGACGACCAGCTTCCGCGCCGCGTGACACGGCGGTCCGAGCGTCGATGTGCGCTCGGACCGCCACTGCCGTTCGGAGCCGGTGTGTCCGTCGGGTCGACAGGCATCACCTGTTCGGTGCCTGGCATCGCGTGCAACACTCCGAGCATGACGGCCACGCCACCACCGGCCACACTGACCGTGCCCTCGGCGAGTGGCACCTGCCCGTTCTCCCCAGACGGGCAGCACATCAAGAGCACGGTGCCCGGACGCTCCACCTGCCAGTTCTGCGGTGCCGCGATGGTCCGGCCGGAGGCACCGTGAGCGCCCCGCAGTTGCCGCTCGACGCCCACGGCAACCCCCTCTGCCGCCACCGGTCCCCGGGCCGCTGCACCTGGTGGTGCTCCTACCGGCGCGCCATCGTGTGCATCGGCCCCGTCGCCGCCCTCTTCATCGCAGGCTGTGCCCTCACCTACCTATGGGGCACTCCCGACGCGCAGGACCGGGTCCTCGAAGCGTTCGGCGGCGTGTCCCTCGTGCTCGCCATCGGCGTGCCCGCGGTGCTGATCAGCGACCGCCGGACCTGACAGGAACGCCCCGCCGGCGAACGCCCGCTGGTCGGTTCAGCGCTTGCAGGCAGCCTCGCTCAACGTTCGAGCCGTGATCCCGTCATTGGCTGCGGCGTTCTCGGGCAGCATCGGCCCTCTGACAGACCGAGCACGTGCTCGACGACCGGACCACCCCCGCTCGCGCGGGGAGACGAGGTCGGCCTGGACGCGCACGCCCTCCGCGACGGACCACCCCCGCTCGCGCGGGGAAGACCACGCGGTGTTGCAGCACCTCGCCCGCCGGTCCGGACCACCCCCGCTCGCGCGGGGAAGACTCCGCGCCGCACTGCCAGAACCAGTGCACCCACGGACCACCCCCGCTCGCGCGGGGAAGACCGCATCGAGTGGGGCGACGACTCCTCGGCCACCGGACCACCCCCGCTCGCGCGGGGAAGACAGGTCATGACCTGCGACTTTGCAGGCCATAGTACGCTCTTTCATTCGGTTCGTTCCAGTGTCGGATATCGGCGGTTGGGTGCCGTGGACACCAGGTCTCGTGTCGGCGAGGCGTGAGCACGCTGCAGTCGATGGGGATACAGATCAGGGACGGTTCGTTGCGTTCGCAAGTTGCATGATAGTTCGACGCCCACTGCTTCTTTGGGCATCCTGACCGGGGTATCACCGGCGTTGAGGGTAAGTTGACCTGCGGAAAGCGCAAGTATCGTTACTTTGTGTGCAGGTAGTGTAACTGATTTGATAGTGGTGCGGTTCAGTGCTGGGAGGAGACGGGGCGCCATGGGCAACACCGAACCGGTGCGGCGCTGCATCTGTGGTACCCGGCTTGCCAGGGACAACCGCACCTCCCGGTGTGGTGCCTGCACCCATGCCGGACGCCGCCACCGGACCGAACCGCCCGAGGTGCCTATCGGGTTCTGGGATCACCCCGACCTGCGGGCCGCCCTCGCCACACGCGACATCGGCGCCATCATTCGCGCCTATCGCAAGCATCCCCACCACGGACAATCCATCTTGCAGGAGACTGTCGCATGTTGGATCGGCCTCTCCTCCACGCGACTGAGTCGGATCGAGAACGGCGAACCCGTCAACAATCTCGCCAAACTCAGCCGCTGGTCGCATACCCTCCGCATCCCGCAGCACCTCCTCTGGTTCCACCTGCCCACAGCACTGCGTGATGATGCAGCGAGTGGAACACCGACGATCGGCGGTCGAGAGACACCAGGCGATGCACTGCCGGTGGACGACCCACTTGTGCTGGGCGGCCGGTCGATGGCGGTGCGTTCAGGCGACGAGCAGCAGATCGACCTACAAGCGCTGATGTCGGCAGCAGCACAGCACGCGGTCGACTTCGGCTCCGTGCTGGCCACCACCACGACGGACAACCCGGACCTGGACTGGCTGGGGGTCGCGCTGGCCGAGTTGGCCACCGCCTACGTCCACACCCCCGCGGTGGATCTGCTCGTCCGCATCGTCGATGTTCGCGACACCGCGTTCACCCTGATTCGGCGAGGCGTACGGCCCCGTCAACTCCGCGACGCCTACGTAATCGCCGGGATCGGATGCCTTCTGCTGGCCTCCGCCTCGCAGAACCTGGGCGATCATTCCTGCGCCCGCACCCAGTTGCACACCGCGGAGCGCTGTGCCGAAGCAGCCGACAGCGACGCCCTGCGCGTGTGGGCGCGCGGCAGCGCCGCCCTGGCCCTGGAATGGAGCCCCACACCCGCCGCCGCGTTGAGATTCGTCGACTTCGACCCGAATGAAGCGGTAGGGCCCCAGACCATGCGCCGCACCCTCGCCCTGGAGGCACGAGCGAGCGCCCGAACGGGAAACGCCACACGAGCCCGCGACGCCCTACGGCGCCTGGACGAGCTGGAGGCGCTGCCCGAGCGGCACGACGAGGTCAGCGTCTTCGGAGGCCTCTTCACCTTCCCCACCGCCAAGGAGACCTACTACCGCGCCGGCACGCACGACCTGCTCGGCGACGCCGCACTCGCCCGCCATCACGCCGACCACGCACTCGCGGCCTACTCCACCGCGCCCGAGCAGGAGCGTTCCTACGGCGACATCGCACTCGCCCGCGTCGTGCTCGCCCACAGCCACCTGCTCGACCGGGATCTCGACGCCGCAGCGACAGCCCTGCAACCCCTGCGGCGACTCCCACCCGGCGAACGCATCGCCCAACTGCCCTCAGCGGTCCACCGCACCCACGGGCTGCTCACCGCCGTCGCAGGCGCCCGACATGCTCACGAACTGCTCGACGACCTACTCGAAGCACCTGCGGCTGCACGCTCGCTAGATTCGAGGAGTGACCGCACCGCGCCCTGACGAGGAAACCACCGAACTGCTGGTGGAGCGCGCCGCCCACGAGCTGGGTCTGAACACCAGCGGACTGCGGCTGCTACATCAACACGCCACCGCGGTCTACCTGCTGCCCGCCGCCGACGCCATCGCCCGCGTCCACACCGGCGACCCGGCCGCCGCCGTGCGCTCGGTGACGATCGCCCACTGGCTGACCGATCAAGGCTTCCCCGCCACGACCCCACTACCCGGCAGCCGACCGATCACCCACGACAACAAGCGCGCGATCACCTTCTGGACCCACTATCCCCAACCCACCCCGCCTGCCCGGCCCGACCCGGCCGCACTCGGGCGTCTCCTGCGGGAACTACACCGACTCCCGCCACCCCCCGTCATCCTCCCCGTCTACCGCCCCCTGGCCTCCCTGAACGCCACGATCGCCACCGCCGTCTGCCTGCACACCGAGGACCGTGCCTGGCTCACCGACACAGCCGGCGCCCTGCTGGTCGACTACGCCGAACTCGACTTCCCGCTCGGCCACGGTCACCTGCACGGCGACGCCTACCCCGGCAACCTGCTCCTCGACACCACCAGCGGACACTGGCGACTCGGCGACTGGGACGAAACCGCCGCAGGCCCACGCGAACTCGACCTGGCCAACACCTACCAGGGCATCCGCATGGGCCGCACCACCGCCGAACTGAATCGCTTCGCGCAGGCATACGGCTACGACCTGCGCGACTGGACCGGCCTGCCGACTCTGCGCGCGATCCGAGACCTTCACACCCTGGGATCCTTCATCCGCCGCGCGGACCGCGGCGACAGCGAAGCCGCCACCGAACTCCGTCGCCGCCTCCACGTGCTGCGACAAGGCGGGCCGACAAGGACCTGGCACGGCGTCTGACAGATGCCTCCTCACCGTCGTCGATTCACGCGGAGGACCGGTGTCGACGACAGTGAGGGCTGTTGCGTCTGGACCCTCGCTCACATGGAGTGAGGTTGTCCCCGATGACCGGATTTCATGCCACGAGGGCGAGACCCTGACGATAGCCGACGCGGGCTTCGTGCGGGGTGCGATAGCCGAGTGTCGAATGTAGACGATCGTGGTTGTAGTAGCCCAGATAGGCGAAAACGTCCCTGCGGGCGTCGTCGCGGGTCTCCCAGACCGTCGTGCCGATCTCGGTCTTGAGGGTGGCGAAGAACGACTCCGCGACGGCGTTGTCGAAGCACGACCCGGTCCGCCCCACCGATGGCCGGATGCCGTGACCGGCGAGGGCGGAGCGGAACAGTCCGGAGGTGTATTGCGACCCGCGATCGGCGTGAAAGACCGCGTCATCGCTGGTCAGGCCGCGTCGGACGGCGAGGTCGAGGGCGTCGCGGACCAGCTCGGCGCGCATGTGGTCGGCCATCGCGTGTCCGACGACCTCGCGGTTGTGCAGGTCGATCACCGTGGCCAGGTAGAGCCACCCCTCCCGCGTGGGCAGGTAGGTGATGTCGCCGACCAGCCGCCTGCCCGGGGCCGGGGCGGTGAAGTCGCGGCCGATCAGGTCCGGTACCGGCGCCGCGATCGCATCAGGCCTGGTCAGCGACCTGCGGCGTCTGCGGGTGAGACCGACGACCCCGCGCTCGCGCATGACCCGCCCGACCCGCTTGTGGTTCACCCGACGGCCTCGGCGGCGCAGCGCGACGACGATCCGCGGACGCCCGTAGGCGCCCCGGTGACCCGCGTGCACCTCGGCGATCTCGGCGGCCAGGCGCTCATCCGCCTTCGCCCGCTCCGTCCTGGTCGGGGCGGCGGCGAGCCACTCGTAGAAGCCCGGACGCCGCACGCCCAGGACCCTGCACAGCCGGGTGACGCCGAAGACGGCGCGATGTTCGGAGATGAACCGGTAGCTGCGGGTCAACGACCCATTGGGGTTGTCCCCGTGAGCCGGACACCTTGATCCCAGACAGCGCTCCGGGCGAAGGATGTCCTCCGTGTTAGGCAAGTAAAGTACCCCGAGCAGTTCCGCAGGGACGCCGTCGCGCTGGCCCGCTCCCCGGACCGGCCGTTGCGGCAGGTCGCCCGCGAGCTGGGTGTCAACCACGAGACCCTGCGCAACTGGGTCCGCACCGCCGAACAGCTGTCGGGAGCTGTGGGTTGATCTGCGGAAAACGCAAGTGTCGCTACGTTGGGTCATCGGTAGCGTGACGGGGTTGGCCGGTGTGGTCGGTAATGGAGGGAGACGGTCATGGGGGAGACCGGTGCGGTGCGTCACTGTGCCTGTGGCACCCGGCTCGCCCGGGACAACCGCACCTCCCGCTGTGGTGCCTGCACCCGGACCGGGCGTCGCTCCCGGACCGAACCGCCCGAGGTGCCCGTCGAGTTCTGGAACCACCCGCCGCTGCGCCGCGCCCTGCTCGCCCGTGACATGGGCGCCGTCATCCGGGCCTACCGCACACACCCCCACCACGGACGACCCGTCCGCCAGGAGACCGTCGCAACCTGGATCGGCCTGTCCTCCACACGACTGAGCAGGATCGAGAACGGCGAACCCGTCAACGACCTGACCAAACTCACCCGCTGGGCGCAACTCCTCCGCATCCCGCGCCATCTTCTCTGGTTCCACCTTCCCGCCGAAGTAGGTGATGACGTAGCGAGTGGAACGCCGGTAGCTGGCGGTCAGGAATCAGCAGGGGATGCGCTGCTACCGAATGACACCAGCGCTGAGGCGATGGACGCCGGCAACGCCGAGCAGTTGCGGAGACGATTGGACTCGCTGCTGTCCGGTACAGCGTCATCCGCCAGGCTGGAGATGGTCGAGCAGCAGGTGCTCGACCACCTGACGCAGTACACCCGCACCGGCCCGGCCGAAGCCCTGGGCTCACTGGTTCCCGATCTCGCCGAGGTGCACGCGCTGGCCGCGCGCCGCCATCCGCTCGCGGTCCACCGGACCTTGTCGACAGCGATCACCATGCTGACGCTGCTGGTGGCCGATGCCCACATGAAGCGCGGGCTCGTCGACGACGCGAGGCGCTGGTACCGCACGGCGCTGTTGTCCGCCCGTGACGGCGACGATCCGCTGCTGGCCGCCCTGGTGCTGGCTCAGCAGACCATGCTCGCCTACTACTACGAAACACCCGAGCAGACGATCCGCCTGGCCCGGCGCGCCCAGGAACTGGTCGCCGACACCGTGTGCGATGCCGCCGTGCTCGCCGCAGCCGCCGAAGCCCGCGCGCTGGGCAAGCTCGGTGACGCCCGCGGCGTCCACCACGCGCTCGCCGACGCCCGTCGCCTGACCGACCGGCTCGCCGAACTGCGCGCGAATGACGATCCCCACGCCGCCTACCGCTTCAACCACGGCCGGTTGGCGCTGTACACCTCCGGCGCGCTGTCCAACCTCGGCGACGTCGCCCACGCACACGAAGCCCAGGACCAGGCCCTGGACACCTATGCCACCGACCCTCGACTGGTGATCGATCCGGCGTTGATCCGCCTGGACCGCGCGTTCGTCCAAGCCACCGCAGGCGACCCGGCCGGTGGCGCCGACCTCGCCGCGGCCACACTCACCGAGCTGCAACCGGCTCACCGCACCGCCGTCGTGCTCATCCGCGCCCGCGACGTCGTCACCGCCGCCGAAGCCCTACCCGGTATGCGCAGGAACGCAGCGTCCGCCGTGAGGCAACTACGCGAACTCACCACTGTGTGACCACCTCGCGACAGCAACCAGTCGACGCCCTCCGGAACCGCCACCGCCATCGCCAGCTCCACCCCGCGCACACCGGCGGCGGCGGCCGCCCGGACACTGGAACGGTGACTTCAGGGCCGTACGAGGCGACCGCACACGACTTCACCGCCGCCACCACTCGACCGCTGCTGGAACAGGCATGCCGCATCGCCAGCCTGGACAGCAGCCACGTCCGAGTGCTGCGCCACCACAGCAACGCCGTTTACCTCGTCGGCCACCCCTCCCACGAAGTCGTGGTCAAGATCGGACGCCCGGGAGTCGATCCTGACCAAGACCTGCACGACGCCCGCGGCCTGGTCGAACTCACCCGGTGGCTCACCCGCCACGACGTGCCCACCACGACCCTGCTCGACACACCACCCCAGCCGCTGTTCATCGACGGCCACGTGGTCACCCTGTGGCACTACCTGCCCCAACGGCACCCGATCACCACCCAGGCCATCGCCGCGCCCCTGCGGGCACTGCACCAAGCGCCCCCTCCGCCGATCACCCGTCCCGCACTGGACCCGCACACCGCGATCACCCGCTCGATCGCCACCAGCCGCATCCTCACCGCGCGACAACGAGACATGCTGCTCGACCGCCTCGATCGGCTCATGCCCGCCTGGACCGCGCTGTGCTCGACCTCGACAGCCCGACTCCTCCACACCGACCCCCAACACCGCAACACCCTCTGGCGCCACTGCACCGGCCGCCCCCTCCGGTCCGTCGAGCAAACCGCGACTCAAGCCGTGCTGTGCGACCTGGACGACATCACCCTGGGCCCTGTCGAATGGGACTTGGCCACTATCGAGATCCACCACCGTCGATTCGGCCACCCCACCGCCGACTACAGCGCCTTCTGTCGTATCTACGACCGCGACATCCGCGACTGGCCGGGCTACCCCGACCTTCGCGACCTGCGAGAACTACGCATGATCGCTACCAACGCCCGCAAATCCCTGCCGGACAGCCCACAGGCCGCCGAAGTACACCGCCGCATCGACGAACTCGATGATCCTCCGAACCAGCGCTGGCGAATCCTGTAGACCTGAGAAAGGGCGCACCGCGACCTGACCACCCCCGCTCGCGCGGGGAAGACTCGGCCAGGCGCTCGGAGCGCTTGGCGGCCGGGGGACCACCCCCACTCGCGCGGGGAAGACGGGCACACGAGCCTGGACAACGACTTCGCGCCGGGACCACCCCCGCTCGCGCGGGGAAGACGTACCAGACCTGGTGCACGTGGTGCACGCGGTCCGGACCATCCCGCTCGCGCGGCGAAGACCCCCTGACCTCCCTGTACGGCCACTCAGGCCGGGGACCACCCCCGCTCGCGCGGGGAGAACGTCAACCGCGTCAAGCTGCTGCGCGACCACGACGGACCACCCCGCTCGCGCGGGAGAACTTCACGTGTCCGGCGTAGATGAGCTGCGCGACGGGACCACCCCCGCTCGCGCGGGGGAGAACGATGCCGCCGCGCTTCTCGACGACGTACGTCGCGGACCACCCCCGCTCGCGCGGGGAGAACCTCGCGCCCTCCGACGACGCGCCCCTGGCGCTGGGACCACCCCCGCTCGCGCGGGGAGAACGCAGTCAACGCCCTGGATCCAGGGCTGGCGACCGGACCACCCCCGCTCGCGCGGGAAGAACGATGACGAAGACACCGAGCGGGTCGCAGAACACGGACCACCCCCGCCCGCGCGGGGAGAACGATCGCCCGCACCGGCATCCCGTACCTGTGGGGGGGACCACCCCCGCTCGCGCGGGGAGAACGCGACCCTGTTCAAGAGCGTCCCCGGCGCGATGGGACCACCCCCGCTCGCGCGGGGAGAACGCTGTCGTCGAGCACCCCGAGCATCTCCAGCAGGGACCACCCCCGCTCGCGCGGGGAGAACCAGGACCCGGCCGAGGTCGTGCAGCTCGCTGAGGGACCACCCCCGCTCGCGCGGGGAGAACTGGTGTCCTCGATCGGCGACGCCGTGTCGAGTCGGACCACCCCCGCTCGCGCGGGGAGAACCTGCTGACCGTCCAGGCCGTGCTGAACACCCCGGGACCACCCCCGCTCGCGCGGGGAGAACCGCAACACGTCCACGGAGTGGCGGCGCATCCTGGGACCACCCCCGCTCGCGCGGGGAGAACCCGAACGCCAGGCACAGGGCGCGCAGCCCGGCCGGACCACCCCCGCTCGCGCGGGGAGAACTGGTCGGCGCAGTAGCCGGTGCGCTCCACCAGGGGACCACCCCCGCTCGCGCGGGGAGAACTGCTGCGGTCCGTAGGTTACGGGCTTTCGGGGCGGACCACCCCCGCTCGCGCGGGGAGAACGCCGTAGGGGGCGATCAGCGTGACCGTCCCGCCGGACCACCCCCGCTCGCGCGGGGAGAACCCTGGCCGGCCCCCGGCGCTCCGGAAATCCTGGGGACCACCCCCGCTCGCGCGGGGAGAACGCCACCGCCGACGCCATGGCGCTGCTCGACGACGGACCACCCCCGCTCGCGCGGGGAGAACTCGTTCGAGAAGAAGCGCGACGCCCTCGACCTGGGACCACCCCCGCTCGCGCGGGGAGAACGGCAGCGCCCGGCCGCCCTCCGCGACGGTGACCGGACCACCCCCGCTCGCGCGGGGAAGACACGGTGTGGATGGTGCCGCATCCCGGGCAGCGCGGACCACCCCCGCTCGCGCGGGGAAGACCATGGCCCGGCGGGCGGTGAGCTACCGGCAGGGGGACCACCCCCGCTCGCGCGGGGAAGACGACGCGACGTTCGTCGCGGAGGCCCTCGGCGCAGGACCACCCCCGCTCGCGCGGGGAAGACCCGCACAAGCTCGGCGACCTGGAGCGCGCGACCGGACCACCCCCGCTCGCGCGGGGAAGACAACCGCTCGACGGGGTTCTTGCCGTAGCGGCGCGGACCACCCCCGCTCGCGCGGGGAAGACCCGAACGATCGTGGTCACCCACGCGGGCAGCTGGGACCACCCCCGCTCGCGCGGGGAAGACACTTTCTGACCTGCCACGTTACAGGTCGATGCCCGCATTTTCATTCGGTTCGCTACGGTCTCGGATATTGCTTCCGGTAGTGGCTGCGTTCCGGCGGAGGCGCTGCGGCGGAGGTCTTCACTTCCCCGCGACTGTCGACGGCCGCGTCCGACCCCAACGGCTCGCTGCTCCCCGGATCACCACACCGGTCGAGCTCACCTCTCCGTGATCCAGCCCGCCGCCGAAGCGGACGTCGAGTATTGGACCGCTCAGAAACATCCCGACCTGCGCGACCACTTTCAGCGGCTCGCTGTCCGGCACCGACAGGTCGAGGCCGAGTTCCGCGAGGCCGCGACGTGTTCGCGCAGTTCCCCGTGACCACCTCGAACTCAAGAGGCACTGAGTGTCTGAGTGTGTCGGCTGGTGACTGTCGGTGCCCTATGCCACGCTCACGCTGCGGGGAAGGGGCAGGGGGTGGCGTCAACAGGGGAGGTGGCCGCTCAGGTCCGGGCCGCGTGTGCAAAGGGTGGGCAGGCGCGGACCGCGCTCGAACAGGCGGAAGACCTGGCCCAGGAGGCGCACGGCATCCTGGCCCGCGCGCTTGAAGGCGCGCGTCATCTCGGAGCGGACGGGGAACAGGTGTTGGCCGCGTTCACAAGGGTGGTGGACGCGTGCAAGGGCCACTACTGGCCGCTACTCAATGAGGCCGTGAAAGCCGCCGAGAGCTACGCGGCCCGCCTGGCGGCTGAGGGGATGCCCGACCCCGCGTCGACCGCTCAACGGCCCGCACAATCCCCGGCACAGCCCTCCCGACGGTCCTCAGCCCGCCAAGCCGAATCCGACGACCCGCTCGTGATCCCGAACGAACGGATCGAGGCGCTACGACAGGAGTTGCCTCCGCCTGTGGTGCGTGGATCCGGGCAGAAGACGCACGGCCGGTGGATCGGCCCGGATGGCACTGTTCGGGATATCGTCAGTGGTGAGGATTCCCGTACCGACCTGGTGAACGCACAGCTTGTCGCGAAGGGGTGGGAGGATGGCACCACCCGTGACTCGGATATTGAAATGAAACTGGCCGCGCACATGGTCGAAAATGAGGTGCGCCATGCGACGGTGATCATTAACAACGCGCCGTGCAAAGGTCGTTTGAGCTGTGACACCCTTGTGCCGATCCTGCTTCCCAAGGGAGCCACGCTGACAGTTCACGGCGTTACCCCAACCGGCATACGTACACGCATTCGCTACACAGGAGGAGCGGAACCGTGGTGGCTCTAGAAGCCTGGTTCGACGCCGACACCGACGAACCGACGATGATCCATAGCCCGGCCGAACTGGACAAGGTGTTGGACATCGTCGCAGAGTGGGAAGGCCGGATGATCGTGGAACTGTTCGTTGCCGACAACCCACGCCGGGCGATCTTTGATGTCGGTGTGTACGGGCAGGGCGAACGAGGCGCGCTCTACTACGCCAGTAGAGGCGAAAAGTGGTTCAGTCGAGGTGCCCCAGTCGACCCATCCGGAACCGACCAGGCCAAAAAACTGCTGTACTACTACATGAACTCCGACACCGAATACCCGGCTGACGCGGAAATCCCGCTGGAGGTGGTGCGCCGGGCCGCCCACGAGTACATGAGCACGGGAGGCGAGCGTCCCACCGTCACCGACTGGCAACCACGGCCCTCACGATGATCCCGGCCGGTCCCGCCGAGCAGTCGCTGAATCCCGCCAGGTAAGTAACCGGGTTGGGACCACCCCCGCTCGCGCGGGGAAGACCGCGTGCGGCTGGCACCGGCGCCAGCCGCGGTCGGACCACCCCCGCTTGCGCGGGGAAGACCACCGGTACGGCCGGATGCGTGAACGCGTCCTGGGACCACCCCCGCTCGCGCGGGGAAGACGCCAAAGCGCTGCTGTGGCTCGCAATCGGCGCGGGACCACCCCCGCTCGCGCGGGGAAGACGCCAAAGCGCTGCTGTGGCTCGCAATCGGCGCGGGACCACCCCCGCTCGCGCGGGGAAGACTCTTCCTGACCTGCTACGTTACAGGCCGATGCCCGCATTTCATTCGGTTCACTACGGTCTCGAATGTCCGACAGGGTGATCTTCCCGTTCGTGCGGACGGTCCGGACCGCAGCGCAAGGTCGTCGATGCTCAACTGAGCCTTTCCAACCTGGCCGTGTGGGCGGTGACCATGGTGGAGACATGGCGAAGCTCCTGGTAGATGACTTCCCGACCAAGAGCAAGGCCATCACCAGGAGCTTCGAGCGCTTGTCCACCCATCCGCAATCGACCTGTCCAGGTCACACCTGCGGTTCCTCGCTCGGGAACTGACCGCGCACCGACGGCGGGTCGGCAGCAGGTGGCGCGAGCTCGACCCCGGCCGCCAAGCACTGCTCGTCCTGGTGCACCTGCGCTGCGGCGACACATACACCCGTCTCGCAGCCGGATTCGGCATCGGCCTGGCCACCGTCTGCCGTTACATCCATGAAGCGGTCCGGCTTCCGGCCGACCTCGCACCGGATCTCACCGAGGCGACGCGGATCGCCGCGCGCGAGGCCCACGTCATCCTCGACGGCACCCTGCCGCTCATCGACCGCATCGCCGCAGACCGCCCTTACTGCTCCGGAAGCACAAGCGCCACGGCATGAACGTCCAAGGCCTGGCCCATCCCGCCGGGCGACTGCCGTGGACCTCGCCCGCGCTGTCCGGTTCGGTCCACGATCTGACCGCGGCCCGCCCCCACTACATCGTCGACGCTCTTACCATCCATGGCCAACATCGCCTGCTGGGCCGATAAGGTCCACCGAGGCGCGGGCGGTCCGATCCGAGTGCCCTACCACGGCAGGTGGCACAACCTCTCGCCCGGTCAACAGGCGGTCAACCGCTCCCACACCCGCATCCGCGCCCTCGGCGAACGAGCCGTCTCGACCCTGAAAGCCTGGCGGCTACTGCGCAGACTCCGCTGCTCCACCACCCGTATCACCGACCTGACCGGAGTCGTCCTCGCACTACACCTCAACACCGGATGAAGTTGGAAGGCCTCCGTGTACGGACAGACCGCCAATGGCACTCGAACCCGCACCCGCTACACAGGAGGAGCCCAACCGTGGTGGACCTAGAGGCTTGGTACGACGAGGAACAGGACGACGCCGTGACTGTCCGCACCCCCGCCGAACTGGACGCCGTGGTGGACGCCGTGGCCGCGTGGGACGGCCGGATCATCGTGCACCTGAAACCGGCCCTGCCAGTGGACCTGGCCATGCGGCGGATGACCCTGGACGTAGGCGTCCACGGCAACACCGGTAAGGGCGCACTCGTCTACACCTCACCGGACGGACTATGGTTCAGCAAAGCCGAACCCGATCAGCACGCGAATCCGAACGGCCGAATTCTGTACTACTACATGAATTCGGACACCGAGTACCCGGTCGATTCCGAAATCCCGCTGGACGTGGTGCGCCGAGCGGCACACGAGTACTTGACCGTGGTTGCACAACGGCCGACCGCGCCCACCTGGCAGACACCCCCCGCGTGGTACCCCACAACCGGATGACGTCGGCCGATCCGCCGCGTAGTCCAAGACCGAGCCAGCACGTCGACGGGTCACGTACAGCGCATGACCAGCACGTGACCCCGACGACAGCCAACGGCAAGCGCACGGACCTCAGGCGTTCCCCAAGCCGTAGTGGCTCCTGCGGCGTTCTCAGCGCCTTCTGGCCAGAGGTTGGTTTGAAGGTCTGGTTGACCGATTCGATGACCTGGCGCAGCGGCTTGAACAGTGCATCGCAGGGCGCTGAGGGGCATCCCCGCTCGCGCGGGGAAGACCCCGAGCCCGAGTTCCCCGCGTTCGGCGGCGAGGGACCACCCCCGCTCGCGTGCGGGGAAGACAGGCCCACCCTGTCATCGGGCCGAGAATGGGCGGACCACCTCCGCTCGCGCGGGGAAGACCGCAGTTCGGCGAGCCAATCCGCCCGGGACACCGGACCACCCCCCGCTCGCGCGGGGAAGACGCTGACCAGCTCACGGAACTTCTCGCGGAGCGCGGACGACCCCCGCTCGCGCGGGGAAGACCGGTGCTGTGCTGCTGCCCTTTCAGTGCGGCTGGACCACCCCCGCTCGCGCGGAGAGAACCATGTCCGCACGCCGCGCGTCCACCACACCCTGGGGCCACCTCCGCTCGCGCGGGGAGAACCCGGACGGACCGGACCGCCGTGTGCTCCGGGTAGGACCACCCCCGCTCGTGCGGGGAGAACGCCGGGCGCGTGCCGACCAGGGCACCGGGCGACGGACCACCCCCGCTCGCGCGGGGAGAACGCCACCGAGAACGAGCAGGTGCAGGGCGATGGCGGACCACCCCCGCTTGCGCGGGGAAGACTGGCAGGGCGAGGGGAACTTCGACGTGGAGGTAGGACCACCCCCGCTCGCACGGGGAAGACCTCGACTGGATGCGGATGCCCGCGCGAGCGGGAGGGACCACCCCCGCTCGCGCGGGGAAGACATCTGCCCCGACCGCTTCCCGCCCGGCGCTCGCGGACCACCCCCGCTCGCGCGGGGAGACCCGCACGGAGATCCGGCCGCCGTGCGCGATCGCGGACCACCCCCGCTGGCGCGGGGAAGACGCCGTGGCCGCGCCGACCGTGCCGAGACACGCGGGACCACCCCCGCTCGCGCGGGGAGACCCGCACGGAGATCCGGCCGCCGTGCGCGATCGCGGACCACCCCGCTCGCGCGGGGAAGACGTGCGCGCGGCCTGGCCGGCCGACGCCGACCGGACCACCCCCGCTCGCGCGGGGAAGACAAGCGCCGCTACGCCCGCTCGCCGTTGGAGCGGGGACCACCCCCGCTCGCGCGGGGAAGACCGCTCCGAGAGAGAGGCCCAGTACTCGATCGTCGGACCACCCCCGCTCGCGCGGGGAAGACACTTCCTGACCTGCAATGTTACAGGTTGATGCCTGCATTTTCATTCGGTTCATTGCGGTCTCGGATATCCGGCTGGGTGGTCTTTCTGCTCGCGCAGGGCGGTCCAGATCTCGGCGCAAGGTCGTCGATCAGTTCCCTTCATCGGGTGCCGGTGTCAGAGCCTGCTGGTTGATCTGCGGAAAACGCAAGTGTCGCTACGTTGGGGCATCGGTAGCGTGACGTGGTTGACCAGTGTGATCGGTAATGGAAGGAGGCGGTCGTCATGGGGGAGACCGACGCGGTGCGGTACTGTGCCTGTGGCACCCGGCTCGCCCGGGACAACCGCGCTTCCCGCTGTGGTGCCTGCACCCGGGCCGGACGCCGCCACCCGACCGGGCCGTCCGAGGTGCCCGTCGGGTTCTGGAACCACCCGCCGCTGCGCCGCGCCCTGTTCGCCCGTGACATGGGCGCCGTCATCCGGGTCTATCGCACGCACCCCCACCACGGACATCCCATCCGGCAGGAGACCGTCGCAGCCTGGATCGGCCTGTCCTCCACGCGACTGAGCAGGATCGAGAACGGCGAACCCGTCAACGACCTGACCAAGCTCATGCGCTGGGCGGAACTCCTCCGCATCCCGCACGACCTACTCTGGTTCCGGTTGCCCGACACAGGCGACCCCGCGCGGAAGGTGCAGGCGGAACAACGCCGTGAGCAACCACCCGGCGGGCTGCATCTCCAGGTAGTACTCGACGGTCAGTTGACGCTCGTGCCGCTGGACTGGGGGAGTATCGCGACCAGTGACCTTGCCTCTCGCCTGGACAGGTGGATCATGGATGGTGTTCGCCTGTCCGGAGTGAATGCCGATCCCGTCGGTAACGACGACGTGTCGATAAGCCGCCGCTCCTTTCTTCTGCAAGGGACCGCCGTCTTCATCTTTCCGGCGCTCGGGCCGGACGAGGTCGCCCAGGTGGATAAGGCTATGGCGGACCCTCGCCGCTTTTTGGACCGGGAAGTGGTCGGCCACCTCGGCCGTCAACTCCGTGAGGCTATGGCATATGATGGCCGCCAAGGGCCGAAGAAGACATTGCCGGTCGCGCTCGGGCTCCTGGAAGCCATTCGGCAAGTGGCGCGTGACGTGAAGCCCGATATTCGCCGTCAACTTCTGTCGATAGGCGCGAGAGCGGCGGAATTCGCCGGTTGGCTCTATCGGGACGCCCAAGCGCCTGAGCAGGCCAGTTTTTGGCGGGACCGCGCGACCGAGTGGGCACAAGAAGTCAACGACACCTCCATGCAGGGCTACATCCTGCTGAAGAAGGCACAAGCCGCCTACGACGAGCGCGATGCACTGCGGATGCTGACCCTCAGCCAAGCCGCTCAATCCGGCCCTTGGTCGCTTCCGGTCCGTGTAAGAGCTGAAGCGGCCCAGCAGGAAGCCCGTGCCCACGCGATGCTCGGAGTGGACGACATCGAGGTCGACCGTAAACTGGACGAGGCCCACCACCTGTTGGCAGATGCGGAGAGCAGCGGCACCGACGAAGCGCTCGGCGGCCACTACAACGCCACGTTGCTGGCGATGTAGACGGCGATCTGCCACACGGAAGCCGGTCGTCCGCGTCGAGCCGCCGACCTGTACCGCGCATTCTTGTCCGCCCACGAGTTCTCGCCTCGTGATTACGGCTACTTCATGTCGCTCATGGCGACATCGTTGGGCTTGGCAGGCGAACCCGACGAAGCAGCCCGCACGGCGCTCAAATCCCTGACGCTGGCCCAGCAGACCGACTCAGACCGCACTCTGAAAGAGCTGTCCGTGGTCGTCGGAACCCTGAAACCCTGGAAGACCCGAGCGGCCGTGCGGGAACTGCGCGACGCGGTATCTGCGGTCACCGTCAAGCCGCGGTGATCCACTCCGCCACAGTCCGGATGACCAACGCCTGCCACTCCCGGCTCTGAGGGTCGAGATAGCCCGGATCGTCGTGCACGGCGAACCCATGCTGCGAGCCGTCGATCTCGACCAACCGGTGCTCGGCCTCGAGCTGGGACACAGCCCAGCGCGACGACTCGACCGGAACGAAAGTGTCCCTGGTCCCGTGCACGATCAGCGTCGGCGCGGCGATCTCGCCCAGCGACAAGTGCGGACTCAACCAGAACACCTCGTTGAGCAGGGCCCGCCCGTGACGGAAGGTAGGAGTGAAGTCGATGTAGCCCTGCCCGGCCAGCCGCCGGGACGTCTCGTCGTCCAGATAATCACCGGACCAGTAGTCCCGACTGTCGATCGTCCGCTTCTTGTAGTCCAACTGAGGGTTGAGCAGTACCAAGCGCTGAACCTCGTCAGGCCGCTTGGCCGCGTAGTAGGCGCACAGGCCGCCACCGAAACTCGCGCCGAGCAGACTCGCCGTACCGACACCCGACGCTTCCCGGAGATGCGCCAAGGCGACACGGATGTCGTTGAGGATCGCAGACAACGTCACGTCCTCCTGGCGGCCTTCACTCTGGCCGTGGCCGCGCAGATCGAAGCGCAGACTCGCGACAGCGACGTCAGCCAGACCGTCCGCCAAGCGTTCGAAGAAGCCGCCCTCCTCACGAGTGACGCCACCACCATGGACAAGGACAACTGCATGACGCACTGTCACTGCAGGCGTGACGATCGTGCCCCTGAGTTCGAGGCCGTCAAGAGTCCGGAAGGCTGTCTCAACGCTGGTAGCGACCATGTCGGCTCCTGTAGCTCATCGACTGCGATCATCATCGCAGGGTGACGATCACGGCGGCACGGCAGAGCTATCGAACAGGGCACCTGCCAGGAGCAAGCATCACGCGATGACGCGGAACCACCTCTGCTGGCGAGCGTCGAGTTCGAGTAACCACCCCCGCTCGCGCGGGGAAGGTTGACACGTAAGGACTTCCCACCATGGCGACCAAGAACCACCCTCGCTCGCGCGGGGAAGACTCGCCGATCCACAGCACCAGCTGCTCGCTCGGGAAACCCGTTCGCGTGGAAGTCGTGAAGACGGCTGGCGGCATCGAGCTGGCGAAGGGACCACCCCCGCTCGCGTGGGGAAGACCACGATGCGCAGACGCGGGCTGGACGGCGGGTCGGACCACCTCCGCTCGCGGAGGGAAGACGTCGAGCCCGTAGGCGGGCACGGCGGGCACGGCGGGCACGGCGGATCACCCCCGCTCGCGCGGGGAAGACCTCGTTCGGGTCGACACCGAGGTGGAGCATCAGGGACCACCCCCGCTCGCGCGGGGAAGACCCCGCAGCTTTGCGTTGTTCCCACCTGACATGCGGACCACCCCCGCTCGCGCGGGGAAGACCAGCACCCGGAGGAAGCGCGGGAGCACGGCTGGGGACCACCCCCGCTCGCGCGGGGAAGACGAGATCAGTGCGGAACAGATGCCGATGTAGACCGGACCACCCCCGCTCGCGCGGGGAAGACCAGCTCGGCGGCCGTGCCGATGGCGGCCTGGAGCGGACCACCCCCGCTCGCGCGGGGAAGACGGCCTGCCTCGTGGCCGGCGCACCGCGGAGGCGGGACCACCCCGCTCGCGCGGGGAAGACTTGCCCATACTGGGCCTTCCGTGAACCGTAACTGGACCACCCCCGCTCGCGCGGGGAAGACCCGTCGTTCGCGCGGAAGGTCGACGCCGAGCGGGGATCACCCCCGCTCGCGCGGGGAAGACCGACGACCGCGTCGTCAAGGGCCGTGCCGACCTGGGACCACCCCCGCTCGCGCGGGGAAGACGACGACGTCCTGTGTGGACACGCCGGTGTCTCCGGACCACCCCCGCTCGCGCGGGGAAGACGTGCTGGGGGTGCGCGTCGGCCGCGGTGAGGACGGATCACCCCCGCTCGCGCGGGGAAGACCCGGTGTTCGACGTCCAGGAGGAACGCACCACCGGACCACCCCCCGCTCGCGCGGGGAAGACTTGGCCTTGGTGGTGGTGCCGATCTCCACCGCCGGACCACCCCCGCTCGCGCGGGGAAGACTACGGCCGGGACGCGGGCGTGTTCTGCCCGTTCGGACCACCCCCGCTCGCGCGGGGAAGACTTGGCCTTGGTGGTGGTGCCGATCTCCACCGCCGGACCACCCCCGCTCGCGCGGGGAAGACTACGGCCGGGACGCGGGCGTGTTCTGCCCGTTCGGACCACCCCCGCTCGCGCGGGGAAGACTTCCACCCATTCGGGCAGACATTTCGCGCACAGGGACCACCCCCCGCTCGCGCGGGGAAGACGACGCGGTTGTGCCGCGCGCTCAACCGGCCGAGGGACCACCCCCGCTCGCGCGGGGAAGACTCGAGCGCCTCGGACAGACCGGACAGGCCCAGCGGACCACCCCCGCTCGCGCGGGGAAGACTCGGATCGACCTACAGCCGCTAGGCACCACCCGGGACCACCCCCGCTCGCGCGGGGAAGACGGCCGCCTTGGCCGCCCTGACCGCGCGGTCGGCGGGACCACCCCCGCTCGCGCGGGGAAGACGCAACGGCGACACCGTGGAAATCAGCGGTGCGAGGACCACCCCCGCTCGCGCGGGGAAGACACGGCCTCGTCCGTCAGGACCTCCGGCAGCGCCGGACCACCCCCGCTCGGGCGGGGAAGACGTGTTCAGACGACGCCCGATGGTCCTGCGTGCCGGACCACCCCCGCTCGCGCGGGGAAGACTCGCCGGACGGCGACGAGGGGTCGGTCGCCTACGGACCACCCCCGCTCGCGCGGTGAAGACCACACCATGCAGTGGCCCGACCACCACCCGGAGGGACCACCCCCGCTCGCGCGGGGAAGACTTCACCGGCGCGTCGATCCCCTTGAGCGCCTGCGGACCACCCTCGCTCGCGCGGGGAAGACCGACCAGTCGCCGTGAGCAGGCCCGTGACGTGCGGACCACCCCCGCTCGCGCGGGGAAGACCCGTCGCGAGTCTCCACCTGGATCACCCCGCTAGGACCACCCCCGCTCGCGCGGGGAAGACGGGCGGTGTGAAGTCACCCGGAGGTCCCGCCGGGGACCACCCCCGCTCGCGCGGGGAAGACGGGGCGTACTCCGCGCAGCGCCTGGCGGTCGCCGGACCACCCCCGCTCGCGCGGGGAAGACGGCCCCACGACCCACTATGGGGCCGCGCGCAGCGGACCACCCCCGCTCGCGCGGGGAAGACACTTCCTGAGCTGCTACGTTACAGGCCGATGCCCGCATTTCATTCGGTGCATTGCGGTCTCGAATATCGTCCTGATGTTCAGCAGGGCAGGCGTCGGCAGGGCCATCTCATTCGGAAGCCTTACTTGTCGATGCAACGACGCGGATTTCGAACGAGGAGAGTCCCACGGCTCCTGACCCGCATGAGATGCCCGACGGCGACAAGCTTGCCTGAGCTGCAGCCAGCCACGTAGGTCGGCTGATTCTCGCCGACCTACGTGGCTACCTACTTCCGGGGCAAGAAGCACTACCGCTCGCCCTCGAACCCGGCTACGCGGTGGGAGAGCCGTACGCAGCCGGGCTGTGCCCCGTGGTCGCAGGGGCGTCGCACCGTACAGGGGCAGAGGCAGGGCCGGCACACAACGCCGCCCCCACCCCTGCCCCTGTCTCGGCGGACGCGCCCCGCAACCGCGGGGCACCCCCGAGCCGCAAGAGGGCGCGACACGATGAACATCCGACCATCCCGACACCGCCTCGCCACGGCCTTCGACCAGTACAGGCACACGCTGCTGCGCTGGGCACGCCGCCCCGTAACCATCCGGGTCTTCCACAACCTCAACGATCGCGCACTGCTCGTCGGCTACCACGGACAACCGGTCACCGAAGTCCTCGCCTACCGCGAGCCGCCGGCATCACGCAGCCGCGACGTGGACCTGGTCGAGGCTGCCTTCCAGCTGTGCAACATCGGAGACGACCCCGAGTTCGGCAAGCCCGACCCGCGCGCCATCCGCTACCGCGACCGCGGCAACAGGTCGCTGTCCATCGGCGACATCGTCGCGGTCGACGGCCGCTTCTACGCCTGCCAGCGCATCGGATGGCGCCGCATCCCGCAACCGCGGCAACTCAACGAGCGGCGCCACGGCACCACGCCACTGCACCGCGACCAGCGCCCCACACCGGGAAGCGACCCGCGCTCGCCCGACACACAGCACTAACGCCCGGCACAACGCCACCGCGCTCCACCCGACCGAGCACGGCCGGCCCCAGGGTTGCCGTGCCGATGCCGCACGCCGGGACACCGCACCCCACGCGACCCCTCCCCACCTTGGGACAAGCGCCCCGCCGGCATGACCGCCGGACACCGGCAGGGGAGCGGTAAGCGACCGAACACGACGGCCTCCACAGCAAGCCGCGCCCCCGGCCACCTCCCGCACCACCCCACTGCGGGCCCCGACTTCGGCCGGGGCCCGCAGTGCTCCCGCGCGCCCCCAACTCACCGCGCCCATCCACTTCCTCGCCTTCCAGGAGCCACACCGCCATGCCCCACAACCCCGACACCGGCATCTGGGACAGCAGCTACACCCCACCCCAACCCCACGACCTGCCCGCCATACGGCTCTACCTCCGCGAAGTCTTCGCCCAACCCGAAGCGCTCACCTTCCACACCACCATGGTCAAAGAAGGACGCTTCTCACTCGACCTCATCCGCTCACCCAACCCCGAACAGGCCGCACGGCTCATCCTCGACAACGAACGCGAACGCCTCGCCCAAGCCGCCCTCTACTGGGTCTCACCAGAGATGACCCAAGTCGCCACCGCCGCCGCCACCACCCTCCCCGAAAACCTGCGCATCGACGACACCCACCAGCCCGCCCAACACGGATTCATCGTCTTCGCCGAACCCATCGGCTCCTACCTCGGCGACGCACTGGGCGACCGGCGCGTCGACATCGCCGCCGCCTCCTGGGGACCACTACCAGGCATACCCGACGCCACCGGAATCACCTTCTACAGCGTCCGCGACCGCGACTACCTCCGCCACTGCCTCACCCGCATCCTCAGCCGACCACCCAAACACACCGAACTCCACACCGCGCTCACAGCCACACCCGAATGGCTATGGGACAACGAAATCACCCTGCACCACGGCCACACCATCGCCGACCTCAACCGCATCGGAGAACTCAGCACCCTCCTGGCCGGCCAAGCCGTCGTGCCCTGGCTGAAAGTCCTCTACGCCGCCTGGCTGCTGATGACCCAACCCGGCATCAGCCACACCGAACAAGCCACCCCCAACCGGCGCCTCCAACGCCGCGAAGCCCGAGACGGCGTACGCACCTCCGACGTCCGCATCGTGCACGTACACCGCCGCCACCGCGACACACCCACCGACAACCAGCCCACCAGCACCGGCGAACGCCAGTACACCGTGCGCTGGCTGGTCCGCGGCCACTGGCGCAACCAACCCCACGGCCCCGACCGATCCCTACGACGCCTCGTCTGGATCAACCCCCAAATCCGAGGCCCCCAGGACAAGCCGCTCAAAACCGGCCACACCGTCCACGTCTGGGACCGACCCACCAACCGGTAAGCCCCGTAGCCACACATCTCGAGGAGCTCAACGTCATGACCAGATGCCCCGCTCCTGCTCCGCCGGCACACGAGACCGCGGCCATCGCGCTGCGCGACCGGCCCGTGCACTTCCACGGCCCCTCCCGCGAATACGTCCACCCGCACCGACGGGTCATGCAGGTACCCGACCACACCTGGCCCGCCGAACACCCCGAAACCTGCACCTGGGACTCGCCGAGCGGCCGGTGGTTCGACCGCCACGGCCGTCCAGTCGACCCCGACACGTCGGACCACGATGCGGGCGTCTTCCTCCTCTGCCCCGGCTGCGGCCTCGACGCCACATAACCGCCACCCGTCCAACACCGGACGCGCCCAGCACCTGCCCCCAACATCGACAGCCGCCCGGCTCGACACAGCCATCGAGCCGGAAGACCACTTCACACCAGAACGCCTCGACGCTGCGACGGCTCGCCGCCCTACCCGGCCGACCACACCAGCGTCCAACGACACCGAAAGACAGCACACCATGAACAACTCCAGCACGGAGCCAGCAGCCGAGATCCAGCAGCTGCTCCCCGCCACCCCCACGCACGGCTCAGACGCTGAAGAGACCGCCCCGGACGACGCCGGCCTCACGTCGGAACCCCGGCCGCGCCCCCGGCTCGGCATGTACTGCCACGACGACCACGTCCACTTCCTCACCCTGCCCGACGACCCGGACGAACTCGCCCTACTGCCAATCGGCCTGGTCGGCGACCCCTTCGCCGACCGCGTCCACGTCGTGCGCGGCCTCGACTTCTGGATCGGAGACCACAGCCTGGAAAACCACCCGCCCAACCCGAACATGAACACCCTGCTCGACCACCTGCTCGCCGACATCACCTCCGGCACCTACACCGCCACCCACGGCGACCGGGCCTTCGTCCAACGGCTACTCGCCGCAGGCAGACCGCGCATCGCCGG
The DNA here is from genome assembly GCF_031455225.1 of Saccharothrix longispora. GTDB lineage: Bacteria > Actinomycetota > Actinomycetes > Mycobacteriales > Pseudonocardiaceae > Actinosynnema > Actinosynnema longispora. The sequence continues at coordinate 2,457,601 of NZ_JAVDSG010000001.1, forward strand.
ACCATGCCTGCTCCTGGGACGCGACGAAACCACGAACGCCAGCACCGGCTTGCCCGAGACGTTCCTCGACTGGTCGCAACGCACAGCAATCCACGCCGTCACCGACTTGGTCCAGACGACCAGCACGCTCGGCAGAGTCGACGCCAGCGAGTAGACCGCCCGGCCTGTGCACGCACCCGAGACCGCACCGACGAGCACAGGGAGTCGGTGCTGCAACAGCCACCACTGGCAGGCACGTCGCTTACAGGAAGCCGTTGTGGGCAGGTGCAGACCCCCGGGAAGTCCGCGAGACGGTGAGGACGTGCCTGGCCGAAGCCAGGCACGTCCCGCGTCACCCGCACAAGCCCGAAGGCTTACCACCACCACAGGCAGTGGCTCGACCAAAAATGCGGGAACACAACGCATCAAGACCACGCAGGCTCCGAAGGGCCCTATCCTGACGCGCCACTCCAGTGTAGCGACCCAACGGATCATCGCCGCAGCTCCGGGACCACAGAGCACCGGTACATCCTGGACGCGGCCTGAACAGGAATTTGCCACCTCCTCGTCCACGTACGCGGCCAAGCGAACCTCACCCGGGAGCCGCGCGTCGCCAACGCCCCCTCGTGCCCTGAGGCTGTCATGCCGCGCAGACCGCCTCAAGGCACCCGAAATAATTCTTCTCCGCAAGCTCCGAACAATTATTTCAGGACCCACCTTGACCCGGTCTGCGCGACACGAAACCGGCACTACGCGAGGGGGGCGGCGAAAAGGGTTAAGCAACATTTAGGGTGCGTTGGACAATGCGTGCAAACCGCGTTTCGGGCAGACAAACGGCAGGTCAGCACGTTGGCAGTGCAGGTAACGGTTTGACGTCAAAAAATGAGCCGAGCCCTTTTGGTCTTGCGAATTGCGAGAATCGTTACTAGGATTAAACTGCAAGAAACGCCGGGAAGGCCAAACCCGACGGACACGCAGATCCGAATTTCGAGGTTACTCATGTCGCAGCACGTTTCTGTCCCTACGGCACTCGTCGATATCGCCTCCCTGGTCCGGGCCGGTGATCTGACCGCCGCCAAACGTCGCGTCCGTACCGTGGTCAACACCGCTGACCCGCAGACGTTGGCCCTGATGGGCAAGTGCGCCGCCACGCTGAGCAGCTACCCCTACGACATCGCCGTTGCAAAGCTGCGCAACGCCTGGCAACGCACCGCCAACCCCGAGGACCGCGCCGTCATCGCCGCCTGTGTCCCCGCCCAGGACCCCGGCCTCTACCACCCCGACACCACCAGCGCGCCCCGCTACGGACGCGGCAACTACCAGGCACCGCGCAACAGCAACTCCCGCCACGAACACAGCGCCCGCCGCACCGTGCCCGAACAGCGCCGCCGCTCCCGCGCCCAGAACGAACCGCGCACCGTCACCGAGTACAGCCAGACCCGCGCCGGAGTGGACGACGCCCCCGCTCGCGCAGAGCGGCCGATCGCTTATGAACTCGACTACGACCGCGCCGCCGTCGCTGACCTACGCACCCGCCCGTGCGTGTGGTGCGCCGGGGAACGCGCCGTCATCGACGTGCACACCGACCGGGTCAAGACCGGACACGGTGACGACGGCCTGTGCACCGAATGCCGCTCGCTCGACCGCCCCGGCATCCCCGAACTGCCCACCGGCCACACCTACACCGACGCCATCCACGCCCGATGCGTCTACCACGTCACCCACGGCGGAATGCCCGCCGTGCGCGCCGAGTGGCGACGCGCCATGCGGCATCAGCGCCGACTCGCAGCCGCCACCATCGAGCAGTGGGCGACCACCCACCAGCAGCGGCACGCCGCCGTCACGATCGCCGAAGGCGTGCCCTGCTGCGCCCACTGCGACGCCAACCTCAACAACAACCCCAACCCCCTCGACGTGCCCAACCAGCACGACCAGCGCACCGCGCCGCATGACCCGCGTTACTGCTCCCGCACCTGCGCCGCCGCCGCCGAGGACACCCCCGAACCCCAGCCGCAGCCCGACCGGGAACAGGAACCCCAGCCCGAGACCGCGCCCACGGTGGACGGTGGTTCGTGCGAGACGTGCGGAGACGTGAAGCAGGTCCGACAGGGTCTGTGCCTGGACTGCCGACGACTGGAGCAGCAGACCCCGCAGGAACCGCAGCAGCACGCCGAACCAGCAGCCGCTTAACCCTCACCCGCCGGCGGACGGGCCGACCCCGTCCGCCGACACCCGCCACGTAACCGGGGTGGCCGGCACCAAGCCGGCCACCCCGCCACAAACCGGCCCCACCCACCCACCCCCGACCGCCTCACGGCGACATCGAACCCGCCTGCGGCGGGTACTCACCCCCGCCAACCCCCACACCTCCCGCGCCCAAGCGATGCCCCCCACCCGCCGCGGGAGCATCACCGACACCACCACCGTCCGGCGGCACCATGCCGTTCGGCACGTCCTCACCAGAACCACTCAGCACGTCCGGCTCACCATCGACACCGGTGACGTCCTCGCCGACGCGGGTCCCACCGTCGATGTCCTCTTCCTGCTCATCCGACCCGTCCCCGACCGACGCCGACCGCGCCAAGCGCACCAACGACGCGACCATCTGATCCGACATCCCGCTATAACGCGCCAACTCCACCTCGTCGAACACCTCCAGCGCCGCCACGACCGCCTGCGCCAGACCCACCCGGGCCGTCTGCTTCTTCGCCCGCTCCGCCTCGATGTCCGCCCCGAGCTGCTCACGCAACACCGTGACCCGCTCACGGTGCCGCTTCCGCAACCCCGCGACCCGCTCGTCACTACCGCGCCGCGCCTCCTCGGCAGCCTCAGCAGCCCGCGCGACATCCCGGATCGCCGCCGTGCGCAGCCGCGCCCGCCGTCGGTCCTCCTCCGCCACCTGCCGGGCGATGTCCCTCGCCGACGCAGCCATGATCCCGACCTCCGCTCCGCACATCCCCCTGGGAGCACCACCACCGTAAACGCCGCTTCGGTTCAACTCCAGCACGAACGACAGTCGCCACAGCAATACAGGTCCGCTGTTGCGCACCTGTCGTGTCCGTGCTGCGGATGCCTTTTCGCCCAACGAAAGTCGGCATCGCACCGTCCATTGCGAACAACTGCAGCAGGATTAATGGATTTGCACTATGGTATTGGTGAGGTCCCACATCGAGCCGGCACGCCAGGTGTGGTGATCTCGGCCCCCACGCCAAGAGTCGAACAGGCGACAGGACGCGCTTCCTGTCGCCGAGCAGCGCGTGGGGGAGGTGGGTGTGTGGCCTACGTCAAGCCTCTCGGGTTCACCCCTGCGGAGATCGACTACCGGCTCGGTGAGCGCGACTCGTGCAGCGGCTCCGACCGTGAACGACCGCTCTCGACACACCCGCGGGGTGCTCCGCGGGGCCTGCTGTGGATCGGGCAGGGGTTGCGCGAGGTCGGCATCACCCCGCTGAGCCCGCTGACCCAAGACCAGTTCCCCTGGGCACGGGCCCTGGCTACCGGGCGCCACCCGCACACCGGCGAGGTGCTGGTGGAGCCGAAGAAGGCGGTGCCGGAGGACGCGAAGCTGCCGATCTCGCCGCTGGTGCGCGCCGTGCACGGCATCGCCGCCCAGGCCGGAGTGCCGGTGTCGGACGTGCTGACCGACCGCAGGTTGCGTGACATGTTCGCCACCGCGGAGCGGGTGTGGCGGGCCGACGGGGAGACCGCGCGCCTGCGCGCCGACCACGCCGGTCTCCTCCTCGACGCCCTGGGCCTGGTGCCGGACGAGGTGTGGCAGCCCGGCGCGTTCCAGCGGGCGACGGCGAACCTGTTCACCGTGGTGCAGAGCACCGGCCGTACCGGCAGGCCGCGCTTCAAGAGGGTGCCGCGGCGAGTCGTCGCCGGCAACGCCGCCTACGACCTCACCGTGGACATCCCCAAGGGGGATTCGGTGTTCCTGGCCATCGCCACGCCGGAGTTGGCCGCGCAGGCGGAGCCGATGTACCTGGAGCAGGTGTTGCGCACCGTCGACTGGCTCGAAGCGCGCACCGCCTACGGCATGCGCGGCAAACACGGCCAAGGCAAGACCGCGGCCACCGTGCCGGGTTCGGGTTTCCTCGGCTGGGCGATGATCGAACGCACCGCCCGGCCCACCGAAGGCATGCCGGTGGGCGATCCGCACTGGCACGTCCATCTCACCCTGGCCAACATGACCCGAGGGGTGGAGGACGGCAAGTGGAGCACCATCGCCGCCGGTGGCCGAGACCTCATCCGTCACGCACCGGTCGTGCAGCACATGGTGCACGCCCTGATCCGGCACCAGATGACGACCCGGTTCGGTGTGCGCTACCGCCGCAGCGAACGCACCGGACGCTGGGAGATCGCCGGCATCGCCGACGACACGCTGCGGCACTTCAGCAAACGCAACACCGACATCCGCGCCCTGCTCACCCAGCTCGGACACGACCCCGATACCGCGACCCGCGTCCAGCAGGACCTCGCGGCACGGCTGACCCGCCGACCCAAGACCGCACGCGGACAAGGCCACGGCGACACATCCGACGCCACCCTCCAGGACATCTGGCAGGGACAGGAACTTGCCGCCGGACGTGACCCGGCCGAACAGCTCCGACACGTCCTCGCCGGCGGACACCTGCCCGAAGACGGCGAGCAGCCCGAACCCGAACCGGTCGTCACCGCCGAGACCATCGCGCGACACCTGCTCGACCCGACTGCCGGTCTGACCTCGCACAGCCGCCGATTCACGCGCGCCGACGCACTGCGGCACGTCGCCGACGCGATGCCCGGCGGCTACGAGTCACCCGAGGCGATCGAGGCCATGACCGACCGGGTGCTGGCCCATCTGGAATTCGTCCGGCTGCCCCAGGGCGCGGAACTGGTGCACGGGGTGGGAGCGAAGCGGTCGTTGGCCGCGCAGCACATGGCCAACGCGCAGCAGTTCACCACCACCGACGTCATCGACGCCGAGAAGATCATCCTGCGCGACGCGAAGGCCAGCCATCCCGACCAGTCACCGGTCCGCGTCACCGACCCGGACCTGATACGGATGGCCCTCGATATCGTCGAGGCGGGTCAGGACTACCCGCTGTCCGACGAGCAGCGTGCCGCGGTGACGCGCCTGGCCACCGACGGCCGCATGATCGACACCGTCAACGGCGCCCCCGGCACCGGCAAGACCACCCTGCTGCGCGCCCTGCGCACGGTCCTGGAGGCTGCCGGATATGTGGTGCGGGGCGCGGCCAGCGCCGCCGTCGCCGCCCGCAACCTGCAAGCCGAATCCGGCATTCCCTCCAAGACGCTGACCTCGCTGCTGAGCACCGTCGAGGATCCGGACAGCACCGTCCTGACCGGTGTCGACGTGCTCGTGGTCGACGAAGCCAACCTCACCGACGACCGCGATCGCGCCAGGCTCTATCACCGCGCTGCCCGCACCGGCACCCGCGTCATCGAGGTCGGCGACAAGCTCCAGCTGCGCGGCGTCGGCGCGGGCTCGTTGTTCGGGCACGTCCACCGCCTCGTCGACGGCCCTGAACTGGTCGACAACCGGCGGCAGCGCGACGAGGACGAACGCGAGGCCATCGCGCTGTGGCGCGAGGGCCGCTACAGCGAAGCCCTCGCGATCTGGATGCTGGGCAACCGGCTGGTGGCCACCGACACCACCTCGGAGGCGACCGCCGCCATGCTCGCCACCTGGGCGCGGATGCGCGCCGGAGCACCCGACCCGCACACCGAGATCCGCGGCCTGGTCATGCTCAGCGCCACCCGTGACATGGTCGACCGGCTCAACCACGGCGCCCAGGCCCTGCGCCTGGCCGATACCGAACTCGGCCCCGGCCGCACCTACGCGCTACGACACGGCGGCGAGATCCGCTTCCACATCGGTGACCACGTGCTGATGCGCATCAACGCCGTGCAGCGCCGCACGCTGGCCGACACCGACGTCCTCAACGGCTACCGCGCCGTCGTCACCCACATCGCCGACGACGGCACGCTGACCGTCGAATGGCAGGAGGACGCCGCCGACGGCCGCACCACCCGCCTCGGCCGGCTCACCCCGGAGTACATCGCCCGCGGCGGCGTGTCCCTCGGCTACGCCATGACCGTGCACAAGTCCGAAGGGCTGACGGTCGGGGACCAGTGGCGCGGCCCCGCGGGGGAGTGGTCGGGCGGCACGGTGCTGTTCCACGCCGCCGGGGCCGACAACCCCGCGGCCCACGTCGCCACCAGCCGGCACCGCAGGGCCGTGCACCTCTTCGCGCCACTCGACGCGCTCGACACCGAACGCGAAGCCACCGCCCGACCCGCCCCACAGACCCGCGCGGAGCGGATGGAACACGCCGTCGAGAAGCTCGCCCGCCGCGCCCGCAGCACCGAAACCTCACCTGACGACCTGCCCGTCGTCGTCCAGCTCGGGCTCACCGAGTTCCGTGACCTCACCGACGCCCAGACCCGCGAGCAGCACGCCCGCGATGCCGCAGCAGCCGAACGCGAAGCCGTCCGCCGCCGCGAGGAGCGCGCCGAGCACAGCGCCGAAGCCACGCAGGCACGCGCCGAACGCGCCCAGCGGGACCAGCAATCGCGAGACCGCGCGGCGGCCCTGCTGCGCGAGGTGTGGCGCCACGAGCCCGACCTGGTGGAGCGGATCATCGCCGCCGCCGCGTTCACCACTGCGGCCCGGCGTCTGGCCGAGGTCGAGAACTCAGGCCTGGACGTGCGCGACGTGCTGGCCCAGGTACCGCTGCGCACCGTCACCTCCGACGCTGTCACCGACCCCGCGGCGTTCACCGCATGGGCCGTACGCGACGCCGCCGAACGCCTCGCCGACGGTCATGTCGACACCCGGCGCGAGCAGGACGACCGCCGACAGCAGTGGCAGCTGCTGCGCGATCAGGTCGCCGACCTGGTGCGCGAGACCTGGACCGCACGCCCCGAACTGGCCGAAACCGTGATCACCAGCCCCACGTTCGACGCCGTCGTGCGCCAACTCGACCGCCACGCGGTCGCCGGACTGGACGCCCGCACCCTGCTGGCACGCGTCCCGCTGGCCAAGGTCGGCCACGACAACGTCGAAGACCCCGCCCGCCTCACCGCCTACTTCATCAAGCGCACCGCCGGCGCCCACCAGTGGGAGGCCGACAAGGCACAGAGAGGCAGCGACCGGGCCGCCGCCGAACGCCACCGCCGCCGCACCGCCCTCGAACACCTCCGCCGGGCGTGGCCCGACCACCCCGAGGTCGTCGACCTCGTCGCCGGCGGACCTGCGTTCGGCGCACTCGCCCAGCGGATCGAGCAAGCCGCCGAAGGCGGTGTCGACGTGCACGCCGCGCTGCGCCAGGTCTCACCCACCGAGGTCAGCGGCAGGCGGGTCAAGAACCCCTCGGCGTTGACCACCGCCGCCTTCCAGCGCGCTGCACAGCAGCACACCGAACCTGCCAAGACCACTGCGGGTGCTGCCGACCGCAAACCGGAAACCCGACAGCCGGAAACCCGCAGGGCACAGCACTGGGCGGAGCGCGAACACGGCCGCCACAACGACGAGCACCTCCAGCGCCTGCTCGCAGCCGAGCAGCAGCGCCTCATCACTCTTGACCGCGCCCTCGATGAAGCGCGCCGGCAGGCCGACGAACTGCGGCTCCAGGTCGACGCCCAAGTCGGTCCGGCCGTGCGGGCGCTCGACGAACACCTGCACCGGCTCCGCGAACAGGCCAACCTGATCCGTCAAGCCGACGACCTCGAAACGCGCTGGCACACAGCCCTGGAGCAGGCGGAGAACGCCGCCGCCGACCGCGCACGCACCCAGCACGCCCTCGATGCCCTGGGCCCGCTAGCCCGAACCCGCCGCACCGAACTGGCCGAGCAGGTCCGACAGCACACCGAACGGGAGGAACAAGCACACGCACACGCCCGCGACCTCGCCGCCCAGGCGGCCCGGCTCCACGAGCGCACAGGGCCACCCGAGCAACGCCACTACACCCTCGTGCGCGCCAACGCAGCCGAAAAAGACCACGAACACGCACGCCCCAGAGCCCACCAACGCGACCTCGACACACTCACCACCGCCCAGCACCGCGCCGAACGCCTCGCCGTCGAACACCACAACCTCAGCCGACGCATCGACGGCCTGCGCACCGAGGCAGAACTGCGCGCGAACCAACCCGAGGAAATCCGCGAACGCGAACGACAGGAACGTCACAACGAGCTAGTTTCCGCCCACGAGCCAGCCGGCCGCGCATCGGAGCTGGCCGTCGAGCGCCAGCCCCACCTCGACGACCTCGAACCCCCGCACCCCGGCAGCGGGATCGAACCCCAGCCGAGTGACCGGTAGCAGCCGGGGTCTGTCAAACGAGCCGAGCGGCTCTGACCTGTAGTCGGTGGTGACGCTGAGCATCTGTCAGGGTAGGAGGATGCGGTGGTGGAGGAGGTCGAATCCGGCGCGTCCGTGCATCTGGCTCATGATCCTCTTGGTGCGGGTGTTGACGCCTTCGGCGCGACCATTGTGGTAGGGCAAAGTCACAGCGGCGTCCACAGCGGACCGGTCGATCCGAGACCGTTGGTGAGGATGCGGTGCGGCGGCCGGTGAGCAGGTAGGACTCGATCATCCACGCCGCGCAGAGGTGGAAGCCGCCCTCGTCGCCGGGCAGGCCGTCGTCGCGCCGGTAGCGGTAGACGGTGGACCCGGAGCGCAGTTCGGCCTCGATCGCCGTGACGGTGGCCTGGAAGCGGTCGTCCGCGGGGTCGATCAGGCCGGACAGGCCGACGTGCAGGGAGGCGGCGTCGAGGTCGTCGCCGTCGTAGGCGGTGGTGAACGACTGCGCTTCCTCGCTCCAGCCGTGCTTGAGCACGTCGCCCGCGATGGTGTCGCGCAGCACCGGCCACGACGGGTCGACGTCGCGCCCGTAGGTCTCGGCGAGCCGCACCGCCCGGTCCAGCGTCACCCAGCACATGACCTTGGAGTACACGTGGTGGCGCGGCGCGTGCCGCTCCTCCCAGATGCCGTGGTCGGGCTCGTGCCAGCGCCGGGCGACCGCCTCGGCCATCGCCTGCACCATCAGCCAGTCCTGGTCGGTCAGCGCGCCGCGCGCGGTGACCAGTCGCCTGCGGCACGGCCACTTCCTACGCGCCGACGTCGTCGACACCGATCACGTCCTGGCTGCGTGCACGGCGAACGGGTGGCTCGACCTCGGGGAGCCGGTGGAGGTACTGGCGGTGGGCCTGCTGCATCTGCTGCCGCAGGCGCACCTGCGGTCAGTCGTGCCCCGGTACTGCGCCTCGCGAGGTCGCGCGCCTCGTCGCCGGGCTGGGCGGTTCGGCGCACCCGCGCGGTCACGTCGACGTGACCGCCATGCTCACGGGCCTCTGCCTCGTCAAGCCGGGTGTCGCCGCGCTGCCGTACCGGTGGGCGCCCGGTCTGTTCCCCTCCCAGGCGCCGCCGATGGCGGAACCTGTCACGGCGCTGGTCGGGCTGAGGGTCAAGTGGTGGGCTCGTGCCCCCGGCGGGCTGGTCGGACACCGGTGAACAGGCAACACCTGTTGCCCTAACAGGTACACCGCCTTCGCGGCGACTGCTGGGCGTCCCTGCGTGCGCATAACGTGTCGGTAGACCCGACCGCCGATCCCGGAGCGCGCAGAATGCCGCAATCGTCGCGCCAGTTCGACACGCCGGTCCTGCCGGTGACCTCGTCCTCGGGCACCCGTGCCCTGCGCTACGACGACGGTCGGGCGGTGATCGCCGACGTCGGTGGCGCGACGACCTGGGCGGAGCCGGTGCGATGGGCGGCATGTGATCAGTCCGGTGCGGACGATGCCCTCGTGGCCGCGTTCGCGCTCGGTCCCCACGTGCTGGTGGTCGAGGACCGCGACCGCAGGGGCATGGACCGCTCTTGGCTGTCGCACGGCACGTTCGCGGTGCCCGCGTGGTGCGGTATCGACGGTGAGTCGGCTTTCGTGGTCGGCTGGGACGGCGAGGTGCTCGCCGGATCCGACGACGACCTCGCCGGTGTCGAGCTGCTGTGCCGGCTCGCGGGCGCCCATCCGGCGCTCGCCGACGTCACCGGGACCGCGCGGGTCGCGATCCCGCCGGGATGAGCGGTCGACCGCCGCTCCGGCGGTCGACCGGAGGTGTCCGGCGCGGCGCTCCCGCCGTGACCGGGTTGGCAAGCACGAAGATCTGGAGGAGCAATGCGCAAGTCGAAGTCGCGTCGCGTCGCGCTGGCAGGGCTGACCGCCGCCACGGGGTTGGCGCTCTCGGTGCTCGGCGCCGGGCAGGCCCAGGCGGCGACGCCCGGCACGCTCAAGGTCTGCACGGGCAAGAACTTCTTCATCACCGTCCAGTTCCCCGGTCGCGGCGGTGCGTCCATCACCCCGGCCAAGTGGCCGAACGAGGTCGCATGCCTCACGTCCCGGATCGGGGGCAACGGGACCAACGAGCGCTTCGACGTTTACAGCGGGAGCCGCTACCTGGGTTCGTCCATCTACAACAGCTCGCGCGGCGCCGAAATCCACGGCGTCCCCGGGCCGAGCTTCTACGTCATCTGACGCCCGACTCGACGAGCGGTGTCCGGGGCTCTGCCGCCCCGGACACCGCTCGTCGGCGTTTCCGGCACCAACGGTCTCGGATCGACTGGTCCGCTGTGGACGCCGCTGTGATCGTGCCATACCACAATGGTCGCGCCGAAGGCGTCAACACCCGCACCAAGAGGATCATGAGGCAGATGCACGGACGCGCCGGATTCGACCTCCTCCACCACCGCATCCTCCTACCCTGACAGATGCTCAGCGTCACCACCGATTACAGGTCAGAGCCGCTCGTTTGACAGACCCTGCGGCGCTGGTCGAGGTAGCACTGGAACGCCATCGATGGTCGCAGGGCGCGTCTATCCGAAGCTGCTGACTGGGTCGTTCCGATGCGGAGGTAGCGGTCCAGGAGGTTGGCGCTGCCGGAGTAGCCGAGGACGCGGCTCTCGGCAAGCAGGTGGGTGACCGGGACGTCGGGTCGCCGCGTCAGGCGTTGGCAGTGCTCGCGGTAGAAGGCGACCATGCCGCGCCGGTAGGTCGGCGGATACCGGGAATCCTCGCCGGAGGCGACGCGGGCGTAGGGACGATTCATGGCGACGTACGCCGATACTCGGCGATACGCATGCCAGCTGTTCAGACCTGCCCGAACAGCGTCGTCTTCCGAGCGGTGAGCTCCGCTGCGATCGTTCTACCGATTGACGGGCGCGGACGACGAATCCGCGTTCGGTGGTTCGCCTGTCGCGGTGAATCCGAACGAGGAGTGCGTGGCTCTGCTTTCGCCGGGGTCCGCAAGCTGGTGGTGGTCGGCTGGACGGAGGGCCTCGCCGGGGGTGGTGCGCCAAGAGGCGGGGTGCTCACCCGCACGGCAGCCGGCGGGGTCGCTGCCCAGCCAGTGATCGAGCCGGGAGCGGAAGCCGGGTAGGTAGCGCAGGTGGTAGTCGCCGGCCATCAGGGGTGTGGTGCGGCGGTCATGGTGGCTGTCGTAGTAGACCCAGACCATGACGGCGAGGTCGTGGGCGAGGCCGGGATGCTGCGGCCAGCAGTCGGGAATGAGTTCGCGACTGGACACCGCGTGCACCAGGTTATAGTCGGTCACCCACCGCCGCACGGTCCGCCTCAGTGCTGCGGCTTGCTCGTCCGACAGGGCGGCCCACGTCCACGGGGTGCGTCGCACCGTGGCGGGTTCGGCGTCCAGCAGGGCCAGCAACACCGTCACGTCGTGCTCGGCAGACGCTTCGAGTGCCGTCGAGGCGGGATCTGTCGGGTGGCCGGTCACGGCTGGGTGTTTCCGGGTTGGTTGAAGGTGGCGCGTGCGTCGGCTGCGTCCATGGCTGCTCGGGCGCGGCTGTGTTCACGGCTGCGTGCTTCGCGCACGATCGCGTCGACGGCGTCGACCTCGCGGTGTATGCGGCGGCGCAGCCGTAGGCGTTGGTGGATCGTGGGTGCGGAGGCGATGAACAGACCACTGCCGCGGGGGGCGATGACGGCGCGGCCGTCGGCCAGGCGCTGCTGCTCGGAGACCGGCAGGCTGTCCACGCGGGTGACCTGGTCGCCGCCCCGTTCGCGGGCCCGCTCGACGAGGGCTGCGTTGCCCGCTCGGGTGGTCAGTTCGGGGGCGACGGTCATGTCCAGTCCGCCGACCAGCGTGATGCCGGCCGAGGCGCGCAGGCTGTCGGCCTGGGCGCCGTAGAGTTCGTCTTCCTGGCTGCTGCTCTGTACCGAGTAGAGGTAGTGGATGCCGTGTTTGCGCATGGTGTTGCCGACGTAGGGCAGGTTGGGCACCACGACGCTGTGCCGCAACTCGTCGAGGACCGCGACGAACGGCACGGGCAACCGGCTCCTAGGATGGGCGAGTGCCGCGGTGCGGGCGGCGATGAACATCTCGGCGGTGAACAGCGACAACAGCGGGCGTACGCGGTGGACGCGGTCGGGGTCGGCCAGCACGTAGACAGTGCCGCCGTCACGGACGAACCCGGTCATGTCGAACGACCGGTCCGGGTGTACGTCGCAGAAGGCGCGGCCTTCGCGGCTGATGAGGGCGTTGATGGTCAGCGCGAGGTAGCGCTCGACGCCGGAGGTGGTGCGGTCGGAGCGGGTGCTCAGGTGGGTGGTCAGGGCGAGCAGGGCGGTGCGGTCGGTGTGCGGGTGTTCGGCGAGCACGCGGCGTGGGGTGGTGTGTTGGGTGTCGGAGAGCCACTGGGTGATCTCGTCGAGGCCGTAGCCGCCCAGTGCCGCCGCGTACAACCAGGCGGCCAGGACTTCGGCGGCGGAGTTGCGGAAGAACACGTCGTCCTCGCTGCCGCGTCGCTGTGTGCCCGCGGTGTCGGAGCCTGCGACCAGGGCGTGGGCGCGTCGGGTGGCGACGGCGAAGTCGGCGCACCCGTCGATGGGGTTCCAGCGCACCTGTGGAAAGCCTGCGGTGAATCGATCGGCCGGGTCGGAGAAGTCCACCGCGGCGACCGGGTACTCGTAGGTTCGGCGGTGGCGGGGCAGCTGGCTCCACGGTGCCCGCGCGGGGCGTGTGGGGCGGTGCTGCCGGGCGAGCACGGTATGGGTGAACACCGCCGGTTCGATGCTCAGCACCATCGCCGGGCCGGGCAGGTCGCGGATGATGGGGATGAGCAGGCGTAGCGTCTTGCCCCAGCCGGTGCGGCCGAGGATGCGGATGTTGTGCTCGAAGTGTGCCCACAGCGGCACCCACGGCGCCCACGGCCGCACAGGGCGGCCCAGGCGGTAGCCGAACGCGGCGGTGGGCATGGTCAGCCGGGTCCACCACCGGCTTCGCGGCCACGTCACCCGCCCCTTGCCGCGGACCTGCCGACGGCCCAGTGCGCGCCGGACTTCGCGGGTGCTGGCCAGCCCTTCGCGCCGGTACCCAGCCACGGGCGCGACCACGAATGCGAGCCATGCCGCCCACAGCGGCAGGGCAGCCGTCGCAACCGGCAGCGGGCGCACCGGCCACTGGATGGTTACCGGCCACCGCGTGCCGATCTCGTGTGGGGGAGCGGCTGGAACCGGTTCGGGAACGTTGGCGGTCAACGGCGCGGTCGAGCCGAAGGTGGTGGTCGGGGCCGGGGGTCGGTAGGTCGGCAGTCCCACTAGCCCGTCGTCACCGTGGACCGGTGAGTGCAGCTGGAGCCGGGGTGGCCGCCAGCCTTGCCCGTCAAGCACGGCGAGCAGCCCCGTGGCCAGCCACACGGTCACGATCGCGCCGGCCAGAGCGAGCAGCAGGCCCGCGGCGCGGCGGCGGCGTTGTTCCAGCGTGGTTCGGTGCCGTCGCAGGATCACCATGCGCGCACCACGGTCGAGTCGAACCCCGCGGGGGTGCGCACCATGCTGACCTTGACGACGTCACCGCTCTGAGGTGCCTCGACCATGTAGTGCACGCCCTGAAGCACACCGAGGTAGAGCGCGACGTGAGTGGCCGGGCGTCCCCAGAACAGCATGTCGCCGGGTTGGGCCTGCTCCCAGGGCAGTGGGTGGCCGAACCGCTGCTGGTCCTGCGAGACCCGGGGCAGGGTGACACCGATCTGGGCGAAGGCGTAGACCATCAGACCGGAGCAGTCGAAGCCCACGGTGGCGTAGTCGCCGTGGGCGTCGGCGACGCCGCCGTCGCGGATGCCCACGGTGGGGCCGGCTGTGTTGCCACCGCCCCAGGAGTAGCGGGTTCCCAGGTAGCTCAACGCTGCGGCCACCATCGTGGTGACTCGTTCGTTGGGCATGGTGAGCGTGCCGAGGATCCCGGTTTCGGGCGGCAGGGTGATCGTAGTGCCGCTGACCAGCACGCGGATCGGCCCGGACCCGCCACCCGGCGCGCACACGATGCCAGCGGCACCGTCGGCGCCGCCTTGGGCGAGGGTGCCATCGTGGAGCTGGGCGGCCAGCGCGGTGGCCCACCGGTCCCATCGGGCGTACCAGGAGGCTCCGGCGCCGGATGCCTGCACGGTCTGCGCCGCGTCGCCCAGCGCCACGGCCGGGTCGTCGTAGTTCGGAATTCGCGTCAGGAGTTGCTCGTAGAACGCCCTGGCGGTGTCGGCCGGATCGGTTCGATTGACGCCTGCGTACAGCTCGCCCTGCTGCTGGAACAACCCGAGGCTGCGCCCGGAGACCGCGTTCGGGTCCAGGGTCGACTCCTGCATCGCCGTGGCCAGGGCGATCGCGGTACCGCGCCGTGTCACACCCAAGCCCTTGCCGACGGCGACGACGGTCCGCGCGACGGCCATCTGGTCGGCGCTCAGCGTGGCTTCCACCTGCTCACCCGGAGCGGTCGCCTGACCACCCGCCTGACCGGCCGGCGAGATGGTGACCGTGCAACCACCACGGAGCGGGGTCGCCGATGCGTCCTGCACACCGGCGCTGAGCAACGCAACCAGCAGAAGCAGGCTGAACAGGACGGCTGCGCCGCC